>DATFBD010000092.1:0-26398 GCA_035254005.1 Burkholderiaceae bacterium | reverse complement strand
CATGCTTGGCCGCTGGCTTGGCGCCTTCCTCGGCAGCTGGCGTTGCCTTGGTTTCCTTGGCTTCGGTCTTGACGGCGGCCTTGGTGTCAGCGGTGGCGACCTTGGCGGCGACCGGCGCGCTGCTGGCCGTGGTGGCGTTGGCGGCAGGTGCCGGTGCCTGGGCGAAAGCGGCGGTAGCGAACAGGGTGGCGATCAGGGTGGCGACGATTTTGCTCATTTCAGTATTCCTTTAAACAGTTGTATGGGTTGTGTGCTGCGCTTACTGCAAATCTGGTGCTGCTGACTGGTGCTTACTTGGTGATGGCGGCTTCCTTGGCGGCGACCTTGCCGGCTTCGGCGGCGGCTTTGGCCTTGCCTTCTTCACTCTTCTTGTGTTCTTTGGCTTCCTTGGCCTTTTCGACTTTGGCGTCCACCTTGGTGTCGGCCTTCACGTCGCTCTTGGCTTCAGCCTTGACGGTCTTGGCTTCCATCTTGGCGGCCTTCACGTCGGCTTTGGCTTCGGTCTTGGCGGCAGCCTTGGTTTCCTTGACTTCGGCTTTGACGGCGGCCTTGCTGTCTTTCGCTTCGGCTTTCACGGCGACCGGCGCGCTGACTGCGGCGGCTGGGGTGGCGGTGGCGGCGGGCGCTTGTGCGAAGGCTGCGGTTGCGAACAGGCCGGCGATCAGGGAAGCGATAATCTTGGTCATGATGTGTAATCCTTTTCTGGTTTCTGCGCCGGGACAATTCCCGTGTCATTGTGCAGAAAACGGGGCTCGCCACACTCCAGTTGACGGGGATTACAACCTCTTACCGAGTCTTACATTCGCTTACAACCGGCAGCGGAAACACAGGCACTGGTCCGCAAATGAAACAGCCCCCGCTGATACCGGCATGCCGGCCCAGCGGGGGCTGTTGTGAACGGGCGCGCGTGTGGCGCGCTCGTTGTTCGCTCGTTGTTCGCTTACTCGGACTTGATGGCTTCGACCTGGATCGCCAGCTTCACTTCCGGCGAGAAGGCCGGCGTGGCGATGTTCAGGCCGAAATCGGTGCGCTTGAATTCGGCAGTGGCGTCGGCGCCGCACACTTCGCGCTTGAAGCGCGGGTGCATGATGCACTTGAACTTGTTGACCGTCAGCGATACCGGCTTGGTCACACCCAGCATGGTCAGCTCGCCGTCCACGCCCACCAGCGTGTCGCCGTTGAACTTGAACGACTTGCTCTTGTAGGTCACGGTGGGGTATTTCTCCACGTTGAACATGTCGGGCGACTTGGCGTGGGTGTTCATCTTCTCGAAGCCGAAGTCGATCGAGGCGGCGTCGATGGTGATGTCCAGCGCGCCCGTTTTGGCGGCGCGGTCCAGCGTGACGGTGCCGCTGGTCTTGTCAAACTTGCCGCGCCAGACGGACAGGCCCATGTGGTCGGCCTCGAAGCTGGGGTAGGTGTGGCTGGGATCGATGTTGTAGGTGGCGGCGACGGCGGAGGCGGTGGACGCGGCCAGCACGCTGGCGATCAGGATCTGCAATTTCATGAAACGGTACTCCGGTACAGGTTAATGAACGAACTACTGGCCAGCGACGACGTGAAACTTGATGGTGACTTCATCGGCCACCATGCTGGTGTCTTTCCACTCGCCTTCACCAATATTGTAGGCCAGGCGCTTGATCGGCAGCGCGCCGTCGAACACCTGCTTGCCGCCTTCGGTCTTGACGGACAGCGGGAAGGTGACGTCGGCGGCCTTGCCCTTGATGGTCAGCTTGCCCGTCACGGTCAGCTTGCCCGCGCCGGCGCTCTTGATGCCGGTGGAGACGAAGCTCGCTTTCGGGAACTGGGCCGAATTGAACCACTCCTTCTTCGCCACTTCCTTGTTCATGTCCGCTTCGCCCAGATCCAGGCTGGCGGTGTCCACGTTGACGGTGGCCTTGGCCGCGTCGGGGGCGGACGGGTTGTAGTCGATCGCAGCGTCGAACTTCTTGAACGGCGATTCGACCGGCACGTTCATCTGCTTGAAGGTGGCCGTCACAGTGCTTTTGGCGGCATCGGTCTTGAGCACGGCGGCGCCGGCGCTGGCGGCGATCGCCAGGCCAAGCAGGGAAACGAGGGCGGTTTTTTTCATATCAACTAACTCCTGTGTGGGGTAGCGGGTGGAGGGGCAGTCAGGGCAGCATGCGCTTGAGCACATCGTCGCGGTCGATGAAGTGGTGCTTGAGCGCGGCCAGCGCGTGCAGTACCACCACGCCAGCCATGGTCATGGTGAGAACATAATGGATGCTTTTTAAGACAGGCTTAAGCTCGGGGTTGGGCGCGATCAGCGAGGGCAGTTGCACCAGGCCCAGGTAGACCACGGGCACGCCGGCCGCGCAGCTGTACAGGTAGCCGGAGATGGGCACGGCGAAGATCAGCAGGTACAGCAGGTGGTGCGCGCCGTCGGCGGCCTTGACTTGCCACGCCGGCATGCCGGCCGGTGGCGGCGGGGGCGTATTGGCCTTGCGCCACAGGATGCGCACGCAGGCGACCAGCAGCACCGTCACGCCCAGCCATTTATGCCAGGAGTAGTACTTGAGTTTGGTGGGAGTGATGCCGTGGATTTCCGTCATCGTCAGCCCCAGGAAGAAGGCGGCGATGATCAGGATGGCGGTCAGCCAGTGCAGCAGCATGGCGGGTTTGGTGTAGCGTTGCATGGGCGATCCAAAAAATAGTACGTGTTAGGACTAACTAGGGGGCCAATATACCAAAGAATCGCCGGACGTGCTGAGCGTGGCCGAAAATGCGAAAACCGGGGACGGACCCCAATTTTCCCAGCAATTATGCTTGAAAACTGGTGTCCGTCCCCGGTTTCAGAAAAACAGGGGCCGTGCCGGATTGTGCTGGTCAGATGGCCTGGGCCAGCTGTTCGGCGATGCCGGTGTAGTTGGCCGGGGTCATGGCCAGCAGCAGGTCTTTGGCGTCCTGCGGGATGGCCAGGCCGGTGATGAACTCGCGCAGCGCATCCTTGGAAATGCCCTTGCCGCGGGTCAGTTCCTTGAGCTGTTCATACGGGTTGGCGATGCCGTAGCGGCGCATCACGGTCTGCACCGGCTCGGCCAGCACTTCCCAGTTGGCGTCCAGGTCGGCGGCCAGGCGGGCCGGGTTCACTTCCAGCTTGTTCAGGCCGCGCAGGCAGCTGTCATAGGCCAGCAGGGTGTAGCCGAAGCCCACGCCGATGTTGCGCAGCACGGTCGAATCGGTCAGGTCGCGCTGCATGCGCGAGACGGGCAGTTTTTCCGACAGGTGCTTGAGCACGGCGTTGGCCAGGCCCAGGTTGCCTTCCGAGTTCTCGAAGTCGATCGGGTTGACCTTGTGCGGCATGGTCGACGAGCCGATCTCGCCGGCCTTGGTCTTCTGCTTGAAGTAGCCCAGCGAGACGTAGCTCCAGATGTCGCGGTTCAGGTCCAGCAGGATGGTGTTGGCGCGGGCGAAGGCGTCGAACAGCTCGGCCATGTAGTCGTGCGGTTCGATCTGGATGGTGTAGGGATTGAACACCAGGCCCAGGCGCTGCTCGATCACGTTCTGCGAGAACGCGGGCCAGTCGAAGCCGGGGTAGGCCGACAGGTGGGCGTTGTAGTTGCCGACGGCGCCGTTCATCTTGCCCAGGATTTCCACTTGCTCGATGCGCTTGATGGCGCGCTGCAGGCGGGCCACCACGTTGGCCATCTCCTTGCCCAGCGTGGTGGGGCTGGCCGTCTGGCCGTGGGTGCGCGACAGCATCGGCAGGGCCGCGTTGGCGTGCGCGATTTCGGTCAGCTTGGCGATCACCGCCTGCAGGGCCGGCAGCATCACGCCGTCGCGGGCCGCTTTCAGCATCATGCCGTGCGAGGTGTTGTTGATGTCTTCCGAGGTGCAGGCGAAGTGGATGAACTCGGACGCGGCCACCAGCTCCGGCATGTCCTTGACCTGTTCCTTGAGCCAGTATTCGACGGCCTTGACGTCGTGGTTGGTGACGGCCTCGATTTCCTTGATGCGGGCCGCGTCTTCCTCCGAGAACTCGTGGGCGATCTTGTCGAGCAGGCTCGTGGCCTCATGCGAGAACGGCTTGATCTCGGCGAAACCGGCCTGCGACAGCGCCTGCAGCCACGCAATCTCCACCTTGACGCGGTGGTGCATGAAGCCCGATTCGGACAGGATGGGACGCAGCTTGTCGGTCTTGGCGGCGTAGCGGCCGTCGAGTGGGGACAGGGCCGACAGCGTGGAGTAAGGAGTAGTAGTCATGGACAGGGCAGCAGAAGTTAAGAAAACCAGGAAAACATCGGTGCGGCGGGGCGTTCGGGTCGGGCCAGCGACGCTGGCGGCGCCTCCCAAGCGCGGGCAAACCCGCATTTTACCATTGGCCGGACCGGGCCGGCTGTTGCCGCGCCGCGCCGGCTTGACCACACGCGCCGCCAAGGCGGTGGCCCGATGCTATACTGTTACCTAATCTTCTACTCGTAGCGTCTATGAAACTCATCGGTTCCCTCGCCAGTCCTTATGTACGCAAAGTCCGTGTCGTGTTAGCGGAAAAGAAGCTCGACTATCAGTTTGAACTCGAAAATGTGTGGGCCTCCGAGACCACCATCCAGAAACTGAACCCGCTGGGCAAGGTGCCGAGCCTGATCATGGAAGATGGCACCGTGATGATCGACTCGCGCGTGATGGTCGAGTATCTCGACACGCTCACGCCCGTGTGCAAGCTGCTGCCGCCCAATGGCCGCGAGCGCGCCGACATCAAGTGCTGGGAAGCGCTGGCCGACGGCGTGCTCGACGCGGGCGTGCTGGTGCGCCTGGAGCGCACCTTGCGTCCGCCCGAGCAGCAGAGCGCCGACTGGATCGCGCGCCAGCTGCGCAAGGTGGAACTGGGCCTGGCGTCGATGTCCGACAAGCTGGGCGACCAGCCCTATTGCGCCGGCATTCATTACTCGCTGGCCGACGTGGCTGTTGGCTGCGCGCTGGGCTGGCTCACGTTCCGTTTCCCGGAAATCGACTGGCGCGACAGCCACCCGAACCTGGCCCGCCTGCACGACAAGCTGGCCGAGCGGCCTTCGTTCAAGGACACGGTGCCGCAGTAAGCCGGCATTTCACCCTGCCCGTGCCCAAGACCACGCCGCCCGCCGCCGACCATCCCAGCCCGGCGCAGCAACAGCGCCTGCAGATGGCCGACATCGCGCGCCTGGCCGGGGTGTCTACTTCGACCGTCTCGCGCGCGCTGAGCGGCAGCACGCTGGTCAACGACGAGACCCGGGCCCGCATCATGGAGCTGGCCCGCTCGCTCAAGTACACCATCAACATCGGCGCGCAGAACCTGCGCCTCAAGCAGAACCGCACCATCGGCGTGGTGATCCCGTTCGATTCGGCCACCCGCCAGCACCTGACCGATCCCTTCTTCCTGGCCATGCTGGGCAGTCTGGCCGACGCGCTCACCGAGCAGGGCTTCGACATGCTGGTGAGCCGGGTCGACGCCGAGCAGCTCGACGCGGCCGCCGCGCCGTTCGACACGGGCCGCGTGATCGGCGTGGTGCTGATCGGCCAGTGGCGCCATCACGACCAGCTCAATCAATTGGCCGCGCGCCACGTGCCCATGGTGGTGTGGGGCGCGCAACTGCCGCAGCAGCTGTACTGCACCGTGGGTGGCGACAACGTGGCCGGCGGCCGGCTGGCCACGGCCCACTTGCTGCAGCAGGGGCGGCGCCGCATCGCCTTCCTTGGCGACACCGGGCTGCCCGAGGTGGCGCAGCGCTACCAGGGCTATACCGAGGCGCTGGCCGCCGCCGGCCTGGCGCCCGATCCGCAGTTGCAGGTCGATGTGTCGTTCCTGCCGCAGGGCGGCAGCGAAGGCGTGCTGGCACTGCGCCGCCGCGCCGTCGATTTCGACGCCGTGTTCGCGTGCAGCGACTTGCTGGCCATGACGGCCGTGAACACCTTGCGCCAGCAGGGCGTGGACGTGCCGGGGCAGGTGGCCGTGGTTGGCTACGACGACATCGAATTGTCCAGCTATTTCCATCCGCCGCTCAGTTCCGTGCGCCAGCCGATGCGCGAGGCGGGCCGCGCGCTCGTCGCGGCGCTGCTGGAGCTGACGGAAGGCCGGCCCGCGCCGTCGCGGCTGCTGCCCACGGAGCTCGTCGTGCGCGACAGCAGCGTGGTCCCGACTTCCCGCTGATTCGCTACGCCAGTCCAGATAGTTGTGTACTCAACTAAATTGCAACCGATTGCAATTTTATTTGTAAATATGCGACATTTTTGTGCTGCATCGCAGCATAAATATTGCGTCTTATCACGTATTTCGTCTTTAAATCTCCTTTGTTTTTGCGGATTTCATAGAGCAAGCTGATCAGGTCATGGTTCGGATATTCATGTTGCGCCGCTGCATTGCAATCGATTGCAATAATTTCGCAATCGAGGAATAATGGCGCACCTGCTCAGTAATTCAGCACAATGACAACCGGCTCAACAGGTTGCGCTGAACGCGAGTCCAACCGCCGCCAAGATGCGGTGCAAACATACCTGGAGGAGAACCATGGAATCATCGAAAGTCAAACTGAGCGGCGTGGCCGCCGCCGTCGCACTGGCCATGCTGCAACTGGGCGCCGCCCACGCGCAGCAGGCCGATGCCGCAGCCGCTCCCGCCGCACCCTCCGCCCAGCCGGCCGATGGCCTGAACCTGGAACGCATCGTCGTCACGGGCACCACCGGCGGCGCGACCAAGATGAAGTCCAGCGTCTCCATCTCCACCATGGACCCGGACGCCATCAAGCAGTCCGTGCCCACCAGCGCGGCCGAAGTGCTGCGCTCCGTGCCGGGCGTGCGCTCGGAATCGTCGGGCGGCGAAGGTAACGCCAACATCACCGTGCGCGGCGTGCCCATCTCGGCCGGCGGCGCGCGCTACGTCCAGATCCAGGAAGACGGCCTGCCCGTGCTGCAGTCGGGCGACTTCAACTTCATCACGCCCGACAGCTACGTGAAGATCGACGGCACGCTGGACCACCTGGAAGTGGTGCGCGGCGGCTCGGCCTCCACGCTGGCCACCAACTCGCCGGGCGGCATCATCAACTTCATCAGCAAGACCGGCGAAGAGAAGGGCGGCCATATCGGCATCAGCCGTGGCCTCGGCTACGACGAGACCCGCTACGACTTCGACTACGGCGCACCGATCTCGGACAAGACCCGCTTCTTCATTGGCGGCCACTATCGCAGCGGCGAAGGCATCCGCAACACGGGCCTGAGCACGGAAAGCGGCGGCCAGATTCGCGGCAACGTCACCCATGAGCTGGACAATGGCTTCATCCGCATCTCGTTCAAGCACCTGGACGACAAATCGCCGACGGCGCTGCCGGTGCCGGTGCGCGTGGTGAACCAGCAGGTCACGGAAATCCCCGGCATCGACCCGCGCAAGGTCAGCTTCTACTCGCCGTACTGGGTGCGCGACGTGGTGCTGGACAAGAACAACAACCCCGTCTCCACCAACGTCAACGACGGCCTGCGCGTGAAGAGCGACGCGCTGGGCCTGGAAGGTTCGTTCGACCTCGGCGGCGGCTGGACCCTGAGCGACAAGTTCCGCAAGGCCAGCAACAGCGGCCGCTTCGCCGGCGTGTTCCCGGCCGATAACGGCACCGTGGGCAGCTATGTGTTCGCCACGGGTCCCAACAAGGGCAAGGCCTACAACGGCCTGGCGTTCAATGCCGTCGTGTTCAACACTTCCATCGACGATGCGGGCAATACGCTCAACGACACCAAGCTGTCCAAGACGTTCACGCTGGCCGGCGGCGGCAAGCTGACCGGCACGGCCGGCCTGTACGCCTCGACCCAGCAACTGGGCCTGACCTGGAACTTCAACCAGTACCTGCTGCAAGCGACCGGCGACAAACCGGCCCTGCTGCAAACGTCCAGCGCCACTCCCGGTTACGTGGGCCCGGCCTGGGGCGGCTGCTGCATGCGCGCCGTGGACATGGAGTACAAGCTGACCTCGCCGTACCTGAACGTGGGCTACGAGCAGGGTCCGCTGAACGTGGACGCCAGCGTGCGCCAGGACCGCCAGCGCGCCAGCGGCACGGCCAACATCGCCACCGCCGGCCTGCACTACGACGCGGCCAATACGCAGATGGTGGACTACAAGATCAACCACAACTCCTACTCGGTGGGCGGCAACTATCGCCTGACCAAGGACCTGGCGCTGTTCGCCCGCGTCAGCGATGGCGTGGCCTTCAACGCCGACCGCATCCTGTTCGGCACCCCGCTGGACGGCACCGCGCCGATCAACATCAACACCGTCAAGCAGCTCGAAGGCGGTTTGAAATGGCGGCGCGGCGGCGTGAGCACCTTCGTCACGCTGTTCCAGGCCAAGACCGATGAGACCAACTACGAAGCGACCACCCAGCGCAGCACGGCCAACAGCTACGACGCCAAGGGTGTGGAACTGGAAGCGGCCTACAACGCGGGCGACTTTCGCATCAATGGCGGCCTCACTTACACCGATGCCAAGATCACCGGCACCGCGCCTGGCGACGTGGCAGTGATCGGCAACACCCCGCGCCGCCAGGCCAAGGTGGTGTACCAGCTGGCGCCGACCTACACCGTGGGTGATGTGACGCTGGGCGGCAGCATCGTCGGCACCGGCAAGTCGTGGGCCGATGATGCGCATACCATCAACATGCCTGCTTACCAGGTGGTCAGCGCATTCGTGAACTACCAGCTGTCGCAGCAGGCCGTGGTGTCGCTGAGCGCCAACAACCTGTTCGACAAGATCGGCTACACCGAAGTGGAAGGCGATGGCCACGCGGCACGCTCCATCACGGGCCGTTCGGTCAAGCTGAGCCTGAACTACGCCTTCTGACAGGCCGGCCTCCAGGCAAGGCAATTCCGGCGCGGCCCACCAATCGGCGGGCCGCGCTTTCCCCCTCTTTTTCCCGCATCATGACAACTAATTTCACCCCCGCCGAACGCCTGCTGGCAGCGTTGCCACCGGCGTTGCAGCTGGACGCCGCGCGCCGCCTGGCCGCCCACGAACCGGCCTTGCGCCGCCTGCTGGCCGGCCTGTATGGCGGCCACGCCGGTTTCGATGCCTGGCTGGGCGACCTGATGGAAACCCTGGGCCAGCTGTACGCGGCCCGTCCGGAAGCGTTGCGCCGGCTGGACGCCACGCGTGCCGCCGAACCGGACTGGTTCCTCAGCCAGCGCATGCTGGGTTACTGCGCCTACGTGCAGAATTTCGGCGGCGACCTGCAAGGCGTGGCGCGCCAGATTCCGCACCTGCAGGCCCTGGGCGTGAGCTATCTGCACCTGCTGCCGTTCCTGCGCGCGCGCGCCGGCGAGAACGACGGCGGCTTCGCCGTGGCCAGCTTCGACGAAGTGCAGCCGGAACTGGGCAGCAATGCCGACCTGGAAGCGCTGACGGCGCAACTGCGGGTGGCCGGCATCAGCCTGTGCTCGGACTTCATCCTCAACCACGTGGCCGACGACCACGCATGGGCGCAGGGCGCGCGCGCGGGCGACGCCGCCATGCGCGCCATGTTCCACGTGTTCCCGGACCGTACCATGCCGGATCGCTACGAGCGCACCCTGGGCCAGGTATTTCCCCAGGTCGCACCGGGCAATTTCAGTCATGTCGAGGCGCTGGGCGGCTGGGTCTGGACCACGTTCTATCCCTACCAGTGGGACCTGAATTACGCCAATCCGGCCGTGTTCGCGGCCATGGCGGCAACCCTGCTGCGGCTGGCCAATCGCGGCATCGAAGTGTTCCGGCTCGATTCCACCGCCTTCCTGTGGAAGCGCGAAGGCACGAACTGCATGAACCAGCCGGAAGCGCACCAGCTGCTGCAAGCGATGCGCGCCATCGTCGACATCGTGGCGCCCGGCGTGCTGCTGAAGGCCGAGGCCATCGTGCCCACGCGCGAGCTGCCCGCCTACTTCGGTGCGGACGCGGCGCCCGAGTGCCACATCGCCTACCACAGCAGCCTGATGGCCGCTGGCTGGGCTGCCCTGGCCGAGCAGGATGCCGGTCTGCTGCGCGCCGTGGCGGCCAGCACGCCGGCCTTGCCGCCGGCGGCCAGCTGGCTCAGTTATGTGCGCTGCCACGACGACATCGGCTGGAACGTGCTGCGTGCCGAAGCGGGCGCGGACGGGCAGGACCCGAACGCCCGGCTGGCCCGCGTGGCCCAGTTCTTCGCCGGCGCCAACGGCAGCTATGCGCGCGGCGCCGCCTTCCAGAGCAGCGATCCGAACGCGGCCCACGGCAGCAATGGCATGGCCGCCTCGCTGGCCGGGCTGGAGGCGGCCGACACGGCCGGCCAGCGCGAACTGGCGCTGCGCCGCATGCTGCTGCTGCATGGCCTGGCGCTCAGCTTCGGCGCGCTGCCCGTGCTGTACATGGGCGATGAACTGGCCCAGACCAATGACTACAGCTACACGGCGCGTCCGCAGCACGCCATGGACAGCCGCTGGCTGCAGCGGCCGCGCTTCGACCGCGAGCGCTGGGCCGTCCGCCACGACGCCAGCACCATCCCGGGCCGCATGTATGGCGCGCTGCGCCAGCTGATCCTGCAGCGGCGGCGCCACGACGCGCTGGCCGCCGGCGCGCCGCGCGCCGTGCTGGACGCGGGCCATCCCGCCGTGCTGGCGCTGGCGCGTGGCCCGCACCTGCTGGTGCTGATGAATTTCTCCGGCCAGGCCCACACGGTGGCGCTGGACGGTGACTGGACGTGCTGCCAGGACAGCCGCATACTGGCTGGCGAAACGACGCTGGAACCATGGGCCATGTTGTGGCTGGAGCGGCCGGACGGCCAGCCATCGAGCGAGCGTGCCGCATGAGCGCGCAACAACGAACGGAAGGAGTGCACGCCATGCGTGACAACGAGACCAACGCCAACGCCAACGACAATGTCGAAAGCAACGCCAACGCCATCGCCGTGTTCGGCGAAGCCCTGGTCGATGATTTCATCACCGAGCAGGTGGTGGGCGGCGCACCGTTCAACATGGCGCGCCACCTGGCCGCCTTCGGCGTGCCCACGCTGATGATCACGCGGGTGGGGCAGGACAAGAACGGGGCGCTGGTGCGCGCCGAATTCGAACGCTACGGCATGCCGCAAACGGGCCTGCAAACCGATCCCACCGAAGCCACCGGCCGCGTGGTGGTGGAGCGTGGGGCCGATGGGCACCGCTTCATCATCCTGGCCGACCAGGCCTACGATTACATCGAGACCGAACCGGCGCTGGCGGCGCTGCGGGCCACCAACCCCGGCGTGCTGTACTTCGGCACGCTGGCGCAGCGCAATCCGGTCAGCCGCGGCACCTTGCGCGCCCTGCTGGCGGCATCGCCGGCCAAGCGCTTCCTCGACCTGAATGTGCGCGACGGCCAGGTAGTGGAGCGCAGCGTGTTCGAATCGCTGCACCAGGCCGACATCGTCAAGGTCAACGAGGAGGAACTGCAGGCGCTGTTCGACTGGTACACCCACGACCGTCCCGGCACGGCCGACGCCACCAGTCCGGCGCTGCATGCGGCCTGTTCGCGGCTGCTGCGCATCTTCTCGCTGGAAGGCCTGATCGTCACACTGGGCCCGCGCGGCGCCATCCACTTCGGCGCCGACGGCGTGATGACGGCCAGCCTGGCCAGCCATGCGCCGCAGCGTATCGTTGACACGGTGGGCGCGGGCGATGCGTTCTCCGCCGTCTACCTGCACGGCCGCGCGCAGGGCTGGCCGCTGGCGTTGACGCTGGAACGCGCCAATGCCTTCGCCGGCGCCATCTGCGGCATCTCCGGCGCGGTGCCGCAGTCCATGGATTTCTATGAGCCGTGGCTGGCGCGCTGGCAGGCCGGTGCCGATGCAGTGGCCGTATCCTGAACCGGGAGCAGCGCATGGCGATCCATAAACCGCACCTGTCGTTCTGGCAGATCGTGAACATGAACTTCGGCTTCTTCGGCATCCAGTTCAGTTTCGGCCTGCAGCAGAGCAGCATGAGTCCGATCTACAAATACCTGGGCGCCGACGAAGCCAGCCTGCCCTACCTGTGGCTGGCCGGCCCCATGACCGGCTTGCTGGTGCAGCCGCTGATCGGCGCCATGAGCGACCGCACCATCACCCGCTGGGGGCGGCGTACGCCGTACTTCCTGGTGGGCGCCATCCTGTGCAGCATCGGCCTGCTGCTGATGCCGTTCAGCCCCACGCTGTGGATGGCGGCCGGCCTGCTGTGGATACTGGACGCGGCCAACAACGTGACGATGGAACCGTACCGCGCCTTCGTCAGCGACAAGCTGGCGCCGCAACAGCACTCGATCGGCTTCCTCACGCAAAGCGCGTTCACGGGGCTGGGCCAGACGCTGGCCTACCTGACGCCGTCGCTGCTGGTGTGGTGGGGCATGGACAAGGATGCCGTCAACAGCCACCACATTCCGCACGTGGTGATCGTGGCATTCGTGATCGGCGCCGTATGCTCGATCACGTCCGTGCTGTGGACGCTCAGGACCACGCCCGAGCATCCACTGTCGGAAGCGGAACTGGCCGAACTGCGCGCGCGGCCGGCCGGTTGGCGCCATACGCTGGGCGACATCGTGGACGCCGTGCGCGAGATGCCGCCCACCATGAAGCAGCTGGCGCTGGTCAAGCTATTCCAGTGGTACGCCATGTTCTGCTACTGGCAGTACATCATGCTGTCGCTGGCCACCACGATCTACGGCACCACCGACCAGACCACGCAGGGCTTCCGCGACGCGGGATTGTTGACGGGGCAGGTGGGGGCGTTCTACAACGGCGTGGCCTTCGTGGGTGCGCTGGCGCTGGTGCCGTTCACGCGCCGCTACGGACCGAAACTGACGCACAGCGCCTGCCTGGCGCTGGCCGGCGCCGGCATGCTGTGCATCCCGCTGATCCACTCGCCGCTGCTGTTGTTGCTGCCGATGGTGGGCATCGGGCTGGCGTGGGCCAGCATCATGGGCAATCCGTATGTGATGCTGGCCGGCTGCATCCCGCCGGAGCGCACCGGCGTCTACATGGGCATCTTCAACATGTTCATCGTGATCCCGATGATCATCCAGATCTTCACGCTGCCGTTGTACTACCGCAGCTGGCTGGGCGGGAATCCGGAGAACGTGATCCGGCTGGCGGGGGCATTGATGCTGTGCGGCGCACTGGCCGTGTTGTTCGTCAAGCTCAGGCCGGGGAAGGTGGCGGGGGAGGCCGACGGACAAGCCTCACCTGCGGCGCGGGCCGCGCTGGGCGGCGGCCACTGATTCCACCGCAGGGTCAGACCCCAGGGTCTGACCCTCCCGCGCGCAGGCGCGCTTATTCCGCCATCTGGCTTTGCAGGTAGTTCTGCAGGCCGACCTTGGCCACCAGGTCGATCTGGGTTTCCAGCCAGTCGATGTGTTCCTCGGTGTCTTCCAGGATTTCCAGCAGCAGGTCGCGCGACACGTAATCGGCCGCCTTTTCGCAGGCGGCGATGCCTTCCTTGACGGTGAGCTGGGCGCCCCGTTCCAGTTGCAGGTCGCAGTCCAGCATCTCTTCCGTATTCTCGCCCACCATCACCTTGTGCAGCGCCTGCAGGTTGGGCAGACCGTCGAGCATCAGGATGCGGTCGATCAGGCGGTCGGCATGTTTCATCTCGCCGATCGATTCCTCATATTCCTTCTTGGCCAGCTTGCCCAGGCCCCAGTGGCGGTACATGCGCGAGTGCAGGAAGTACTGATTGATCGCGGTCAGTTCATTGGTCAGCTGCGCGTTGAGCTGTTTGATGACGTCTTGGTCGCCCTTCATGATGTCGCCTTCCCTGTGTTGATGGAGTGCTGTCATTTTGCCATGAAAGGGCGCGTGCGCGTAGCGCCGCACGTGGCGCGGCGCAGCATACGGCGGCAGGGATTTACTCAGCCAGCACGGGGCGCTTGAGCGTGGTGGCGTGCAGCGTGGGGACGTTCAGCTTGGCCAGCTGGGTGTCGAGCACGCCCTGGGCGCAGTCGGCGCACTGGCCGCAGCAGGTGGCCACGCCCAGCTGCTCGCGCAGCTCGTCCATGGTATGCAGGCCCAGCTCCACGGCCTGGCGGATTTCACGGTCGGAGATATTGTTGCAGACACAAACAATCATCGAAGCACCTTGCGAAGAAGAAATATAGGGAATGATGAACAATATTGCGTATTTCCCAATGCGAATCATTCTCATTACGTGGTTTATTCTGCCGCAAAATCAAGCAATCCGCAAGCGCAAATAGAAACCATTCGCATTCCCGTTTATAATGCTACTATTGATCTTGCCGGCGGGAATGCGATCTTGCAGCGCGCCGGCAAGCTGCCGCCGGGCTTGTCCTGCGGCCTACTCCTGCGGCCTTCTCACCGATATTGCGGACATAGCCATGACACTAGCGCCTACGCTGATCAAACTCGACACCCTGCCCACGGGCAGCAGCGGCACGGTGGTGCATGTGGCCCCCGGCGATCCGGCCGACGATGGCGCCGACCTGGCGCGCCGCCTGATGGAGCTGGGCTTCGTGCCGGGCGAGAAAATCCGCCTGCTCAAGCGCGGCATGCCGGGCGGTGAACCGCTGGCCATCAAGGTGGGCAATTCCACGTTCGCGCTGCGCCGCTTCGAGGCCGCGCTGATTTCGATTCAACCGGAATGACCATGGGCGCAGCGGAAAAGACGATGGCGGCCGTGTCGCAACTGCCGATGGTGGCGTTGCTGGGCAACCCCAACTGCGGCAAGACCGCGCTGTTCAACCGTTTGACGGGCGCGCGCCAGAAAGTGGCCAACTACGCCGGCGTGACCATCGAGCGCAAGGAAGGCATGTTCACCTCGCCCGAGGGGCGGCCATTCCGCGTGCTGGACCTGCCGGGCGCCTACAGCCTGTCGGCCCACACGCCCGACGAAGCCATCACGCGCGACGTGGTGGCCGGCCTGCGCGCGGGCGAGCAGTCGCCCGACGTGGTGGTGTGCGTGGTGGACGCCACCAATCTGCGCCTGAACCTGCGCCTGGTGCTGGAGATCAAGCGCCTGGGGCTGCCCATGGTGCTGGCGCTGAACATGGTGGACGTGGCGGCCAAGCGCGGCATCGTGATCGATGCCGACAAGCTGGCCGAGGAACTGGGCATGACGGTGGTGGAGACGGTGGCCGTGCAGGGCGGCGGCGAGAAGTCGCTGCTGCGCGCGCTGGACGCCATGTGGCCGCTGCGCACGGTGGCGGCCAATCCCTTGTCGGCCATCGATGAAGTGTCGGTCGAGGACACGCAGCGCGAAGTGCGCCGCATCCTGGCCGCCGTCAGCAACGACTTCCACGACACGGGCAATCTGACGGAGAAGATCGACGACGTGGTGCTGCACCCCGTGCTCGGGCCGATCATCCTGGCGGTGCTGATGTTCCTCGTGTTCCAGGCCGTGTTCAGCTGGGCCAATGTGCCGATGGACATGATCAAGGCCGGGGTGGACAGCGTGGGCCAGTACCTGACGGCCCACATGGGCGAAGGTTTGCTGCGCAGCCTGCTGGTGGAAGGCATCTTGGGCGGGGCCGGCAGCGTGCTGGTGTTTCTGCCGCAGATCCTGATCCTGTTCTTCTTTATCCTCGTGCTGGAGGATTGCGGCTATTTGCCGCGCGCCGCCTTCCTGCTGGACCGGCTGATGGGCGGCGTGGGCCTGTCGGGCCGCGCCTTCATTCCGCTGCTGTCGAGTTTCGCGTGCGCGATCCCCGGCATCATGGCCGCGCGCACCATCCAGAATCCGCGCGACCGGCTGGTGACGATCATGATCGCGCCGCTGATGACGTGTTCCGCGCGATTGCCGGTGTATGCGCTGATCATCGCCGCCTTCATCCCGGACCGCCAGGTGGCCGGCTTGATGAGCTTGCAGGGCCTGGTGCTGTTCGGCCTGTACGTGGCCGGCATCGTGTCGGCCATGGGCGTGGCCTACTTCATGAAGCGCACGTTTGGCGCCAACCACCAGCAGCCACTGATGCTGGAGCTGCCCGCCTACCACTGGCCGCATCTGCGCAACCTGGCGCTGGGCCTGTGGGAGCGCGCCAAGATCTTCCTGACCCGCGTGGGCACCATCATCCTGACCCTGATGGTGCTGCTGTGGTTCCTCAGTTCCTTCCCCGGCGCACCGGAAGGGGCGACCCATCCGGCCATCTACTACAGCATGGCCGGCATGCTGGGCCGCGCGCTGGAAGTGGTGTTTGCGCCGATCGGCTTCAACTGGCAGATCTGCATCGCGCTGGTGCCAGGCCTGGCCGCGCGCGAAGTGGCCGTGGGCGCGCTGGGCACCGTGTACGCGCTGTCGCAGACGGGCGAGGAACTGGCGTCGTCGCTGACGCCCATCATCGCCGCGTCGTGGGCGCTGCCGACGGCCTTGTCGCTGCTGGCCTGGTACGTGTTCGCACCGCAGTGCATGTCCACCCTGAGCGTGGTGCGGCGCGAAACGGGCACCTGGCGCTATCCGGCGTTGATGGCCGGTTACATGTTTGCGCTGGCCTACACGGCCTCGTTCCTGACCTATCGCATCGCGCTGTTGTTGACGGGAGCCTGACATGTGGCAGCAAGTGATCGTCGGGTTGATCGTGGCGGCGGCCTTGCTGCGCTTCTGCACCCACTATTTGCCGGCCGCATTGCGGCGCCAGATCGTGTATTTCCTGGCGCGGCGCGGCTTCGACCAGAACAAGATGGCGCGGCTGTTCCGCACCCAGTCCAGCTGCGGCGATGGCTGCTCCAGCTGCGGTTCCTGCGACTCCTCCCCGGCTGGCTCGTCCGGCCAGTCCACCTCGTCCGATGTGCCCCCGCCTTCCGCGCCGTTGAAGCGCGTCATCAAGCTGCATCCACAGCGCTGATCGTCGTCCCGCTGCGGCAGCGCAAACGCGCTGGCCGTGGTGCCGTCAATGTGTCCGTTGAAGTTTTCCATTTCGCGGATAACATGACAGATGGAGATCACCTTTGATCCCGAGAAAGACAAGCTGAACCGGCGCAAGCACGGCGTTTCCTTATCGCGGGCCGTGGAGTTCGAATGGCAGCATGCCGTCACTTGGCTTGATCAGCGGTTTGAGTATGGTGAGTCGCGTGTGTGCGCGCTTGGAATGATAGGGGGACGCCTGCATTTCATGGTCTTTGTTGAAAAGAATGGGGTCTTGCGGATAATCAGTTTGCGCAAGGCAAATGCAAACGAGGAGAGGCGCTATGCCGGAACAACGTAGAGTAGTCTCGGTTACGCCGGAAGAGGACGCGCAGATCACAGCCGCCGCGCTCGCGGATCCAGACGCTCAGCCTCTTACGGACGAGCAGTTGGCGAAAATGATGCCGTGGAGCGAGTACGTCAAGACCTACGGTGTCGGCATCGGCGCCGACGTGGCCTTCGATCGTGATCTGGTGGCCGCATTCGAAAACACAGGCGAAGGCTGGCGCAAGCGCATGAACGACGCCCTGCGCGAATGGGCCGTGCAGCATGGCATGCTGCCGCCGGCTTGAGCGGCTGGCGTGGTTGGGGGGATGGGCCGGGCTATGCCCAACGGGGACGGTGCAGGTTGCCGTGCTGTTGAGGCGAGGTCGCTTCCGCTGCCATGTCGATTATTCAGTCTCGCAGTTTGCTGTAATGGCGTACAGTTTGGAAAGTCTGACCAAATGAGCCCTGTACAACAGGCAAACCGCTCATCGCTTCCGCCTGCGCAATGAAGGTGTCCGCATCGCGGATAGCTTCACCATCCAGCCGGGGACGGGCGGAATACAGTAGCTGCGTCAACCGTGCCTGATGCGTCAAGTCGTGGTTGGTGCTGGGACATAGCGCCGTGATTAGTCCAGCGGAGTCGCGCATACATAGCTGGGTGTCATCACGCGCTTGCGTAGCCTCATAGGCGCGGCACCACCGCAGGCCGCGTTCTCGCTGGAATATGTCGAGGTGACTGATCAGCAGGCCGTCAAGCTTACCGATCACGGCCAAGGCATAGTGCAACAAGACGGCGTCGGGGTGGCCGCGGCGAAAGTCGCCTTGCCAGCCGCCGCAGCGATTGTGAAGTTCCGGCAAGTGGGCAAGACGCTGGTCGTGGCTGGGTAATGGTCCATTGCCGTGCCGTGTCATATAGCTGCGCAGCGCACCTAGATGGCGGATGCGGGCAGCTTGTCCAGCATCGGCAGCGACCGCTTGCGGCGACGAGGCGTGGATGCGGCTCCAGCTGGTGTACGGGTGAAAGCCGCGCCATTCGTCCAGTAGCACGCCCTGCGCGCCTTCGAACAGAACAGTTCCCGGCCGATGTAGCCGTGCAGCCACGTCATCCCGGGACGCTGGCGGCACGACGCGGGTTAATTGATTGACGTTTTCCAGCCAGCGCAGCGACAGCGCTGAATCGGCCAGCACGCGCCGCTCGGCGTGATAGCTGTCCCGGTTGAGCGGCGGGCAATCGCGGGGATCGAAGGCATTGAGCAGACAGTTGCGGATGGCTTCCAGTTTGGATCGCGCTATCGCGGGGTTCAGCAGTTCCGCATAACGCAGGGTGAGTTCTGGTTGTTCCAGATCCAGCTTGACGGTTTCGCCTATGCCCACGCCACAGCTGCCGTGCGCCATGGGACCGCGCGCCAGTTCGCGCATGCGTCCGGCTGCCTGATGGAACGGTGTGGTGATGCGGCAGCGGCCGTCGATGCACATGCGCAGCAGGCCGTCTTGTACGCCGACACGGCGCAAGTAGTTGTTCTCGACCAGCAGGGCGGTGGGATGGACAACGACCGGGAAGGCTAGCAAGGTTGACACGCCGGGCACGAAGCTGCCGGCGCCGAATTGGGAAAACGTGTGATGGCGTCCATCCGGCAACACAACGTTGTGCGCTGCCTGAGCACCGCCATTGAAGCGCACGATGGTGTGGGCGTGTAACGTGCGGCACAGACTGTCTATAAACAGACCTTTGCCGCAGTCTCCAAAGCCGAGGCCCAGCACCGAAAACAGCCGCGTTGCTGCGCTCATCGCGGGCGCTTAGCCAAACATCCGCTTCCACCACGCGCCCGGTTGCGGTGCGCTGCCGGTGGCTGAATGAACCTGTCGCAGCGCGTCTGGGTCGAGCAGCGCGGCATAGGGGCGCAACGCCCGCACGACAGCTGACACGCGCTCATTGGCGATGCCGTTTGCGGCCAGGGTCTGCACCAGGGTGGCCTGGTCGGGGAGCACCCGTTCGGTCAGGGCGACAATGGATGCCGCCACGGCACAGGCATCATGTGCCGATTCCATGCAAATAACATGGTCGCCCAGCAGTTCGCGCCAGCGTTGTTCGCATCGCTTGCGGCGTCGCAGGTCGGGTATCAGGAAGAACACGTGATAGGTTTCCGCCGCTGCCGCAATCACCTCCTCGATAGGAATATCCTCGTCCAGCTTTTCGCCGACCAGGGTGTCGATCTGGTGGCGCGCCACGGCCGGATAGGGCACCTCGTCGCCGGTCAGGAACAGGTAGCCCTTTTTTCTGCGTTTGACCCAGCAGTCCAGATCGGTATGCTGCGCAGCCATGTAAAACGCCAGTTCGTAACTTTCTTCGCCGCTGCCGCCGCCACCACCTTCGAGGTAGGTCCAGGTCAGCCATTGATCCATCAGTTCGGCCGTCGATTCGAATTGGCCAACTTGCAGTGCCGCGTTGTCCGAGGTGGCGTCGCCTATGGCCATAAACAGCAATTGCGGGTCCGGGACGTGACAGGCCGTCAGCAGGTTCATAAATGTTGGCAGTTCGCGGGTTGCCAGATTTTCCGGAATATCGCCCATCGATCCTGTGACGTCGAGAGCAAATACGATGCCCAGCGAATGAGGATGGTCGGCACTGTCGCGCGCTTCGCGCATGCGCAGTCCATGCGGGTTCATCAGCGGGTGGCAGCCGCGCTGGGTGAAGACTTCGGCACGCGAGGCCGATGAACGGTCGGCGATGATGGCTGCGTGGGCGGCATGTGAATAGTTTCCGTGACCCATGGTGACTCCTTGAACAAGCGTTACGTGGTGGGGGAAAAGGGGATGAACTGTGGTGCGCCGAATGCGGCGTGAGCGGCGCTCTTTACTGCCTGATCGATGCCGGCAGCGCCTGCGTTGGCACACCAGTGCGCATCTTCGCTGGCCTGTTTCAGTACGGCAGCCAGCGGCGCCGGGGTGCCGTGGCCAATGGGGGGCTCGTCCGCACCACCGTGCAGTATGGAACGGATCGTCCACGCGGCCTGCATCAGGTCACGGGCTGGCGTTACGTGGGCCGTCTGCGGCTGTGCGTCGGCCCAGCCTATAATCAGTATGCCGTGGTCATCTGGCTGGACCAATAGATGGGCGGGCGTAAGGCGGCCGTGAATCCAGCCTGCTTCGTGGACGTAGCCCAATACTTCCAGCATGCGTCGCCAGATCCAGATGGCATGGCGTGCCTCAATGCCATGACGATGATGTTGTATGACATCCGCTAAACTGCCCCAGTAACCGGCCGGGTTGCGCAGCACCAGCGCTTCGGCTTGCGCACCGTTAGTTTCCTTGGCCAAGCCAAATAGCACTGGTTGCGGCAGCCGCTGTGAGAAATAGGCTGCGCCGGGATGGGCCAGCTCCTGCAGTTGTTGCAGCACGTGCCATTCACGTTTCAGCCGGTCCGGGGGGGGCGCCAGGGTGTGCCAACTTGATGACGACGCGCTCGGCCAGCGCACTCTGCCGTTGCCCTAGAACGACCCTGGCGGTGCTCCCATATCCAAGAGGCAGCAATGTTCGATACTGCTGACTGTCGCAGTTCACCATGCAAGTGCCGGCATCGTCGATGGCGCGTGAGCGCAGATACGCGGCGCGGAACGAGGCCGCCCGCACGATGCGTTCACCGTGCGTCACTTCAGCGCTGCAGTAAGCGCAGGTCACCGTGCGCCACAGTGCTTGTCTTGGCAAAGGTGCACCACACTGGGGACAGATCGGCGTGTGAGGATGCATGGACATTTTTTCGATTGGATGCCTGCGATTCACGTGGCATGGATAGGCGCCATGTGGCCAGTCAGAAAGGAAAGGATGCCGCGCTTTGGACAAGGTCGCCTTAGGCTAGCCCAAGGGGAAAGTAGCTCTATGTCAAATAGAGATCAGATTTTGTCCGCACAGGCTTACGCGAGCGCGTGATTACGCTGCACGCACAACACTGATCGCCGGCACTGCTGCGGCAGCGCAAACGCACTGGCCGTGGTGTCGTTAATGTGTCCGTTGAAGTTTTCCATTTCGCGGATAGCATGACAAATGCAGATCACCTGTGATCCCGTGAACGACATGCTCATCGCTGAACGCGTGCATGTGGCAGTGTTTGTGGTTCGTGCCGGGACCTTGAGAATGATCAGTTTGCGATAAGCGAATCCGCGAGAGGAACGACGTTATGGCAAAACAGAGCAAGGCCCCCAAGGCGGATGACGTGGGCGATACGGCGACCGACGTGGCGTCATCGCCCGGTCCCGACGCATTGCCATTGACTGATGAGCAGCTTGCGCAATTCCGGCCATGGCAACCTTGGCTGCGGGCGCCTGCGGGGACGTCCAAGGTCAGCGTCAATATCGCGTATGACAGCGACTTGCTGGAGGTGTTCAAGGCCACCGGCGCAGGCTGGGAAGAAGGGCTGAACGCAGTGCTGCGCGCGTGGGCGATACGGCGCGGCTATTTGCCGCCGCCGCGTTAGCCCTTCAAGCCAGCGGATGAAACGACTCCGCCTGCGCCATCGGCCAGTACATGCCGAACACGGGGGGCAGGCGTGACAGCTGGCTCGGGTCCAGCAACTGCCCCGGATCCAGGTAGGGCAGCAGTGCGGACGCCAGCTTGACCTGGTTGGGCGAGATGCGCCGCACCAGGTGATGCGGCTTCAGTTGCGACGGGTGCGTCAGCCCGGCCGCCGCCACCAGTCCGGCCAGCGCCTTCATGGTGTTCTGGTGGAAGTTGGCCACGCGCTGGGTCTTGTCCGGCACCACCAACGCGCGCTGGCGCAGCTTGTCCTGGGTGGCCACGCCCGTCGGGCAGCGGTCCGTGTGGCAGTGCTGCGACTGGATGCAGCCGAGCGCGAACATGAAGCCGCGCGCCGAGTTGCACCAGTCCGCGCCCAATGCCAGCAGGCGCGCGATGTCGAACGCCGTGATCACCTTGCCGGACGCGCCGACCTTGATCCGCTCGCGCAAATTGGCGCCCACCAGCGTGTTATGCACCAGCAGCAGCGCCTCCTGCAGCGGCGTGCCCACGTGGTCCGTGAATTCCACGGGCGCCGCGCCGGTGCCGCCTTCGCAGCCGTCGACGACGATGAAGTCGGGCGTGATGCCGGTGGCCAGCATGGCCTTGACGATGCCGAAGAATTCCCATGGGTGACCGACGGCCAGCTTGAATCCGGTCGGCTTGCCGCCCGACAGATTGCGCAGGCGGTCGATGAAGGCCAGCATTTCCAGCGGCGTGGAAAAGGCCGAGTGGCTGGCCGGCGACACGCAATCCTCGCCCTGCGGCACGCCGCGCGTGGTGGCGATCTCGATCGTCACCTTGGCGCCGGGCAGCACGCCGCCGTGGCCCGGCTTGGCCCCTTGCGACAGTTTGAGTTCGATCATCTTCACCTGCTCGGTGCAGGCGTTGGCCACGAAGCGCTCTTCCGAGAAGCTGCCGTCCGCGTTGCGGCAGCCGAAGTAGCCCGAGCCGATCTCCCACACCAGGTCGCCCCCGTGCATGCGGTGGTAGGGGCTGATGCTGCCTTCGCCCGTGTCGTGCATGAAGTGGCCGAGGCGCGCGCCGCCATTCAGGGCCTGGATGGCGTTGGCCGACAGTGCGCCAAAGCTCATGGCCGAGATGTTGAACACGCTGGCCGAATAGGGCTGGGCGCGCGGGCAGTCCGGGTGGTTGCCGATCTCGATGCGGAAATCATGGTGCGCTTCGGGCGCGGGCGCGATCGAATGGTTGATCCACTCGTAGCCATCCTGGTACACGTCGAGCTGGGTGCCGAACGGGCGCTTGTCCGTTTCCACCTTGGCGCGCTGGTAGACGATGCTGCGCTGGTTGCGCGAGAACGGCGCCGCTTGCGTATCGTCTTCCAGGAAGTACTGGCGGATCTCGGGCCGGATCGCTTCGAGCAGGAAGCGCAAATGGGCCAGGATGGGATAGTTGCGGCGCAGCGCGCGCCGGGTCTGCATCAGGTCGGCCACGCCCACCGCCACCAGCGCGGCGGCCGCCAGCGGCAGCCACGGGCTGGTGCCCATCAACAGCGACAGCAGCAGCGTGGCGATGGCCAGCTGGAAGGCGAGGTAACGCAGGGTCAGGAACTTCATGGGCGCTCCGGTGCGGGTGACGGTGATGGCGGGGCGATGGCGCGCCGCCGTCAGCGAGTGTACTGCTTTTTCCGCGTAGCAAGCTATCGGCGGCGCGATGGCGGCAACAGTGCTAAGCTTGCAAGGCAAGCAGACCCGCCCCAACCTTGAACAGGAAGCCCCATGATCGTTGTCCACCATCTCAACAATTCCCGTTCGCAGCGCGTCCTGTGGCTGCTCGAAGAACTGGGCCTGGAATACGAGATCGTGCGCTACCAGCGCGACCCCAAGACCATGCTGGCGCCGCCGGCGCTGCGCGCCATCCACCCGCTGGGCAAGTCGCCCGTGATCACGGACGGCGACGTGACGGTGGCCGAGTCGGGCGCCATCGTTGAATACCTGGTCGAGCGCTATGGGAATGGCATGCTGGTACCGCCGCCCGGCACGGCGGACAAGCGGCGCTGGACCTACTTCATGCACTACGCGGAAGGCTCGGCCATGACGCCGCTGCTGATGAAGCTGGTGTTCGACCGGGTCGAATCGGGGCCGGCGCCGTTTTTCGTCAAGCCGGTGGCGCGCGCCATCGCGCACAAGGTCAAGTCCATGTACATCCAGCCACAGATCGAACAGCATCTCGATTACCTGGAGGCGGAACTGAGCCAGCACTTGTGGTTCGCCGGCGACCAGTTCAGCGCGGCCGATATCCAGATGAGTTTTCCGCTGGAGGCGGCCGCCGCCCGCGCCGGCCTCGATGGCCGCCGGCCCCATTTGCGCGCCTTCCTCGACCGCATCCACGCGCGCCCCGCATTCCAGCGCGCGCTGCAACGCGGCGGGCCGTACGAGCTGCTGAAATAAGGGCAGGCGGCCCGGCGGCGCCGTTGCCTGCGGTAGAATGCGCGCTTGAATCAGCCTGTTTAAAAAGTCATGAGCCGACTCCTCGCCATCGATGGCCTCAACATCGTGCGCCGCGTCTACGAAGCGAGCCCCGAACCCGATACGCCCGAGAAGGCCGAGCTTGCGCTGCGCCACGCACTGTCCTCGTTCCGCAAGCTGATCACGGAACATGAACCAAGCCACGTGCTGCCGGCCTTCGATTTCGGCGGCCCCACCTGGCGCCACGCGCTGTACGCGGGTTACCGGGCCGGTCGCGCGCCCATGCCGGCCGAGCTGCGTGCGGCCCTGCCAGCGTTTTACGCCCAACTGGAAGGCTGGGGCTTGCGCGTCGTGTCGCTGCCGGAAGTGGAAGCGGACGACGTGATCGGCACCGTGGTGCTGCGCTGGCTGGCCGAGGGCCGCGGCGAGGCCACCGTGGCCACCACCGACAAGGACTTGCACCCCCTGATCGCCAACGGCGCCCGCGTGTGGGACCACTTCAAGGGCGAGTGGCACGACCATGCCTGGGTCGAGCGCAAGTGGGGCGTGCCGCCCGAGCAGCTACCGGACCTGCTGGCCCTGATGGGCGACGCCACCGATTCCATTCCCGGCGTATCGAAGGTGGGCGCCAAGACGGCGGCCCGACTGTTGCGTACATACGGCAATCTGGACGCCATCATGGCCGGCGCCGGCATTCTGAAGGACACGCTGGGCGAAACCCTACGAAAAGAGCGGGAAATGTTGTATCTTTCTCGACAACTGGTGCAATTGAAAACGGATGTGCGGGTCGGCGTGAGCTGGAACATGCTGGCCTGGGATCGGTAACACGAACCGGCGGCGCGTCCACGAGAAAGGTTTTACGATGTTAAAGGCAGTCATTATCGACAGCAGCGCCGTGGCCCGCGGCCTGCTCAACACCGTGCTGCTCGACGGCGGCTACGACGTGGTGGGACAGAGCCACACCTGCGCCAGCGGCATGGCGCTGCTGCTCAAGCACCAGCCCCACATCGTCTGCATCGCCCGCGAGCAGATCGAAGCCGACACCGGCGTGGTGCGCGAAATTAAATCCAGCTGGCCCAAGACGCTGATCTTCATGGTGTCCAGCGAATTCGACGCGGCCACCATCCAGTCCGCCCACGCGATGGGCGTAAACGGCTTCATCGTCAAGCCGTTCAAGGCCGACACGGTGCTCAACACCATCCGCAACACGGTGATCGCCATGGTCAAGCGCCAGCGCGCCGCCATGGCGGCCCAGCAGGCCACCCAGGAAGGGGCGCCGGGTGCGCAGCCCGGCGATGGCGCGCCCGGTAACGCCTCAGGCGCTGAAGTCTGAGCCGGCGATGATGCCGCCGCCCAGGCACACGTCGCCGTCGTACAGCACGGCCGACTGGCCGGGCGTGACAGCCCACTGGGGCTGTTCGAACTGCAGCGCGAAGTTGGCCTCGCCGTCCGGCGTGACGGTGCAGGCCACGTCGGCCTGGCGGTAGCGGGTCTTGGCCGACAGCGCGCGCGGCGCCGGCGGCGTGCCGGCGATCCAGCTGGCCTGGTCGGCGCGCAGCGTGGACGACAGCAGCCACGGATGGTCATGACCCTGCACGATGTACAGCGTGTTGCTGGCGATATCCTTGCGCGCCACGTACCACGCGTCGCTGCTGCCATCCTCATTCTTGTAGGCCTTCATGCCGCCCACGCCGATGCCCTTGCGCTGGCCCAGCGTGTAGAAGCTCAGGCCCACGTGCTCGCCCACCACCTTGCCGTCGGGCGTCTTCATCGGGCCCGGCTTGTACGACAGGTAGCGGTTCAAAAATTCGCGGAACGGGCGCTCGCCGATGAAGCAGATGCCGGTCGAGTCCTTCTTGGCCGCGTTGGGCAGGGCCAGCTTTTCAGCGATCTTGCGCACTTCCGTTTTCGGGATTTCGCCCAGCGGGAACAGGGTCTTGGACAACTGCGCCTGGTTGAGGCGGTGCAGGAAGTAGCTCTGGTCCTTGGTGTGGTCGAGCGCCTTCAATAATTCGAATTGTGTTCCATTCTGGCGCACGCGCGCATAGTGGCCGGTGGCGATCAGGTCCGCGCCCAGGTGCATGGCGTGGTCCAGGAAGGCCTTGAACTTGATCTCGGCGTTGCACAGCACGTCCGGATTGGGCGTGCGGCCGGCCTGGTATTCGCGCAGGAAGTCGGCGAACACGCGGTCCTTGTATTCGGCCGCGAAGTTGACGGCTTCGATATCGACGCCGATCACGTCGGCCACGCTGGCCGCGTCGATCCAGTCCTGGCGCGTGGAGCAGTATTCGGAGTCGTCGTCGTCTTCCCAATTCTTCATGAACAGGCCCACCACTTCGTAGCCCTGCTCCTTGAGC
>DATFBD010000091.1:0-4948 GCA_035254005.1 Burkholderiaceae bacterium | reverse complement strand
CGCGATCGACGCGGTCGCGTACACCATCGAGGCGTAGCCGAACAGCGGCTTGCGGGCGAAGGCCGGGATGATCGCCGAGACGATACCGAACGCCGGCAGGATCATGATGTACACCTCGGGGTGGCCGAAGAACCAGAAGATGTGCTGGTACATGACCGGGTCGCCGCCGCCGGCCGCGTTGAAGAACGAGGTGCCGAAGTGGCGGTCGGTCAGGGTCATGGTGATGGCGCCGGCCAGCACGGGCATCACGGCGATCAGCAGGTAGGCCGTGATCAGCCAGGTCCAGCAGAACATCGGCATCTTCATCAGCGTCATGCCGGGCGCGCGCATGTTGAGGATGGTGACGATGATGTTGATCGAACCCATGATGGACGAGGCGCCCATCAGGTGCATGGCGAAGATACCCATGTCCATGCCGATACCCATCTGGCTCGACAGCGGCGCATACAGGGTCCAGCCGGCGGCGGTGGCGCCGCCTGGCACGAAGAACGACGAGGCCAGCAGGATGGCGGCCGGTGGCAGCAGCCAGAACGAGAAGTTGTTCATGCGGGCGAAGGCCATGTCGGAGGCGCCGATCTGCAGCGGGATCATCCAGTTGGCGTAGCCCACGAAGGCCGGCATGATGGCGCCGAACACCATCACCAGGCCGTGCATGGTGGTGAGCTGGTTGAAGAATTCAGGCTGGAAGAATTGCAGGCCGGGCTTGAACAGCTCGGTGCGTATCATCAGCGCCAGCACGCCGCCCGACAGCAGCATGATGAAGGAGAACCACAGGTACAGGGTGCCGATATCCTTGTGGTTGGTGGCGAACAACCAGCGCGACAGGCCGTGCGGGTGGTCGTGCGCGTGGTCGTGGTCGTGCGCGTGTGCGTGATCCAAAGTGCTCGTGCTCATGTAAGTCCCCTAATTACTTGCGTGCAGCCGCGACTTCGGCTGGTTGAACGATGTTCTCGGCGGCCTTGTTCGACCAGCTGTTGCGGGTGTAGGTGATGACAGCCGCAATCTCCGTATCCGACAGTTGTTTCCATGCTGGCATCTCGCCAGGGAACTTGCCGCTCTTCTTGCCGTTCAGCAGAACGTGGATCTGGTCCGCCTTGGGGCCGTTGACGACGGGCGAACCGTCCAGTGCGGCGAACGCGCCGGGCAAGCCCTTGCCGGTGGCCTGGTGGCAGACCACGCAGTTGGTGGCATACACTTTCTCGCCCTTGGTTTTCAGTTCATCGATGGTCCACACCTTGCTTGGATCTTCCGCCAGCGCGGCCATTTCCTTGAGCTTGCCGTCGACCCAGACCTTGTACTCGTCTTCCGTCACGACCTTGACGACGATCGGCATGAAGGCGTGTTCCTTGCCGCACAGTTCGGCGCAGTTGCCGCGGTAGGTGCCGGTGTGCTCGGCCTTGAACCAGGTGTCGCGCACGAAGCCGGGGATGGCGTCCTGCTTGACGGCGAAGGCGGGGATGGACCAGGCGTGGATCACGTCGTTGGCCGTGGTGACGATGCGGATCTTCTTGTTGACCGGCACCACCACTTCGTTATCGACTTCGATCAGGTAGTTCTCGCCGCGTGGCTGGGTTGGCGCCACGCCGGGCGCGCCCACTTGCGAACGCGGGGTCGACAGGTTGGACAGGAAGGAAATGCCCTGGCCCTCGCCTTTCAGGTAATCGTAGCCCCATTTCCACTGCATGCCGGTGGCCTTGATGGTGATGTCAGCGTTGGAGGTGTCTTTCATGCCGACCACGGTGCGGGTGGCGGGCAGCGCCATGCCGATCACGATCAGGAACGGCACCACGGTCCAGGCGATTTCGACGGCGGTCGACTCATGGAAGGTGGCCGGTTTGTGGCCCAGCGACTTGCGGTGCTTGATGATCGAATAGAACATCACGCCGAACACGGCGACGAAGATGACCATGCAGATCACCATCATCCAGGTGTGCAGGCTATAGACTTCGGATGCGATCTGGGTCGCCGGTGCCTGCAGGTTCAGTTCGCGCACCATGGGACCGCCGGTACCGCCCGTCGCCGCCGTGTAGGTGCCGGCCGCCACCGGGGCGTCGGCTGCCCACGCCGGCATGCCCGGTGCTGAGATCAGCAGCCCGAGCATCAACGATTGAAGTCGCTTTGCATGTTTCATGTTTTCCCCAACCACCAAAAAAAATGGATATATTTTTTTTAAAACGGCGTGAAGATTCGATGAGTTGAACCGCCGCCGCTCCTTAAACACCTTCAGACCCGGCCCGGCGCGCCCGCAAAAAACATCAGGCTGCGATAGGGCAGGATCTTGATATTTCGCCAAGCGTATCCAATATTACTATCAGATGCCCGGCCTGCACTAGCAATTACTCTTCGCCTCCCCGACGCCGCCTATATCAGGTGGGCGATGTCAAGACATGACAAAATTAGTCAACGATTATATAGAACAAAAATGACTTCCATCAAGGAATAATCCAATTTCTCATAGTGGCGGCGCAGCATAATGGCGCGTGAAATGGCCATGCGCGGCCCGGCGGCGGGCCCGTCCGGGCCGCCGCTGTGCGTCATTTTGATAGCAGTTTGATAGCGACCTGGTCGCGAAATGGCGGCCGGGAGGGTGGCCGCCAGCGCCGGCCAGCTCCCCCTAGCGCGGCGGCTTGCGCGGCAGGTCGAAGCGGATGATGGCCTCGCCGGTGGACGTCACGCGCGGGGCGGGACGGAAGGCATGGCCGTAGATGATCTCGAACGACAGGCCCAGCTTGCCATCGGGACGGCGCGCCCTGTCCAGCGCGGCCAGCATCCTGGCCCAGGCCTGGCGGCCGATCAGCCCCCGGCGGCGCGTGGCCAGCGGATTGCCGCCCCAGGCCCGCACGTCGGCCAGCAGCGCCTGCGGCGTGTCATAGGTGACGGTGATGACTTCCATGTCCAGCACCGGCGTGGAAAAGCCCGCCTCCACCAGCTGGTCGCCAAAGTCGTGCATATCGACGAACGGCAGGCCATGCGGCGCCATGTCCACTTCCTCGAATGCGGCCCGCACTTCCTTGAAGGTATCGGGACCGAAACAGGAAAACATCAGCAAGCCATCGACCTTGAGCACGCGGCGCCATTCGGCGAACACGCGGTCCGGCTGCGGATGCCAGTGCAGCGCCAGGTTGGACCACACCAGGTTGACGGCGCCCGGCCCCAGCGGCAGCGCGGCGAAATCGCCGCACACCAGGTCCACGCCCGTCTTGGCCGGCAACAGCTTGCTCATCAACTGGTTGATGGCGCCGGGCCGCGCCGCACGCGCGCGGGCCGCGCCCACCATGGCCTCGGCCGCATCCACCCCCAGGATCTGGGCCGCTGGATATACTTTCTGTAACGTTGCCAGATCGCCCCCCTCGCCGCAGCCGGCGTCGAGCACGCGCTGGGGCGACAGCTTGATCAGACCCAGCCGGTCATGCATGCGGGCGGCGATCTCGCGCCGCAGGAAATCCGATGGTTGCACCCGTTGCGGGTGGGCGAAGGCGGCGCGCACGCGCGCTAGGTCGATGGGCGCGCT
Source organism: Burkholderiaceae bacterium (assembly GCA_035254005.1). Classification (GTDB taxonomy): domain Bacteria; phylum Pseudomonadota; class Gammaproteobacteria; order Burkholderiales; family Burkholderiaceae_D; genus Rugamonas. The sequence goes on along the minus strand of DATFBD010000091.1, from coordinate 1,437 downwards.
GAGTTTGGGCGCTTGGGCAGGCACTTGCATGATTCTCAATCAGGAGCGGTGAAGATGCGATAATGTCGGCAGTGTACATGGTTGTAGCCAAACGCGATGCCGACCGCCCCGCCACCGCCGCGCCCGCCGCACTTTATCCCCGCCGCCAGCGCCAGCGCGCTGCTGCGCCGGGCCGGTGCGGCCCTGCTGCATGGCCTGCTGCCCACGGCATGCGCACTGTGCGGCGCGGCCTGCCCGGATACGCTGTGCGCGCCCTGTACCGCCCAATTTTTCGGCAGCAGCGGCCGTCACGGCGCCAACGGCGAACCTGACGATGCCAACGCCGCGCGGTGGGACATGGACGGCGCCACCATGCGGCCGGCGCGCTGCCGCCAGTGCGCCAATCCGCTGCCTGCCAACGCCGGGGCCGCGCTGTGTGCCGGCTGCCTGCGGCATCCGCCCGCGTTCGACGTCACCGTGGTGGCCGCCGACTACGCCATGCCGCTCGACCAGCTGGTATTGCAGTTAAAATTCGGCCACCGGCTGGCCCACGCCGCGCTGTTCGCCCGGCTGCTGCGCGACGCCGTGCTGGAGCGGCCCGGTTTCGTGCTGCCGGCCATCCTGTGCCCGGTCCCGCTGGGGCCGCAGCGGCTGGCCGAACGGGGCTACAACCAGGCGCTGGAAATCGCCCGTCCGCTGGCGCGCCTGCTGGGTGTGGCGCTGGCGCCGCGGCTGGCCTGCCGCGTGCACGACACGCTGGCGCAAAGCGGCGTGGCGCCCGAGCAGCGCGGCCGCAACGTGGCCCATGCGTTCGCGGTGCGCGACCCGGCGCTGGTGGCAGGCCGCCACATCGGCATCGTCGACGACGTCATGACCAGCGGCCAGACCCTGCATGCGCTGGCCGCCACCTTCAAGCGTTACGGCGCCGCCCGCGTGAGCAACCTGGTGTTCGCGCGCACGCCGCCCCATTGAATTTTTTTAGGAGAAGCACTTGTTCCACGTCGTCCTCGTCAACCCGGAAATCCCGCCCAACACGGGCAACGTGATCCGCCTGTGCGCCAACACGGGCGCCCAGCTGCACCTGATCGAACCGCTGGGCTTCCCGCTGGAAGACTCGAAAATGAAGCGCGCCGGCCTCGACTACCACGAGTATGCGCAAATGCAGGTGCACAAGGACTGGGCGGCCTTCCTGGCCGCCGTGCAGCCCGACCCGGCCCGCATGTACGCCATGACCACGCACGGCTCCGCGCCGTTCGCCAACGCCACCTTCCGCCCCGGCGACGTATTCGTGTTCGGCTCCGAGACGCGCGGCCTGGACCCGGCCCTGCGCGAATCGTTCCCGCCGGCCCAGCGCATCCGCTTGCCGATGCGGCCCGACAACCGCAGCCTGAACCTGTCGAACACGGTGGCCGTGGTGGTGTTCGAAGCCTGGCGCCAGAACGGCTACGCGGGCGGGGC
>DATFBD010000090.1:0-14334 GCA_035254005.1 Burkholderiaceae bacterium | reverse complement strand
CTGATCTCCGCCGACGGCACGCTGGAAGAAGGCGGCAACGACGCCGGCCCGTCGCCGCACGACCTGTACGACGCGGCCATCAGCTCCTGCAAGGCGCTGACCGTGGTGTGGTATGCCAAGCGCAAGGGCATCCCGGTCGAGCAGGTGGAAGTGAGCTGCGAGCGCGATGCGAGCGAGGAACGCAAGGGCACCTATCGCCTGGCCACCACGCTGCACCTGACCGGCGACCTGACCGAGGAGCAGCGCGCCGACCTGCTGGCCGTGGCCCAGAAATGCCCCGTCCACAAGCTGATGACGGCCGTGACGACGGAAGTGACGACGGTGCTGGGGTAAGCGCATGACGATCGCTACTGTGTTGAAAGGCCACGAGAAGGACCTGGGCGGCGGCCTGATCGTGCGGCGCTACCTGCCGGCCGCCGTCAAGCAGGCCGTCGGCCCCTTCATTTTCTTCGACCACTTTGGCCCGATGGACGTGGCGCCCGGCGCCAACCACGACGTGCGTCCCCATCCCCACATCGGCCTGGCCACCGTGACCTACCTGTTCGAAGGCGCGATGGACCACCGCGACAGCATCGGTTCCGTACAGCGCATCGAGCCGGGCGCCATCAACTGGATGACGGCCGGGCGCGGCATCGTGCACTCCGAGCGCACGCCCAAGGACCTGGTGGACCGCCCGCACCGCACGCACGGCCTGCAACTGTGGGCCGCGCTGCCGCTGGCGCACGAGGAGGACGAGCCCAGTTTCTGCCACACGGCCGCCGACGAGATTCCCGAACTGGAAGTGCAGGGCGCGTGCGTGCGGGTGCTGATCGGCAGCGCGTTCGGCAAGACCTCACCCGTGCGTACCTACAGCCAGACCCTGTACCTGGACGTGACGCTGCAGGCGGGCCAGCAACTGGGCCTGGCCGGCCTGCCGCCGGAAGCGGCGATCTACCCGATCAGCGGCGCGCTGGAAGTGGATGGCGCGCCGCTGGCATTGCACACGATGGCCTTGCTCGACACGGCTGCGGCCCAGCGCGTGCTGGCCGGCTCGGATGCGCGCTTCGTGGTGATCGGCGGCGAGCCGCTGGAAGGACGGCGCTTCATGTCGTGGAACTTCGTTTCCTCGCGCAAGGAACGCATCCAGCAGGCGGCCGAGGATTGGACCGCGCGCCGCTTCGATCCCGTGCCCGGCGAGACGGAATGGATACCGCTGCCGGCCCGCATGCCGGTGTGAACCCGTCTGGGTGGGGAGCTGTCATGGACAGTTTGTTGGGAGTTTGCTGTCAAGGCCATCCTTGAAAAGCGCCTTGATTTAGATCAAGGTTTGGCGTTGTCCCTACCGGGTACAGTGATTGTGTCAGGAACACCTTTCCTTAACTAACACTGTCATCTGGTGGTGCGCCCAACGAACGCGCTTTGCAGGATGCAGCACGAGAGCGCAATGAACTCTTCCAGTCTGCTGTTCGTACATGCAATACCCGTATTAGATTTGCTGCAACATCAACTTGGCGGCAAGGACATGACCGTGCTGGTGGCCGACGCCTTGGGGCAGCCGCTGCACGTCCGTGGCGACGCCGCCCTGGCCCAGCGCGCTGCCGGCCCGGACGGCGCGCTGCTTGCCGCGTTGGCCGGACCGGACCCGGTCTGCCTGCCGGCTCCATGCGCGGAACCTTGCGCCGAGTCTTGCGCAGAGTCTTGCGCAGAATTGTGCGCGCCAGCATGCCAGCATGACACCCCCGCCGGCGCCGCCGCACCCATCGTCGATGGCCAGGGCCGCTTGTGCGGCGTGCTGGCCATCCTGGGCGATTGCGCCAGCGACCAGCCGTGCATGCTGGCGCTGGCGCGCATGTCGGCCAACATGATAGAACGCCAACTGTTCCTGGCCTCGGCCCCGCAAGGCCTGACGCTGCACTTCCACGCCCGCGGCGCCTGCATCGGCACCCTGCAGGACGGGCTGGCCAGTTGCAGCGCCGACGGCCGCGCCGTCATGGTCAACGCCGCCGGCCTGGCGCAACTGGGCTTGCCGCGCGCGGCGCTGGCTTCCCACACGTTTTCCTCGCTGTTTGGCGCCACGCTGGCCGAACTGGCCGAGCGGTGCCGGACGGCCGCCCCCGGCCTGGCCAGCCTGCGCTTGCGTGATGGCGGCACGGCGCAGTGCCGTGTGCAATTTTGGGACAGTTGTGACACGATGGACCGGCCCGGCGCTGGCACCAGCGCCGGCAACGGCGTCAGCGTGCCCGACGGCGGCGACGCCGGCACCGAAACCGCGCGGCGTATGCGGGCCGGCCTGGGCCGGCTGCCGGACTTGCCGTCCCCGCTGGCGGCGACGGCGCTGGGCCGGCTCGACACGGGCGACGCCCGCATGGCACAGGTGATCGCCAAGCTGCGCAAAGTGGCCGGCACCGACATCGCCGTCCTCATCACGGGCGAGACGGGCAGCGGCAAGGAGTGGCTGGCGCAGGCCATCCACCGCGATTCGCCGCGCGCGCGGCAACCGTTCGTGGCCATCAACTGCGCCTCGATTCCCGAATCGCTGATCGAATCGGAGCTGTTCGGCTACGAGGAGGGGGCGTTCACGGGCGCCCGCCGCAAGGGTAGTCCCGGCAAGATCGCGCTGGCCAATGGCGGCACCCTGTTCCTCGACGAGATCGGCGACATGCCACTACCGTTGCAGGCGCGCCTGTTACGGGTGTTGCAGGAACGCCAGGTCACGCCGCTGGGCAGCGCCAGGTCGATCCCGGTCGATATCGCGCTGGTCTGCGCCACCCACCGCAACCTGCGCGAGCAGATCGAGGCGCGCGCCTTCCGCGAGGACTTGTATTACCGGCTCAACGGGCTGGTGGTCAAGCTGCCGGCCTTGCGCGAGCGGACCGACCTGCCGGCCTTGCTGGCGCGCGTGCTGGGCGAGGAGGGCAGCGGCTGCACGGTGGCGCCGGCTGTGGCGCGGCTGATGGAACGCCATCGCTGGCCGGGCAATCTGCGCCAGTTGCGCAGCGTGCTGCGCACGGCCGCCGTGATGGCCGGGCCGGGCCAGGAGATCGGACTCGATCACCTGGCCGACGATTTCATGGACGACCTGGCCCCGGACGTCGCGGGCACGGAAGCTGCTTCTTATGACAGTGCACCGGTGCTTGCGCTCGATCAGATGGAACTGCAACTGATCCAGCGCACGCTGGCAGCGCACGGCGGCAATACTTCGGCCACCGCGCGCGCCCTGGGGATTTCGCGCAACACGATCTACCGCAAGCTTGGCATGGACAGGCTGGCGGCGGCGTGAAGCGCGCCCGGGCCGGGCGCAACACCATAACGAGACAGTGGGAGACGACTATGTATGCGCAATCGGTTCCGCGGCGGCGGTTGATGGTAGTGGTGACGGTGGCCTTGTTTGCCGCCCTGGCGCTGGGCATCAGCGCGCTGGCCGGGGCGGAGTGGCCGGCGCGGCTGGCGGCGGCCTTGTCGGCGGCCGGCGGCATCTGGCTGGGCGCCTTGCTGCGCGGGCGCGGGGCCGGCTCGCCCCAGCAACTGCTGGCCAGCAGCGGCGCCATGATCGACCAGATGATGATAGGCGCGGCCGAAACCTCGCACTTCATCGACACCATCCGCAAGCAGGTCGAGCATGACCTGCAGGCCGTGCAGGAGATCGTGCGCCACGCGGCCCGCTCCACGGCCAACACGGAACAGATCGCGGCCAACGCCGAGCGCGCGTCGGCCGTGGCGGCGCAGGTGCGGCAGGCCAGCACGGCTGGCCGCAGCGAGGCCGACCAGAGCCTGGAGCAGATCGGCCAGGCGCGCGACGATGCCCACGCGGCCGTCGCCCTGATGCGGGCTTTGCAGGACAAGTCGCGCACCATCCACACCATCACCGACACCATCAACCAGATCGCCCAGCGCACCAACCTGCTGGCCCTGAACGCGGCCATCGAGGCGGCCCGCGCCGGCGAACATGGGCGCGGCTTCGCCGTGGTGGCGGGCGAGGTGCGACAGCTGGCGCAGCGCACCAGCGAATCGAGCAACGAAATCGGCCAGCTGGTGCGCGCCATCAGCGAACAGGCCGAACGGGCGGCCGGCGGCATGGAGGCGCTGAGCGGCAAGGTGGTGGCGGCCAGCGGCAAGGTGGAACAGGTGCATGCCTTCTTCCAGACCATCGACCAGGCCTCGGCCACGGCCGAAGGCGAAGTGCAAGGCATCGCCTCGTCCTCGCGCGGCCACGTGGACAGCTCGCGCGCCATCGGCGGCGCCATCGAGGCGATCCGCGACGGCATGCTCAATACGCAGGCTGAATTGCCGCTCGCCTCGCAGTCGGCCATGATGCTCAGCGAGCGGGCCGAGGCGCTGTTCCATGCGGGCGCGGGGGCCGATTCGGCCGGCGCGCACGATGCCATCCGCGCCGCCGCCCAGCAGGCCGCGCGCGAGGTGGGCGAACTGTTCGAGCAGGGGCTCAAGTGCGGCGTGATCAGCGAACAAGCCTTGTTCGACCGGCACTACACGCCCATCGCCGGCACCAATCCGCCCAAGTACCGCACCGCCTTCGACGCCTACACCGACAGCGTGCTGCCGGCGATCCAGGAAGCGGTGCTGGAACGGATGCCGCAACTGGCCTACGCGGGCGCGGTGGACGACCACGGCTACTTCCCCACCCATAACCGCAAGTTCAGCCAGGCGCTGACGGGCGACATGGAATACGACCTGGTGCACAACCGCACCAAGCGCATCTTCGACGACCGCATCGGCGCGCGCTGCGGTTCGCATACCCAGCCCTTCCTGCTGCAAACCTACAAGCGCGACACCGGCGAAGTAATGCATGACCTGTCCGCGCCCATCATGGTGCGGGGCCGGCATTGGGGCGGGTTCCGCATCGGCTATCGTTCCGATGCCGCCACGGACACGGCGCCCGCCGTGCAAGCCGTGGCCGCGCCGGCCCGCGCCAGCACCGGCAGGAGCGCGGCGCTCACGTCGGGGCGTCCGGCGCTGCAGGGCGCGGCCGCGCGCGCGGCCCGCTGATGCGGCATGTCGTGCACTACGTTGGGGGATGAATCAGGCGGTCGACAGGTCGTGCGCGGCGATGGTGCTGTGCAGGCCTGCCGCGCCGGTGCGGATGATCCAGTGTTCGGGGTAAGGCTCGCTGGCGAAGCGGTTGTGGCGCGCGATGCGGGTCAGCTTGTCGAGCGAGGTGGCGGGCGCCAGCGCCGTCTCCTTACCGCTTAACTGGTCCAGGTGCCAGAAGCCGCCGTCGTGGTGCAGCAGCAGCGGCAGCGCGGACGCCAGCGGGGTGCTGGCGTAGGACGGCATCGGGTAGCCGGGATGGGTTTCCGGCGCCACCAGGTAGAAGCATTCGGCGCGCGCGCCCTCGTCGATGCGGTGCAGGATCACGGCGTGCGGCAGGATGGCCGACACGGCCAGCACCACGATGCCGCGGATGCTGGCGCTCAGCTCGATGCGCATGCCCAGCCGCAGTGGCGTCGGCTTGTTCTTGCCGGGCCAGACGCCATCGAGCAACAGGCCATAGCGCGACACATCCTCGATCTCGAAGCCATGGCTGGTGCGCCGGATCACGGCGTGGCGCCCGGACAGGCGGCGCGTGAGGCCATTGGTTTCCTGGCCGTCGCCGGTGTAATGGGTGAGCAGGGCGTCGGCCTCGGGATCGACCAGCTCGAAGCGGCCGAACACGCATTCCTCCAGCGCGAACAGGCGGATCTGGCGCTGCGCGCCCGCTTCCGGCGCCGCGTTCACCAGGCAGGCCGCGCGGCTCGGGTGCGGATGCAGGGCCGAGGTGGCCGGCATGTCGATCTCGATCAGGTCCTCATCCCACGCGATAGTGGAAAAGCCCAGGTCGACCTTGCCCTGGGGCGCGCCCAGGTCCAGGTGGGCAATGCCGGCGTTGCGGGCCGTGACGTCGATGTCGAGCCGGTCGCCGCCTTGCGCGCTCACGCGCGCGATGGAGGCGTCGTCCGCCATCACGCGCACGTTCTTGTGGGTGGACAGGAAGATGCGGTGGATTTCCGTCAGCGTGGCGTCGGGCCGCGGCACCAGGATCACGAAGGTGCACACCCATTTGCGCGACGCCAGTTCCGGGTGCTGGCTCAATACCTCGATGCTGATCTGGTACTGGCCATGCTCCATGCCGCGCGACGAGAATTCCACGAACACGGGGCGCCAGTCGCCATGGGTCGAGCGCACCATTTGCTGGCGCGCCGCGCCGTGCGGGATCAGGTCCGATTGCAGCCGCAGGTCCAGCTGGGGCGCGCAACCTTGCGGCATGCCGCGCAATTCCATTTTCAGGGTCTGGCGGCCACCGGCGGCGCGCGGGTCGAAGCCGCTGATGTGGAGCTGGGGGCGTTCGGCCTGGGCGCGCACCAGCGTGCGGGCGTAGGCCGGGGCCAGGTCGGCGGCGGAGGGCGCAGTGGTGACCGGTGCGCCGGTGTCGGCGGGGCTTGCAGGCCGGGCAGCCGCCTGCGCCGCCGCCGGATGATCGGCGCGCGCATGGCGCACAGCACTGAGCAGGTCATAGCTGGAGGGTTGCGCTGCGGCTTGGGCGTGACCGCCCGCGCAAACGTCTTCCCCAGGCATGACCCAGTACGTGCAGTGCGGGTGCTGCTGGTTACTGCATTTTTTCATGGCATTCAGACCGACGGGATACCCATGAGTTTATGCGCTTTTGCCGCCGCTTGGCAATCGGCGTGCCCTCGCTGATCATGATTTGTGGCCCGATTGCGCCGGTTTGCTGTTTTTGTAACAACGGCGCTCAGCAAAATGTGGTCAGAATGGAATGTGGCAGTGCTGTCTGGTCAATATTGGCGCCGCTAAAACGAAGTGCGATGGCCGTCATGTTGTCGATATATAACTGCGGCGGCGGGCTGGCCGTCCATGCGTCGAACAGGCCGGCCAGCGCGTCGCCGACCGGGGTCGAGCCATCGGTGAGCAAGTGCGGCCAGCGGGCCAGCCACGGCCGCGGCTGGGCGCAGGCCCACAGGCCGTCCGTGGCCAGCAGGTACAGCGCGCCGGGCCGGAGTTCCAGCGCGCGGCGGTCGGCCAGCGGGTGCAGGAAGGGCGGCAGCGTGGCCCGGTCCAGCGCGTGCAGGCCATCGTCCAGCCGTTGCGGATTGGTGAAGGCGTTACCGAGGATGAAGGCTTGCGCGATCTGCGAACGGTGCTCGCCGTGCACCTGCTGCCACCATTCGTGCGCGCCCAGCAGGCCATGCATGGCGTAGCCGGTGGCTGGCACGTGGTCGATGGTGAGCGGCGTGGCCGCATCGGCCGACACTTCGTACAGCCGTGAATCGCCCACGTGATACAGCAGCGGCGCCTGGCCGGGCGCGATTTCCAGCAAGGTCAGGGTGGTGCCGGGACGGCGGAAGGAGTCGGCGTCGCCGGGCTGGCGGAAGCGCGCCTGCAGCGAGGCGTGCAGGGCGTCGAGGCGGGACGACAGTGCGGCCAGCGTGCGGCAGGCTGGCACGTCCAGCAGGGCCGTGGCCACGGCTTCCGCTGCCTGCCTGCCGTTGCCATGGCCGCCCATGCCGTCGAGCACGGCCAGCCGCACATGGCCTTCGGGCCAGCCTGCGACGCGCGTGCGCAGCGGCGCTTCGCCGTACAGGCAAACGGCGTGACCGCTGGCGTCGATCAGCAGCACGTTGTCCTGGTTCTCCGGGACCACAAGGCGGCTGGCGCTGGCCACGCTGCGGGCAGCCACCCGCAGGCCGGGGCCAAAATCGAGACCATCGGCCAGGCAGGTCATCGGGTCGGGCACCGGATGCGCTGCCGCAGAGGCCCTCCGCATCCACCTCATTCGCTGCTCCGGCGCAGCCACAGGCTGCTGACCCAGCCGACGCTGCCGCCATCGGCGAGCACGGCGCGCACCTGCCACCAGTCGCCTTCGCGCGCGCCCGTGGGTGTGACGGTAGCACCGGGCGGCACGGTCGCCAGCAGCGGCGCGTTCACGCCGGCGGCGGCCCGCAGGTGCAAGGCGCGGTGCGTCTGGAACGGCTGGCCGGCGGTGGCGGTGTTAATGCCGGCGCCGGGACCCGTACCGGCGCTCTTGCCGGTGTCGGTGCCCGTGCCGGTGCCGGTGCCCGAGCGCGTGCCCGCGCCGGCCCCAGTCCCGGTGCCGGTGCCAGTGACGCGCCAAGGCGTCACATGCCCGTTGGGTAAGGTGGCGTCACGGTTGGTATGCGCGGCAGCGTTGGTGGCGGTCGCATGAGTGGCGCCCGCGTTGCGGTCGGCCGCTAGCGGCCAGCTTCCGTGCCATCCTGGTGGTGCCGGCGCCAGCGCGAGGATCACGCTGCCCAGGCCCCAACTGCCGGCCACCAGGATCAGCAGTGCGCGCGCGTTCGGGCGGCGCCACCATTGGCGCGGCGTCAGCACGGACGCCAGGAACAGCGTCAGCACCAGCCCTGCCAGGAAGGCGCCGGCGCCGTAGAGTTTAGCCAAGTCCATGCCGGCCTCCATGGTCATGCTTCGAAGCGCAGCACGTAATGGCCCACGGCCAGGTGGTGGCCTGCCGGCAGCAGGTAGGGCGCCTCGGCGCTCGCTTCGCCGATGGTGGTGACGAAGGCCAGCTTGTCGTCCAGATGGAACAGGGCCTGGGCCGGGGCCAGCCGGCCGATCCGGTAGCCTTGCGGGGTGGCTTCGAAGCTGAAGGCGGTGCGCGACAGGCCAAGGCGGTCGGCGCTGGCGCCGTCGGCGCCGGCATCGCGATGGAGGAAGCGGGGCGAGTCGAGCACCCGCAGCGCCGCCAGCATGGCGCTGCTGCGGCCAAAGGTGAAGCGCGCGCCGGCGGCCACCGGTGCCGTCAGCGGCTGGGCCAGCGACAGCAGCGCGCAATAGCGCTCGGCCATCTCGGGCGCCACGGCCAGCAGCGCCATGCTGCGGCCATCGACGGGATTGAAGGTGGCGGGTGCACTGATGCGCTGGCGGCCGGCCGCCGTGCGGGCATAGATGTCGTCGCCGGCCGTGACGCCGAAGGTGATGGCCGGTGCCTCGTGCGAAATCGCCAGCGTGGCGTCGAATGGCAATTCCAGCGCGCTGGCGCCCGTGTCGCGGTAGCGGCTCAGGCGTGGCAGGGCCAGCGCCACCAGGCTCACGCGCTGCTGCGCGGCGGGCGCATAGGTGGCTTCGCTTTCGGCCGGGCGCGCCGCCGCCTTGTGGCTGATGGGCAGGGCCGTCAGGTCTGAGGTGGTGGCGGCGCAGGCTGCGGCGGTGGCAGCGGCGGGGGCGGCTGACGTGGACCGGCTGGCCGAGCGGGTTTGCCAGACGGCCGGTTTGATGCTGTTGCGCACAGCCGATGGCGAGGCGGAGATCGGCGGCGTGGCCATAGTGGCCATATTGGCCAGGGTGACCGAAGTCGCGCCGCTGGCCGGAGCGGGGCCGACCCGCGTGATCTTGAGCAGCAGGCGCGGGCCGCCAGCGGCGCCGTCGATGCCGCCGCTGGCGGATTTGATGGTGTAGTAGCCGCTGCGCGGGTCGAAGCGGCAATCGAAGGCGTCCTTGGGCCGCATCTGCACGGCCGGCGGGGCGTGCGGACCATCGTTGATGATGAGGATGGCGCCGTCCGGGCCAAACGGCCAGCCGGGGGCGGCGCAAGTGGCTTCGCTGGCGTCAGCCCCGATCAGCACCAGCCGCTGGTCGGGATAGACCGGGCACACGGGATGCCACACGGCGCTGTCGCGCGAGACGCTGACGTTGAACAGGATCTTCTCGTCCGGCGCCGGCAGGTAGACGGCGTGGCCGAACTTGACTTCGATCTGGCCGGGCGCCAGCGCGTCCGCGCCCACCACGTCGTAGCGTACCTGGTCGGCGCCCAGCAGGTCGCCGAAGTCCTTCTGGTGCAGGGCCGTCAGCGTCTGTGCCAGGTCGCGCGCGCGGGCGCCGCGCGTGAGGTGGTAGTCGTCGTCCACTTCCTCCTGCGGCAGGATCAGCGTCACATGCGAGAAGCAGCGCGTGGCGGCACGGCCCCGGTGCTCGCGCGGGCAGCGTTCCAGCAGGTCGCGCAACAGCGGACGGCGCGCGAACAGCGCCAGGCCCGGCGCCTGCCAGATCGCCTCGGCGTTGAAGACGTCCGGTATCCGGCCCAGGACTTGGTGTTGAACATAGATCGGCATGATGGGTTCTCCTCAGATCTCAGATGACGGCGCGCTGGCCCCGACCAGTGTTAGCAGGGGGCACAGGAAAAACAGCAGGTGGCTGCCGCCGGCGGACAGGAAACTCATGGGCTGGCCCATGATGGGGAAGATGGCCAGGTTGGTGCCCCACGACAGCAGGAAGTGCCCCAGCGCGAAGGCGGCGCCGCCGCACAGGGCGAAATAGGTCCAGCGCCCGGCCCAGGCGGCGCGGTGGTGGCGGGCCGCTTCGCCGGCGGCCAGGCGCCGCGCCGCCGTCATCACGATGCCGGTCACGAACGCGGCCTGCACGGCCCACAGCAGCAGGCCCGCCGCCAGGCCGTGGCGGTTCAGGAAGAACGATGGCGCGAAGTCGTCCTGCACGGCGGGGATGCGCAGCACGGCGCCCAGCGGCTGGCCCAGCGTGCGCAGGCCGGCCAGATGGTCGGCGCCCCACCAGCCGCCGTCGGCGATGGCGCGCGCACCCAGCAGCAGTTGCTGGCCCGTGTGCGGGTGCTCGGCCGGGTTGAGCCAGACCAGGAAGCGGTCGGCGTAGAAGCCCCAGCGGATCAGGTCATCGGTGCCGGCCAGCCGCAGCCAGGCGATGGCGGCGATGGCGGCCAGCACCAGCAGCGCCAGCGCCGCCGCCAGCTTGCCGTTGCGGGCGGCGGCCGCATAGGCCAGCGCCATGGTGGTACTCCACACCAGCAGCAGGATCAGCGGCGAATAGTCGTCCACCTGCACCAGCGCGAGACCCAGCAGGGCCAGGAACAGCAGGGCTGGCGCGGCCAGTTGCAGCCAGCGCATGGCGCGGCCGGGCCAGTCATGCGGGCCGGGCTGCCAGCCGAAGCGCAAGGCCAGGCAGTGGGCCGTGAGGGCGGTCAGCGCCAGCTTGGCCAGTTCCACCGGCTGCAGGTCGAACACGCCCGTCTCGTCGCCCCACAGCACCTGTGCCGCCAGCGCCGCCAGCGCCACGGCGGCGAACAGCATCAGCGACCACTCCACGCCGCGTTGCCGGAGACGGCTCGCCAACTGGCCCGTCGCCAGGCGGCAGGCGGCGGCCAGCGCGGTGCCGACGGCCAGCATGGCAGCGCTTTTCTGGTAGTAGCGCAGCCACGATGATTCGTCCGCGCCTAGTCCTAGTTCCAGTTGCGCCAGCAGTCCTGCGGCCAGCAGGAGCACGGCGGCGGCGATGGGCGGTGACAGTCGGCCCGGCGCGACCAGCCACATGGCCAGCGCGCAGCACGCCAGCAGCAGCGCGCAGGCGGCGCTGGGTGGCTGGCCGGCCCGTTGCAGCACCAGCGCCGCCGCCCCGCCGATCAACAGGCAACTGGCGGACCACCATTGGAACGCCGTGTGCCATTGCCTCCCCGTGGCCGCGAGGTGGCGGCCGCGCGGGGCACTGTGGCCGGCGAGGCGGGCGGTATTGCGGTCGATACCGTGGGCGGCTTTGCGGGTGGCCACGCTGGTGGCGACGGCGGCAGCGATGCGGATGGCGAACAGCAGGCACAGGCCAGCCGCCCCGACGGCCAGTGCGCCGGCCACGATACCGTCGCCGTCCGCACGCCACAGATCCCGCTGTCGCCAGCGCCACTCGACGGCCGATGGCAAGCGTACTTGCGGCATGCTGTACAGGGCGATTCGGCGGCTGGGCGTCAGGGCCAGTTGATTGCTGTTGATGGCGAGGCTGAAGCGCGTGTGGCCAATGATGATGGCGCGCACGGAAGCGAGCGGCAGTTGCTGGCGCCGCAGGTCGGCGGGCTCGCCGTCCCGCAGCACTTGCACGGCGGCTGGTTCGCCGTCCGGATTGCCGGCGCTGAGCACGATCTGTCCGTCCTCGCGGGCCATTCGCGCGGCACCGGGTGGCACGTTGGGCAGGCCGAGCCGGTTGGCGCAGTGGAGGTTGCCGCCGAACGTGAGTGGACGGGCCACCGTCAGCACGGCGGGTGCCCAGCGGTTCCATTGCGCCATCAGCCGCGCACCGGCGTGCGCGTCGGGACAGGCGGGCTGCGGCTGGCCATCGCGGTATAGTGTGGCGCCGTCATAGCGCCAGTGCTGGCCAGCCCTGGTGAAGGTCACGCCGTCGGCGCCCGCGCGCTCGATGCGGAAGCGCTGGTCGTCGACCTGGAACGCACGCATGTCCAGCACCGTGCTGCTGCCCATGCGCCGTTCGCCGCTGCCGTCCTGCAGCACCACCTGGCGGGACGCGCTGAGGTTGGCCAGCATCCAGGCGCCGCCGGCATCGCGGCGCAGCAGCACGTGGGCCGGGTCGGCCTGCGGGGCGGCCAGCTCGTGCCGGCCCAGCGTCACGCTCTCTCCCGGCGCCAGCATCACCTTGATGGTGGCGGGCAGCCAGGCTGGCGGCGCGCGCCACAGCGCCCAGGCCTGCAAGGCGCACAGCAGCGCGGCCAGCAGGGCGACGCCGGTGCGCGCACCGTTGCGGGCGAGCGCGTTGCAGGCGAGCGCGTTCCGGCAGGCGCCCGCGAACAGGAAAACGGCAGCGCACGTCGCTGACCATGGCGCAAAGGCGCGATGGGTGGGCGATGCAAGGTGGCCGGCGCCCTGGCGACGGTGGGCGGGATCGGCATCGCCGCCGGTGGCGCCAGCGCCGGGCGGGCGGCGCGGGAATGGCATGGTGGTAGCCATCAGGCGCTCTGGATGCTGCGCCAGCCATTGGCGGCGGTGGGACGGGCCAGTCCGTGGCTCAGTTCATGCGGGCCGGGGCGCGATGCCAGCGGCAGCGTGTGGCGGATGGCGTCGAGCAGGCGGCTGACCTGCACCGCGTGCCGGGGCCGCTGCGCGGGATCGGTGGCCAGCAGAGCGCGCAGCAGCAGCAGGGCCGGCGTGCGCGCCTGCGGCCGCGCGCGTGCGATGGCGTCGCCGAAGCGCTGGGCCTCATCCTCGCGCAAGGCGGGTGGGATGGCGCCACCGTGCGCCTCGCGCAGCACGCCGGCGCCGGCCGTATGGTGCACGCGGTAGGCTTGGCCGCAATCGCTGCAGAAGCGCAGCGCCTCACCGCCGGTGGCCAGGTAGTAGAACAGGGCGCCCAGCGAGAAGTAATCGCTGCGCGCTCCGGTGGCGTAGCGGCCGTCGGCACCGGGGAAGAATTGTTCCGGCGCCTGCCAGTTGGCGGTGCCGACGTAGGAATGGGGCTGGGCATGGTCGAGCGGCCGGTTGGTGCCGAAATCGGCCAGCTTGACGGCCGAGAGCTGCGGATCCAGCAGTACGTTGGCCGGTTTCAGGTCCAGGTAGCGCCAGCCGTACTGGTGCACCTTGGCCAGCGCCTGGTTCAACTGCGCGATCCAGTCCAGCAGTTGCGGCAGCGGGACCGTTTCGCCGCGCGCCCGCAGGGCCGCCGTGTGGCGGGCCAGGTCGCTGCCCATCAGTTCGAGCGCCAGTACGGGCAGGCCGTCGTGCCAGCCGCTGTCGAGCAGACGCACGATGTGGCGCTCGTCCCACGGTTCCAGCGATTGCAGGAAGGCGATCTCGTTACGGGCGCTGTCGATCCAGCGCGCGCGCTGTTCCGGCAGGGCGCGCGCCATCTGCTCCTGGTTGATCAGTTTGATGGCCACGTCGCGCGTGGCGCGCGGCCCGCTGGCGCGCCAGATCACGCCGTAGGCCGAGCCGGCGATCTGCTCGCGCAGCCGATAGTGGCCCAGTTCCAAGGTGATGATAGTGTCCGTCATGATTCCCCCGCCGGCACCGTGCCGTCATGGCGTTGTAGCGGGGGGAGGACGAAAGCCGGGAAAAACGGGATGGACAGAATAAAAAAAGGATCTTCACGGATTTGCGGGAGTTCCAGGCGCTTCAGCTTCTTTACCTGTAACCGCAAGCCGCAGGGCACAGGGTGGTCCTCTTTTTTTTTCTGGTTTTTCTAATTCGCGCGATTCCGTACTAGACGGCTATGGCTGCCACGATTCCACTCTGATTAGTGGCAAATCGTGGAACTAAAACGCACGGGATGCCTCTAAAGACTATATAGCCGTTTAGAGGTACATAGTATTGCCGCCACGGCCATTTTAGAGTGCGATAGTGCGTTGCAGAGGTCCTTCTCAAGGATTAGCTGCGTTTATAAAACCACCCTCTCCGGGAGTACCACCATGGCTGTCTACTATAAGCAGGTCCGTTTGCCCGCCGATGTGCTGGAAGCATTAGGAGATCACTCAGGTCATTGGTGGTCGGCCCCCGAGCTGGAACCGGTCATCGTCGAGGCTATCCGCGCCTTCATCAAACCTGCTGCGGCCACGCGACAGCAGCCGGC
>DATFBD010000089.1:0-8747 GCA_035254005.1 Burkholderiaceae bacterium | reverse complement strand
CGAGAGCGTGATCGCCGCCTCCGAATTCCGCAACGACAAGGGCGAACTCGAAGTCGCCGTCGGCGATTTCGTCAAGGTCGCGATCGAATCGCTGGAAGACGGCTTCGGCTCCACCAAACTCTCGCGTGAAAAGGCCAAGCGCCTGGCGGCCTGGCTGGATCTGGAAGAAGCAATGGAAGAAGGCCGCATCGTCAAGGGCGTGATCAACGGTCGCGTCAAGGGCGGCCTGACCGTGATGATCAACGGCATCCGCGCGTTCCTGCCGGGTTCGCTGGTCGACACCCGTCCGGTCAAGGACACCACCCCTTACGAATTCAAGGAATGGGAATTCAAGGTCATCAAGCTGGATCGCAAGCGTAACAACGTCGTGCTGTCGCGCCGCGCCGTGATCGAAGCTTCGATGGGCGAAGAGCGCCAGAAGCTGATGGAAACCCTGAAAGAAGGCACGGTTGTGACCGGCGTCGTGAAGAACATCACCGACTACGGCGCGTTCGTGGATCTGGGCGGCATCGACGGCCTGCTGCACATCACCGACCTGGCATGGCGTCGTGTGCGTCACCCATCGGAAGTGCTGACCGTGGGCCAGGAAATCACCGCCAAGGTTCTGAAGTACGATCAGGAAAAGAACCGCGTGTCCCTGGGTGTGAAGCAACTGGGCGACGATCCTTGGACCGGTCTGTCCCGTCGTTACCCACAAGGCACCCGTCTGTTCGGCAAAGTCACCAACCTGACCGACTACGGCGCGTTCGTGGAAGTGGAACAGGGCATCGAAGGTCTGGTGCACGTGTCCGAAATGGACTGGACCAACAAGAACGTTGCTCCTAACAAAGTTGTCCAGCTGGGCGACGAAGTGGAAGTCATGGTTCTGGAAATCGACGAAGAGCGTCGCCGTATTTCGCTGGGCATGAAGCAGTGCAAGGCGAACCCATGGGATGACTTCGGCGTGACCCACAAGAAGGGCGACAAGGTCAAGGGCGCCATCAAGTCGATCACCGACTTCGGCGTGTTCATCGGCCTGGCTGGCAACATCGACGGCCTGGTGCACCTGTCCGACCTGTCCTGGACCGAGTCCGGCGAAGAAGCCGTGCGCAAGTTCAAGAAGGGCGACGAGCTGGAAGCCATCGTGCTGGCCATTGACGTGGAGCGCGAGCGCGTTTCGCTGGGCGTGAAGCAGCTGGAAGGCGACCCGTTCAACAACTTCGCCGCCATGAACGACAAGGGTTCGCTGGTATCGGGCACTGTGAAATCGGTTGAGCCTAAGGGCGCCGTGATCCAGCTGTCGGACGAAGTCGAAGGCTACCTGCGCGCTTCGGAAATCTCGCGTGACCGCGTGGAAGACGCTGGCACCCACCTGAAAGTGGGCGACACCGTGGAAGCCCTGGTGATCAACATCGACCGCAAGGCCCGCAGCATCCAACTGTCGATCAAAGCGAAAGACAGCGCGGAAACCGCGGAAGCCATGCAGAAGATGGCCGCTACCGACAACAACGCAGCTTCGGGCACCACCAGCCTGGGCGCGCTGCTGAAGGCCAAGCTCGACACCAAGAACTAAGAATTCATTAGATGACCAAGTCCGAGTTGATCAACCGCCTGGCTGAGCGCTATTCTCAGCTGGTGGCCAAAGATGCGGAATATGCCGTCAAGACCATTCTCGACGCGATGACCACCGCCCTGGCGAGTGGCCAGCGCATCGAGATCCGCGGTTTTGGCAGCTTTGCCCTCAACAGCCGGCCACCGCGCATAGGACGCAATCCCAAGTCCGGCGACAAGGTGATGGTGCCCGAAAAACGGGTGCCCCACTTCAAGCCGGGCAAGCAGTTGCGCGAGCGGGTCGACGCGATGGTCGGGCAACCGATCATCGAGGACTGAAGCGTCTGAAGGATTCGATGTAAAAAAGCGGCGTCCCTGGATGCCGCTTTTTTTATCCACTTTGTCGTAACCGGATTCTGGTGCCATACTGTCGCTCTTTGAAATCCGGAACAGGAACCAGGCTAATGAAATTCATATCCACGATCATTGGATTCGTTCTTTTCGTCTTGTTTTTTGGTTTTGCCCTGAAAAATACCCAGGAAGTGGATCTGCACTTCTTCCTCAATTATGAATTGCGCGGCCCCCTGGTCCTGATGCTGCTCGGCTTCTTCGTGGCCGGCGCCGTCCTTGGCGTGCTGGCGCTCACCCCCACCGTGTTCCGCCACCG
This sequence comes from Burkholderiaceae bacterium, assembly GCA_035254005.1. GTDB lineage: Bacteria > Pseudomonadota > Gammaproteobacteria > Burkholderiales > Burkholderiaceae_D > Rugamonas. The sequence goes on along the minus strand of DATFBD010000089.1, from coordinate 6,550 downwards.
GCGCGAAACGACCAAACACAAAACCACCATCGCGACGCTGCAAACGACGGCGCAGCAGGCTGGCACCCAGCCGCAGCCCGACAGCGTCAACACCCAGCAGTGATGCCATCCGCATCGCGCACCGACCAACGATCACACAACAACACGCATGGAATTTGAACTCTGGTGGTTACTGGGCATCCCCGTCTTCTTCGGACTGGGCTGGATCGCCGCGCGGGTCGACATCCGCCAACTGGTGTCCGAGTCGCGCAGCCTGCCGCGCGGCTATTTCAAGGGTCTGAACTTCCTGCTCAACGAGCAGCCCGACAAGGCCATCGACGCTTTCATCGAAATCGTCAAGCTGGACCCGGAAACGGCCGACATGCACTTCGCCCTCGGCAACCTGTTCCGCCGCCGCGGCGAGACCGAGCGCGCCATCCGCGTGCACCAGAACCTGCTGTCGCGCCCCGACCTGCCGCAGGAGCAGCAGGTGCACGCCCGCTACGAGCTGGGCATGGACTACCTGAAGGCCGGCCTGCTGGACCGCGCCGAGGAAACCTTCAACCAGCTGCTCGACTCCCAATACGCGGTGCAGGCGCGCCGCGCGCTGCTGGAGATCTTCCAGCGCGAGAAGGAGTGGCCGCGCGCCATCGAGGCGGCGCTGGGCCTGCAGGAAGCGGGCGCAGGTTCGCGCCAGAAGGAAATCGCCCAGTTCTACTGCGAGCTGGCGCAGGACGCGCTGGTGCACATGCACCCGGAAGACGCGCTGCCGCTGCTGGAAAAATCGCTGCAGGCCGATCGCACCAATGTGCGCGCCACGCTGCTGATCGGCGACGCCCAGCTGGCCCAGGGTGACGTGGAAGGCGCGCTGCTGACCTGGCGCCGCGTGGAACAGCAAAGCGTGCCGCACGTGGCACTGGTGGCGCAGCGCCTGATGGATGGCTACACCAAGGTCGGCCGGCCGCAGGAAGGCGTCAACCTGCTCAAGTCCTACCTGGAACAGGCTTCCTCGATCGATTTGATCGAAGTGGTGTTCAAGGCCGTGATCGAACTCGATGGCGTGGACGCGGCCAAGCAGCTGGTGAGCGCGGAACTGCGCCGCACCCCGACCCTGCTGGGTCTCGATAAACTGCTGGAAGCACGCCTGATGGATGCGCCGGCCGCGCTGTGGTCGGAACTGTCGATGGTGAAGAACCTCGTGCACGGCTACACCCAGAAGCTGGCGCGCTACCAGTGCAGCCACTGCGGCTTCAAGGCGCGCCAGTTCTACTGGCAGTGTCCAGGTTGCAGCCGGTGGGAGACCTACCCGCCGCGCCGCACCGAAGAATTGAATGTGATGAATTAACGGGGCCGTTGGCGCGCCATCGCCGCAGCGGTGGCGGGGCCGGGTCCCATTTTAAGTAGGCGGAAACACATATGAAAATCACCATTATCGGCACCGGCTATGTTGGCCTGGTCACTGGCGCCTGCCTGGCGGAGCTGGGCAACGACGTCTTCTGCCTCGACGTCGACGAGCGCAAGATCAATATGCTCAACAGCGGCGGCATCCCGATCCACGAACCGGGCCTGGAAGAAGTTGTGGCGCGCAACCGCGCCGCCGGCCGCCTGCAGTTCTCGACCGACGTGGCGGCCGCCGTGGCCCACGGCACGCTGCAATTCATCGCCGTCGGCACCCCGCCCGACGAAGACGGCTCGGCCGACCTGCAATACGTGCTGGCCGCCGCCCGCAACATCGGCAAGCACATGACCGACTACAAGGTGGTGATCGACAAGTCCACCGTCCCGGTCGGCACGGCAGACCGCGTCAAGGCCGCCGTGCAGGCCGAGCTGGATGCGCGCGGCGTGGCCGTGCCGTTCTCCGTCGTCTCCAACCCCGAGTTCCTGAAAGAGGGCGCGGCGGTGGAAGACTTCATGCGCCCGGACCGCATTGTGATCGGCTGCGACGACACGCCCGAAGGCGAGCGCGCCCACGGCCTGATGAAGAAGCTCTACACGCCATTCAACCGCAACCACGAGCGCACCTTCTGGATGGACGTGCGTTCGGCCGAATTCACCAAGTACGCCGCCAACGCCATGCTGGCCACCCGCATCTCGTTCATGAACGAACTGGCCAACCTGGCCGACGAAGTGGGCGCCGACATCGAAGCCGTCCGCCACGGCATCGGCTCCGATCCGCGCATCGGCCACAGCTTCCTGTATGCCGGCGCCGGCTACGGCGGCTCGTGCTTCCCGAAAGACGTGCAGGCGCTGGAGCGCACGGCGCGCCAGTACGACCAGGACTTGCTGATCCTGCGCGCGGTGGAAGCGGTCAATGACAAGCAGAAGCTGGTGCTGGGCAAAAAGGTCAATGCCCGCTTTGGCGACGACTTGAGCGGCAAGCACTTCGCCGTCTGGGGCCTGGCCTTCAAGCCCAACACGGACGACATGCGCGAAGCCCCGGCCCGCGTGCTGCTGCGCCAGCTGCTCGACAGCGGCGCCACGGTGGCCGTGTACGATCCGGTGGCGATGGATGAAGCGCGCCGCGTGCTGGCGCTCGATTTCACCGCGGCCGAACTGGCCCGCATCCGCTTCGCCACCAGCCCGATGGACACGCTGACCGACGCCGACGCGCTGGTCATCGTCACCGAATGGAAGGCCTTCCGCAGCCCCGACTTCGACCGCATCAAGGCCAGCCTGAAGAACGCCGTCATCTTCGACGGCCGCAACCTGTTCGAACCGGAAGTGATGGCCGAAGCGGGCTTCGAATACCACGGCATCGGCCGTTCCATCCACACCCGCGTGTAAGAGGTGGCAGTGAGTACCAATGTAGCGACCTACAAGGGGCCGGCGCTGGACCAGGTGCGCATCCTGGTGGTGGGCGACGTGATGCTGGACCGTTACTGGTTCGGTGATGTCAGCCGCATCTCGCCGGAAGCGCCGGTGCCCATCGTGCGCATCGAAAAACGCGAAGCGCGCCTCGGCGGCGCCGCCAACGTGGCGCGCAACGCCGCCGCGCTGGGCGCCCATGCCGGCCTGCTGGGCGTGGTGGGCGCCGACGAGGCGGGCGCGGAAGTGGAGCAGATGCTGCAGGACGGCGGCATCCGCAGCTACCTGAAACGCGACGAAGCCATCTCCACCATCATCAAGCTGCGTGTGATCGGGCGCCAGCAGCAGATGGTGCGCATCGACTTCGAGGAACCGCCGACCGACGCCGTGCTGCGCGACAAGCTGGTGCAGTTCCAGACCCTGCTGCCCGATTACGACGTGATCGTGCTGTCGGACTACGCCAAGGGCAGCCTGGTGAACGTGGCCGACATGATCGCGGCCGCGCGCGCGGCCGGCAAGGTGGTGATGGTCGACCCCAAGGGCGACGACTTCACGCGCTACGTGGGCGCCACCGTGCTCACGCCCAACAAGTCCGAACTGCGCCGCATCGTCGGCAGCTGGAACAGCGAGGAACAATTGACGGCCAAGGCGCAACAACTGCGCAGCGACCTGAAACTGGACGCCTTGCTGCTGACCCGCTCGGAAGAGGGTATGACGCTGTACACGGAACACGAGCGCTTCCACATGCCGGCCGCCGCGCGCGAGGTGTACGACGTCTCCGGCGCCGGCGACACGGTGATCGCCACCATGGCCGCCATGCTGGGCGCCGGCGAAGGCTGGCAGAAAGCCGTGGAGACGGCCAACCGGGCCGGCGGCATCGTGGTGGGCAAGCTGGGCACGGCCACCGTCACGCGCGAAGAACTGTTCGGCTGATCCGGAAAAATCAGGGACGGCCCCGTATTTTGCCCGGCGGCAAAATACGGGGCCGTCCCCGATTTTGCTTTATGGAATTTGTTGAGGAATTTGCGCCAGCTCAGGCGTTTGTCGTGATCGGGCTGTCAACCGGCGCAGGGACGGGCCGTTATAGGGACTCAGGGCACGTTGGCGGTCCTGCTTCCTCACTCACCTTTGGAGATGACGACATGTTCAAGAAACTTTTGCTGGCGGTTGCTACCCTGATTGCGACGATGAGCTTTGCGTTTGCACAGGTCGATGTCAACAAGGCCGATGCGGCCGCACTCGATTCCGTCAAGGGCATCGGCCCGGCCAAGTCCAAGGCCATCATCGAGGAGCGCACCAAGGGCGGCGACTTCAAGGACTGGGCGGACCTGGAAAAACGCGTCAAGGGTATCGGCGAGAAGAATTCCATCAAGCTGTCCGAAGCGGGCCTGCAAGTGAATGGCAAGTCCAAGGAAGGCGCGCCGGCCAAGCCGATGGCCGCCAGCACCAAGCCGGCACCGGCCATGAAGGGGGGCGCCAAATCCATGCCAGCCTCGGGCTCGGCCATGGCGTCCGGCTCGGCATCGGCCGACAGCAAGGCCAAGAAATAAGCGGCATACGCCGCAAGCACAACCCCGCCAGCGCGAGCTCGCGGGGTTTTTTGTATCTGGCGGCAATGTTAGTTGCCTTCCGTGCGAAGATGATGCGTTTCCCTGACCGGAGAGTCCAGATGAATCACCGCATCGCCACCCGCTCCAGCCTGTTCCTGCTGGCCGCCACCGTCGCTGCCGGCGCCTGCGCCGCGCCGGCGTCCGACCCGGCGCTCGAGCCCAATTTGCAGCGCCACCAGCCTGCGATCGACAAGATCGTCAGGCAGATATCGCCCCAGCGCATTGAAGGCTACATCCGCAAGCTGGTCGGCTTCAAGACCCGCCACACAATGTCCGATACGGTATCTGATACGGAAGGCATAGGCGCCGCGCGGCGCTGGATCAAGGCGGAACTGGAGCGCTGCGGCGTGGCCGGCGGCGGCAGGCTGCAGGTGGCGTTCGACAGCCATATCTCTCCCGTGTCGGCGCGCATCAGCCGGCCCACGGAAGTGGTCAACGTGGTGGCCACCTTGCCCGGCACGCAGCCGGCGTCGGCCGCGCGCACCTACGTCGTCAGCGGCCATTACGACTCGCGCAACAGCGACATCATGGATGCCAGTGGCGCCGCCCCCGGTGCCAACGACGACGCTTCCGGCACGGCCGCCGTGATGGAGATGGCGTGCGTGATGGCGCGCTATCCATTTGATGCCACGCTGGTCTTCATGGCGGTGGCGGGCGAGGAGCAGGGCTTGCTGGGCGCCACCCATTGGGCCGAGCAGGCCAGCCAGCAACAGCGCGATATCGCCGGCATGTTCACCAACGACATCATCGGCAGCTCGCACGACGAGCACGGCAAGCGCGATAACACGCAGGTGCGCCTGTTCGCGGAAGGCCTGCCGGTACAGAAGGAGAACAGCGCCACCGTGCGCACGCTGGTGCAGACGGGCGGTGAGAACGATTCGCTGTCACGCCAGTTGGCGCGGGCCGTGAAGGCGGCCGGTGAGCGCTACGTGCCCGGTTTCAAGGTCAACATCATCCAGCGGCGCGACCGGTACCTGCGCGGCGGCGATCACATGCCTTTCCTCGAACGCGGCTATGCGGCGCTGCGCTTCACCGAGCCGGCCGAGGATTTCTCGCACCAGCACCAGGACCTGCGTACGGCGAACGGCAAGGTCTACGGCGACCTGCCCGAGTTCGACGACTTTGACTACATCGCCCAGGTGGCGCGCGTGAACGCGGCGGCGCTGGCCTCCCTGGCACTGGCGCCGGCCGCACCGCGCCAGGTGCAGGTGCGCACGGCGCAGCTGGAAAACGATACGGCGCTGTTGTGGCAGGCCAACGCCGAGCCGGACCTGGCCGGCTACCACATCGTCTGGCGCGCGACGGATGCGCCGGACTGGCAAGGCGCCCAATTCGTCGGCAAGGTTACCGAATTCCGGCTGCCGCTGTCGAAAGACAACTACTACTTCGGCGTGCAGGCCGTGGACCAGGACGGCAACGTCAGTCCGGCCAGTTATCCCACGCCGCTGCGCTGATGGCCGCCGGTTGGCCTGGAACAGGCGGTTCAGGCCCGCTGGCGGGGGTGATAGGGATTACGGACGATAGCGCCGTCGGCGCTTTGCGCCGGTACAGGCCGAGGGGTGGTGGCGTCGAATTCGTCTACGATCCGGAGCGTGCTCAATTGGTCGCAGGGCGGCCTCGAAACTTGAAGCTGGTTGGATCGCCCCACCAGCAACTTGCACGTGCTATCGGCGTTCCCGATAGCCGGGCTGTGGGGGGCATATTGCGGCGCCGCGAAGACGGGGCGTTTCTGACGACCGAAGAGAGCGGCCATTACGGCGCCAGCTGGAACGCGCAAATCCGCCTGCGCTTCGTTACCTGGCTGGCGAAAAGGACCGGTGAGCGGGTGTATCATCAGCCTTGGAGGGTGAAATGAACTTCCTGCAATCACCACAGCAGTCCCCGCCCGATGCATATTGCTGGCTATTGGCCATTGATCACCGCCGGTTGGGCGTCCACATCCATGACGGTTGGTGCGTCGAGGTCAATGGACAGGTGGAATGCCTGGACGAAGAATACAAGTGCGTGCATTTGCTGCCCGTGTTGGAACAGGCACCTGCCACCTTCGCCACGCAACTGCGGCTCGCCGAACAAACATGTCCAGCGTTCGCAGCGAGCATACGAAAATTCCCAAAACGAATGCTGCTAAAGCACGTGTTTCATGCTTCCGTGTCGGG
>DATFBD010000088.1:0-3635 GCA_035254005.1 Burkholderiaceae bacterium | reverse complement strand
GGCCGCCACTACGCCAAGTGGGAAGACCCGTTCAAGAAACCGTCCTACCTGTTCGCGCTGGTGGCGGCCCGCCTGGTGTGCCAGGAGGAGCGCTACACGCTCAAGTCCGGCCGCGAAGTGCTGCTGCAGGTGTGGGTGGAGGAGGGCAACCTCGACAAGACCGACTACGCCATGCAGTCGCTGAAGAACTCGATCCGCTGGGACGAGGAACGCTTCGGCCTGGAGCTGGACCTGGACCGCTTCATGATCGTCGCCGTGGGCGACTTCAACATGGGCGCCATGGAGAACAAGGGCCTGAACATCTTCAACACCAAGTACGTGCTGGCCAATTCGCGCGTGGCCACCGACGTCGACTACGCCGGCATCGAAGCCGTGGTGGGCCACGAATACTTCCACAACTGGACCGGCAACCGCGTCACCTGCCGCGACTGGTTCCAGCTGTCGCTCAAGGAAGGCCTGACCGTGTTCCGCGACCAGGAATTCTCGGCCGACATGATCGGCACCGACACCGGCCGCGCCGTGACCCGCATCGACCAGGTGCGCACGCTGCGCCAGGCTCAGTTCCCGGAGGACGCCGGCCCCATGGCGCACCCGGTGCGGCCCGATTCCTTCGTTGAGATCAACAACTTCTACACGGTGACCGTGTACGAGAAGGGCGCCGAAGTGGTGCGCATGTACCAGACCTTGCTGGGCCGCGACGGTTTCCGCAAGGGCATGGACCTGTACTTTGAACGGCACGACGGCCAGGCCGTGGAATGCGACGACTTCCGCGCCGCCATGGCCGACGCCAACGGCCGCGACCTGACCCAGTTCGAGCGCTGGTACAGCCAGGCCGGCACCCCCGTGGTGACGGCCAGCACGCGCTACGACGTGGCCGCGCGCTGCTACGAGATCACGCTCAGCCAGCACTGCCCGGCCACGGCCGGCCAGCCCGACAAGCTGCCGTTCCACATCCCCGTGGCCGTCGGCCTGCTGGATGCGGACGGCAAGGATTTGCCATTGCGGCTGGACGGCGCACCGTCGCCCAAGCACGCGCCCACCACCGTGGTGCTGGAACTGACGCAGGCCACGCAAACGTTCCGCTTCAAGGGCATCGCCGCCAAGCCCACGCCCTCGCTGCTGCGCGGCTTTTCCGCGCCCGTGGTGCTGGAATACGACTACACCGACGCCGAACTGCTGCACCTGTTCAGCCACGACAGCGACCCCGTGAACCGCTGGGAAGCGGGCCAGCGGCTGGCCATGGAGCGGTTGCTGGTGCTGACCAGCGCCGTCGCCGCCGGCGACACGCTGGCGCTGGACGACACCTTCATCGCCGCCTTCCGCAACGTGCTGACGGACGACACGCTGGACCCGGCGTTCCGTGAACTGGCGCTGATCCTGCCGTCCGAAACCATCATCGCCGAGCAGGTGGCGGTGGTCGATCCGCACGCGATTCACGGTGCGCGCCAGTTCATGCGCCGCACCCTCGGCGCCGCGTTGCGCCCGGAACTGCTGGCCCAGTACCACGCCAACCAGACCCCCGGCGCCTACAGCCCGGACGCCGTCTCGGCCGGCAAACGCGCACTCAAGAACCTGGCGCTGGCCTACCTGCTGGTGGCGCCGCAGGACGACGACCTGGCGCTGGCGCGCCAGCAGTTCGAGCAGGCGACCAACATGACGGACCGCGCCGCCGCGCTGTCGGCCCTGATCCACAGCGGCGCCGACGCCAGCGCCGCCCTGGCCAGCTTCTACGCCGACTTCGAGCATGAGGCGCTGGTGATCGACAAATGGTTCGCCATGCAGGCCGCCGCCCCCGGCACCGACGTGGCGGCCGTGCGCCGGCTGATGCAGCATCCGGCCTTCACGCTGAAGAACCCCAACCGCGCGCGCAGCCTGCTGTTCAACTTCGCCAACGCCAACCCGCCGCAATTCCACGCGGCCGACGGCAGCGGCTACGACTTCTGGGCCGAGCAGGTGATCGCGCTCGACAAGATCAACCCGCAAGTGGCGGCCCGCCTGGCGCGCAGCATGGACCGCTGGCGCCGTTACGCGCCGGCGCTGCAGGTGCACATGCGCCACGCGCTCGAACGCGTGGCAGCGTGCGCCAAGCTGTCGAACGACGTGCTGGAAGTGATCAGCAAAGCGTTGTCCAACTGACGCTCTCCAACTGACTTATTTTGACGAGTATTTTGACTAAACAAGGGAATCCATGAAACGCATCAGCCTCACGCAATACCTGGTCGAAGAACAGCGACTGCACAACACGATCCCGGCCGAACTGCGCCTGCTGATCGAAGTGGTCGCGCGCGCCTGCAAGACCATCAGCCACTCGGTGGGCAAGGGCGCGCTGGGCGAAGTGCTCGGCACGGCCGAGACGGAAAACGTCCAGGGTGAAGTGCAGAAAAAGCTCGACATCATCTCCAACGAGATCCTGCTGGAAGCGAACGAATGGGGCGGCCACCTGGCGGCCATGGCGTCGGAAGAAATGGAATCGATCCACCCGATCCCGAACCGCTATCCGAAGGGCGAGTACATGCTGCTGTTCGATCCACTGGACGGCTCCTCCAACATCGACGTCAACGTCTCGATCGGCACCATCTTCTCCGTGCTCAAGGCGCCCGAAGGCATGGGCGAACCGACCGAGGCCGACTTCATGCAGGCCGGCAGCAAGCAGGTGGCCGCCGGCTACGCCGTGTATGGCCCGCAGACCATGCTGGTGCTGACCACCGGCCACGGCGTGAACTGCTTCACGCTGGACCGCGAGATGGGTTCGTGGGTGCTGACCCAGCGCGACATGCAGATCCCGGCCAAGACCAAGGAATTCGCCATCAACATGTCCAACATGCGCCATTGGCACCCGCCCGTGAAGCGCTACGTGGACGAACTGCTGGCCGGCGCCACGGGCCCGCGCGGCACCAACTTCAACATGCGCTGGATCGCCTCGATGGTGGCCGACGTGCACCGCATCCTGAACCGCGGCGGCATCTTCATGTATCCGGCCGACCTGCGTGACACGTCGATGCCGGGCAAGCTGCGTTTGATGTACGAAGCGAATCCGATGGCCTTCATCGTCGAGCAGGCTGGCGGCGCGGCCACCGACGGCAAGCAGCGCATCCTCGACATCGAACCGCACAAGCTGCACCAGCGCGTGCCCGTGTTCCTGGGCTCGCGCGACGAGGTGGCGGTGGTGACGGGCTACCATCAGGAGTGAGATACGCGGCCTCCGCATAGTCCATCAAAAGCCTGATGCAATGATAATTTTTCAAGGTATCAAATTATTTTGCATCAAGGACTAGCGGATCCGGAGATTTGTTTGTTAGAATGTGGGCCGTCGCCGCTTTAGCTCAGTTGGTAGAGCAGTTCATTCGTAATGAAAAGGTCGCCAGTTCGATTCCGGCAAGCGGCACCAGAGATTCAGCAAACAACCCGCGTACTCGCAAGAGGCGCGGGTTTTTTGTTTTCCGCCGCCTTGCCGCGCGGGCCGGCCCGGCGCTCACGGGCAGTTCGCCATGCCCGGCGTGTAGCCCAGCGTTTCAGCCGGGACGATGGTGGTCATGCGCGGGATGGTCATCGCCAGTGCGACCAGCGGGACGATGGGCTGGTACGTCACGCGCTGGCATTGGTCGCTGTCGCCGGGATCGCATACCTGGATCCGC
>DATFBD010000087.1:0-23563 GCA_035254005.1 Burkholderiaceae bacterium | reverse complement strand
TAGCTGTCGGGCACCGTCCGGGCTTTCTCCATCAGGGTGCCCAGGACGCGGGCTTCCACGGGGGTCAGGGGGCGCAGGCTCATGGCGGGGATAATTTCCGTACTTGAACATGAAGAACATCGTCATTCTGATCTCGGGCGGGGGATCCAACATGGCCGCCATCGTCCGCAGCTCCCAGCGGGAGGGCTGGCGCAAGGCTTACGACGCCCAGGTCGCTGCGGTGATCAGCAACCGGGCGGATGCCGGCGGGCTGGCCTTCGCGCGCGAGCACCAGATCGCCACGGACGTGGTCGACCACAAGGCGTTTCCCAGCCGGGAAGCCTTCGACGCCGAGCTCGCCGTGGCGATCGACCGGCACCAGCCCTCGCTGGTGGTGCTGGCCGGCTTCATGCGCATCCTCACGCCGGAATTTGTCGACCACTACGCGGGACGCATGCTCAACATCCATCCTTCGCTGCTGCCAGCCTTCCCCGGCCTGGCCACGCACGCGCAGGCGCTGGCGGCCGGCGTGCCCGAGCATGGCGCGACGGTGCATTTCGTGACGGCCGAACTGGACCACGGCCCCATGGTGGCGCAGGCCGCCGTGCCCGTGCTGCCCGACGACACGGTCGATACCTTGTCGGCGCGCGTGCTGAAACAGGAACACGCGCTGTACCCACAGGCGATACGCTGGTTTGTCGAAGACCGGCTGACCATCGAAGACGGCAAGGTCCTGGTCGACCACACACCACGTACTGAATAACAGGTACTGAATAACCGTACAGAATTACAACCAAGGAATTCCATGAGATTGCCACCAGCGATACTCGCCAACGCTGAAGAAGTGTTGCGCGAGATTTTGCGCTTTACCGCGCCGGCCGACACCACCCTGTCGCGCTACTTCAAGGACCACCCGCGCCTGGGCGGCCGCGAGCGCGGCGCCATCGCCGAATGCGTGTACAACGTGCTGCGCAACAAGTCCTTCTTCACTGATTTCTCCGAAGCGGGCGGCGGCCCCACCATGCGCCGCCTGACGCTGCTGGGCATGGCCGACGCCGTGGGCATCGAGTCGCTGGGCGGCCTGTCCGAGGAGGAAGTGCAGTGGCTGGAGCGCGTGACCCGGATCGACCGCAAGCTGATGCACAAGTCGATGCGCTCGAACATGCCCAAGTGGCTGTTCGACAAGCTGGTCGAGCAATGCGGCGAGGACGAAACCCTGCAACTGGCCGACGCCATGAATACGCCGGCCCCGCTGGACTTGCGCGTCAACTCGCTCAAGGCCAGCCGCGACGACGTGATGGCCGAGCTGGCCCAGGCGCCGATCCGCAGCACGCCCACGCCATACGCGCCGCTGGGGCTGCGCATCCTGCAAAAGCCCGCGCTGCAAAACCTGCCGCTGTTCAAGAGCGGCGCCATCGAAGTGCAGGACGAGGGCAGCCAGATCCTGTCGCAGATCGTGGGCGCCAAGCGCGGCGAGATGGTGGTGGACTTCTGCGCCGGCGCTGGCGGCAAGACGCTGGCGCTGGGCGCCATCATGCGTAACACGGGGCGCCTGTATGCATTCGACGTGTCGGAAAAGCGGCTGGCCAAGCTCAAGCCGCGCATGGCCCGCAGCGGCCTGTCGAACGTGCATCCGGTGCTGATCGCGCACGAGCGCGATGCCAAGATCAAGCGCCTGGCCGGCAAGATCGACCGCGTGCTGGTCGATGCGCCATGCTCGGGGCTGGGTACCTTGCGCCGCAACCCGGACGTCAAGTGGCGCCAGCAGCCGGGTGCCATCGCCGAATTGCAGGTCAAGCAGGCAGCCATCCTGGACGGCGCGGCGCGCCTGGTCAAGGGCGGTGGCCGCCTCGTGTATGCCACCTGCAGTTTCCTCAATGAAGAAAACGACGTCATCGCGGAACAGTTCCTGGCCAATCACCCGGACTTCGAACTGGTGCCGATGAGCAAAGTGCTGGCCGAGCAGAAGATCCCGCTGGAAATGGGCGACTACCTGAAGCTGCTGCCGCACAAGCACCAGACCGACGGTTTCTTCGCCGCCGTGTTCGAGCGCAAGCCGATGGCCAAGGTGGCCAAGCCGGCTGCCGCGGCGGCGGATGAAGCGGCCGACGACGCCGCGTAATCCAGACAGGCCGGGTTGTTCCCGGCCTTTTTTCTGCCAGCCTTGTGTGGCGGAAAACTTGGCGTTTACGCTAATCTGTCTCCCATCTCTTTCCATTTTTCCCCGCAATGAATCAATTACCACTCGCTAACCTGATCGCCGGCCTGACGGAAGACCTCACCGATCCCAGCCTGCTGTGGCAACTGAGCGCCATCGCGCTGTCCGTTGGGCTGGGCTGGGGCCTGGCCGCGCTGCTGCGGCGGCGCTTCGGGCGCAGCGGCCAGGCCGGGGTGATGCAGTTCGGGGTGGAGAGCTTCGGCCGCGTGCTGGGGCCGCTGCTGACGGTTTGCCTGTTGGGCGTGTCGCGCGCCGTACTGGCGCGCGCGCATCATGTGAACCTGCTCAAGATGGGCATGGCCATCGTCGGCGCGCTGGTGGTGATCCGCTTCACCTTCTTCGTGCTGCGCCGCGTGTTCGCGCGCCGCGGCCAGGTCGGCGCGGCCATGCTGATGTTCGAAAAAGTGTTCCAGCTGCTGGTGTGGCTGGCGTTCGTGCTCTACATCACCGGCCTGTGGGTCGATATCTTCGATTTCCTGGACGACACCGTGCTGCCGCTCGGTAAGCATAAGGTGTCCATCCTGGCCATCCTGCAAGGCGCCGTGTCGGTGCTGTTGCTGCAGATGCTGGCGCTGTGGGCCGGCGCGGCGCTGGAAGAGCGCCTGATGCATGTGCCGGGCCTGCACACCAATTTGCGCGTGGTGCTGTCGCGCACCGGCCGCGCCATCCTGATCGTGGTGGCCGTGCTGGTGAGCCTGTCGCTGGTGGGCATCGACCTCACGGTGCTGTCCGTGTTCAGCGGCGCGCTGGGCGTGGGCCTGGGCCTGGGCTTGCAGAAGATCGCCAGCAACTATGTGTCCGGCTTTGTGATCCTGCTGGACCGCAGCCTGACCATCGGCGACATGATCACGGTGGACAAATACAGTGGCCGCGTGACCCAGATCAACACCCGCTACACCGTGCTGCAGGGACTGGATGGGGTCGAGTCCATCGTGCCGAATGAAATGCTGGTGTCGGGCGCGGTGCAGAATTCCTCGCTGTCCAACAGCATGCTGTGGCTGTCGACCAAGGTGTCGGTCGCCTACGATACGGAGCTCGATCCCGTATTGACATTGCTGGAGCAGGCCGCGTCCACCGTCGCCCGCGTGTCCAAGGAAAAGCTGCCCTCGGCGCAATTGCTCAGCTTTGGCGCGGACGGCCTGGAGCTGCAACTGGGTTTCTGGATACACGATCCGGAAAACGGCCGTGGCGGCGTGATTTCCGATGTCAACCGGGCAATCTGGAAGGCCTTGAAAGAGAACAATATCTCGGTGCCGTTCCCGCAACGGGAAATGCGCATCCTCGGCGACAAGCCGCTACCGGAATCCGTTGCTCTGCCTAAAAAATAATCAGTCTGTGGGGCAATGGTTCCGCAAAACACCAGCGTTTCATCGTACAATGGTGATCAAAATCAAGAATATCGGCTCTCCCGTGCGCGGGAGCGACCGGATCGCGATCCCCACTTTGGAGCAGGAATGAATTTGAGCTTACCCGCAGTACTGGACTTTTTGGCTAACGGCGTCACCCGACTCACCGCATGGCAAGTGTTTTTCTACACGCTGGCCGTCACCCACATCACCATTGCCAGCGTCACCATCTATTTGCACCGCCACCAGGCGCACCGCGCGCTGGAATTGCACGCCATCCCCAGCCACTTCTTCCGTTTCTGGCTGTGGCTGACGACCGGCCAGGTGACCAAGGAGTGGGCTGCCATCCACCGCAAGCACCACGCCAAGTGCGACACCGAGGAAGATCCGCACAGCCCGGTTACCCGTGGCATCAAGAAAGTGTTCTGGCAAGGCGCCGAACTGTATCGCGCTGAATCGAAGAACATGGAGACCATGGAGAAATACGGCCATGGCACGCCGACCGACTGGATCGAGCGCAACCTGTACACCAGGTACAGCTGGCAAGGCGTGGCCGCGCTGCTGGTGCTCAATTTCATGCTGTTCGGCGTGATCGGCATTACCGTGTGGGCCGTGCAGATGATGTGGATTCCCGTGATGGCCGCTGGCGTCATCAACGGTATCGGCCACTACTGGGGCTACCGCAACTACGAGTGCTCGGATGCGGCCACCAACATCTTCCCGTTCGGCATCCTGATCGGCGGCGAGGAACTGCACAACAACCACCACACCTTTGCCACCTCGGCCAAGCTGTCGTCCAAGTGGTATGAGCTCGACATCGGCTGGCTGTACATCCGCACGCTGGAAAAAATGGGCCTGGCCAAGGTCAAGAAGCTGGCCCCGGCGCCGAAATTCGCCTCGGGCAAGCTGGAAGCGGACTTTGACACCCTGCAATCGGTGATCACCAACCGCTACGACGTGATGGCCAAGTACGCCAAGTCGGTCAAGCACGCCTGGAAGGAAGAGCTGGCCCACCTGAAGGACAAGGCCCAGCTGGAAGCGCGCTTCCTGAAATCGTCGCGCAAGCTGTTGCAGCGCGAGCCGGGCAAGCTGGCCGAGCAGCAGCAACAGCAGCTGAGCGAACTGTTCCAGCACAGCAAGGCGCTGGAAACCATGCACAACATGCGCGTGGAACTGGGCGCGATCTGGGAGCGTTCGCACTTCACGCGCGACCAGTTGCTGCACAAGCTGCAAGACTGGTGCGCACGCGCGGAAGCGTCCGGCATCAAGTCGCTGCAGGATTTCTCGCTGCGCCTGCGCAGCTACGCATGATAGCGCTTGGTTAATACGTTCAAACGGCTCCGGAAACGGAGCCGTTTTGCATTGGAGAGGACAGATTGATGAATCGGCATGGCTATTGGCGAGACGCTAAGGGTTGGATGGCCGTCTTGGCCCTGTGCGCGCTGCCGGCGGTCGCGCAGGCGCGCGACTGGACCTTGCGCGTCGATGGCGCCGGCCCGCTCAAGGTCGGCATGCGCTTTGATACGGTCAACAAGATTCTGGGCCAGCGCATGGAGCGCGTGCCTGTGTGGCAGCGCACGGTGCCCTCGTGCTTCCAGGTCACGCCGGCGGAACAGGAGGGCATTGTCCTGATGTTCGTCAAGGATGTGCTGAAGCGGGTCGACGTGACGCAACCGGGCATTGAATCGGAACGCGGCATCGCGCTGGACGATCCGGAAGGCAAGGTAAGGCGCCACTACGGTGAGGCGATGCGGGCAGTGGCGCATCCGCGCCGGCCGGGCGGGCAATACCTGACCATCAAGGCGGGGGAGGGGCAGTATGCGATCCGCTTCGAGACGGAGCAGGGGCGCGTGGCCGCCATGTACGCAGGGGCGCTGGAACAGGTGCTGCAGGAAGACGGTTGCCGTTAAGCCAGGGGCCAGAATGCAAAAAAGCCGTTCAGATGAACGGCTTTTTCACGAAACGCTGGGATCGGATTACTTGATCTTGGTTTCTTTGTACTGAACGTGCTTGCGTGCCTTGGGATCGAACTTGATGATTTCCATCTTAGCAGGCATGGTGCGCTTGTTCTTGGTAGTGGTGTAGAAGTGACCCGTACCTGCGGTCGATTCCAGCTTGATTTTGTCGCGGCCAGATTTTGCCATGATAGCTCCCTATTTAGACTTTTTCGCCACGCGCGCGCATGTCGGCCAGAACGGCGTCGATGCCGACTTTGTCGATCACGCGCAGACCGGCGTTGGACAGACGCAGGGAGACCCAGCGGTTTTCAGATTCAACAAAAATACGACGGTTCTGCAGGTTAGGCAGGAAACGACGTTTGGTTTTGTTGTTTGCATGGGAAACGTTGTTGCCGACCATCGGCTTCTTCCCAGTGACTTGGCAAACACGTGCCATGGCGCACTCCTTAAAGACATTCCACAATTGGAAAAACAAGACTATATCAAAAAAACCCAGCTTTTTCAATGACTTGTGAAAAACAATTGTGTCGTGAATTTTCAAAAAAATTTAACATTTGGCGGGGCCTGCATGAAATGGCAATTTTCCCTTGGTAAACAAGGGTAAACCGGGCCTGCATCCCATCCCGCGCCGGCCCGGTTTTACAGCTGGCCGTGCTCGGCGAACGAGTGCACCTGGTGGCCGGCCACCACAAAATGGTCGAGGATGCGCACGTCCACCAGGGCCAGCGCCTGCATCAGCGCGCGCGTCAGCAGCAGGTCCGATTCGCTCGGCTCGGGCGTGCCCGATGGATGGTTGTGCGCGAGCATCACGCTGGCCGCGTTGCGCGCCAGCGCTTCCTTGACCACTTCGCGCGGGTAGACGCTGGTATGGGTGAGGGTGCCGCGAAACAATTCCTTGGCATCGATCAAACGGTTCTTCACGTCCAGGAACAGCACGTGGAACGATTCGTGGGTCTTGCCGCCCAGGATCACGCGCAGGTATTCCTTGACGGCTTTGGGCGAACTCAAGGTCTGGCCCGTCTTGAGTTGCTCCTCGATGGCGCGCCGGGCCAGCTCCATCACGGCCTGCAACTGCGCGAACTTGGCGGCGCCCAGCCCGTGGATGGCGCAGAACTCGTCGAGGCTGGCGCTGAACAGCGCGTGCAGCGAGCCGAAACGGTGCACCAGCTCGCGGCCCAGCGTGACGGCGTCCTTGCCTTGCACGCCCACGCGCAGGAACACGGCCAGCAATTCCTCGTCCGACAGGGCCGGCGCCCCTTCCAGTATCAAACGCTCGCGGGGACGGCGGTGGGCCGGCCAGTCGCTGATCGCCATATTTCCTCCTCGAAAATGGCCCGAATTGTTCCGGAACGGGGGGCGCGGCGGGCAAGGTGGCTTACAATATCGCTTCCTGCAAGCTTACCGAGTACCAAGTCATGTCTAACGCGCAACCTAACGTCGTCACCAAATCGGCTTATCTCACCCTGCATTATCGTCTGGCCACGCTGGACGGTACTGATATAGTCACAACCTTCAACGGAAACCCGGCCACGCTGATGCTGGGTCAGGGCCAACTGGCCCCGTTCCTGGAAGATTGCCTGCTGGGCCTGCCTGAAGGCACCCACAAGACGTTCGAGCTGGCGCCGGCCCAGGGTTTCGGCGAGCGCAATCCGGAATTGGTGCGCCTGGTCTCGCGTGCCACGCTGGACGAGAATTCGGACCCGGAAGCCGAGTACAAGGTGGGTGATCTGATCGACTTCGCCGCGCCCGGCGGCGGCCGTTTCGCCGGCGTGCTGCGCGAGATCGGCGAGGAATCGGCCCTGTTCGACTTCAACCACCCGCTGGCCGGCCAGTCGTTGCGCTTTGAAGTGAACCTGATTTCGGTGCTGTAAGCGTCGCCTTGTCCCCATTACGAGGAATTGATGGATAAAGAAATTCTGTTGGCCCAGCCGCGCGGCTTTTGCGCCGGCGTGGACCGTGCGATCGAGATCGTGGAGCGCGCCCTGCAGCAGTTCGGCGCGCCCATCTATGTGCGCCACGAGATCGTGCACAACGCCTACGTGGTCGATGACTTGCGCAACAAGGGCGCCATCTTCATCGAGGAACTCGATGACGTGCCGGCCGGTAACACGCTGGTGTTCTCGGCGCACGGCGTGTCCAAGGCCGTGCGGGCCGAAGCGGAAGCGCGCGGCCTGACCATCTACGACGCCACCTGCCCGCTGGTGACCAAGGTGCACGTGGAAGTGGCCAAGATGCGCCGCCAGGGTTGCGAGATCATCATGATCGGCCACGATGGCCATCCCGAGGTGGAAGGCACGATGGGCCAGACCGAGGAGGGCATGTACCTGGTCGAAACGGTGGCCGACGTGGACAAGCTGGTGGTCGCCAAGCCCGACATGCTGGCCTATGTGTCGCAGACCACGTTGTCGGTGGACGACACCGCCGACATCATCGCGGCCCTCAAAGCCAAGTTCCCCAGCATTATCGAACCCAAGAAGGGCGACATCTGCTACGCCACCACCAACCGCCAGGAAGCCGTGAAATTCATGGCGCCCCAGGTCGACGTGGTGATCGTGGTGGGCAGTCCGAACAGCTCCAACTCCAATCGCCTGCGCGAAGTGGCGCAGAAGAAGGGCACGCCGGCCTACATGGTCGACAATGCCGCGCAAATCGACCCGCAATGGCTCGAAGGCAAGCTGCGGGTGGGCGTCACGGCCGGCGCCTCGGCGCCCGAGGTGCTGGTGCAGGCCGTCATCGACCGCCTGAAACAGTGCGGTGCGCGTAGCGTGCGCACGCTCGACGGTGTACAGGAAGCGGTGACCTTCCCCTTGCCCAAGGGGCTGGATGGCGGCAAGGCGGAGCAGGCCTGACGGCCGTGCGCCCTCCGCAGGGGAGGTGGGCTGAATTCTATTTGGCCCATCACCATATTTTTCGCTATTAGTTTTTCATAATAGTCGCTATCATTGCCTCGCCCGAAAAAGTTGTCGAATGTACTTCGAATGTACTTCGAATGTATTTGTTTTGGGATGGCGGCGTCACATCAACGGCGGCACTGCGGGGACTTCCCCGGGTGCCGTTTTTGTTAGGCGGCGCCATCGCGCGTATCGGTAATCCTCTCAACAAAGGCAATCGAACCCATGGATACTTTTATCCAACAAATTATCAATGGCCTGGTGCTGGGCAGCATGTACGCGCTGGTCGCGCTTGGCTATACGATGGTGTATGGCGTGCTGAACCTGATCAACTTCGCCCATGGCGACGTGCTGATGATAGGCGCCATGGCCGGCCTGACCATCCTCAAGGTGCTGCAGGGCGTGGCGCCGGGCCTGCCCGGTTTTGTGCAACTGGGCATCGCCATCGTTGGCGCCATTCCCGTTTGCATGCTGGTCAATGTCATCATCGAGCGCGTGGCCTACCGCCGCCTGCGCAACGCGCCCCGGCTGGCGCCGCTGATCACGGCCATCGGCGTGTCCATCCTGCTGCAAACGTTCGCCATGATGATCTGGGGCCGCAATCCGCTGCCGTTCCCGCAACTGCTGTCGTCCGACCCCATCATGGTGGGCGGCGCCGTCATTTCGCAAACCCAGGTGCTGCTGCTGGTACTGGCGGCCGCGTCCATGTTCGGGCTGGTGATGCTGGTGGAAAAGACCCGCATGGGCCGCGCCATGCGCGCCACGGCGGAAAACCCGCGCGTGGCCGGCCTGATGGGCGTCGATTCGAATAAAGTCATCGTCGCCACCTTCGCCATCGGCGCCGCACTGGCGGCCGTCGCCGGCGTGATGTGGGGCGCCAACTATGCGTCGATCCAGTTCGCGATGGGCTTCGTGCCCGGCCTGAAGGCGTTCTCGGCCGCTGTGCTGGGCGGCATCGGCAATATCTACGGCGCCATGATAGGCGGCATTTTGCTGGGCATTATCGAAAGCCTGGGCGCCGGCTACATCGGCGATCTTACGGGGGGCTTCCTGGGCAGTAACTACCAGGATATCTTCGCCTTCGTTGTCCTCATCCTCGTGCTGACGGTGCGTCCGTCCGGCATCATGGGCGAGCGCGTGGCCGACCGCGCCTGACCGCCAGAAAGGATCATCATGGCTCTCCTCAATTTCGACACGGCCCGCAACCCCGCCAAGGCCTACGCCAGCATGGCGGTGGTGCTGACCGGCCTGCTGATCTTCCCGTTCGTGGCCGCCCAGTTCGGCAACTCCTGGGTGCGCATCATCGACATGGCGCTGCTCTACATCATGCTGGCGCTGGGCCTGAACATCGTGGTCGGCTTCGCCGGCCTGCTGGACCTGGGCTACATCGCGTTCTACGCCGTGGGCGCCTACATGACGGGCTTGCTGGCCTCGCCGCAGTTCGCCACGCTGCTGGAATCCATCATCAACCAGTATCCGGCCCTGGCCGATTCGCTGGTGGCCGTGCTGGGGCCGGACATCCGCGAGCACGGCATCCACCTGTCCGTGTGGCTGATCGTGCCCATGGCGGCCGCGCTGGCCGGCCTGTTCGGCGCCATCCTCGGTGCGCCCACGCTCAAGCTGCGCGGCGACTACCTGGCCATCGTCACGCTCGGTTTCGGCGAGATTATCCGCATCTTCATGAACAACCTGAACGAGCCGATCAATTTCACCAACGGCCCGCAGGGTATCAACCTGATCGACCCGATTCGCGTGTTCGGCGTCAACCTGTCGGGCGAGGCTGGCTCCCGTGCCACGGTCGTCATCGGCGGCTTCTCCATGCCGTCCGTGAATGCGTACTACTTCCTGTTCCTGTTCCTGTGCATCGCCGTCGTGTTCGTCACCACGCGCTTGCAGCATTCGCGCCTGGGCCGGGCCTGGGTCGCCATCCGCGAGGACGAGATCGCGGCCAAGGCCATGGGCATCAACACCCGCAACATCAAGCTGCTGGCGTTCTCGATGGGCGCCTCGTTCGGCGGCATCGCCGGCGCCATGTTCGCCTCGTTCCAGGGCTTCGTGTCGCCCGAATCGTTCTCGCTGACGGAATCGATCGCCGTGCTGGCCATGGTGGTGCTGGGCGGCATCGGCCACGTGCCGGGCGTGATCATGGGCGGCGCGCTGCTGGCGGCCTTGCCGGAAGTGCTGCGCCACGTGGTCGAACCGCTGCAACAGAAACTGTTCGGCCACGTCGTGATCGAGGCGGAAGTGCTGCGCCAGTTGTTGTACGGCCTGGCCATGGTGCTCATCATGCTGAACCGTCCGGCCGGCCTGTGGCCCGCGCCCAAGCATGAGGACCGGCCCGACCACGACACCGACAAACCCGAGCCGGCATCGTCCGTGATGCGTGCCTGAGGAAAGCCATGAGCGAACAAGTGATACTCAACATCGCCGGCGTCAACAAGCGCTTCGGCGGCCTGCAGGCGCTGACCGACGTCAGCATCAAGATCCTGAAGGGCCAGATCTACGGCCTGATCGGCCCCAATGGCGCCGGCAAGACCACCTTCTTTAACGTCATCACCGGCCTGTACCAGCCCGACACGGGCACCTTCGAACTGGCCGGCAAGCCATATTCGCCGTCCGCCCCGCACGAGGTGGCCAAGGCCGGCATCGCCCGCACCTTCCAGAACATCCGTTTGTTCGGCGACATGACGGCGCTGGAAAACGTGATGGTGGGGCGCCATGTGCGCACCCACCAGGGCGTGTTCGGCGCCGTGTTCCGCCACAAGGCGGCGCGCGAGGAGGAGGCGGCCATCCGCCGCCGCGCGCAGGAATTGCTGGACTTCGTCGGTATTGGCCAGTTCGCCAGCCGCACCTCGCGTTTCCTGTCCTATGGCGACCAGCGCCGGCTGGAGATCGCGCGCGCGCTGGCCACCGGTCCTCAGCTGCTGGCGCTGGACGAGCCGGCGGCCGGCATGAACGCGACCGAGAAGCTGGCGTTGCGCGAGCTGCTGGTCAAGATCAAGAACGAAGGCAAGACCGTGCTGCTGATCGAGCACGACGTCAAGATGATGATGGGCATGTGCGACCGCCTGATGGTGCTGGAATACGGCAAACCGATCGCGGAAGGCTTGCCGGCCGAAATACAGAGCAACCAGGCCGTCATCGACGCCTATCTGGGAGGATCGCACTGATGAGCGAAAACATGCTGAAAGTCGCGGGACTGACGGTGGCTTACGGCGGCATCAAGGCCGTCAAGGGCATCGACCTGGAAGTGAACAAAGGCGAGCTGGTGGCCCTGATCGGCGCCAACGGGGCCGGCAAGACCACCACGCTGAAAGCCATCACGGGCACGCTGCCGCCGTGCAAGGTGGACGGTACGGTCACCTATATGGGCGCCTCGCTCAAGGGCGACCAGTCGTTCCACCTGGTCGAGAAGAAGCTGGCCATGGTGCCGGAAGGGCGCGGCGTGTTCACCCGCATGTCGATCCAGGAAAACCTGATGATGGGCGCCTACACGCGCAGCGACAAGGCTGGCATCGAAGCCGACATCGCCAAGTGGTACGACGTGTTCCCGCGCCTGAAGGAGCGGGCGCAGCAGATGGCGGGCACGCTGTCGGGCGGAGAGCAGCAGATGCTGGCCATGGCGCGCGCGCTGATGTCGCACCCCAAACTGCTGTTGCTGGATGAACCGTCGATGGGCTTGTCACCCATCATGGTGGACAAGATTTTCGAAGTGATCCGCAACGTGTCGGCCGAAGGCATCACCATTTTGCTGGTGGAGCAGAACGCCAAGCTGGCGCTGCAAGCCGCGCACCGCGGCTATGTGATGGATTCCGGCCTGATCACCATGACCGGCAACGCCCAGGACATGCTGGCCGACCCGCGCGTGAAAGCCGCCTACCTCGGCGAGTAATACCGTACCGCAAAATAGGGGGCCGTCCCCGATTTTGCGGGGTGGAAATAAAAAAAGCCCCGGCAGGGCCGGGGCTGATAAGGACACCCGTTTGAAAGGACACCACGGATGCCGAGGAGTCTGTACAACGGGGCTGGCGCCCGCAGGCGCCAGCATGGCCTACATTATTTCTTGGCAGGAGCGGCCTTGGCGGCGGCTTGCGAGAACTGGTTCACGGCCGTGGCCATGTTCGATTCGATCGATTCCACGGCTTGCTTGGCGGTCTTGGTGAACTGCTCGTAGCCGGCGCTGGCGTTGCCGATGGCGGTCTTCAGCAGGGCCACGGCGTTTTCGGTGCCGGCTGGGGCGTTCTTGCTCACTTCTTCCACCAGCGAGATCACTTTGCGGTTGGTTTCGGCGATCTGGGTTTCGGCCGCTTTGTTGAACTCGGCCTGGGTGCCGGAAGCGATCGATGCCAGGTGACGGCCGTAGGCCACCACTTTTTCAGCCGTTGGCTGGGCCTGGGCAGCGGTCAGCGAGAAGAACTCTTGCGGGTCCTTGGCAGCCAGCAGTTGCTTGGTGGTCACCGACGATTCTTCCAGCGATGCCTTGGCGGCGGTCAGGTTCAGATCGACGAACTTTTCCACGCCTTCGAAGGCCTTGTTGGTCAGTGCGGAGAAGATGGCGAACTGGGCTTCAAAATTGGCCTTGGTCGCATTGGAAAATTGCTCAGGGATTGAAAACATATAACTCTCCAGAAATTAGAAAATAGTCATCGATAAATGCTGCTGTTTCTACCAGTGGTACGAAGCAGATGAATCCAGCCTTCAGACCAAAAAACAAATTGTGCAACGCAACAAACCCGATTTTACGGCCTTCCATGATTAAGTCAAGCGATATTTTGTGCGTTGCACCAAAGAAGTCATTTTGACCACAGGGCACGATTTCTTGCGGGAATTGAATGTTGCTGGCCAGGCTGGTGCGACTGCCGCGCCGCCGTCCCGTGCTAGACTGCGCATCGGCCCTGCCGCCTGCGCAGGGCCCGCCTTCGACCTTCCCTATCATTCCCTATCAGTGAGGACGCATGCCCAGCAAATCCGACCAGTTAGCCGTTGACAACGCCATCACGTCGCGCCGCTCGATCCGCGCTTATCTGCCCACGCCCGTGCCACGGGCCGACATCGAACAATTGCTGCAGGTGGCGGCGCGGGCGCCATCGGGCACCAACACCCAGCCGTGGAAAGTGTATGTGCTGACGGGCGAGCGCAAGCACGCCTTGTCGGCCGCCATCCTGGCCGCCCACAACGATCCGTCGCTGTCGCGCCAGCACACCGAGGAATATGCCTACTACCCGCGCGAATGGGTGTCGCCGTTCATCGAGCGGCGCCGCAAGGTGGGCTGGGACCTGTACGCGCTGCTGGGCCTGACGCGCGAGAACAAGGCTGGCATGGCGGCCCAGCATGGCCGCAACTATGAGTTCTTCGGCGCCCCGGTGGGCCTGATTTTCACCATCGACCGCATCATGGAGCAGGGCTCGTGGCTGGACTACGGCATGTTCTTGCAAAACATCATGGTGGCCGCGCGCGGCCGGGGGCTCGATACCTGCCCGCAGGCAGCGTTCACCCAGTACCACAAGATCATTCAGTCAATGTTGTCAATTCCAGACAATGAAACGGTTGTGTGTGGGATGTCCTTGGGCTACGCTGATATGGACAAGGTCGAGAACAGCCTGGTCACGGAACGCATGCCGGTCGCGGAATTTGTTAAATTTTTCGACTGATGGGGTGCTGTGCAGCGTGCATGCGCGGGTCGTTCGCGGGTCGTTTGATAAAGCTTATTCTGAGTGCATTGCGCAGGGGAAAACTGTGATGCCGGCTATGTTAAATCAGCTTGCGCTCGCGCATGGTTTTGCTACACTGCAACGGTCACTCGTCTGTTCGTCTACCGGGGAATTTCATGTTTAAGCTCGCCTCTGGTGCGCTGATCGCAGCGCTGCTGGTGTCGCTACCGGCCGCTGCCAACGCGGCCGATACCCACCACAAGAAACATCACGTCCGCAAAGGCAAGCTGCAGGTAGCGGCCGCCGCGCCACGCGAACACCTGGTCAAGCGCGTGGTCGTGGTGCATGGCCGCCGCAAGGTCGTGTACGAGCGCCTGCTGGCCGCCGCGCCGGCCGTGCCCACCATGGGTGACCTGGCTGGCCTGAACCAGACCCGTGATCCGTTCGACCTGAAATCGAACGTGGCGCTGGTGCTGGACCAGAACAACGACGAAGTGCTGTTCGAGAAGAATTCCAACGTGGCGCTGCCGATCGCGTCGATCACCAAGCTCATGACGGGCCTGGTCGTGGTGGAGGCGCACCAGGACATGGATGAAGTGCTGACCGTGACGGAAGACGATGTGGACCGCGTCAAATTCAGCAGTTCACGCCTGAAGGTGGGTTCGCAGCTGACGCGCGCCAACATGCTGCACATCGCGCTGATGAGCTCGGAGAACCGTGCCGCCTCTGCGCTGGGCCGCAACTATCCGGGTGGCCGCACCGCGTTCGTCGAGGCCATGAATGCCAAGGCCCGCGAGCTGGGCATGCTCGACACGCACTATGTGGATTCCAATGGCCTGTCCAAGATGAACGTGGCCAGCGCCCGCGACCTGGCCCGGCTGGCCATGGCCGCTTACCAGCAGCCGCTGCTGCGCCAGTATTCCACCGATCCCAAGGCCATCGTGGAAGCGAGCGGCCATCCCATGCAGTTTGGTAACACCAACCACCTGGTGGCCAATCCGAGCTGGGAAATCGGCCTGCAGAAGACCGGCTTCATCAACGAAGCCGGCCGCTGCCTGCTGATGCAGGCCGTGATCGAAGGCCGCGCCGTGATCATGGTGTTCCTCGATTCCAAGGGCAAGCAGTCGCGCACGGCCGACGCCGGCCGCATGCGCAAATGGCTGGAGGCGCTCAAGCCGGCCGGCATGAGCGCCGGCACGGCCGCCGCGCCGACTTACTCGGCCGGCATGTAACCGAGCGTGGCCGAGATCTGGTTGGCCGTGGCCACCAGGTCGTCCAGCCACGCGTCCTGCAGGCGGTCGGCCGGTGCCGAGATCGACAGGCCGGCGATCAGCTTGCCGGAATCGTCACGGATCCCGGCGGCCATGCAACGCACCCCCAGTTCCAGTTCCTCGTTGTCGCGCGCATAGCCGCGCGCCCGTACCAGGCTCAGCTCGCGTTCCAGCGTGGCCAGGTCGGTAATCGAATTCTTGTTGTGGCCGGCCAGGCCGGTGCGGGTGGCGTAGGCGCGGATGGCCTTGGGCTCGTCCACCGACAGGAACAGCTTGCCCGTCGAGGTCAGGTGCAGCGGGCCGCGCCCGCCGATGGCGCGCACCACCTGCATGCCAGAGCGTTCGGAGAAAGCGCGGTCGATGTAGACGATCTCGTCGCCCTGCCGTACGGACAGGTTGATGGTCTGCTGGGTCTTTTTGTGCAGTGCACGCATGAAGTCCAGCGCCGCCTCGCGCACGGACAACCGGCTCTTGACGATATTGCCCAGCTCCAGCAAGCGCATGCCGAGCCGGTAGGTGCCCGGTTCGATGCGATCGACAAAGCGGGTCAGCACCATGTCGTTCAGGATGCGGTGGGCGGTGGAGGGGTGCAGGCCCGACACTTTCGACAATTCCTTCAGGCTCACGGGATCGGGATATTTGGCCAGTGCGTCGAGCAGCGCGACCATGCGCTCGATCACCTGGATCGTTGTTTTTTGCTCGGGAACGGTTTCGATTTTCATGATGTGGTTGGTGCGATGCGGTAAGTCATACTTCCTTTATACCATAATGCGAAAATATGGGGAAATCTCTGGCGTGGTTGCGCCAAATTTGTCACCGTGCGGTCACGAACGGGCATAATCATTCCTTTCGTCAACTTCGTCATCGCCCGCATGGAACCAGTCAGCGAATTCAAGAGCAAAAGCGGCCTCAAACGCATCTTGTCGGCCTTTTTCTATTCGCTCGACGGGCTCAAGGCTGCGTGGCGCCACGAGCACGCGTTTCGCCAGGAATTGGCCTTGTTCGCCGTCGGCACCGTCGTCGCGCTGGCGCTGCGCATCTCCCCGTTTGAAAAACTGTTGCTGATTGGCGTGCTGGTGCTGGTCCTGATCGTCGAACTGATCAATTCCGCGCTGGAAGCGGTGGTGGACCGGGTGTCGCTGGAACGCCACCCCTTGTCGAAGAACGCCAAGGATTTCGGCAGCGCCGCTGTGCTGCTGGCCTGCCTGCTGGCCGCCGCCGCCTGGGCCGTGGTGCTGCTGGACCGCTTTGCCTGAAGCGTTTATGTGGTTTTGATATATAAAACCTCGAAATGATTCCTTCTGTTTATTAATAGAGGGTTTTACGCTGGTGTTCCTACGTTTCACATCACAAGGAATCCCATGCTGACCAAGAATTTCCTCGCTGCGGCCCTGTTGGCGGCCACCATCATCGTGCCGGCTGCGGCCGCCGACGTTTCCCTGCTCAACGTTTCCTACGATCCCACCCGCGAGTTGTACCAGGACATCAACGCCGCCTTCGCCAAGAGCTGGAAAGCCAGCAGCGGCGATACGGTCAAGATCCGCCAGTCGCACGGCGGCTCGGGCAAGCAGGGGCGGGCTGTGATCGACGGCCTGGAGGCGGACGTGGTGACGCTGGCGCTGGCCTACGATATCGACGCCATCGCCGCCCACAAGCTGCTGCCGCCGGACTGGCAGCAGCGCCTGCCGCACAACAGCGCGCCCTACACGTCCACCATCGTGTTCCTGGTACGCAAGGGCAATCCCAAGGGCATCCGCGACTGGAACGACCTCATCAAGCCGGGCGTGGCCGTCATCACGCCCAACCCCAAAACTTCGGGCGGGGCGCGCTGGAATCACCTGGCCGCCTACGGCTATGCCTTGCGCCAGCCGGGCGGCAACGAGGCCAGCGCCCGCGATTTCCTCAAGAAGCTGTACCGGAACGTGCCCGTGCTCGATTCCGGCGCCCGCGGCGCCACTACCACCTTCGTCGAGCGGGGCATAGGCGACGTGCTGATCGCGTGGGAAAACGAAGCCTTGTTGGCCATCAAGGAGCTGGGACCGGACAAGGTGCAGGTGGTGGCGCCATCGTCGTCCATCCTGGCCGAGCCGCCCGTGGCCGTGGTCGACAAGGTGGCCGAGCGCCACGGCACGCGCAAGGTGGCCCAGGCCTACCTGCAATTCCTGTACACGGATGAGGGCCAGGAATTGATCGCGAAAAACTACTACCGCCCCGTGCAGGACAAGGCGGCGAAGAAGTACGCGGCGCAGTTCCCCACCGTCAAGCTGTTCACGCTGGCCCAGGTGGCCGGCGACTGGGCCAAGGCGCACCAGACCCACTTCGCCGACGGCGGCGTGTTCGACCAGATTTACCAGCCCGGCAAGTGAGCGGCGCGCGCCGGCGCCCGCTGGCCGCCGGCCATTTCTTTGCTTTGAATCAATCTGAAACGGGGCGGAACCGGCCGCTTGCGGGATGCAATTTTGTTGCGAATTTTGATAGAAAAGGCGCAAAATGCACTGCTGGCCTTTGCTATCCGCCGTTACCCGCAGTTACCCTTTCACAGGAGAACACCATGACCATACACCTGGGCGACACCGCACCTGACTTCACGCAGGACTCCACCATTGGTCCGATCCGCTTCCACGAGTGGGCCGGCAATTCCTGGGTGGTGCTGTTTTCCCACCCGGCCGACTTCACCCCCGTGTGCACCACGGAGCTGGGCCTGACGGCCAAGCTCAAGCCCGAATTCGACAAGCGCAACGTGAAAGCCATCGCCCTGTCGGTCGATCCGGCTGATGCCCACCGTGAATGGATCGCCGATATCGAGGAAACCCAGCACACGGTGGTGGGCTTCCCCATCATCGCCGACGTGGATCGCAAGGTGTCCGAGCTGTACGACATGATCCACCCCAACGCCTCGGCCACGGCCACCGTGCGCACGCTGTTCGTGATCGACCCGGCCAAGAAAGTGCGCCTGCACATCACCTATCCGATGAGCACCGGCCGCAACTTCGACGAGGTGTTACGCGTGCTCGACGCGCTGCAGCTGACCGACAGTCACACCGTAGCCACGCCGGGCAACTGGAAGGATGGCGACGACGTCATCATTCCGCTGACGGTGCAGGACCCCGAGCTGATCAAGCAAAAATATCCCAAGGGCTACAAGGCCGAACGCCCCTATCTGCGCCTGACGCCACAGCCGAACAAGTAACAGGCCCCCGAGGGCCAGCCGGGGACGAAGTGCCGCCTATGCCGATATGGCATAAGCAAATAGGAACTTCGTCCTTTGGTTTTTCGGCCAGAGTCATTACCCTGACGCTTACTCTAGGGGGATGGTATGACCTTGTCGTTTGTAGTTTCAGGATTTGCGGTGGGCCTGCTGGTCGGGATGACGGGCGTGGGCGGCGGTTCGTTGATGACGCCGCTGCTGACGCTGATGTTTGGCGTGTCGCCTTCGATCGCGGTGGGCACGGATCTGGCGTTCGCGTCGCTGACCAAGGGCGTGGGCACGTTCACGCACCGCATGCGCGGCACCGTGCGCTGGCCCATCGTGCGCCGCCTGTGCATCGGCGCCTTGCCGGCCGCCGTGCTGGCCAGCCTGGCGTTGAAAAAGTTTGGCGTGCTCGATAAGGAAATTGGCCAGGTGATCCGCTACGTGATCGCCATCTCGGTGATGCTGACCGTGGTCGCGCTGCTGTTCAAGCGCAAGATGCTGGCCTGGATCAATGCCCATCCCCAGTATCAATTGCAGGGCGGGGCGCTGACGGCCGCCACCATCGCCTCGGGCGCGCTGCTGGGCACGCTGGTCACGATTTCCTCCATCGGCGCCGGCGCCATCGGCGCCACCTTGCTGGTGATGCTGTATCCACGCCTGACGGCGGCCGAAGTGGCCGGCACCGACATCGCTTACGCCGTACCGCTGACGGCCATCGCCGCCGTTGGCCACTGGTGGCTCGGTTCCATCAACTGGGAACTACTGCTGACGCTGCTCGTCGGTTCCGTGCCCGGCATCACGCTGGGCGCCTACGCGGCGCGCGCCGTGCCCGAGCGCGTGCTGCGCGGCTTGCTGGCTTTCACCCTGGTCAGCGTGGCCGCCAAACTGATTTCCTGATGTTGTGGTTGTCGCTGTGATGGTTGCCGGTGCGCCGGCACCCCGGCCCGGCCCGCTGCATGCGGCGCCGGGCCGTTGTCATTATGGTTGCGCCGGCTGCTGCGCCTTATAGCGGGAACAAGTATCGACATACCAAATGCTTCGTTTGTTATATGTTTGATTGATGAGATTATTAAGCCTCTTTAGATGAATTTGTAATGAAGGGGCGCATCATGTCTGCAACATTCAACGCCACGGCCGCACCGTACCGCGTGCTGCCGGGTTTCAAGTTGTCGCTGGGCTTTACGGTTTTTTATCTGACGCTGATCGTGCTGGTCCCGCTGTCCGCCGTGTTCCTGAAGACGTTCACGCTGAGCTGGGACGGCTTCTGGGCCGCCGTCAGCTCGCCGCGCGTGCTGGCGTCCTACCGGCTCACGTTCGGCGCGGCGCTGGTCGCCGGTGCGCTGAATGTGGTGTTCGGCGGCATCGTGGCCTGGGTATTGGTGCGTTACAGCTTTCCCGGCAAACGCCTGGTGGACGCGCTGGTGGACTTGCCGTTCGCCCTGCCGACGGCCGTGGCCGGCATCACGCTGACGGCCCTGTATTCGGCCAACGGCTGGTTTGGCCGCGTGCTGGAAGGTGTGTTCGGCCTGAAAGTGGCGTTCACCCCGCTCGGCGTGGTGGTGGCGTTGACCTTCATCGGCCTGCCATTCGTGGTGCGCACCGTGCAGCCGGTGTTGGAGGAGGCCGAGCGCGAACTGGAGGAAGCGGCGGCCAGCCTGGGCGCCAGTGCGCTGCAGACGTTCGGCCGGGTGGTGTTTCCGGCCATGTTGCCGTCGCTGCTGACGGGCTTCGCACTGGCGTTCGCGCGCGCCACCGGGGAGTACGGGTCTGTGATCTTCATCGCCGGCAATATGCCCATGGTGTCGGAAATTACACCGCTGTTCATCATCACCAAGCTGGAACAATACGACTACGCGGGCGCCACCGCCATCGCCGTGGTGATGCTGGCGGCTTCGTTCCTGATGCTGCTGTCGATTAACCTGCTGCAAGCCTGGGCGCGCGGCGAAGGAGGGAAAGTGCGATGAGTACCGTGTTCGCAGACCTGCCGGCCGCCGTGCCGGGTACGCCAGATGTGGCCAATGTGGCGAACGTGCCGCCGGCGCCGTGGTCACCATCGGTGGCGCGCGCCACCGAGGCGACGCTGGAACCGCGCTGGGTGCGCGCCGTGTTGCTGGCCGTGGCCTTGGGCTTCCTGACGCTGTTCCTGTTCGTGCCGCTGGCGGCTGTGTTCGCCGAAGCGTTCAGCAAGGGCTGGCACACTTACCTGGACGCCATCAGCGAGGACGACGCGCTGGCGGCCATCCGCCTGACCCTGCTCACGGCCGCCATCGCCGTGCCACTCAATGTCGTGTTCGGCGTGGCCGCGTCGTGGTGCATCGCCAAGTTCGCGTTCCGTGGCAAGAGCCTGTTGCTGACGCTGATCGACCTGCCGTTCTCCGTCTCGCCCGTCATTTCCGGCCTGATCTACGTGCTGCTGTTCGGCGCCCAGGGCTGGTTCGGGCCATGGCTGCAGGCGCATGACATCAAGCTGCTGTTCGCCGTGCCGGGCATTGTGCTGGCCACGATCTTCGTCACGTTCCCGTTCGTGGCGCGCGAGCTGATCCCGCTGATGCAGGCCCAAGGCAGCGAGGAGGAGGAGGCCGCCATCGTGCTGGGGGCGTCGGGCTGGCAAACGTTCCGCCGCGTCACGCTGCCCAACATCAAGTGGGGCTTGCTGTACGGGGTGATCCTGTGCAACGCCCGCGCCATGGGCGAGTTTGGCGCCGTGTCCGTCGTCTCCGGCCACATCCGGGGCGAGACCAACACCATGCCGCTGCAGGTGGAGATCCTGTACAACGAGTACAACTTCGCCGCCGCGTTCGCCGTGGCGTCACTGCTGGCCTTGCTGGCGCTGGTGACGCTGGCCCTCAAATCGTGCATCGCCTGGCGCCTCAACGCGAGCGCCGCCGCAACCTCATCCCCGGAGCAATGACCATGACCATCGCAGTCAAGCACATACACAAAAATTTCGGCGCGTTCGCCGCCTTGAACGACGTGTCGCTCGATTTCCCGGCCGGCGAGCTGACGGCCCTGCTGGGTCCATCGGGCTGCGGCAAGACCACACTGCTGCGCATCATCGCCGGCCTCGAACATCCCGACAGCGGCCAGGTGCTGCTGGACAGCGAGGATGCCTCGGCCCGCCACGTGCGCGAACGCCAGGTCGGCTTCGTGTTCCAGCATTACGCGCTGTTCAAGCACATGACGGTGTTCGAGAACGTGGCCTTTGGCCTGCGCGTCAAGCCGCGCGGCCAGCGTCCGTCCGAGCACCAGATCCGCAACAAGGTCAAGGCCCTGCTGGAACTGGTGCAGCTGGACTGGCTGGCCGACCGCTACCCGCCCCAGTTGTCGGGCGGGCAGCGCCAGCGGATCGCGCTGGCGCGCGCGCTGGCCGTGGAGCCGCGCGTGCTGCTGCTCGATGAACCGTTCGGCGCGCTGGACGCCCAGGTGCGCAAGGAGTTGCGGCGCTGGCTGCGCCGCCTGCACGACGAGCTGCATGTGACCAGCATCTTCGTCACCCACGACCAGGAGGAGGCGCTGGAGGTGGCCGACCAGGTGGTGCTGATGAACAAGGGCCAGGTCGAGCAGGTGGGCACGCCGGAGCAGGTCTACAACCATCCCGCCTCACCGTTCGTGTTCAGCTTCCTGGGCCATGTGAACACCTTCCACGGGCGCGTGCAGGATGGTTTCCTGGCCACCGGCGAGGCCAATCTGGCCGTGGTCGGCCATGGCGGCGCCGACGGCCACGGCACGGCCTATGTGCGCCCGCATGAGCTCGATATCGAACGCTACACGCCGGGCGCGCCCGGCATCGTCGTCAAGCTGCGCCGCGCGCACGCGGTCGGCCCGCTGGCCCAGCTGGACCTGGAACGGGGCGACAACGCCGAACTGATCGAAGCCGTGCTGCCGCACGAACACTATCGCCAGCTGCGGCTGCAGGAAGGCGACACGCTGGTGGTGCGGCCCCGGCGCTTGCAGGTTTTTGTGAATCAAGGAGCTTGAAGTATGAATTTCCAACAATTGCGCTCCGTGCGCGAAGCGGCCCGGCGCGGCTACAACCTGACGGAAGTGGCCAACGCACTGTTCACGTCGCAACCGGGCGTGAGCCGCCAGATCCGCGAGCTGGAGGATGAGCTGGGCGTGATCATCTTCGAGCGCAACGGCAAGCGCCTGACGGGCATGACGGAGCCGGGCAAGGGCATCCTGAAGATCATCGAGCGCTTGCTGGTGGAGGCGGAAAACCTGCAGCAGGCCAGCCTCGAATACGCGGGCCAGCGCAGCGGCACGCTCAACGTGGCGGCCACCCACACCCAGGCCCGTTACGCGCTGCCGCGCGTGGTGCAGTCGTTCCGCGCGGCGTATCCGGAAGTGCGCATCGGCCTGCAGCAAAGCGCGCCCGAGCACATTGCCGAATGGGTGTTGTCGGGCAAGACCGACATCGGCATCGCCACCGAAGGCTTGTCGCAATATCCGGAACTGGTGTCGTTCCCCTGCTACCGCTGGAGCCATCTGATCGTGGTACCCGATGGCCACCCGCTGCTCACGCACACGCCGATCCGGCTGGAAGACCTGGCCGAGGTGCCGCTGATCACCTACGACCAGGGTTTCACGGGCCGTGGCCACATCGACGCCGCCTTCAGCCAGGCCGGTTTGCGGCCCGATATCGTGCTCACGGCCATGGATTCGGATGTGATCAAGCAGTACGTGTCGCTGGGCCTGGGCGTGGGCATCGTCGCCTCGATGGCCTTCGACCACGGCCGCGACCACGGCTTGCGGGCGGTGGAAGCGTCGCACCTGTTCGCCACCAACACCACCCGGCTGGCCGTGCGGCGCGGCGCTTACCTGCGCTGCTACGCCTATGACTTCATCCAGCAGTTCGCGCCCGGGCTGACCCGGGCCGAGATCGACGCCGCGTTGGGTGGCGCCGCTGCCTGAGCTGGCTTACCAGCTGTAGCCGGCCTTGGCGTAGTAGTAGCGGCCGTTGAAGCCGTTCGGTGCGAAGCCGCTGTAGGGATTGATGCCGTTGTTGTTGAGGTTACCCGCCGAGGTCACCTGGTCCGGGTAGCGGTTGGTGGCGTTG
>DATFBD010000086.1:0-32429 GCA_035254005.1 Burkholderiaceae bacterium | reverse complement strand
CGCCACGCCCTGCTCCTGCAGCTCCTTGGCGAATTCCACGATCAGGATGGCGTTCTTGGCGGCCAGGCCCACCACGGTCAGCAGGCCGACCTGGAAGTACACGTCGTTCGACAGGTGGAAGGCCCACGTGCCCAGCACGGCGCCGATCACGCCCAGCGGCACCACCAGCAGCACCGAGAACGGCACCGACCAGCTTTCATACAGCGCGGCCAGGCACAGGAACACGATCAGGATCGAGATCGAATACAGAGCCGGCGTCTGCGCGCCCGAATCGCGCTCCTCGGTGGACAGGCCGGTCCACTCGTAGCCGATCCCGGGCGGCAGTTGGGCCGCCATCTTTTCCATCTCGGCCATGGCCACGCCCGAGCTCTGGCCCGGCGCCGGCATGCCCAGAATTTCCACGGACGGCATGCCGTTGTAGCGTTCCAAACGCGGCGAGGCGTAGATCCACTGGCCGCTGGCGAAGGCGGAGAACGGCACCATCTCGCCGGCCGCGTTACGCACGAACCATTTACCCAGGTCTTCCGGCACCATGCGCGCGTCGGCCTGGCCCTGCATGTAGACCTTTTTCACGCGGCCGCGGTCGACGAAGTCGTTCACGTAAGCGCCACCCCACGCGGTGCTGAGCACCTTGTTGACGTCGGCGATGGCCAGACCCAGCGCGGTGGCCTGCTGCTGGTCCACCGTAATCTTGTATTGCGGCGTGTCTTCCTGGCCGTTGGGACGCACGCCCACCAGCTTGGGATTCTTGGCCGCCATGCCCAGCAACTGGTTGCGAGCCGCCATCAGCGCATCGTGGCCTACGCCGCCCTGGTCCTGCAATTGCAGGTCAAAGCCGCTGGCGTTACCCAGCTCCAGCACGGCCGGCGGCGCGAACGCGAACACCATCGCATCCTTGATGCGGGAGAAGGCGCCCATGGCACGGCCCACCACGGCCGGCGCGCGCAACGCGGCGCCCTTGCGCTCCTCCCAGTCCTTCAGGCGCACGAAGGCGATGCCGGTGTTCTGGCCATTGCCGCCGAAGCTGAAGCCAGCCACCGTGAAGATCGACTGCACGGCGTCCTTTTCCTCGACCATGAAGTGATGTTCGACCTGTTCGATCACCTTCAGCGTGCGTTGCTGGGTGGCGCCGGTGGGCAGTTGCACCTGGGCGAACAGCACGCCCTGGTCTTCCGCCGGCAGGAACGAGGTGGGCAGGCGCATGAAGGCCAGCGCCAGCACCGCCAGCAGGATGGCGTACAACGCCATCGAGCGGCCACCGCGGCGCAGGATGGCGCCCACCCAGCCCTGGTAGCGGCTGCTGCCGCGCTCGAACGTGCGGTTGAACCAGCCGAAGAAGCCGGTGCTGGCCGCATGGTGTCCTTTTTCCACCGGCTTGAGGAAGGTGGCGCACAGGGCCGGCGTGAACACCATGGCCACCAGCACCGACAGCACCATGGCCGACACGATGGTGACGGCGAACTGGCGGTAGATCACGCCGGTGGAGCCGCCAAAGAACGCCATGGGCACGAACACGGCCGACAGCACCAAGGCGATGCCCACCAGCGCGCCGGTGATCTGGCCCATGGACTTGCGGGTCGCCTCTTTCGGCGACAAGCCCTCCTCGGTCATCACCCGTTCCACGTTCTCCACCACCACGATGGCGTCGTCCACCAGCAGGCCGATGGCCAGCACCATGGCGAACATTGTCAGCGTGTTGATCGAGTAGCCCAGCGCGGCCAGCACGCCAAAGGTGCCCAGCAACACGACCGGCACGGCCATGGTGGGGATCAAGGTGGCGCGCACGTTCTGCAGGAACAGGTACATGACGAGGAACACCAGCACGATGGCCTCGGCCAGCGTCTTGACCACTTCCTCGATCGACAGCGTGACGAACGGCGTGGTGTCATACGCCACCACGGCCTTCATCCCGGCCGGGAACTGCTTGCTCATCAAGTCGATCTTGTGCTTGACGGCGGCGGCCGTATCGAGCGCGTTGGCGCCCGTGGCCAGCTTGATCGCCACGCCGGTGGCGGCATGGCCGTTGTAGCGGGCCACCGTGTTGTAACTCTCGCTGCCCAGCTCCATGCGGGCCACGTCGCGCAGGCGCACGGTGGCGCCGTTGGCGGAAGTCTTGAGCAGGATGGCGCCGAACTGTTCGGCCGTCTGCAAGCGGCTTTGCGCCGTCACGGTGGCGTTCAGCTGCTGGCCCGGCACGGCGGGCGCGCCGCCCAGCTCACCGGCCGACACTTCCGTGTTCTGCGCCGTGATGGCCGCGCTCACGTCGGACGGCGTCAGCTGGTAGCTTTGCAGCTTGGCCGGATCGAGCCAGATGCGCATCGCGTACTGGGAACCGAACAACGTCACGTCGCCCACACCCTGCACGCGGCTGAGCGGATCGATGACGTTGGCGGCCACATAGTCGCCCAGGTCGGCCTGCTTCATGCTGCCGTCCTCGGAGATGAAGCCCAGCACCATCAGGAAGTTCTTGGTGGATTTCGAAACCACCAGCCCTTGCTGGGTGACGGCGGCCGGCAGCAGCGGCGTGGCCAGTTGCAGCTTGTTCTGCACCTGCACTTGCGCGATGTCGGGATTGGTGCCGTTCTGGAAGGTCAGCGTGATGTTGATGCCGCCAGCCGAATCGCTGGACGAGGACATGTAGCGCAAGCCATCGATGCCCTTCATCTTCTGCTCGATCACCTGGGTGACGGCGTCTTCCACCGTGCGGGCCGAGGCGCCGGGATAGGAACCGGTGATGGAAATGGACGGCGGCGCAATGCTCGGGTACTGCGATACAGGCAGCCCGTGGATCGCCAGCGCGCCGGCCAGCATGATGACGATCGCCACCACCCACGCGAAGATGGGCCGGTCGATGAAAAATTTAGCCATGACTATGCCCTCGTCTTAGTGCGCGCTCTTGGCGTTGGCAGGCATGGCGCCGCCCGCGGCGACGGCGGCCGGTGCGGGCGACGCCGCCGGTGTGGCGGCCACGGTGGCGGGCGCGCCCGGCTTGACCTTCTGCACGCCTTCCACGATCACGCGGTCGCCGGCGCTCAGGCCAGCCGTGACCAGCCACTTGTCGCCCAGCGTGCCGCCGGTGGCGATGATGCGCTGTTCCACCTTGCCGTCCTTGTTCAGCACCAGCGCCGTCGCCTCGCCCTTGGGATTGCGCGACACGCCCTGCTGCGGCACGGCGATGGCTTGTTCATCCACGCCGTTTTCCAGTACGGCGCGCACGAACATGCCGGGCAGCAGATCGTGCTTGGGATTGGGGAACAGCGCGCGCAGCGTGACGTTGCCGGTGCCCGGATCGACGCTGGCGTCGGCGAATTGCAGCTTGCCCGGCTGGGCGTACTTGCTGCCGTCGGCCAGGATCAGGCTCACCTTGGCCTGGCCGCCCGATTGTTTCAGGCTGCCCGATTCCAGCGCGCGCTTCAGGCGCAGCATCTCGGTGCTGGTCTGGGTCACGTCCACGTAGATCGGATCGAGCTGCTGCACGGTGGTGAGCGCGGCGGCCTGGCCAGCCGTCACCAACGCCCCCGGCGTCACGGTGGAGCGGCCGATGCGGCCGCTGATGGGCGCTTCCACCCGCGTGTACTTGAGGTTGATGGCGGCCGCCTCCACGGCGGCGGTGGCCGACTCCACGTCCGCCTTGGCCTGCTCGTTGGCGGCGATGGCGTCATCGAGTTCCTGGCGGCTCACGCCTTCGATCTGCACCAGTTCCTTGTAGCGCGCCGCTTTCGGGCCGCTGGTGAGCAGGTTGGCGCGCGCCTTGGCCAGCGCCGCCTTGGCCGAGTTGTAGGCCGCCTGGTAGCTGGCCGCGTCGATCTGGTACAGGGCGGCGCCGGCCGCCACGTCGGCGCCTTCGACAAAGCGGCGCTGCTGGACGATACCGCTCACCTGCGGGCGCACCTCGGCCACCTGGAACGCGGCCGTGCGCCCCGGCAGTTCGGTGGTGATCGGCAGCGCCTGCGGTGTGACGGTGAAAACGCCCACTTCCGCCACCTGCGCATGAGGTGCTACGGCCGTGGAGGGGGAGCAAGCGGCCAGCAGGCCACTTGCGCTAAGCAGGACAACGGCGCCGGCACGGCGGCGCGTTTGCGGGGTAAGCAAGGCTTTCATTGTTCTTTTTCCAATTCAACGTAATCCAGTCGATAGAATGAACGATCATTCTAATGTCGTCAAGAAACGATTTGTAACGACTTGTGTGCAAAGTTGGCGCCAAATGCAAAACCGGGGTCAGGTCATTCCTATTTGCAAGATGCTCGCATCTTGCAAATAGGAATGACCTGACCCCGGTTTTCGCCGGTGCCGAGGCGCGCTTACTTCCAGCCGCCGCGCAGTTCGCGCACTTGCTGGTACAGGTATTCGGGCGTGGCGTCGGGCGGCGCCACAGGCTGGCCGACGGCCAGCGCCAGGCGCGAACGCAAGCCCTTGCGGAAGGTGCGCTCCAGCACGGGCTGGGCGCCCCGGCTCAGCAAATGCCCCCACAGGCCGCGCAGCGCCATCGGGATCACCGGCACCTGCGAGCGCGCCACGATCTTGGCGATGCCGCCCTTGAATTCATTCATGTCACCCGTGGTGGTCAGCTTCCCTTCCGGGAAAATGCAGACCAGGTCGCCCTCGTGCAGGGCCTGGGCGATGTCCACGTAAGCCTTCTCCATCAGCCACGGGTCTTCCTTGGCCGGCGCGATGGGGATGGCGCGCGCCGTGCGGAAGATCCAGCCCAGCAGCGGCAGCTTGAAGATGCGGTGGTCCATCACGAAGCGGATCGGGCGCGGGCTGGCCGCGCCGATCACGATCGCATCCACGTAGCTCACGTGGTTGCACACGAGGACCGCCGCCCCTTCGGCCGGAATGCGGTCGGCGTTGATGCATTTGACGCGGTGGATGGTGTGGATCAGCAGCCAGGCCAGGAAGCGCATCAGGAATTCCGGCACCAGCGAGAAGATGTAGACCGCCACCAGCGCGTTCATCAGCGCCGTGGCCAGGAACAGTTCCGGTATCGTCAGGCCCTGCCCCAGCAGCACGATCGCCACGCCGGCCGCCGCCACCATGAACAGCGCGTTCAGGATATTCATGCCGGCGATGGTGCGCGACAGGTGGCCCGGCTCGCAGCGTACCTGGATCAGCGCGAACAGGGGCACGATGAAGAAGCCGCCGAACATGCCGATCATCAGCACGTCGGCCAGGATGCGCAGCGTGCCGTGCAGCGCCAGCCAGTCGAACGCGCCCAGCCGTGCCCCGCCCTGCTGCACCAGCGCGGCCGCCACCTGGCCGCCCGTGCCGGCGAAACCCACACTGGCCAGGTACAGGTCGATGCCAAACAGCGTCAGGCCGATGGAGCCGAACGGCACCAGGCCCAGTTCCACCTTGCGCCCGGACAGCCGCTCGCACAGCAGCGAACCGGCGCCCACGCCCAGCGAGAATATCGTCAACAGCAGCACAAACACGCCATGGTCGCCGTGCAGGTAATCCTTGGCATAGACGGGGAACTGGGCCAGCACCAGCGCGCCGTAGAACCAGAACCACGAGTTGCCCAGCATGGACAGGAACACCACCCGGTTCTTGCGCGAGAAGCCGATATTGCGTACCGATTCCGCCAGCGGATTGAGGTTGATGCGCAGCGTGGGATCGGCCGCCGGCGTGGGCGGAATGCGGCAGCTGGCGATCAGGCCCAGCACGGCCGTGAGCAGCGTGCCGCCGGCCGTCAGCAGCAGGCCGGCCGGCTTTTGCATGACGAGGATGGCGCCCAGCACTTCGCCCAGCAGGATACCGACGAAGGTGCCCATCTCCGTCACGCCATTGCCGCCGATGAGTTCTTCCGTCTTCAGGTGCTGCGGCAGGTAAGCGTATTTGACCGGGCCAAACAGCGTGGAATGGATGCCCATGCCCACCACGGCCGCGATCAGCAGCCACAGGATGTGCTGCATCCAGCCGATGGCGGCCACGCCCATGATGGCCAGCTCCAGCCATTTGACGAAGCGGGTCAGGCCCGATTTCTCGAACTTGTCGGCCATCTGCCCGGCCGTGGCGGACAGCAGCACGTAGGGCAGGATGAACAGGCCCGGAATCAGGTTGGTCAGCAGCGACGGCTTGAGCGTGGTCCAGCTCAAGGCGTCGTAGGTGAGGATCACCATCAGCGCCGTCTTGAACAGGTTGTCATTGAACGCGCCCAGGAACTGGGTCCAGAAAAACGGGGCGAAGCGGCGCTGCGACAACAGGGAAAACTGGTTGGCTTGGCTCATGTCCGGTCAGGGTGGGTGGCGATGGGTAGAGAACATACAGCAGCGCGCGACGGTCCGCAATGGCGCAGCGATGATGCATTGCCCCCGCTCAGGGCGCCGCCGGCCATGACCGGGATTATCAGAATTAAAAATATGTAAGACAAGTTTCCTTAAGCAAAAATAACTATTGCAGAAATCATAATCAGCCTTTAGAATCCGCGTTTCCTAACGGCAATATCCGGCGCCATTCGCGCCCTTTCACCTTGCCGCAGGGCTTACACATTAAGGATATCCGCATGAAACACAGCATCATCATCGCCACCATCGCCGCAGCCCTGGCTGCTCCCCTGGCCGCTCAGGCAGACAACGCCTACGTGGGCGTGAACGTCGGCCGCGCTGAACAGAAAATGGACGTCGAAGGCGTCGGCTCGGAAAAGGACAGCTCCACCGGCTTCAAGCTGTATGGCGGCTACGACTACAGCAAGAACTTCGGCGTCGAAGCCGGCTATGTCGATTTCCGCAAAGTGGAAAAATCGGCGCTGGGCTACGGCGCGTCGTCCAAGCCAGAGTCGATCTACCTCGCCGCCACCGGCACCCTGCCACTGAATGACCAGTTCTCGCTGTTCGGCAAACTGGGCGTGGCGTTCAACCACACCGAAGTCAAAGCGTGGGAGCCAGGCTTCTCCGACAGCACCACCAAGAACCAAACCAGCCCGATGATCGGCATCGGTGCATCGTTCGCGCTGGACAAGAAAATCAGCTTCGTCGCTGAATACGAAAACTTCGGCAAGGTCGCCAAAGAAGGTGGCGACAGCGTCAAGGCCGACATGCTGTCCGTGGGCGTGCGCTTCAAGTTCTAAGCCATCGCCAACGAAACGGGGTCCGCCCTGATTCGGACTAGCCGGCCATCGCGCCGGCTTTTTTCATTGCTGGCGCCGCGCCAGGCGCCGGATCAGCCGGAACAGCGGGCCGATGGTGAGCACCAGCACCACCATGCGCGCCACGTGAAAGGCCGTAACGATAGGCACGCCAAGGCGCAGCGTCTTGGCCGTCAGCGCCATTTCCGCGATGCCGCCCGGCGACGTGGCCAGGATGGCCGTGCCGGGATGGATGCCGGCGCCCCGCGCCAGCAACAGGCCGAAGCCGGCCGCCAGCGCCATCGACGCCAGGTTGCAAGCGGCCACGCTGGCCAGGAAACGCGGCGCCGCGCGCAGGAACGCCGGTGAAAAGCGGCAGCCGAGCGAGGCGCCGATGAACAGCTGGCCGCCGCGTATCATCCACTCGGGCAAGCGGCTCAGGTGCATCCCGCCGGCCGTCAGGGCCATCGCCGCCAGCAGCGGGCCGATGACCCAGGCGTTGGGCATGCCGGTGCGCTTGCACAGCAGCGCGGCCACGCTGGTCAGCACGACCAGCAGCAGCAAGCCCCCGATATGCACCTCGGCCGCGCCGGGGTGATACACATCGTCACCCAGGGCCAGCCCGTGGCTGCCCCACCAGCGCACCGTGAACGGAATCACGGCCACCACCAGCATCACGCGCAGGCTGTGCGCGGCCGCCACCCGCTCCACGCTGGCGCCATGGCGCTCGCCCTGCACCGCCATTTCGGACGCGCCGCCGGCCGCCATCGCGAAGAAGGCGGTGGTGCGGTCGGTGCGCGCCATCTTATGCAGCAGGTAGCCGCCGCCCCAGCCCAGCGCCAGCGTAAAGCCCACGGCCAGCGCGATCAAGGGCGCATAGTTCGATAACGCCAGCAGCACGGGCGCCGTGAAATACAGGCCCAGTGCCGTACCGATGGCCCACTGCCCCGCCTCGCGCGCCCGCACGGGCGTGCGCAGGTCGCGCCCGGCCAGGCGCAGCATGGCCGTGGCGAACAGCGGACCGATCATCCACGGCAGCGGCGTATCGAGCCACAGGCACAGCGCGGCGCCGGCCAGCGACACCAGCAGCGCCGCCAGCCATGCCCGCACTTGCGTCCCGCCGCCGTCGGACCAGCTAAACCACTTCATGCCACGGGACTCCTCGCCTTGCTCAGAACACTCAGAACACCCAGAGCTTGTCGGCCGGCAGTTGCAGCCAGTAGCGGCCCGGCTCCAGCTTGTAGCGCGAGTGGGCGCGCAGGCTGATCTCGGGGCCGCACTCGCTCTTGAACAGGCACTCGAAGCGGTCGCCCAGGTACATGCAGGTCAGCAGCGGCAGTTCGATGGCATTCTCCACCGGCGTGGCGCTGACGTGTACTTCCTCGACGCGGATGATGATGCTGCCTTCCGTGCTGGTGGAAGTCCCGCGCGCCGTGGCCTGCAGTGCCGTACCGTTCACGTCCAGCTGCACCCGGCTGCCGTTGCGCTGCAGGATACGGCCCGGCAGGCGGTTGTTACTGCCCATGAATTCCGCCGTGAACAGGGTATCGGGCGTCTCGTACATGCTTTGCGGCGTGCCCTGCTGCTCGATCCTGCCGTTGTTGAGCAGCAGGATGCGGTCGGAAATGGCCATCGCTTCGGCCTGGTCGTGGGTCACCATCAGCGCCGACAAGCCGAGGCGCACGATCAGCTCGCGCAGGAAGGCGCGTGCTTCCTCGCGCAACTTGGCGTCCAGGTTGGACAGCGGTTCGTCCAGCAAAATCACGGGCGGGTTGTACACCAGCGCGCGGGCGATGGCCACGCGCTGCTGCTGGCCGCCGGACAACTGGTGCGGGAAGCGCGCGCCCAGGTGGCCCAGGCCCAGCTGCTTGAGCACTTCGTTGACGCGTTCGGCGATGTCGGCCGCGCCCATCTTGCGCAGCTTGAGGCCATAGGCCACGTTGTCGAACACGGTCTTGTGCGGCCACAGCGCGTAGGACTGGAACACCAGGCCCAGGTTGCGCTGCTCGGCCGGCATCTCGAAGCCGCGTTCGCCGTCGAACACGCGCCGCTCGCCAATATCGATGGTGCCCAGCTTGGGGCTTTCCAGTCCCGCCACGGCGCGCAGCAGCGTGGTCTTGCCGCTGCCCGAAGGCCCCAGCAGCGCCACCACTTCGCCCTTTTGCAAATGCATGGACACGCCCTTGAGGATGGGATTGGCGTGGGCGCCGCTGCCGTAATCGAGGTGCAGTTCGTTGACGCTCAGTTCATTCATGATCAGGTCTCGTTTCATGGCTAGGTTCTCAGTTATGCAGTTTGACGCCAAAGCGCAGTGCGATACCCAGGCCGACGGCGACCAGGGCGATGTTAATGAAGGACAGGGCCGCCACCAGGTCGGTCGAACCGCCGGCCCACAGCGACACCAGCATGGCGCCGATCACCTCGGTGCCGGGCGAGAGCAGGTACACGCCGGTCGAGTATTCACGTTCGAAGATCAGGAACACCATCAGCCAGGCGCCCAGCATGCCGTATTTGATCAGCGGCAGCGTCACGTCGCGCGTCACCTGGCCGCGGCGGGCGCCCACGGCGCGTGCCGCTTCCTCCAGCTCCGGTCCCACCTGCAGCAGCGCCGTCGAGATCAAGCGCATGCCGTAGGCCAGCCACACCACGGAGTACGCCAGCCACAGCGCGAAGATGGTCGAGCGCAGCGAGCGCAGCACGGGGATCGCATGTTCGCTGAGCCAGATCGCCACGCCGTTGTCCATCCCCTTCAGCATGCCGTCCAGCCAGCTGGGCACGAACAGGAACACCCACAGGAACGACAGGCCCGCCAGCAGGCCGGGAATGGCGCGCGGCACCAGCACGCTGTAGTCGAGCAGGCGGGTGATGCCGTCCGGCTTGCGGTGCATGGCCAGCGCGATGCCGCTGTAGCAAATCACGGCCAGCGCGCCGCCCACCACGCCGATCAGGATGGTGTTGAGGATGCCGCGCATCAGCGAGGGCTGCTCCAGGATTTCGCGGAAGTGGTCCAGCGTCAGCACGTCGGCCAGGCGCACGCCCTCGCCCCAGTACTGCACGAACGAGCGCAGCACGATGCCCGAGATCGGCATCACGATGGTGAACAGCAGCCAGGCGGCGATCAGCGCGAACGCCAGCCACTTCCAGCGGCCCAGCGGCATCGACTTGGTGCGCGCGCCCTTGCCCTTGATCGACACGTATTTGTTGGCCGACTTGAGCAGCCAGCGCTGCAGCATCACCAGCGGCATGGTCACCATCACCAGGCACACGGCGACGGCGGCCATCAGGTGGTAGGACGGCGTGCCCAGT
The DNA here is from genome assembly GCA_035254005.1 of Burkholderiaceae bacterium. Lineage (GTDB taxonomy): Bacteria > Pseudomonadota > Gammaproteobacteria > Burkholderiales > Burkholderiaceae_D > Rugamonas. The sequence continues at coordinate 22,060 of DATFBD010000086.1, read as the reverse complement.
TTATTGGTCAGCTTGTACAGGTAGGTGGCCAGCACCAAATGGCCTTCCGGGTCGCCCAGCACCAGCACCAGGCCGAATACCTCGAAGCCGAGGAAGAACACCAGCACGGCGGCATAGGCCAGCGCCGGCATCACCATCGGCAGCGACACGTTGAGCATCACCTGCAGCGGCGAGGCGCCAGCCACGCGGGCCGCTTCCTCGACGTCCGAGCCGAGGCTTTTCAGGGCCGACGAGGCGTACAGGTAGACGTGCGGCACGTGGGTCAGGCCGGCGATTACCACGATGCTGGTGAACGAGTAGATGTTCCAGGGGATGAAGCCCAGCAGGTCCTTGGCCCACGTGGAGTAGAAGCCCACCGGCCCCATCGACACCACATAGCCAAAGCCCATCACCATCGGCGACACGAAGATCGGCACCAGCAGCATGGGCGCGATCCAGCCGCGGCCCGGCAAGTCGGTGCGGATCATCAGGAAGGCCAGCATGCCGCCCAGCGGCACGGCGATCACGGCCAGGCCGGTGGCCAGGATCAGGCCATTCTTGAACGCCACGGTAAAGTCGGGATCGTCGAAGATGAAGCGGTAGGCGTCCAGGCCCAGCTCCTTGCCCGGCACGAAGAACGGCGCCGACAGGAAGCTTTGGTAGAAAATCAGGATCAGCGGCAGGAAGATGGCGAGCGCGGTCAGCGTCACCACCACGCCGCGCGGCCAGTTCAGGCTGCGCCGGCCGGAGCCGGGTATGGTCATCGTTTGCATGTGAGGGTACCTTCAGGCGCGGCGCGTGCTGGCGCCGTCGCACGTTATGACGGAGGGGTGTTGCGGCCACCGGCACGGGCCGGCGGCAGGCCGTTCAGAGGCGCTTTGAGGCAGGACTCTTATTTCTTGCCGGCCGACTCTTTCCACTGCTTGAGGAAGGCCATGCGCTTGGCCGGGCCAAGGAATTGCAGCACGATGGGGTGCACCGGTACCGGCTTGACGTTGTCCTTGCCGATCTGCTTGATCAGGTCGGCCGAGGTGGTTTCGCCGCTCACGTCGGCGCGGATCGCGTACAGGCGCGAATCGTTGGCGATGATGGTCTGGCCACGGTGCGACAGCATGTAGTCCAGCCACAGCTTGGCCGCGTTGACGTTCTTGGCGCCCTTGTTGATGAACAGGACGCGCGACAGGATCAACGTGTAATCCTTGGGCAGCATCACGCCGATCGAAGGGTCGGCCTTGGCGCGCACCAGCGCGTAGGAACCGAGCACGTTGTAGCCGATCAGGTTCTCGCCCGACGAAATGCGCTCCATCATGGTACCGGTCGATGATTGCACCCGCACCTTGGCGGCGCCGAAGGCGTTTTCCAGGTCCGGGAACTTGGTACCCAGTTCGCGCGCATCCTGGGTCATGAACATGAAGCCGACGCCGGATTTTTCGATGTCGTAGGTGGTGACCTTGTCCTTGAACTTGGGCTGCTGGATCAGCTTGGCGAAGTCGGCGTGCGTCTGCGGCACTTCCTTGGCGTCCACCAGGCGCTTGTTATAGACGATGGCGGCCGGCTCGAACGTGGTGCCGTAAGCCTGGTCGTCCCAGATGGCCCAGCCGGGGATCTTGGGCGCTTCGACGGATTTGTATTTGAGCGCATAGCCATCCGAGGCCAGGCGCATCTGCAGGTCCATGGCCGAGGACCACATCACGTCGGCCGTGTTGCCGCCGGCCGCCACTTCCGAGATGAAGCGGTTGTACACCTCGGTCGAATTCATGTCGTTGTACTCGATCGTGATGCCGGGGTACAGCGCGTTGAAGTCCTTGATCAGCGGCTGGGTAGCCTTGCTGTCGGTGGCGCCGTAGATCACCAGCTTGCCTTCCTTCTTGGCGCCGTCCACGATCTTCTGGTAATCGGCCGGATAGCCGGCCGGTACCTGGGCCAGGGCGGCGGTGGCGAATGCGGTGGCCAGGGTGGTGGCCACTGCGGCGGCCAGGGTGGTTTTGAACATCATGTTTGTCTCCGTCTGTTTATGTACTGCCATTTGTATGCTGCCTGAGTATGCTGCGTGACTGCTTTTGCACTGCTGGCTATCGCACCAGACCCAGTTCGCTGGCGCGCTTGCCGTAATCATCGACTGCCTTTTTCACGTAGGCCGTCAGCGCCGGCCCCGTCAGGCTGAACGGATACAGGCCGTAGCTGGCGCGGGTCTGCGCGAACTGCGGGCTGGCCAGCACGCGGTCGAAAGCGCCCACCCACTTGCGGTAATCGGCCTCCGGCACTTGCGGCCCCATCCACACGCCGCGGATCACGGACCACACCACGTCATAGCCCTGCTCGCGCGCCGTGGGCACCTTGGCCAGCACGCCCGGCAGGCGCTGCTCGGACAGCACGGCCAGCACCCGGGTGCTGCCGCCGGCCGAGTACAGCGTCGCTTCCGACGCGTCGCCCGACACCACCTGCACAAAGCCCGCGTGCATTGCCGTGAAGGCTTCGCCGCCGCCCTCCAGCGCCACGAACCGCAGCACTTTCGGATCCACGCCTGCCGCCTTCACCACCAGCGCGATCTTCAACCAGTCCTGGCTGCCGATGGTGCCGCTCACGCCGATCAGCACCTGTTCCGGATGGTGCTTCAAGGCCGTCACCAGCTCGCCCAATGTGTGGTAGGGCGAATCGGCGCGCACCGCGATCATGCCGTAGTCCGCGCCCAGCGCCGCCACCCAGCGCACATCGTCCGCCTTGGCCTTGCCGAACTTGCCCTGCGCCAGGTTGAGCAGCGAGCCGCCCGAAAAAGCCACCAGCGTGTCCGGCTCGGCACGCCGCTGCGACACCAGCGCATGCCACGCCACCGCGCCGATGCCGCCCGGCAGATAGCTGATCCGCATCGCCGCGCCGCCGTGTTCCGGCAAGGTCTGCAAACCCTTTTGCGCCAGCTTGCAAGTCAGATCCAGTGCGCCGCCGGGCTTGGAAGGCACGATGCATTCCGCGCCCGCCGCCTGCGCCGCCGTGCCGGCCATCAGGACGGCCAGCCATGCCAGCAAAATTGTTTTCATCGATGTGTGTATGGTAGTGCGCGCCAGCTTTCAAAGCGCTTTCAATGTCCGGGGCCATGCAGAAAAAAATGGCCCCGGACGGCCCGGATCAGAAGCGGTGCTGGATGCCCGTCATGAAGCCGCGCTGGGTGTCGGCGAAGCCGGCATCGTCGCGCGACAGGCCGGTCAGCTGGCCGTTCTTGGCCTTGGCGTAGGCAGCCGCCACATACAGGTCGGTGCGCTTGGAGAGCGCGTGGCGGATGCGCGCCACGTACAGGGTAGGATCGGCGTCCTTGCCGGCGGCCACGTTCTTGACGTTCACGTGGTAGATCGCGCCCGTCAGCGTGTTGACGGCATCGAGCTTGTAGACCACGCCGCCCCAGGTAGTGGTGGCATCGACGTCGGCGGTCAGCGCCTTGCCCGACACCAGCTTGTAGTCGCGCACCACGGCCGTCAGCTTCACCGGGCCGTTCTCGTAGTTGGCGCCCAGGTGCCAGACCGTGGTCTTGTCACGGTTGCCGGTGGCGACCACGGTGTTGCCGTTGACGCGCTCCCAGGTCGCCATCACGCTCACCGGGCCGGTGGTGTAGGTGGCGGCGGTGGCGAACTTGGCGCTGTCATTGCTGCTGGTGCTTTGCTCGCCGGCGCCATAGGTAGCGCCAAACTGCAGGCCGCCAGCGGAGACGGAATACTTGATCATGTTGTCCCAGGCCGTGGTGAAACCATACTTGCTGGGACCGGTGGCCGGCCCCGAGGTGGCCCACGAGTAGAACGGCGCGAAGCCCATCGGATCGAAGCGGATCACCGTGTCGTACACGCTGGTGAACGAACGGCCCAGCACCACGCGGCCAAAGCCGCCTTCCAGGCCCACGTTGGCCTGGCGCTTGAACAGCACGCCGTCCGAGGCGCCGGTATCCATCAGGATGCCGCCTTCCAGGTTGAACACGGCTTTCAGGCCGCCACCCAGGTCTTCCGTGCCGCGCAAGCCCCAGCGCGAGGTGTTCATGCCACCCGAGCTCACGCGGGTCATCGCGCCGCCGCCCGCCTTGGCGTCGCTGGCGTAATCCACGCCCATGTCCAGCAAGCCATACACCTGCACGTTCGATTGCGCGTGCGCGGCACCAGCGGCGCCCAGCAGGGTCAGGATGGCGATGGACAAAGAGGATTTCTTCATGTGTGTCTCCGGTAAATGTAGTTATGAATTTCGTTATAAATGCGGCATCTGATCGACAATCAGGCTTCCACTATAAAATTCGCTTCCTTTCATTTGCCTTTCAGTCCTGACAGGTTGGGCCCGCCAGAGGCTTCCCTGTCTCCCGTGCACCACAAAACGCCGGCGCTGCCGCGCAAACGGCGCGCCAGGGCTATCATGCAGGTCTGACACTGAACTTTTTTAATCGGATTGGCAAGATTTATGCGCATTTTGTTAGTAGAAGACCACACCGAGCTGTCACGCTGGCTGTCCAAGGCCCTGCGCGACGCCAACATGACGGTCGAATGCGCCGACAACGGCGCCGACGCCGACGCCCTGCTGCACACCCAGGACTACGCGCTGGTGATCCTGGACCTGACCTTGCCCCGCATGGACGGGCTGGAAGTACTCAAGCGCCTGCGCGCCCGTCCCGCCCCGCGCGGCCAGACGCCGGTGCTGATCCTGACCGCCCGCGGCGGCCTCGATGACCGGGTCCAGGGCCTGAACCTGGGCGCCGACGATTACCTGGCCAAGCCGTTCGAGCTGGCCGAACTGGAAGCGCGGGTGCGCGCGCTGCTGCGCCGCAGCGTGGGTAACGAGGCGCTGGTGCACCACTGCGGCGGCCTCAGTTTCGACACCGTGACCCGCTGCTTCAGCTACGGCGGCGCCGCGCTGGCGCTCACGCCGCGCGAACACGCCGTGCTCGAAGCGCTGATCTCGCGCTCGGGCCGCGCCGTATCGAAGGAAAAGCTGTTCGACGAAGTGTTCGCGCTGGACGACGACGCCAACCTGGACGCGATCGAACTGTACATCCACCGCGTGCGCAAGAAGCTCGACAACGGCGCGCCCGACGCGGCCATGATCACCACGCTGCGCGGCATCGGCTACCTGCTGCAGCCGCGCAGCGCCGTCGGCGGCTAGATGGCGGCGCGCCCGTCCCGCCTGGCGGCCCGGCGCCGGTCCGGCCAGGGCGCCGCGCTGGGCAGCCTGCGCGGCCAGTTGCTGCGCTGGCTGCTGGTGCCGCTGATCGTGCTGGTGGCGCTGAACGCCATCTCGGTCTACCGCAACGCGACCGACGCGGCCGACATGGCCTACGACCGCTCGCTGCTGGCGTCCACGCGCGCGCTGGCCGAACGGGTGCACGTGGTCGATGGCAAGGTGGTGGCCGACGTACCCTACGTGGCGCTCGACAGCTTCGAGACCGACACGCTGGGCCGCATCTACTACAAGGTGACCGGCATCCACGGCGAGACCGTGTCCGGCTACGACGACCTGCCGCCGGTGCCGGCCAACGTGCCGCGCTCGCAAGCCTACCCGGCGCTGGTGCGCTTCTACCACGCCAGCTACAACGGCCAGCCAGTGCGCATCGCCGCGCTGCTGCAACCGGTGTACGACGACTCGATGCGCGGCATCGCGCTGATCCAGGTAGGCGAAACGCTGGACGCGCGGCGCGGCCTGTCGAACCAGATCCTGTTCGACACCCTGCTGTGGCAAGCGGCCCTGCTGCTGGCACTGGCGCTGCTGGTGTGGTTCGCCGTGCGCCTGGTGCTGCAGCCCCTGATGCGGCTGAAACTGGAAGTGGAGACACGCAGCCTGAATGACCTGTCGGACGTCGATCCGGCCCTGGTGCACAAGGAGGTACGGCCGCTGGTGGCGGCCATGAACACCTCGATGGCGCGCCTGCAAAGCCTGATCGCCAGCCAGCGCCGCTTCATCGCCGACGCCTCGCACCAGTTACGCACCCCGCTGACGGTGCTCAAGACCCAGGCCGAACTGGCGCTGCGCGAATGCGACCGCGCGCAGGCCGATCCCGGGCAGATGAAAGCGGCGCTGCGCGACATCGTGCACAGCATCGCCGCCACCACCGACTCCACCGTCAACCTGGCCAACCGGCTGCTGACACTGGCGCGCATCGAGCACGGCGGCCAGGATGGCGACCATGCGACACTGGCGCCCGTGTCGCTGCGCGATGTGGCGCGGCAGGTGGGACTGGAACTGGCGATCGCGGCCGTGACCAAGCAGATCGACCTGTCGCTGGAAGGCGATGCGCCGGCCGTGGTGCAAGGCCAGCCGCTGCTGCTGCACGAGCTGGTGGCCAACCTTGTGGACAACGCGCTGCGCTACTCGCCGCCGGGCGGCACGGTGGTGCTGCGGGTGCGGGAAATGGCCGATGGCGCCACGCTGGAAGTGGAAGACAGCGGCCCGGGCATCGCCGCCGCCGAACGCGAAAAAGTGTTTTCCCCGTTCTACCGGGCCTCGGCCACGATGGAGCGCAATCCCGGCGGAGCCGGCCTGGGACTGGCCATCGTGCGCGACATCGCCGCCCTGCACGGCGCGTCAGTCACGCTGGCCGACGCGGCCGGGCCGCAGGGCTTGCTGGTGCGGGTGGCGTTCCCGATTCGCTAGCCATACCGCCGCCATCCCGTCTGGCGTCGGCTGAGCAACGCCCGCCTCGCCGTCGCCGCTCCCCTCAGCCCCGCTCATCAAGCTTGAACACGCTGACCACGGCCGCCAGGTTGGCGGCCTGCTCCTGCAGCGAGGCGGCGGCCGCCGCCGCCTGCTCCACCAGCGCCGCGTTCTGCTGGGTGGTGCTGTCGATCTCCGTCACGGCCAGGTTGACCTGGGCGATGCCGTCGCTCTGCTCGTGGCTGGCCGCCACGATCTCGCCCATGATGCTGGTCACCTGCTCGACCGAGGCGACGATCTTGGCCATCGTGGCGCCCGCCTCGTCCACCAGCGAGCCGCCGGCATCGACCTTGACCACGGAATCGCCGATCAGCTCCTTGATCTCCTTGGCCGCCGCCGCGCTGCGCTGGGCCAGGTTGCGCACTTCCGACGCCACCACGGCGAAGCCGCGTCCCTGCTCGCCGGCGCGCGCCGCTTCCACGGCCGCGTTCAGGGCCAGGATGTTGGTCTGGAACGCGATGCCGTCGATCACGCCGATGATGTCGACAATCTTGCGCGAACTGTCCTTGATCGAGGCCATCGTCTCGACCACCCGGCCCACCACGGCGCCGCCCTGGGTCGCATAGCCGGACGCCGACTGCACCAGCTCGTTGGCGTGACGCGCGCTGTCGGCGTTCTGGGTCACGGTGGCCGTCAGTTCCTCCATCGCGGAGGCGGTCTGCTCCAGGCTGGAGGCCTGCCCTTCCGTGCGGGCCGACAGGTCCAGGTTGCCGCTGGCGATCTCGCGCGAGGCGTGGGCGATGGTTTCGGTACTGTCGCGCACTTCGCGGATGGTGCGGTTGAGCGAAGACACGAAGCGGTTGAAGGCATCGGCCAGCATGCCGATCTCGTCGCGCGACTCCACCGTCATGCGGCGCGACAGGTCGCCATTGCCGTCGGCGATCTGGCCCAGCATCTGCGCGGCGCGCGCCACCGGCGCGGCCATGGCGCGGCTCACCAGGTAGATGATGAACAGCCCGATGCCACCGCCCACCAGGCCACCGACCAGCGCCGCCAGCAGCACGGAACGGGTGACCTGGCCCAGCACTTCCTGCTCCGGCACTTCCGCGATCACGTACATATTCAGTTCCGGCACAAAGGACGAGGCGACGATGCGCTTGCCCTCGGGCGCCTGGTAGTTGACCGTCGTGAAGCGCTGCCCGCCCAACAGCTTGCCGCTCAATTCCTCGTTAAAGCCGGGCAAATCCTTCAGGAAGTGCTTGCCGTCGACCAGCTTGGGATCGCGGTGCACCAGCAGACTGCCATTGGCGCGCACCAGGAACACGTAGCCCGACTCGCCCACCTTGTAGCTGCGGATGGTCTCGGCCAGCTTGTCGATCGACAGACCGAGACCGGCGGCGCCCTCCTTGCCGGCGCCACCGTCGAAGCGGTAGTTAATGAACAGCATGTAGGTATTCGCGCTCACGTCCTTGTCGATGTCGAGCGTGTACGGCTTGCCGCCGGACAGGAAACCGTAGAACCACTGGTCCGACGCCGCTTCCTTGTGCAGCGTGCGGTCCAGCCCGGCCGGCGTGTAGTACTTGCCGGTCGCGCCGGAGACCCAGAACACGGTAGCCGCCTTCATCTTGGTCTGGATGCGCTGGGCATACGCTTTCCACGCGTCGATGCCCGTGTCCGGCAAGCCCTGGCCCTCCCAGTCCAGCAGGAAGGTGTTGTTGGCCACGGCCTGCGACGCGGCCAGCGGCTCGCCGATCTGGCGCAGGATATCGTTGCGGATCTCGCCCACCACGGCCGGCAACTCCTGGCCCACCACGCGCGCGCGGATGGTATTGCCCGTCATGACCACGCTGAGCGTGGCCGACAGCACCAGGAACAACAGCAGGCAAAGGGCCATGCTCGACATCAGCTTTTGCTGGATCGACAGGCGGCGTAAGAATTCAGACATGTGCTCTCCCCCGGTAATTTGAATCGGCGCTCTGACGGCTCGCCTTATGACTGCGGATGCGTACTGGCCGTGCGCAAGCGGCACGCCGGCCATCATGAATTCAGCGTAAACGGTTTTCGTTCCATATTGCAACATGCTGGTTTCAGCGGCGGCCATGCCTCGTCCTGCCGCACGGACGGCCACCCCGGCCCTGCCTGGCGACCCATGACGGGCGCCAATGTGGGTAACCGGGTGGCAATAATCACTATCACTGTAACGCTATGAACTCCGTTGCGCCACTGCCGCATACGCTGCCGCATCATGCTGTGGTTTTTAGCGCGCACGCAAAAAAACGGGGTCAGGTCATGCAGTCGCGCAACTTGCGCGACTGCATGACCTGACCCCGTCTTTGCACGGAGGCGGGCGCGATGCTTAGCTCAGGTTTTCCAGGCGGATCTTGGTCACCGTGCCGAACACGCTGGCCAGCCCTTCCATCTTGGCGATCGCCGCTTCCACGTTCTTTTCCTGGGTCTGGTGGGTCAGGAAGATGATGTCGGTGCGGATCTCGCCTTCGGCCGGTTCCTTCTGCAGCATGGCGTCGATCGAGATGGTGGCGTCGGCCAGGATGCGGGTCAGGTCGGCCAGCACGCCGGGCTGGTCGGCCACGTTCATGCGCAGGTAGTAGCTGGTCGTGATCTCGGCCATCGGCAGGATCTCGATGTCGGTCATCTCGTTGGGCTGGAACGCCAGGTGCGGCACGCGGTGCTCCGGATCGGCCGTGGCCAGGCGGGTGATGTCGACCAGGTCGGCGATCACGGCCGAGGCGGTCGGCTCGGCGCCGGCGCCCTTGCCGTAGTACAGCGTGGCGCCGACGGCGTCGCCCTGCACCAGCACGGCGTTCATGGCCCCTTCCACGTTGGCGATCAGGCGCTTGGCCGGAATCAGGGTCGGGTGCACGCGCAGTTCCACGCCTTCGGTGCCGTTGACCTTGGCGCGCTTGGCGATGCCCAGCAGCTTGATGCGGTAGCCCAGTTGCTCGGCGTAGCGGATATCGACGGCGTTGAGCTTGGAAATGCCTTCCACGTAAGCCTTGTCGAACTGCACCGGGATGCCGAACGCGATCGCGGCCAGGATGGTGGCCTTGTGCGCCGCGTCCACGCCTTCGATGTCGAAGGTGGGGTCGGCTTCGGCGTAACCGAGTTCCTGCGCCTGCTTGAGCACGGTGGCGAAGTCCAGGCCCTTGTCGCGCATCTCGGACAGGATGAAGTTGGTGGTGCCGTTGATGATGCCGGCCAGCCATTCGATGCGGTTGGCCGTCAAGCCTTCGCGCAGCGCCTTGATGATGGGGATGCCGCCGGCCACGGCCGCCTCGAACGCCACCATCACACCCTTGTCCTGGGCCGCGGCGAAGATCTCGTTGCCGTGCACGGCCAGCAGCGCCTTGTTGGCGGTGACCACGTGCTTGCCGTTGGCGATCGCTTGCAGCACCAGCGCCTTGGCCGTGTCGTAGCCGCCGATCAGCTCGACGACGATATCGATGTCGGGATCGTTGACGATGTCGAATGGATCGGCCACCACTTTCACCTGGCCGCCGGTGCGCTCCTTGGCCCGTTCCAGGTTGCGGGCCGAAACGGCCACCACTTCAATACCGCGGCCGGCGCGGCGGCGGATTTCTTCCTGGTTGCGGCGCAACACGTTGAACGTACCGGCGCCAACGTTGCCGATGCCTAGCAGACCTACTTTGATGGGATTCATAACAACACTCGTTTCATTGCGGTGAGATCGGACGCCGCCCCGGCGGCGCCCGGTGAATAAAGGGCGGATACGGTTTAATAGCCCAGGCTGTGACGCTTGCGGTAACCTTCCATGAAGCGCGCGATGCGGCCGAACGCGTCGGTCATGTCGTCCGTATTGGGCAGGAACACGACGCGGAAGTGGTCATGGTTGATCCAGTTGAAGCCACTGCCCTGAACGATCAGCACCTTGGTTTCGGCCAGCAGTTCGTAGGCGAATTGCTGGTCGTCCGCGATCGGGTAGATCTTCGGATCGAGGCGCGGGAACATGTACAGCGCCGCTTTCGGCTTGACGCAGGTGATGCCGGGAATGTCCGTCAGCAGCTGGTGCGCCAGGTCGCGTTGCTTCAACAGGCGTCCGCCCGGCCCCACCAGGTCCTTGATGCTCTGGTAGCCACCCAGCGCGGTCTGGATCGCGAACTGGCCCGGCGCGTTCGCGCACAAGCGCATCGAGGCCAGCATGTTGAGGCCCTCGATGTAATCCTTGGCATGGCTTTTCTCGCCCGACACCACCATCCAGCCGGAGCGGTAGCCGCACGAGCGGTAATTCTTGGACAGGCCGTTGAAGGTCACGCACAGCACGTCGTCGGCCAGCGAGGCGATCGACACGTGCTGGGCTTCGTCGTACAGCACCTTGTCGTAGATTTCGTCGGCGTAGATGATCAGCTGATTCTGGCGCGCGATCTCGATGATCTCGCGCAGCAGCTCGACCGGGTACAGCGCGCCGGTCGGGTTATTCGGGTTGATGATGACAATGGCGCGCGTGTTGGACGTGATCTTGTTGCGGATATCGGCCAGGTCTGGATACCAGTCCTGCTGCTCGTCGCAGATGTAATGCACCGGCGTGCCGCCCGACAGGCTAACGGCGGCCGTCCACAGCGGATAGTCGGGCGCCGGCACCAGCACCTCGTCGCCGGTGTTGAGCAGCGCGTTCATGGCCATCACGATCAGTTCGGACGCGCCATTGCCCAGGTAAATGTCGTCGATGGTGACGCCGCGGATATTCTTGCCTTGCGTGTAATGCATCACCGCCTTGCGCGGCGCGAACATGCCCTTGGAATCGGTGTAGCCGGCCGCGTTGGGCAGGTTGACGATCATGTCATGCACGATTTCATCGGGCGGATCGAAGCCGAACACTGCCAAGTTGCCAATATTCAACTTCGTGATCTTGTGGCCTTCCTCCTCCATTTGCCGGGCTTTTTCCGGCACCGGCCCGCGGATCTCGTAGCAGACTTCCGCAAGTTTGTTCGATTTATGAATCGGTCGCAAAATAAAATCCTGTGTTGGTGAGGCAAAACGACTTGGCCTGCCAAAATCCGGCCCCGGCCCATGCTGCAATGCGAAAAGACCCATTCTGCCGAAAGCCTCCCATTTAATCAACCTTTGCGGCGGGCAAGTCCGGGAAAAACGCTACAATGACGCTTCTTTTGCCGACCATAGCCCGCAAAGGTTCGTCTTAACCGCTCGCCTTAACCGCACGTCACACGCCTATGAAGCTCCATCCCAGCAGCACCCAACAATACCAGACCGTCACCGGCTACGACGATACCGGGGTCGAAATCAACGCCCAGCGCTACAACTACAGCCTGATCGTGCTGCCTGAGACGGCGCCGCAGGCCTGGGGCGCCGCCACCTTCGAGCAACTGACCGAAGCCCATTTCACCGCCATCCTGGACCTGGCGCCCGACGTCGTGATCCTGGGCACGGGCGAGCGCCAGCGCTTCATCCACCCCAAACTGACGGCCGCGCTGACCATGCGCCGCATCGGCGTGGAATGCATGGACAACCAGGCCGCTTGCCGGACTTACAACATTCTGATGGGCGAAGGCCGCAAGGTCACGCTGGCCCTGGTGATGGGTACGACCCTGGGTGCGGGTGAGCCGGCCTGATGAACAACGACCTGTACAACTCCAAAAAGCTGCTGTGGTCCCTCGCGATCGTCTTCACGCTGGTCTGGCTGTACGTGCTGGGCTGGCGCACCCTGGTGCCGCCCGATGAGGGCCGCTATGCCGAAATGGCGCGCGAAATGTTCACCACGGGCGACTGGATCACCACCCGCCTGAACGGCATCAAGTATTTTGAAAAACCGCCGCTGCAAACGTGGATGAACGCCCTGTCGTTCGCCGTGTTCGGGCTGGGCGAATGGCAAGCGCGCCTGTGGACCGGCCTGTGCGGCCTGGGCGGCGTGCTGCTGACCGGCTACACGGGCCACAAGGTGTTCGGCGCGCGCGCCGGCTTCTACGCCGCGCTGGCGCTGGGCGCCAGCCTGTTCTGGGTGGCCTCGGGCCAGATCGATTCGCTCGACATGAGCCTGTCGGGCATGATGACCATCGCCCTGTGCGCCCTGCTGCTGGCCCAGCGCGACGGCGCCATGGCCACCGAGCGGCGCAACTGGATGCTCGTGTGCTGGACCGGCATGGCGCTGGCCGTGCTGGCCAAGGGCCTGATCGGACTGGTGCTGCCCGGCGCCGTGCTGGTGCTGTACACGGTGGCCGCGCGCGACTGGGGTATCTGGACCCGGCTGCACCTGGGCAAGGGCTTGCTGCTGTTCTTCGCCGTGGCCACGCCGTGGTTCGTGCTGGTGGCGCTGAAGAACCCGGAACAGCCGCACTTCTTCTTCATCCACGAACACGTGGAGCGCTTCCTGCTCAAGACCCACCACCGCGAAGGCCCGTGGTACTACTTCTTCGTCATGCTCATTCCCGGCATCATGCCGTGGCTGGGCGTGCTGCCGCAAAGCCTGCTGGGCGCGCTGCGCCGCGAGCGCATGGCCACCTTCCAGCCACGCCTGCTGCTGCTGATCTGGGCCGGGTTCATTTTCTTCTTCTTCAGCTATTCCAGCTCCAAGCTGCCCGGCTACATCCTGCCCATCTTCCCGGCGCTGGCCCTGCTGATCGCCGTCTACCTGGAAAACGCCTCGCGCCCGAACCGCGTGTTCGCCGCCGTGCTGCTGATGATCGTCGGCGTGGCCGGCATCGCCGCCGTGCCGCAGATCGCCCACATCAAGGTCTACAGCCCGGCCGAAGTGAAGATGCTGGAAGCCTACCAGCCATGGGTGCTGGCGGCCGCCATCATCGCCGCCGCCGGCGGCGCGCTGGCCCTGCTGCATGCGCGCCACCTGCGCCGCGACGCCAGCGTGCTGACGCTGGCCATCGCCGGCTTCCTGGCCACCCAGATGGTGCTGGCCGGCTTCGAGCCGTATGGCAAGCTGCGGGCCGGCAAGGCGCTGACCCACCGCATCCAGGCCGAACTGAAGCCGGATACCAAGATCTATTCCGTCTCCACCTATGAACAGTCGATGACGTTCTACCTGGGCCGCACCGTCACGCTGGTGGACTACTGGGATGAATTCACCTTCGGCCTGCAACAACAGCCGGAACTGTCCATCCCCACGGTCGATGCCTGGATCGCCATCTGGCAGCAGGACGCCAGGGCCGGCGTGAAGGACATCGCCATCATCGACGTCGAGGACTACCCGAAACTGCAGGCGCGCGGCGTGCCGATGCGCGTGATAGCAGAAGATACGCGGCGGCTGGCCGTCGCCAACCTGTAACTTGTTGAATTTTTAATCGAACTTTTAATCGAATTTTTAATGAATCTTGCAACCTTCAGTTTCATCGTCACCGGCGTGCTGCTCAACGCCCTGGCCCAGCTGCTGCTGAAAGCCGGCACCAAGTCGATCGGCGCCATCCACCTGACCATGGACAACTGGTTTTCGATCGGCCTCAAGGTGGCCACCCAGCTGCCCATCATCGGCGGCCTGACCTGCTACGTGCTGTCGGTGGTGCTGTGGATCATCGCCCTGTCACGGGTGGACGTGTCGATCGCCTACCCCATGCTGTCGCTGGGCTACGTGGTGACGGCCGTCGGCGCCTGGTACTTCTTTGGCGAAGCCGTGTCGCTGCAACGGATGGCGGCCATCGTCGTGATCCTGGTCGGCGTGGCCCTGCTGGCGCGCAGCTAATGCCGCCACCTCAGGGTCAGACCCTAGCGCCAAGGCGGGGAGTCTGACCCTCGCCGTAAGCACTGGTTTGCCGGCTACCGCGCAACCCGAAACAGCAAACCAGGGTCAGACCCTAGGGTCTGACCCTTTGCATGCGTGACCCTTTGCATGCGATCAACAAAATGGCCGGGCAAATCAAGAAAGCTTTAGAATATGCGCTGCCCTTGGGGGCGGTGCGCCACGAGCGCCCGCCCGACCACAAGAACAAGTTGAAGAGAGTGACCACCGAAATGAGCGCTGACCTGCCCTTCCTGCCTTTTTCCAAACCCACCATCGACGAAGCCACCATCGCCGCCGTCGGCGACGTGCTGCGTTCTGGCTGGATCACCAGCGGCCCGAAAGTGCAAGCCTTCGAAGCCAAGCTGTCCGAATACTTTGGCGGCCGCCCCGTGCGCACCTTCAATTCCGGCACCTGCACCATGGAGATCGCGCTGCGCATCGCCGGCATCGGCCCCGGCGACGAAGTGATCACCACCCCGATCTCGTGGGTGGCCACGGCCAACGTCATCATCGAAGTGGGCGCCACGCCGGTGTTCGCCGACATCGACCCCGTGACCCGCAACATCGACCTCGACCAGCTGGAAGCGGCCATCACGCCGCGCACCAAGGCCATCATCCCGGTCTACCTGTCCGGCCTGCCCGTGGACATGGACCGCCTGTACGCCATCGCCAACAAATACAAGCTGCGCGTGGTGGAAGACGCGGCGCAGGCCTTCGGCTCCGAGTGGAAAGGCAAGCGCATCGGCGCGTTCGGCGACTTCGTCTCGTTCAGCTTCCAGGCCAACAAGAACATCACCACCGGCGAAGGCGGCTGCCTGGTCCTCAACAACGAGGAAGAAGCCCGCCTGGCCGAGAAATACCGCCTGCAGGGCGTGACCCGCAGCGGCGTGGACGGCATCGACGTCGACGTCCTGGGCGGCAAGTACAACATGAGCGACATCATGGCCGCCATCGGCCTGGGCCAGTTCGCCAACATCGACGCCATCACGGCCCACCGCCGCGCGCTGGCGCGCCACTATTTCACCTGCTTCGGCCCCGACTTCGAAGCGCAATCGGGCGCCCAGCTGCCGCTGCAAGCCTTCGACACCAGCAACTACCACCTGTTCCAGATCGTGCTGCCCGACCAGGGCCCGGACACGCGCGCCAACTTCATGCGCAAGATGGCCGAGTACAACATCGGCACCGGCTACCATTACGCGCCGATTCACCTGTTCACGCTGTACCGCGCGCGCGGCTTCAAGGAAGGCATGTTCCCCGTGTCGGAAAAAGTGGGCCGCCTGACGGTCACGCTGCCCATGTTCTACGCCATGACCACGGCCGATGTCGAACGCGCCGTCGCCGCCGTCAAGGCCATCCTGATTAAACCATGACCGCAATGACCGCACCATCAATGAAACCAGAAATATCCGTCGTCATCCCGGTCTACAACGAGCAGGCCGGTTTGCAGACCCTGTTCGACCGCCTCTATCCCGCGCTCGACGCGCTGCAAACGAGCTACGAGATCGTGTTCGTCAACGACGGCAGCCGCGACAACTCAGTCTCCATTCTGGCCGAGCAGTTCCGGGCCCGGCCCGACGTCACGCGCGTGGTGCTGTTCAACGGTAACTATGGCCAGCACATGGCCATCCTGGCCGGCTTCGAGGCGGCCCGCGGCGACATCATGATCACGCTCGACGCCGACTTGCAGAACCCGCCCGAGGAAATCCGCCACCTGGTGGCCAAGATGCGCGAAGGCTATGACTACGTCGGTTCGATCCGCCGCAAGCGCCAGGATTCGGCCTGGCGCACCTACGCCTCCAAGGCCATGAACCAGCTGCGCGAGCGCATCACCAACATCAAGATCACCGACCAGGGCAACATGCTGCGCGCCTACGGGCGCAACGTGATCGACCTGGTCAACCAGTGCGGCGAAGTGAACACCTTCGTGCCGGCGCTGGCCTACCGCTTCGCGCGCAAGCCGACGGAAATCACCGTCGAACACGAGGAACGGGCGGCCGGCGAATCGAAGTATTCGCTCTACAGCCTGATCCGCCTCAATTTCGACCTGGTGACGGGCTTCTCGCTGGTGCCGCTGCAAATGTTCTCCATGCTGGGCATGGCGCTGTCGATCGGCTCCGGCCTGCTGGTGCTGGTGCTGCTGGTGCGCCGCCTGTTCCTGGGCGCGGAAGCGGAAGGCCTGTTCACGCTGTTCGCGATCGCGTTCTTCTTCATGGGCGTGATCCTGTTCGGCATCGGACTGCTGGGCGAATACGTGGGCCGCATCTTCCAGCAAGTGCGGGCCCGTCCGCGCTACGTGGTGCAAACCATCCTGCAACAGCAGCACGGCCACGAACTTCTCAACACGGACGAGGTTGAAAAACGCTCGGTGGCGCGATGAACGGCGCCATGCTGGCACACCGCCCGCGCGCCGTCGTCTTCGCCTACCACAACGTCGGCGTGCGCTGCCTGAAAGTGCTGCTGGCCGGTGGCGTGGACGTGGCGCTGGTGGTCACCCACGAGGACAGCGAGAGCGAAAACATCTGGTTCGATTCCGTGATCTCGGTCTGCCAGGCCGAAGGCATTCCCTACATCACCCCGGCCGACGCCAGGTCGCCCGAGCTGCTGGCCCAGGTGCGCGCGGCCAGGCCGGAGCTGATGTTCAGCTTCTACTATCGCCACATGCTGCCGGCCGAACTGCTGGCCGTGGCGCCGGCCTACAACATGCACGGCTCGCTGCTGCCGCAGTTCCGCGGCCGCGCGCCCGTCAACTGGGCCGTGCTGCACGGCGCCGAGGTGACCGGCGCCACCCTGCACGAAATGACGGTCAAGCCCGACGCGGGCGCCATCGTGGCCCAGATGGAAGTGCCGATCCTGCCCGACGACACCGCCTTCGAAGTGTTCGGCAAGGTCACCGTGGCGGCCGAGCAGGCGCTGTGGCGCGTGCTGCCCTCGCTGCTGGCCGGCACGGCGCCGCGCCTGCACAACGATTTGACCCAGGGCGGCTACTTCGGCGGCCGCAAGCCCGAGGATGGCCGCATCGACTGGAACGCGCCCGCGCAAACCGTGTACAACCTGCACCGCGCCGTGGCGCCGCCCTATCCGGGCGCCTTCACCGACATCGCTGGCGTGCGCTATGTGGTGCAACGGGCACGCTTGCGCAAGGCCAATCATGAACATACTGACAATGTTGCCAGCGCAAGTTTGCGTCCGGGCTTGACAGTAGTGGATAATTGCATCTTTGGCGTGTGCGGCGATGGCCGCATGCTGGCGATTTCCGCCTTGACGGCCGACGGTGAACCCATCACGGCCGCGCAGTTGCAGTCCCGCCTGGCCGCTGCCGCCAGCGGACAATGAACATTACCTAGAGAAGATCACATGAAAAAAGTCCTCATCCTCGGCGTCAACGGCTTCATCGGCCACCACCTGTCGAAGCGCATCCTGGAAACGACCGACTGGCACGTCTACGGCATGGACATGAGCACGGACCGCATCACCGACGTCCTGGAGAATGAAGCGTACAAATCGCGCATGCACTTCTTCGAGGGCGACATCACGATCAACAAGGAATGGGTCGAGTACCACGTCAAGAAGTGCGACGTGATCCTGCCGCTGGTGGCCATCGCCACCCCGTCGACCTACGTCAAGCAGCCGCTGCGCGTGTTCGAACTGGACTTCGAGGCCAACCTGCCGATCGTCCGTTCGGCCGCCAAGTACGGCAAGCACCTGGTGTTCCCATCGACCTCGGAAGTGTACGGCATGTGCCACGACGAGGAATTCGATCCCGAGAACTCGGAACTGATCTGCGGCCCGATCAACAAGCCACGCTGGATCTACTCCAACGCCAAGCAGCTGATGGACCGCGTGATCTGGGGCTACGGCATGGAAGGCCTGAACTTCACCCTGTTCCGTCCATTCAACTGGATCGGCGCCGGCCTGGACTCGATCCACACGCCGAAGGAAGGTTCGTCGCGCGTGGTGACCCAGTTCTTCGGCCACATCGTGCGTGGCGAGAACATCTCGCTGGTCGATGGCGGCAACCAGAAACGCGCCTTCACCGACATCGACGATGGCATCGACGCGCTGATGAAGATCATCGAGAACAAGAACGGCGCCGCCAGCGGCAAGATCTACAACATCGGCAACCCGACCAACAACTACTCGATCCGCGACCTGGCCGGCATGATGCTGAAACTGGCCGAGGAATATCCCGAGTACGCCACCGGCGCCAAGCAGGTCAAGATCGTGGAGACCACGTCCGGCGCCTACTACGGCGCGGGCTACCAGGACGTGCAGAACCGCGTGCCGAAGATCACCAACACCTGCGAAGAACTGGGCTGGAAGCCATCGACCACCATGGCCGACGCGCTGCGCAAGATCTTCGACGCCTACCGCAGCCAGGTGGCCGAAGCCCAGGCCCTGATGGATTGATGATTTGACCGGTCCCCTGCCCAACCAGCGCCGGCCGCTGCTGACGCTCAAGATCGATGTGGACACCTATCGCGGCACCCGCGAGGGTGTGCCCAACCTGGTGCGCATGCTGAGCGCGCACCAGGCCCATGCCACGTTCCTGTTCTCGCTGGGCCCCGACCACACGGGATGGGCCTTGCGGCGCGCCCTGCACCCCGGCTTTTTCAGCAAGGTATCGCGCACCTCCGTGGTCGAGCACTACGGCTTCAAGACCCTGATGTACGGCACCCTGCTGCCGGGGCCGGACATCGGCAAGCAGTGCGCGGCCGAGCTGCGCGCCGTGCGCGACGCCGGCTTCGAATGCGGCATCCATACCTGGGACCACGTGCTGTGGCAGGACAACGTGGCCAAACGCCACGCTGCCTGGACCGTGGCCATGATGCGCAAGGCCGCCGCCCGCTACGCCAGCGTGTTCGGCGCGCCGCCGCACACGCATGGCGCGGCTGGCTGGCAGATGAACGGCGCCGCCTTCATCGAGCACGATGCGGCCGGCTACCGCTACGCCTCGGACGGCCGCTGCGTGTTGAACGAGAACGGCACGCTGGCCAACCCGGCCGACGGTCCGCACCGGCTGTCCGTCGATGGCAAGGTGCTCGATTGCATCCAGTTGCCCACCACCCTGCCCACGCTGGACGAGTTGCTGGGGCGCGAGATCGATGGCACCGTCATCACGACGGCCAACATCGCCGCCTTCCTGCTCAAGCTGACGGCCGGCGCCAAGCGCGACCATGTGTACACCTTGCATGCCGAGCTTGAAGGACAGAAACTCGCCCCCATCTTCGAGCAGCTGTTGGCCGGCTGGCGCGCCCAGGGTTATCAACTGGCGTCCATGGCCGACCACTACGGGCACATCAAGGATGAGGTGTTGCCCGTGTGCCCCATGACGTGGGGCGAATTGCCGGGACGTTCGGGCCAGCTGATGGTGCAAGGCGCCGCCCGCTAGTTCCGCTGTCCCACCTTGAAGTTCACCGTTCAGGAGAGAACCTGTGGCTGATCGCCCAACCGTAGCACCCATCGCCGACTTTTCCGCCCCGATGACGGGCGGCCAGACCTTCCAGCTGGCCGGCCGCCCGGCCCGCTACACGGTGCTGTATTTCTACCCCAAGGACAACACGCCCGGCTGCACCACTGAGAGCATGGCGTTCCGCGACCTGCATGCCCAGTTCCAGGCGGCCGGCACCGAGATATACGGCATCAGCCGCGACTCGCTGCGCTCGCACGAAGGCTTCAAGGCCAAGCTGGGCCTGCCGTTCGAGCTGATCTCGGACCCGGAAGAGATGCTGTGCCAGCAGTTTGGCGTGATGAAACTGAAGCAGATGTACGGCAAGACCGTGCGTGGCATCGAGCGCAGCACGTTTGTCATTGACGCTCATGGGCAATTGGTGAAAGAATGGAGAGGCGTGAAGGTAGCAGGTCACGTCGATGAAGTGCTGGAATTCGTGGCGCGTCAGGGTTGATCGCACGCGTGGCGAACGTCCAGTTTGCTCAACCGTAGCTCGTCCATGCGCAAGCAGCCATTTTGAGTCAGCACTGTACCAACTCTCACCCTACATGGTGGCCAGCCGGCCACCACGCGGTATCTTACCCGGGCCGATCGCGTGCCCGTCGGCAGTCCTGTAACCCTGTATCCCCCGCATCCACCCCATCGGGCCGCCTCGCTCGCGCCAGGCGCCGCCATGGGCGGATTCCTCCAGAATTTATTTGATCGAGATCCTGATGCCACTGCCAAAAATTCCCAGTAAGCCAGCGACTTTACTGCTGGCAAAAGATTATCCCAAGGCCAGCGGCGCCACCCCGACACCGGCCCTCGCGGTCGAGGTAGCCGCGCCGGCGACGACGCCTGCGGCCAAAAAAGCGCCAGCCAAGGCCAAGGCCGCCACCGTCAAGGCCGTGCCCGTGGCCAAGCCGGCCGCAGCCAAGGCCGCGCCAGCACCGGCGGCCAAGCCGGCCGCCAAGGGCAAGGCCAAGGCCGCCATCCTGCAGGCCGCGCCGCTGCACGCGCCGGCGGGCGAAGCGTCGCCCACGCCATCGAAGGTCAAGGCCGCGCCAGCCGCGCGCGCCAAGGTCACGCCGATCACGGCCGAGGCGCCGCATCCGGCCAAGCACAAGCCGGTGGAAGTGCCGCTCAAGTCCTCCACCAGCCGCCACGCCGACCAGACCGGCCAGACCAAGCTGTTCGTGCTCGACACCAACGTGCTGATGCATGATCCATCGTCGCTGTTCCGCTTCGAGGAGCACGACGTCTACCTGCCGATGATGACGCTGGAAGAACTGGACAACCACAAGAAAGGCATGACGGAAGTGGCCCGCAACGCGCGCCAGGTCTCGCGCACGCTGGACGCGCTGGTGTCGAACACGGACGATGACGCGATCGAGAAAGGCATCCTGCTGTCCAAGCTGGGCAACAAGGACGCCAAGGGCCGCCTGTACTTCCAGACCCGCCTGCAAAGCGCCGACCTGCCAGCCGGCCTGCCGGTGGGCAAGGCCGACAACCAGATCCTGGCCGTGGTCCGTTCGCTGGAAGCGGAGCAGGAAGGCCGCCCGGTGGTGCTGGTGTCGAAGGACATCAACATGCGCATCAAGGCGCGCGCGCTGGGCCTGCCGGCCGAAGACTACTTCAACGACCACGTGCTGGAAGACACCGACCTGCTGTACTCGGGCATCGTGCAACTGCCGGACGATTTCTGGAACAAGCACGGCAAGGACATGGAATCGTGGCAGGAGAACAAGAACGGCCAGAGCGCCACGTTCTACCGCGTGACGGGCCCGTTCGTGCCCTCCATGCTGGTCAACCAGTTCATCTTCCTGGAACCGAAAAATGGCGAGGCGCCGTTCTACGGCCAGGTCAAGCAGATCAACGGCAAGACGGCCGTGCTGCAAACCCTGCGCGACTTCTCCCACAACAAGAACAATGTGTGGGGCGTGACGGCGCGCAACCGCGAGCAGAACTTCGCGCTGAACCTGCTGATGAATCCCGAGTGCGACTTCGTCACACTGCTGGGCCAGGCCGGCACCGGCAAGACCCTGCTGGCGCTGGCGGCGGGCCTGGCGCAAGTGCTGGAGACCAAGCTCTACAACGAGATCATCGTCACCCGCGTGACGGTGCCCGTGGGCGAGGACATCGGTTTCCTGCCCGGTACCGAGGAAGAAAAGATGTCGCCGTGGATGGGCGCCTTCGACGACAACCTCGAAGTGCTCAACAAGTCCGACTCGGAGGGTGGCGAGTGGGGCCGCGCGGCCACCCAGGACCTGATCCGTTCGCGCATCAAGATCAAGTCGCTCAACTTCATGCGCGGGCGCACC
>DATFBD010000085.1:0-2193 GCA_035254005.1 Burkholderiaceae bacterium | reverse complement strand
CCGAGGTTGATCTCGAGCATCAGGCGCGACGCTTCCTGCAGGCGCAGTTCGTCCTCGCCCAGCATCACCGCGTAGGTCTGGAATTCCTGGCCCAGCGTCATCGGCACCGCGTCCTGCAGCTGGGTGCGCCCCATCTTCAGCACATCGCCGAATTCCTCGGCCTTGGCGGCAAACGCTTCGCGCAGCTCGGCCATTGCGGCCAACAGTTGCTGCACGCCCCAGAACGTCGCCAGGCGCAAGGAGGTCGGGTAGACGTCGTTGGTGCTCTGGCACAGGTTGACGTGCTCGTTGGGGTGCAGGTGGCGGTACTCGCCCTTGGCGTGGCCCATCAGTTCCAGTGCGCGGTTGGCGATCACCTCGTTGGCGTTCATGTTAGTCGAGGTGCCGGCGCCGCCCTGGATCACGTCGACGACGAACTGATCGTGCAGCTTGCCGGCGCGCAGCTCTTCGCAGGCGGCGACGATGGCGTCGGCGCGCGTGGCATCCAGCAGGCCCAGCTCACGGTTGCTCAGCGCGGCGGCCTGTTTGATGGCGGCCAGAGCCGCGATCAGGTTGGCGTAGCCGGCGATGGTCTGGCCGGTGATCGGGAAGTTCTCGATGGCGCGCAGGGTATGCACGCCCCAGTAAGCGTCGGCCGGTACGTCGCGGTCGCCGAGCAAGTCGTGTTCGCTACGAGTAGTCATGGGCTGTGTAGTTGTCTTGTTGTGGTAAGGGACAAGGCGCACTGTAGGCGAGGGCGGTGTCGGCTGACCAATTCCGAATGCCGATCAGGTCATGTTTTTTTTGCATAACCTGGCTGGACGGTCCGGATGTCGGCGCTGAGAGGGCGCGGGGTGGGGAGGTCGGCTCCCGAGGCAGATCGCTGAGGGCGTGGCAGGGCGTAGGATGGGGTGTGCTGGGTTTCATCCAGCCTGTGGTTATCGTGCCGCGTGGGCCGACTGAGGCAAGGTTTCCGGTTCTCAGATCGCGGGGTATTCGGTGGCCAGGTACTGCCAGAATGCCTCCAGTACCGGCCGGCTGCGCTTCTTGCTGCGATAGAGGCGGATCTCCATGTCCACCCCCCAGCGCTCGTCGGCAGCCGGCGCCAGCTGGCCGTAGCGCACCTCGCGCGCCACCGCGCTTTGCGGCAGGAACGCCACACCGTGACCCTCCAGCACCATGTTCTTCAGCCCCTCGGCCATGTCGGTCTCGTAGCGCAGGTGCAGATGGCAGGGTTCTGGCGCGTCGGCCAGGATCTGTTCGGTCATCAGGCGGAAGTAGGCGCTGGCGGCGTAGCCGAGGAAGGGGACCGGATCGGCCGCGCTGCCGGGCAGGCCGAAGCGCGGCTGGCGCTGGCGGTCGGCGCGGGCGTAGGGGCGTAGCCGTTCCAACCCGAGCCTGAGACCGAGGTAGCGGCCTTCTTCCAGTTCCACCGGCTGTTTGGGATGGTGGTAGCACATCAAGAGGTCGCTGCCGCCTTCGACGAAGCCCAGCAGCGCATCGTGCACGTTACTCGCCTGCAGCCGGCACGACAGCTGGCCGAAGCCCTGTTCCGCCCGGGTCAGCCACTTGGGGAAGAACGAAAACGACAGCGTGTGCGGCACTGCCAGTTCCAGCGTGTCCTCCGGCAGCGGGCGCATGCCCTGCAGCAGGGCTCGGGTGGCGTGGATCTGGTTGAGCATGGCGGCGGCGTGCTCGCGGAACACTTCGCCGGCCGGGGTCAGCCGCGTCGGGTACGAGGTGCGGTCGATCAGCTCGGTGCCGATCCAGCCTTCCAGGGCGCGGATGCGGCGCGAGAACGCCGGCTGGGTCAGGTGGCGTGCCTGTGCCGAACGGGTGAAGCTGGCGGTTTCCGCCAGCACCAGAAAATCCTCCAGCCATCGTGTTTCCATGCTCGTGCTCCAGCGTCCGGGGCGGTGGGAAAGAACGGGGTGCATGGTAGCACCACGCTGAACGATTATTGCGCGCCACGGTCTGTTGCCTGATTGTCCGTTTGCACGAAGCAAGATCGTGAACCGGTTCCACAGGAGTGAGCCCATGAATCCAACCTGTTTGTCCCGTCTCTCCGTCGTCGTGCTGGCGCTGATGCTTGCCGCCTGCGCCACGCCCCAGTCCGCCGGCGGCAAGCGCGCCGTGAGCCCGGGAAAGGCCCCCGAGATGTCCGCCAAGGAGGCCAAAGCGCCGTCCAGTCAGAGCGTCCAGCCATCGTCACGC
>DATFBD010000084.1:0-24419 GCA_035254005.1 Burkholderiaceae bacterium | reverse complement strand
TTAGAACGGAATATCGTCATCCATATCCGAGAAGTTCGGCGCCGGCTTCGGTGCCGGGCGCGGTGCGGGCGGGGCCATTTGCGGACGCGGGGCCGGTGCCTGGCGGGCCGGCGGAGCGTCGTAGCCGCCTTCGTCCATCGCGTCGCCGCCGCCCATGCCCTGGCGGCCACCGAGCATCTGCATCTGCTCGGCGATGATGTCGGTCGCGTACTTCTCCACGCCATCCTTGTCCGTATATTTGCGGGTCTGCAAACGGCCTTCCACGTAGACCGAGGAACCTTTCTTCAGGTACTGGCCGACGATTTCAGCCAGGCGGCCGAAGAAGGAAATGCGGTGCCATTCCGTCAGCTCTTTCTGCTCGCCCGTGTTGCGGTCCTTGGAACGGTACGAGGTGGCCACGGCGATGTTGGCGATCGCGTCACCGCTGGGCATGTAGCGAATTTCCGGATCACGGCCCAGATTGCCGACGATGATGACTTTGTTGACTGATGCCATGAATAAAACTCCTGAATAACGGCCGCTGCTGCGCGCGGTGGAATGTTTTGTGAAACCAAACGGCGATTATATGCCATGCCGCCAGCCCAAGGCCAAGCAATTCGCACCCCGCCGGCCAGCCCCCGGGGCGACAACTTTTTTCGTGTCGCCGCCGAAACAAGCGGCGCCAACACTGTTATTATATACAGTATTTGATACCCAACCTTTAGCGCTGTATCAATTCCGCCGCGATTGACACGCCCGGCCCGGCCCAGGGAGTCCGCCGGCGCGCAAGCGGAATCCCGGCTATAGTACTAGGTTGACCCGTTAGTCCCGGTTCCGCCCGCGCGCCGGACCGCACCACTCACAGAAAGCAAGCCTCGACATGGAACAGATCCGCATCCGCGGCGCCCGCACGCACAACCTCAAGAACATCAATCTCGACCTGCCGCGCAACAAGCTGATCGTCATCACCGGACTGTCCGGCTCGGGCAAGTCCTCGCTGGCGTTCGACACGCTGTATGCCGAGGGCCAGCGCCGTTATGTGGAATCGCTGTCGGCCTACGCGCGCCAGTTCCTGCAGCTGATGGAGAAGCCGGACGTGGACTTGATCGAAGGCTTGTCGCCCGCCATTTCGATCGAACAGAAAGCCACTTCGCACAATCCGCGCTCGACCGTGGGCACGGTGACGGAAATCCACGACTACCTGCGCCTGCTGTACGCCCGCGTGGGCACGCCCTACTGCCCGGACCACCCGGAGCAGCCGCTGGCGGCCCAGTCCGTGTCGCAGATGGTGGATGCCGTGCTGGCCATGCCCGAAGGCACCAAGCTGATGATCCTGGCACCCGTGGTGGCCAACCGCAAGGGCGAGCACGCCGACCTGTTCGAGCAGATGCAGGCCCAGGGCTTCGTGCGCTTCCGCGTGCAGAGCGGCACCCACGACGCCAAGATCCATGAAGTGGACAACCTGCCCAAGCTGAAGAAGACGGAAAAGCACACCATCGACGTGGTGGTGGACCGGGTCAAGGTGAACGCCGAGCTCAAGCAGCGGCTGGCGGAAAGCTTCGAGACGGCGCTGCGGCTGGCCGACGGCCGCGCCGTGGCGCTGGAAATGGACAGCGGCCACGAGCACGTCTATTCCAACAAGTTCGCCTGCAATGTGTGCGGCTACTCGCTGCAGGAACTGGAGCCGCGCCTGTTCTCGTTCAACAACCCAATGGGCGCCTGCCCCGAGTGCGACGGCCTGGGTCACATCGAGTTCTTCGATCCCAAGCGCATCGTCGCCTTCCCCAACCTGTCGCTGGCGTCGGGCGCCGTCAAGGGCTGGGACCGCCGCAACCAGTTCTATTTCCAGATGCTGTCTAACCTGGCCGCGTTCTACGAATTCGACCTCGACCTGCCGTTCGAGCAATTGCCGGCCGCGGCCCAGCAAGTGATCCTGCACGGCTCGGGCAAGCAACTGATCCCGTTCGCCTACGTCAACGAGCGCGGCCGCACCGTGATCAAGGAACACACGTTCGAAGGCGTGGTCACCAACCTGGCGCGGCGCTACCGCGAAACGGATTCCATGGCCGTCAAGGAAGAGCTGGCCAAATTCATCAACGAGAAGAAGTGCCCGTCCTGCCACGGCGCGCGCCTGCGCGTGGAAGCGCGCTACGTCAAGGTGGGCAGCGGCAAGCAGGAAAAAGCCATCTACGAGATCGCCGAAAAGCCGCTGCGCGACACGCTGTCGTTCTTCGAGCAACTGAAACTGAAGGGCGCCAAGAAGGACATCGCCGACCGCGTGATCAAGGAAATCGTCTCGCGCCTGAAGTTTCTCAACAATGTCGGCCTCGACTATCTTTCGCTGGACCGCAGCGCCGACACGCTGTCGGGCGGCGAAGCGCAGCGCATCCGCCTGGCATCGCAGATCGGCTCCGGCCTGACGGGCGTGATGTACGTGCTCGACGAACCGTCGATCGGCCTGCACCAGCGCGACAACGACCGCCTGATCGACACCCTCAAGCACTTGCGCGACATCGGCAACAGCGTGCTGGTGGTCGAGCACGACGAGGACGCCATCCGCACCGCCGACTTCATCGTCGACATGGGCAAGGGCGCCGGCGTGCATGGCGGCGACGTGATCGCGCAAGGCACGCTGAAGGACATCCTGAAGAACAAGCAATCGCTGACGGCCCAATACCTGAACGGCACGCTCAAGATCGCCGTGCCGGCCCAGCGCCACGCGGCCGATCCGCACCGCCAGCTGGTCATCACCGGCGCCACCGGCAACAACCTCAAGAGCGTCACGCTCGACCTGCCGGTCGGCCTGATGACGTGCGTGACGGGCGTATCCGGTTCCGGCAAGTCCTCACTGATCAACGACACGCTGTACCCGGCCCTGTCGCGCCACCTGTACGGCTCGCAGACGGAACCGTCGCCGCACGACAGCATCAGCGGCCTCGAGCATTTCGACAAGGTGATCGCCGTCGACCAGGCCCCGATCGGCCGCACGCCGCGTTCCAACCCGGCCACCTACACCGGCCTGTTCACGCCGATCCGCGACCTGTTCGCCACCGTGCCCATGGCCAAGGAACGCGGCTACAGCGCGGGCCGCTTCTCGTTCAACGTCAAGGGCGGCCGCTGCGAGGCGTGCCAGGGCGATGGCGTGATCAAGGTCGAGATGCACTTCCTGCCCGACGTGTACGTGCCATGCGACGTCTGCCACGGCAAGCGCTACAACCGCGAAACGCTGGAAGTGCATTACAAGGGCAAGAACATCACGGAAATCCTCGACATGACGGTGGAGGACGCGCACGAATTCTTCAAGCCGGTGCCGCTGATCGCACGCAAGCTGCACACGCTGCTGGACGTGGGCCTGGGCTACATCAAGCTGGGGCAGAGCGCTACCACCTTGTCGGGCGGCGAGGCGCAGCGCGTCAAGCTGTCGCTGGAACTGTCCAAGCGCGACACGGGCCGTACGCTGTACATCCTGGACGAGCCGACCACGGGCCTGCACTTCCACGACATCGACCTGCTGCTGAAAGTGATCCACCGCCTGCGCGACCAGGGCAACACGCTGGTCATCATCGAGCACAACCTGGACGTGATCAAGACGGCCGACTGGATCGTCGACCTGGGCCCGGAAGGCGGCGCCGGCGGCGGCCAGATCATCGCCAGCGGCACGCCGGAGGAGGTGGCGGCCAACCCGGCCAGCGTGACGGGCAAGTATCTGCAGCCGCTGCTCAAGGGCCAATAAGCGGCCTGCGGCTGGCGGGGACAGGCTCGGATAGGACGCCCGAGCGCCAAAGTCCCGGCCACAGGCCGAGGGGGCAGTCCCCTATGTTGCATCTCCGGCGGCTCAGCCCCCCGCGTTGGGGGCGAACTGCGCCGCCGGCTGCCGCAGCGCCTGCTCCAGCTGATCGAACCGGTCGAAGCCCCAGAACGCTTCACCGTCCACGATCATGTACGGCACGCCGAACACGCCCTGGGCGATCGCATCCTCGCTGGCCTGCTTGAACGCGGCCTTGACCGAATCGTCCTCCAGCGCCGCCAGCAGCGCGGCCCGCTCCACGCCGAGGCGGGCGGCGATCCCGGCCAGCACTTCCTTGTCCTCGATGTCCACGCCATCGCCGAACCAGGCCGTGAGACAGGTGCGCGCGAACGCAACGGCCTTGTCCTCGCCATGGGTACTGGCCAGCCACATCATGGCCCGGCCCGGCGCCAGCAACAGCTTCGGAAAGCCCGGCGGCCAGTGGAACGGAATGCCCGCCAGCCGCGCACTGCGGGCCACGTCGTGCTGCACGTATTGCCATTTCATCGGCACGAAGGGCGTCAGCTGGGTACCGGCCGCCTTGCTCAACACCGTCATCAGCACCGGCTTCCAGCGCACCTTGCGCCCGTGGGCGGCGGCCAGCCGCTCGATGCGGCTCGAGGCCAGATAGGCGTATGGCGAAACAAAGTCAAAATAGAAATCGATATCAGTGCTCATGGTCAGCCTCCAGGGAAAAAGTCGTCATTACTATCGGGAAGGGAGCGCAGCAATGCCACCAGGCCAGAGGGCCAGGCGAAATAGAGCGCGACGGGGACAAGCAACAGCAAGAAACTCATGTCAGCCTCCTTTTCGCACACCTGTGCGAAATTACAGCGAAAAAATGGCCAAGGCGATGCCCTGGCCCGCCGGCTACACCTCGTTGAAGCTCTTGTAGGTGGAAATCAGCCGGTTGAAAGCCCGCTGCGCGTGGCGCAGCGCGGTGTCGTCATGCAGGAAACGGGTATCGTGCAGCAAGCCCACGATCAGGCTGTAGATCTCGTACACCAATTGTTCCGGGTCCGTGTCGGGCCGCAACTGGCCCGCCTCGATGGCCTGGCCTATGGTCTTGCGCAGCGACGCGCGCCATGCCTGCGCGCCCCTGGCCAGCCGGTCGCGCAGCGGGCCGGGCTGGTCGTCGAATTCGAAGGCGCCGGCCGTGTACAGGCAGGAATGCAGCACCACGCCGTCGCAGATGCGGCGCATCCAGTTGCCGACCATGGCCGTCAGGCGCGGCAGGCCGCGCGGCAGTTCCAGCGTGGGCAGGAAGATGTCGGCGGCGAAACGGCGGTCGTACTCGTCGAGCACGGCCTCCTGCAACGCCTCCAGCGAGCCGACGCGGGAAAACACCCCGCTCTTGCTGATGCCGGTGCGCTTGGCGATCTCGCCCAGCGACAGCTTGCCGATACCCTCGGCGGCCGCCATGGCGCACCCCGCCGCGACGATGGCGGCAAAGGTGGCTTCGCTTTTGGCGGTCAGGGTATCCATGCGCAGCAGTTTAGCACACCTGTGCGAAATTGGAGAAAAAAACCGGGGTCAGGTCATACCAATAAGCAAGATGGGTGCATCTTGCTTATTGGTATGACCTGACCCCGGTTTTTGCCTCGGCTTACTTCAGCCGCGGGCTCAGCCGTTCAGGCGTTGCTCCAGCTTGGCCATGTTGTCCTTCAGCTCTTGCGGCAGGTGGTAGGCCAGCTTCTCGAACAACTCGGCGTGCAGCTTCAGTTCTTCACGCCATGCGTCCTTGTCGATCGAGGTGATGGTTTCGAACTCTTCCGGCGAGAACGGCAGGCCTTCCCAGTGGATGTCGCCATAGCGCGGCGTCACGCCGAACAGGTTTTCGACGCCGCCTGCCTGACCTTCCAGACGCTCCAGCATCCACTTCAGTACGCGCATGTTGTCGCCGAAGCCAGGCCAGACGAAGTGGCCCTGCTCGTCGGTGCGGAACCAGTTGACGCAGTAGATCTTCGGTGCGGCGGCGCCCAGCTTGGCGCCCATGTCCAGCCAGTGCTGGAAGTAGTCGCTCATGTTGTAGCCCATGAACGGCAGCATGGCGAACGGGTCGCGGCGCACCACGCCCATCTGGCCGGCGGCCGCGGCCGTCGTCTCGGAACCCATGGTGGCGGCCATGTACACGCCTTCGATCCAGTTGCGCGCTTCCGTCACCAGCGGCACGGTGGTGGAACGGCGGCCGCCGAAGATGAAGGCCGAGATCGGCACGCCGGCCGGATCGTCCCAGGCCGGGTCGATCACGGGGTTCTGGGTCGAGGCGACGGTGAAGCGCGCGTTCGGGTGGGCGGCCTTGGTGCCGGAGGCCGGCGTCCAGTCCTTGCCCTGCCAGTCGATCAGGTGCGCCGGCGCTTCCTTGGTCAGGCCTTCCCACCACACGTCGCCATCTTCGGTCAGCGCGACGTTGGTGAAGATGGTGTTCTCGTGCAGGCAGGCCATGCAGTTCGAGTTGGTCTTGGTGTTGGTGCCGGGGGCCACGCCGAAGTAGCCCGCTTCCGGGTTGATCGCGTACAGGCGGCCGTCGGCGCCCGGTTTGATCCAGGCGATGTCGTCGCCGATGGTGGTCACTTTCCAGCCGTTGAAGGTGGCCGGTGGGATCATCATCGAGAAGTTGGTCTTGCCGCAGGCCGATGGGAAGGCGGCCGCCACGTAGTGTTTCTGGCCTTGTGGCGATTCCACGCCCAGGATCAGCATGTGCTCGGCCAGCCAGCCGTGGCCGCCGGCCTTGGCTTCCTTGTGGCCCATGTTGGAGGCGATCCGCAGTGCGAAGCACTTCTTGCCCAGCAGCGCGTTGCCGCCGTAGCCCGAACCGAACGACCAGATTTCGCGCGTTTCAGGGAAGTGCACGATGTACTTGGTGGCGTTGCATGGCCAGGCCACATCCTTCTGGCCAGCTTGCAGCGGCGCGCCCACGCTGTGCACGCACGGCACGAAGGGGCCGTTCTCGCCCAGCACGTCGTACACGGCGCGGCCCATGCGGGTCATCACTTTCATGTTGACGGCCACGTAGGGCGAGTCGGACAGTTCCACGCCGATGTGGGCGATCGGCGAACCGAGCGGGCCCATCGAGAACGGGATCACGTACATGGTGCGGCCGGCCATGCAGCCGTCGAACAGGCCGTTCAGGGTGGCGCGCATCTCGCCCGGTTCCATCCAGTTATTGGTGGGGCCGGCTTCTTCCTTGGTGGCCGAGCAGATGAAGGTGCGGTCTTCCACGCGCGCCACGTCGGTCGGGTCGGAGCAGGCCAGGTAGGAGTTCGGACGTTTTTCCTGGCTCAGGCGTTTCATGGTGCCGGCGGCCACCATCTCGGCGCACAGGCGGTCGTATTCCTCTTGCGAGCCGTCGCACCAGTAGATACGATCCGGTTTGGTCAGGGCCGCCACATCGGCCACCCAATTGATCAGTTTTTGCTGCTTGATGTAAGCTGGGACGTTCAATGCAGCAACGCCACCCATAACGGGCTGATTCATAGTACCTCCAATGCCAATAAAAGAATTCTGGTCTAGTCCCGGCAGGCAGGATCGTCGTCAGCCGCGCACGCTCGTAGCGCGCGCCTTGCGCCAGGAAGCCCTGGCGATGGTTGGCCAGGTTCCGGCGGAGTCGGCGGTCATGTCGTGCGCCCCGCGCCGGCGGGGCACGCAGCCCAATCATGTGCCTGGGCTGATGGAACGTATTGCGCGGGCTCGGTGGCCAAGCCCGAAAATAAGTGGGCGATTGTACACCCGTCCACCCCGCTTTCCGACAAAAATGTAGGAGAAATTGTTGAGCAAAGTAGTAAGCTATTCCGGAAATCCATAAACATGTTGTTTCGCTACGAAATTAACCACAAGATCGGCCAACTCCCATGAAAATCGCAATTCTCGACGATTACCAGAATGCTACGCCCAGCCTGGAATGCTTCAAGCTCCTGGACGGTCATGATGTCAAAATCTTCAATAATTCGGCGCGCGGATTGGGCCAGCTGGCGATCCGCCTGGCCCCGTTCGACGCGCTGGTGCTGATCCGCGAACGCACCCCGCTGAACCGCGCGCTGCTGGCCAAACTGCCCAACCTGAAGCTGATCTCGCAGACCGGCAAGGTGGCCGGCCACATCGACGTGGCGGCCGCCACCGAGCGTGGCATCGCCATCGCCGAAGGCGTGGGTTCGCCCACGGCGCCGGCCGAACTGACGTGGGCGCTGATCATGGCCGCCGCGCGCAAGATCGTGCCCTATGCCGCCAACCTGAAGGATGGGCTGTGGCAGACGGCGTCCGTCAACCCGGCCCTGAACACCCTGGGCACGGTGCTCAAAGGCCGCACGCTGGCGATCTGGGGCTATGGCAAGATCGGCCAGCTGGTGGCCGGCTATGGCCGCGCGTTCGGCATGCGGGTGCTGGTGTGGGGTAGCCAGGCCAGCCGCGAGGCGGCCGTGCGCGACGGCAATGAGGCGGCCGCCAGCCGGGAAGCGTTCTTCGAACAGGCCGACGTGCTGACCCTGCACCTGCGCCTGAACGACGCCACGCGCGGGATCGTCACGGCCGGGGACCTGGCGCGCATGAAACCGAGTGCGCTGTTCGTCAACACCAGCCGTGCCGAACTGGTGCAGCCGGAGGCACTGGAACTGGCGCTGCCGCAAGGCCGGCCCGGCTACGCGGCGCTGGACGTGTTTACCGACGAACCGCTGCCGGCCAGCCATCCGCTGCTGCGCATGCCGGTGGTGCTGGCCACACCGCACCTGGGCTATGTGGAAAAGGACAGCTACGAGCTGTATTTCCGCCACGCGTTCCAGAACGTGGTCGATTTCGCGGCTGGCACCTGCGAAAAAATCCTCAATCCGGACTACCGCCTGCAAGTGCGGGCGGATTGAACCGCTAGCGGATTTCGGGCAAGCCCGTCAGGTTGATGGCCGGCGTCGGCAGCGCGTGGACCTGGCTCCACAGGCCGGCCCAGCCAGGCGGCCACGGCAGCGCCGGCCCCGTGTAGGGCGGCAGCGTGGCCCGCACCGGCACCACCGGCACGGGCGGCATGTCGCGCAGTTCGCCGTTGGCCGGACGCTGCATGTCCAGGCTGTACATATAGCCGGGCAGCAAGGCGTCGCACACAGCGGCGAACCAGGCCGTGTGGTCCTCGTCGCGGCCCAGCGCCTGGGCCAGCCCTTGCGGGTCGAAGCGGGCCAGCGCATGGATCAGCTCGTCCGTGGTGGCGCCCGGCGAGTCGCCCCAGCCCATCACGGGGTTGACGTTGTAGTCGGCACCCGAACCGTACCAGCCTTCGCGCCACGAACGCTGCATCCAGTCGCGCTGGCCCGTGAACAGGTGCCAGCGCCAGTGCAGGCCGGACGGCTTGGGCCACGAATACAGGTACAGCCGCTGGTAACCAGCCTGGTGCAGCGAACGCACCACCGCCATCAGCCGCGCGTGGGGCATGCGGTCGGGCGCGGCGCGCCGGAACAGGATGGCCTCGCCGTCGGCGAACTGCACCTCGTCGGTCGACAGGTTCAAGTCCAGTGTCCGGCTCTCGCTGCCGAAGCGGGCGCTGATCCAGCCCGTCAGCAGGTTGACGGCCGTGATGACGCCGTAGCCGCGGTGGCGGTGGAAGATGACAGTGCCGGGAGCGAGGGTTTTCATGACAGGAAAGGCAAGCCAGGGGCGAACAAAGAATCCAGTGTAGTCACAGTATGCCCGACTTTCCAGTACGCGTTGCCTTGAACGCCGGGATCCGGTTCACGCGCGGTTCGATCGTGGTTCGATCGCAGTTCGATCGCACTTCGATGTATCATGCGCGTCACTTCACTGTAGAGGATTTCTCCCACCATGACCTTGCGCATCCTCGCCACCGGCGGCACTTTCGACAAACATTACGACGAACTCAATGGCAAGCTCGGCTTTGGCGACAGCCACGTGCCGGCCCTGCTGGCGCGCTGCCGCCTGACGGTGGAAGTGGCGCTGGAACAGTTGCCGCTGATGGATTCGCTCGACATGGTGGACGCCGACCGCGCCCGCATCCTGGCGTCGTGCCAGGCGGCCGGCGAGCGCGCCATCGTCATCATCCACGGCACCGACACCATGCCGCAGACGGCCGCCGTGCTGGGCCCGGCCAACCTGGGCAAGACCATCGTGCTGACGGGCGCCATGATCCCCTACGAGATCGCCAATTCGGACGCGCTGTTCAACCTGGGCTTCGCCTGCGGCGTGGCACAGACGCTGGCGCCGGGCGTGTACGTGGCCATGAACGGCCAGATCTTCGCCTGGGACAACGTGCAGAAAAACCGCGCCGCCGGCGTGTTCCAGCCGCTGTAACTAAAAACCGGGGTCAGGTCATGCCTTCAAGCATCATGCGCGCATGATGCTCGATGGCATGACCTGACCCCGGTTTGTTTTGCCTGGTGGCTTAAGCCTTGGCTTCGCCGCCCAGTGCTTCGACCACGTCGGCCAGCAGCTTGCTCAGCTCGCCCGTCATCAGCATGAAGTCGCCGTCGAAACGTTCCTCGTCGTTGCGGGTCGACGATTCCTTTTCGCTGATCACGTCCAGCGGCTTGACGCCCTTGATGGCCAGCGATTCCGTCAGCACGAAGGAGATCTTGCTGTCCCAGGTCATGGCCAGGCGCGTGCACTGCTTGCCGGCCGCGATGTGGCGCCGCACTTCGTCCGCTTCCAGCGTGTGGCGCACGTAACGCACGGCGGCCTTGCTCTCGCCCGTGGCGCGCAGTTCCGTATCCATGTCGACCGTGAAGCCGGCCGGGGCGTCGTCCGCCTGCAGCCATTCCGTCATCACCCCCACCGGCGAGCGCTGCACGCGCAGGCTTTCCAGCGGCATGCGGTCGACCGCCTTCAGCAGCAGCTTGATCACTTCGTCAGCCTTGGCCGGGCTGGCCGCGTCCACCACCAGCCAGCCGTTGACGGGGTCGATCCACGTCCATACATTGCTGCGGATGGTGAAGGCGCGCGGCAGCAGTTCGTCGGCCACGCGCTCCTTGAGTTCCTTCATGGCTTTCTTGCCGGGCGCGAAACCTTGCGCTTCTTCCATTTCGGCCGCGCGGGCCTTGGCCACCTGGTTGATGACGGTCGACGGCAGCAGTTTCTTTTCCGTGCCCAGCAGGATCAGCATCTGCTTGTTGACCACGTGCACCAGGCCGCCGTTCGGACGGGGACGGTCCCAACCCTGGCGCAGCAGTTCGTTGCTGCTGGCAGGCACGAAGGAATGGGGCGCCAGTGCTGCTTCCAGTTGTTCCGGGGTGTACGCCCAAGGGGCGGGCAGACGGTAAATCTGAAGATTCTTGAACCACATATGTGTATTTGCCTTGTTTCAGTGTTGCCAGGGGAACGACATTTTACACGCTCGCGTCCCCCGCCGCGCCGGATTTGCTCCGGCGCGGCTGGCCCCACTCAGGCCGGCAGCGCGTAGTCGCGGAACTGCTCGCGCAGCTTCATCTTCTGCAGCTTGCCGGTGGCCGTGTGCGGCAATTCCTCGACGAAGGCAACATCGTCGGGCAGCCACCACTTGGCCACCCGCTCGCCCAGGTAGGCCAGCAAGTCCTCGCGCGTGACATCGTGGCCGGCCTTGCGCACCACCACCAGCAGCGGCCGCTCCTGCCACTTGGGATGGGCGATGCCGATCACGGCCGCCTCGGCCACGGCCGGATGGCCCACGGCCGCGTTCTCCAGGTCGATCGAAGAAATCCACTCGCCGCCCGACTTGATCACGTCCTTGGCGCGGTCGGTGATGTGCATATAGCCGTCCGGGTCGATGGTGGCCACGTCGCCGGTGTCGAAAAAGCCGTTTTCATCGAGCTGTTCGCCGCCTTCGCCGCGGAAGTAGGACGACACCACCCACGGTCCCTTGACCAGCAGGTGGCCGAAGGCCTTGCCGTCGCGCGGCAGGGTGTTGCCGTCGTCGTCCGTGATCTTCATCGTCACGCCGAACGGGGTGCGGCCCTGCTTGGCCTGGATCTTGTGGCGCGCCTCCAGCGGCAGCGCCGCATGCTTGGGCAGCAGCTTGCACACGGTGCCCAGCGGCGACATCTCCGTCATGCCCCACGCCTGCACCACGGTGGCGCCGAAGCCCTCCTCGAAGCGGGCTATCATGGACAGGGCCGCCGCCGAGCCGCCGATCACGCAGCGCCGCAAGCACAGTTCCTGGCGCGGGTCCAGCCCTGCCGTGTCCACGTGGCGGAACAGCATCAGCCAGACCGTGGGCACGCCCAGCGCCATCGTCACGCGCTCGTCGCGCATCAGTTCATAAATGCTCTTGCCGTCCAGCGAAGGACCGGGCAGCACCAGCTTGGCGCCGCACATGGCGCCCGCATACGGCATGCCCCAGGCGTTCACGTGGAACATGGGCACCACCACCAGCGCCGCATCGTCGCCCGACAAGGCCAGGCAATCGGCGCTGCAGGCCGTCAACGCATGCAGCACGGTGGAGCGGTGCGAATACAGCACGCCCTTGGGATTGCCCGTGGTGCCGGACGTATAGCACAGCGAGGCGGCCGAATTTTCGTCCAGTTCCGGCCAGGCGTAAGCGGTGGCGGCGCCATCGAGCAGTTCCTCGTAGCACAGCAGGTTGGGAATATCCACTTGCGGCATGTGGGCCCGGTCCGTCATGGCGATGAAGGCCTTGACCGTCTTGAGCTGGGGTGCCAGCTCGGCCACCTGGGCCGCAAAGCCGATATCGAAGAACAGGTACTGGTCTTCCGCGTGGTTGACGATGTACTCGATCTGCTCCTTGAACAGGCGCGGGTTGATCGTGTGCAGCACGGCGCCCATGCCCGACACGGCGTAGTACAGCTCCATGTGGCGGTAACCGTTCCAGGCCAGGGTGCCCACGCGCTGGCCCTGCTGCACACCCAGGCGGGTCAGCACATTGGCCATCTGGCAGGCGCGCTGCTGCAGCTGGCCATAGGTGGTGCGGTGCACCGGGCCTTCGGACGTGCGCGAGACGATTTCCGCCTGCGGGTGGTTGAGGGCCGCGTGTTCAATCAGCGACGAGACCAGCAGCGACTGGTGTTGCATTAATCCGAGCATCTACTTCTCCTGAAAACGAATGAGGGGTTGATCGTGATGGGCCAGCACGGCGCGCCGCACGGACGCGGCATACCAGCGCCCGCCGTGCGGTCCCTTGACGCCGCGCCCGTTCAGGCGCGCGGCGATCAGGTGGAACGCGGCGCCGGCCGCCCGCAGTGCCAGGATTTCGGCGCGGATGGCGGTGTCGGGCGGCGCAAGCTGGGACATGAAGCGAGACGTGGCCGCTTACACTTTCCGCAGCAGGAAGTGCGACAGCGCCGGTACCAGCATCAGCGCGCCCAGCATGTTCAAGGTGAACATGAAGGTCAGCAGGATGCCCATGTCGGCCTGGAACTTGATCGGCGACCAGGCCCAGCACACCACGCCGGCCGCCAGCGTCACGCCCACCAGCGCCACCACCTTGCCGGTGAATTGCAGCGCGTGGCGATAGGCTTCATGCAGCGTGTCGCCCTGGCGTTGCTGGGTCAGCTGCACCGACAGCAGGTACAGCGCGTAGTCGACGCCGATGCCGACGCCGAGCGCGATCACGGGCAGCGTGGCCACCTTCACGCCCATACCCAGCATCACCATCAACGCCTCGCACAGGATGGAGGTGAGCACCAGCGGCAGCACGGCCACCAGCACCGCGCGCCAGCTGCGGAAGGTGATGAAGCACAGCACGATCACGGCCGCGTACACGTACAGCAGCATCTTGTGGTTCGCTTCGCGCACCACGATGTTGGTGGCCGCTTCGATGCCGGCGCTGCCGGCGGCCAGCAGGAACTGGCGCTCGGTACCGCTGTGGGCCTGGGCGAAGGCGTCGGCGGCGGCCGTAACGCGCTCCAGCGTCTCGGCCTTGTGGTCGGCCAGGTAAGCGATTACCGGCATCAGCGAGCAGTCGCCGTTGAACAGGTCGGGGTTGTTGACGGACGCCTGCTGGGCGCCGTAATTGAGCACATCCTGGTTGCGCGAAATCGTCAGCCATTTCGGGCTGCCTTCGGAACTGCCGGCCGTCACCTGGCGTACCGCGTCCACCAGCGACACGGTGGTCTGCACGCCGGGAATCTGCTGCAGCGTCCACGCCAGCCGGTCCGCCTCGACCAGGGTTTCGTATTTGAGGCAGCCTTCCTTGGGCGTTTTCACCATCACCGCGAACTGGTCGGACGAGAGCGAATAGTGGCCCGTGATGTAGGCGTTGTCGCGGTTGTAGCGCGACTCGGCGCGCAGCTCGGGCGCGCCCGGATCGAGGTCGCCGATCTTCAGGCCGGTGCTGACGATGAAACCGCCCACGGCCAGCACCAGCGCCACGGCGATGGCGCCGATGGCCCAGTTACGCTCCGTGAAGCGCTCCAGCAGATGCCAGACGCCGCGTTCGGTGACGTGGGCTTCCTCGCGCAGGCAGCGGCGCGCGGCCGCCTTCGATACGCCCACGTAGGACAGCAGCACCGGCAGCAGCAGCAGATTGGTGAAGATCAGCACGGCCACGCCCAGCGAGGCCGTCATGGCCAGGTCCTTGATGACGGGGATGTCGATCACCATCAGCACGGCGAAGCCGACGGCGTCGGCCAGCAGCGCCGTCAGCCCGGCCAGGAACAGGCGGCGGAAGGTGTAGCGGGCCGCCACCAGCAAATGCGTGCCGCGGCCCACGTCCTGCATGATGCCGTTCATCTTCTGCGCGCCGTGGGACACGCCGATGGCGAACACCAGGAACGGCACCAGGATGGAGAACGGGTCCAGTTCAAATCCGAGAGCGGCCACCAGGCCCAGCTGCCACACCACGGCCACGATCGAGCAGGCCACCACCAGCGCGGTGGAGCGCACGCAGCGCGTGTAGCCGTAGATGACGACGGTGGCGATGGCGGCGGCGGCGCCGAAGTACATCACCACCTTGAGCATGCCGGCCAGCAGTTCGCCGATCAGCTTGGCGAAACCGACCGTGTGCAGCTTGACCTTGAACGGGCCATGCTCGGCGGCCTGCATCTGCTTGTCGAGCGCGGCGGAGAAGGTTGAGTAGTCAATCATTTTGCCGGTGGCCGGGTCCTTGTCCAGCAGCGGCACGAAGATCATGGTGGACTTGAAGTCGTTCGCCACCAGGCTGCCGACGATGCCGGAGCGGGCGATGTTGATCTTCAGCTGTTCCACGCTGCGCGCGCTGCCGTCGTAACTATCGGGCATCACGGGGCCGCCCTGGAAGCCTTCCTCGGTCACCTCGTTCCAGCGCACGGTGGGGGTCCACATGGACTTCATCCATGCGCGGTCCACGCCCGGCGTGAGGAACAGTTCATCGTTGACGCGCTTGAGCGCCTCCAGGTATTGCGGATCGAAGATGTCGCCGTTGGGGTTCTCCACCACCACCCGCACCGCATTGCCCAGGCCGCGCAAGGCGCCCTTGTTGGCCAGGTAGTTCTGGATGTAGGGCTGCGACTGCGGCATCATCTTCTCGAAGCTGGCATTGAGCTTGAGGCGGGTGGCGCCGCACCAGGCCAGCGCCAGCGTGACCAGCGCGCACAGCACGATGAACGCCACGCGGTGGTTGAACACCAGCCGTTCCAGCCGGTTGCCCGAGCGCTGGTCGAACTGCTCCAGCGTGCGCACCACGGGCATGCTGTCTAGTTGATTGATCCCCATATCCATTCCTGTCTCTCTCCAAAGGTACTGATGGCCGTTGGCGGCTGGCGCGCCGGCTCTTGTGGCTTATTTGCGATAGATGCGCGATGCGTGTCCGATGTTTGCGTGCGTAGGTAAGCGATGCGTGTCCGTTGCCCGCTCAGTGCGCCGCCAGCGGCTGCTGGCGCAGGCCGCGCACGCCGCCCAGCACCAGCTGGCCGCCGGCCGCCAGCGCCGCCGACACCGGGCCGCCCGGCGCACCGGGCAGGTGCGCGAAGGTGGCGCCGGCGTCGGCGCTGACCAGCACCTGGCCGGCCTGGCTGACCAGCAGCAGCCGGCCATCCTGCGCCAGGGCCGACGCCGTCAGGCCCACCTGCAGTCCGGTCTCGACCTTGCTCCAGCTGGCGCCGCGGTCCGTACTGCGGTAGGCGTTGCCGCGCAAGCCGTACACCAGCAGCGCGCCCTCCTTGCCGGCCAGCCCGAAATACGTGCCCTTGTAGGGCGTAGGCAGCGCGTCGAAGTGGCCGCGCTCGCGGTTCAGGCGCAGCACCAGGCCCTGCTCGCCCACGATGTACAGGTCGCCGCCCACGGCGCGGATCGCGTTCAGGTGGAAGGCACTGGGATTGTCGGTGCGGTCGCTCCAGCTCTGCCACGTGCGGCCGCCGTCGGCCGTGTGGAAGATCAGGTTGAAGGCGCCCACCACGTAGCCGCTGTTGCGGTCTTCGAACCACACATCGAGGAAGGGTTTGTCCGGCCCCTGCTGCACCATGCGTTTGGCGTCGGCGCGCTGGGCCTCGGTGGCATTGGGGTTCTTGCTCACCTGCTCCTCGGCGATGGCGGCGGCGGCGCGGCCATCGAGCTGCTTGCTCCAGCTGGCGCCGCCGTCCACGCTGTGCAGCACCACGCCGTCGTGGCCGACGGCCCAGCCCTGTTCGGGCGTGGGGAACTGCACCGCCACCAGGTCCGACGCCAGCGGCACGGCGGCCTGGGTCCAGTGCCCGCCGCCGTCGTCGGAGTAGACGATGTGGCCGCGCTGGCCCACGGCCACCAGCCGCGTGCCGGCCTGCGCCAGGCCGTTGACCAGCGCGCGCGCGGCCAGCGGGCTGCGCACGGCCGCCGTGTCGAGCGGATCGGCGAACGGTTGGGTGGCCGGTCCGTTCGCCACGGCGGCCATGCCGGCGCAGGCGGCGGTGGCGGCGCAGGCCAGCGCGGCGCGCTTGATCCAGGTGAGTGGTTTCATATTCTGTACTGAGAAAATTCGGTGAAACTGCAAACAGGCAGGTCGCCCAAAAAAGCCGCCGGCCAGCGGAGATCGGATGTTTGGCCGGCGGCAACGAGAAACACGGTGCGTGTTGCCTGACTCTTGTTACAAACCGCCGGCGCTTAACGCACGCCGGCGCCGGCCAGCGCTTCAGCCGTCCATTCCGACGCCTTGAGCGGCTCGATGTACTTGATGCCGCCATGCATGCCCGTCAAGCCGGTGATGTTGTAGGTGCCGCTGACGAAGTCGTAGATCATGTGGCAGGCCGATTGCGGCGCCTGGGCATCCCAGCTGAAGGTGAGGAAGTCATACGAGGCGCGATACAACTGGCCGCGCGCATCGTATTCGTCCGACGCCAGCGCGGTCCAGCTGTCCTCGTCGATGTAGAAGGTGCGTTTGCTGTAGATGTGGCGCTTGCCCGGCTTGAGGGTCGCTTCCACCACCCAGACGCGGTGCGTCTCCCAGCGCACCATGTCGGGATTGACGTGGTTGGGCTTGGTGATGTCGGCCGCCACTTTGGCGTAGGTGATCTTGTAGCCGTTGTACGGCACGATCATCTCCTTCTTGCCGATCAGCTTGAAGTCGAAGCGGTCCAGCGCGCCGTTGAAGACCCAGGCGTCGTCGTAGGTGGAAGCGCCGGCCGAACCGGGGTTGGGCGTGTCGTAGGCCACGTCCGGCGCCAGCTTGACGCGGCGCTGGCCCGGCAGGTACTGCCACACTTTGCGCGGCTGCACCACCGGGTTGACGGCGTCCAGCGCCAGCAAGCCTTCGCCGGCGCGGCGGGCCGGGGCCAGGTAGGCCAGCTTGGTGCGGAAGAACACTTCATTCTGCTTGGCCGGTTCGGTGCGCTTGGGGTCCGACAGCGGGAACTCCTGGTAGATCTCGCCGGTGGTGGCCAGCGTCGGCACACCGGAGGCGTCCACGTTCCACGAGTCGTACTTGGTGGTGTTGGCCAGGCCCTGGTAACGCAGCAGGTGGTTCCACATCACCTCGTAGCCCGTCTTGGGAATCGGGAACGGCACGCCGGCCAGCGCGCCCTCCACGCCGACGCCGCCTTCCGTGGCCTTGGCGTTGACGGCGTTCTTGGCCGTGTTATCGAGCACGAACTTGGGCAGGTTCACGCTGCGGTGGGTCGGATAGAGGTCAATCCGGAACGTGGGAAAACGCTTGAGCAGCTCGCGGGTGCCGGCCGTCAGCTTGTCCTCCTGGCCGGCCAGGTTCTTGCCCGTGATGACCAGGCGCGGCTTGTCGGCCGCGTACGGGTCGGGGCGCATGCCAGTGCCCTTGGCCACGGCCGGACCATTGGTCAGGCCGCCCGTGTATTCGGGAATCAGGCCATCCTTGCTGGCGCCCTTCTCGGCGCCGGTGGCCGTCAGCGTGGTGCCGAGCTGCCTGGCTTCATCGGGCGACACGGCGGCCTGGGCCAGGGTCGCGGCCGACAGGGCGGCCGCCATCAGGGTGAGTTTGAACATTTTGTGCGTAGACATCGTCGTCATCCAGGTCAGAAAGTGGTTTTGAAGGTGAGGGCCACGAAGCCGCGGTCCTTGAGCAGTGGCGTCACGCCCGCGTTCGAGGTGATGGCGCCGTTGGCATCCGTCACGAACGGGCCGAAGAAGTCCACGTACTTCACGTCGAAGCGGTATTTCTGGTACAGGTCGAAGCCCAGGCCGAAGCTGTAGTTGCCGGCGTGCTGGTTGCCGCCCGACTGCACCGCCGAGTTGCCCGACAGGCCCACCGAGTAGTTGAGCGGCATGGTCAGGTCCAGGCCCGGCATGACCTGGAACCAGGTCGGCGTGAAGTTCAGCGCCAGGCCGAAGTAATCCTTGCTGACCTTGTCGGCGCCGACGTAGCTGTCGCGGCCCTTGAAGAACTGCGCCCCCTCGGTCACCTTGGCCACCCGGTTCCACGTCAGTTCCGCGATCCAGCTCGACGCGTCCCACAGCGGCGTGGCGGCCGTGGTGCCCAGCGCATTGAGCACGCCGTGCCAGGTGTCGCCGCGCGCGCCGCTGACCTGGCCCTGGCCCGGCTGGGCCGCGCCCGTCACCACCAGCGCGCTGCCGGTCAGCGCGTTCAGGCTGGACACCAGGGCAGGATTGGTACCGGCCGGCATCAGCAGCGCCGCGCTGCTCATCAGCGGCATGTGGCGCCGGTAGCTGAGGTCGGCGCCCACGGCCACCCCGGCCACGCTCTTGGACAGGCTCAGGCCGAACACGTCGATGCCGCCCGCGTATTCGAGCTGGTAGCGGCTGGTGGTGCCCAGCGTGGATGGGTAGAACAGGCAGTTGCCGCCGGCGGCCAGCGCGCCGGGTATGGCGGCCGTGCAGGTGGCGTTGCCGACCGCCAGCGCGGTGGCGGCGCCGGCCTGCTGGGCGGCGGCCTGGGCTGCGGCGGCGGTGCCGCCGGCCGCGATCACGGCGGCGGCCGCCTTCTGGGCGTTGGCCGCCACCAGCGGGCTGTTCTTGCCGAACAGGGCCGACGGCAGGCCGGCCAGGCGCAGGTTGGCCTGTGGCAGCAGGTCGGCCGTGCGGCGGCCATACAAGCCCAGCGTGCCATCCAGCCATTCCGGGCTCCAG
This sequence comes from Burkholderiaceae bacterium, assembly GCA_035254005.1. Taxonomy (GTDB): domain Bacteria; phylum Pseudomonadota; class Gammaproteobacteria; order Burkholderiales; family Burkholderiaceae_D; genus Rugamonas. The sequence goes on along the minus strand of DATFBD010000084.1, from coordinate 5,227 downwards.
CGCGCGGCCAGGCCGAAATCGCCCTTGTGGTCGGGCTCGCGGTCCTTCTCGCGCACGGCGGCCGGCAAGCCCAGCGCGGACAGGTTGAACGTCTCGCCACCCTGGAAAGCGTAATCGTAGAAGCCGAGGAAGGAACCCGATTCAGGCAGGCGGGCCGGCTTCCAGTTGAAGAAATACTGGGCCGCGAGCGACAGTTCCGTGGTGGGCGAGAACTGGGCCGAGATGGCCTGGCGCGGCAGGAACAGTTCCTTGGCGTCCGTATTGGGCACCGAGAAGCCCTTGATCAGGTCCACCGCCGACTGGCCGTAGTTGACACCGTGGATCACCGACAGCAGGCTCTCGCCCCAGTACAGCGTGTGCTGGCCCAGCTTGACGTTGACGGGCATGTCGCCCAGCTCGAAGCCGGCGAACACGAACGCGTCCAGCACCTCGCCCGACGGGCCCTTGTGGTAGCGCCGGGCGTAGTCCGACAGGCCCAGCGCCGGCTTGCCATCGGCGCCCACGTGGTTGGAGCTGGCCACGTTGCCGTTGTCCAGGTGGGCGTAGGCGCCGTCGGCCCAGCCGGCCGCGCTGACGCGGAAGCCCATGCGCTTCTTGTACACGACGTCGAATTCGCTCAACAGGTCGACGCGGTTCGACACCGTGCCCTGATCGAAATTGCGGTCGCCATCGTCGGCGTTGACCGACTTGAGGATATTGGGGTTCTGCTTGCTGAGGCGGTTGGCGTAGTTGTACTTGACCGTGTTGTCGAAGCGGATCGCCAGGTCGGCATTGCCGGTCTCCAGTTCCACCGCACCCGCCGCGCCCATCGCGCACAGGGCGGCCGCGAGGGCGGTTGCGCGCAGGGCATATACCTGTTTCTGCTGTGTGTGTTTCATGCTGCACCATCTCCTTGGTTATCGTTATATGCAACGCTGTGGACGCGTTGTGTCCTGCAAAGCTCGTTGCCGGAAAAGCGCTTCGGCGTATGCGCGGGACGAGCGGGCCCTCGGACGGCAGGGTGGCTGCCGGCCGGACATACTGGAAAATCAGGCTTGCTTAAGGGTGGGATGGCGCTGGCGGCGCGCGGCGCCGCTGACGCTGGTGGTTGAGCTGCATGGTGGTGTCTCCCTTGTCGTGCCGCTGTTGTTTTCGCTACCGTGAAATCTATGGATGATTTCTTGATTGCATTTTGCGACGATCCCCCAGGCCGTGCTTGTCATTTCTTGTCAAGCGACTGTCATTTTGTGACAGCTGTGGTTTGCAGGATCAAAGGCCCTTTGTAGGCCTGCATGATGGCCGACGCGGGCATGCCATTGGCCACGATCTGGCCCAGCGCGTTCATGGCGCGCGTGATGTGGCGGAAGTATTTTTCGTAGCTGGGACACAGGTAATTCATGCCCGGCTGGCCGTCGGGCGAGGCCATGAAACGATTCTTCGGACATTCGCCGTGGCAGGCGAACAGGTAGGGGCAGCGCCGGCAGTAGTCGGGCAACGCCTGCTCCTTGGCCGCGCCGAACGCCTGCTGCCGGGCGCTGGCGGCCAGTGCGCCTGGGTCGTCCTGCGCAATATTGCCAAGCAGGTAATCGGGATACATGTAGTGGTCGCACGAATACACATCGCCGCTGTGCTCGACGATCATGGCCTTGCCGCAGCGTGGCGCGAACAGGCACACGGTGGCCGGCAATTGCAGCCACGACGCCAGCGCCCACTCGAAGTTCATCACGTGCACCGTGCCGACGTCATGGCGTACCCACTCGTCGAAGATGGCGATCAGGAAGTCGCCATAGGCGTCACGCGCCACCGTCTGCGCGGTGACGGCCACCTCACCCACCGGCGCGGGCGCAGGCGTCGTCCGTGCGGCCAGCTTGGGCGGGGTGGCGAAGTGCAGCCCGATCACCTGCTCGCGCGGGGCCGGCATGCGCTCGACCACGGGATTGAACTGGATGTGGCGCACGCCTTCGGCCTTGAGGAAGCGGTAGATCTCCAACCCGTGCGCCGTGCTGTCGCGGGTCACGGTAACCAGCACGTTGAACTGTACGCCATGCTGTTGCAGCAGGCGCAGCGCGCGCATCACCTGTGCGTGGCTGGAGCGGCCCTGCTTGTCCGGGCGGTGCAGGTCGTGGATAGCCTGCGGGCCGTCGAGCGACAGGCCGACCGTGAACTGGTGGCGCGCCAGGAAGGCGCACCAGGCGTCATCGAGCAGCGTGCCGTTGGTCTGCAGGCTGTTGCGGATGGTCTTGCCCTGGCCGTACTGGCGCTGCAGGTCCAGCGCACGGCGGAAGAAATCCAGTCCCAGCAAGGTCGGCTCGCCGCCCTGCCAGGTGAACTCCACTTCGGGCGTGCTCTGCGCCGCGATGTAGCGCTGGACGTAGGCCCGCAGCACCTCGTCGGCCATGCGGAATTTCTCGCGCGGCGGATACAGCTGCTCCTTCTCCAGGTAGAAGCAGTAATCGCAATCGAGATTGCACAATGGTCCGATCGGCTTGGCCATCAGATGCAGGCCTTGCTCCGTTGCCGGCGCAGTAGCGGGGGCGGGAGAGTGGGCGGGTGGTGTGTGCATGGCGGGGAACTCGCGGGTGAATGACCGGATGGGATCTTGCATCGGCATTGTTAGCCCGGCCCTGTTGCGCCGCTTGTCATTTTTCGACAAGCGGCTGTCATTCAAAGACAGAACTCATTATGATGTAATTCGAGCGGCAAGCATATGCCGCCGCGACGACAACGAGACCGACATGCACACGCTGGAACAATCCGTACCCGCGCGCTATTTCGCGATGCTGATGGATTACCTGGAAACCCACGGCACGCCTTGCCGCGACGCGCTCAGCGCAGCCCAGGTACGCACCCTGAACGATCCGCTGGCCCTGCTCACCACCAGCCAGGTCGATACGCTGGTGCGCGAGATGACGCGCCTGACGGGCCGCCACGACCTGGGCTTCGAGCTGGGGCGCCTGATCAAGCTCAACTCGCACGACGTGCTGGGCTACGCCATGATCAGCAGCCCCACCATCGATCACATGCTGCGCCTGGTGGCGCGCTACTACCGGCTGATGTCGCCCATGTTCGTGTTCCGCTACCAGCGCCTGGGCGAACGGGCCGAGGTCAGCTTCCAACCCGTGGTGGCGATGAACGAACTGACCTTGCCGTTCTACCTGGAGACGGTGGCGCTGTCGTTCCATGCGCAGCTGATGACGATTACGGGCGGCAAACTGGGACCGTACGACGTGCACATGTCGATGCCCGAGCCGGCCCATGTACAGCGCTACCGCGAGCTGCTGCCGGCCCGCTTCCATTTCGGCGCGCCCCAGTTGGGCGTGCATATCTCGATGAGCGCGGCCGGCTTCGACCAGCCGCTGCCGATGGCCGACCTGCGCGCGCTGGCCAAGGCCGAGGCACGCTGCAAGCAGTTGCTGCAGGAGATGACGGCGGCCGGCAAATGGTGCGACTGGGTGGCCATGATGCTGCGCGAGGCCGAGGACAGCCAGCCCACGCTGGACGAACTGGCCCGCATCCTCAACATCTCCTCGCGCACGCTGGACCGCTACCTGGCGCGCGAAGGCGTCAGCTTCCGCGACCTGGCGCTGGCCATCCGCAACGAGCGCGCCTGCGAGATGCTGGCCAGCGGCAAGCACCCGGTATCGCAGATCGCCTACCGGCTCGGCTACACGGACATGGCCAACTTCAGCCGTTCGTTCAAGAAGAGCAACGGGGTGAGCCCGAGCGCCTACATGGAACAGCACCGGGCGCTGCCGCGCTAGCGCGCAAAATACAAAATAAGCAATAATTTATTGACAACTAACCCGCATTGACATACCGTCAACGTTCCTGTTTTGTTCACCAAGCGGGCGCTTGCAGGATGCGCCCATCACTGTGAAGGAGCGTAGATGAATGCACGTTCGATGCTGGCTGTGACGCTGTTGTCCAGCCTGTCCTTGCCGGCCCTGGCCGACACCCAGGCCACGCTGTCGCTCAGCGGCTTCAGCGCCCAGTTAAAGGACCTGAACCCGGCCGACGATGTCGGGCCGGAACTGACGTGGGGCAGCGGCAGCGCCTACGTCCAATCGACCGATGCCCACCAGCAGGGTTGGTCGGAGGCCAGCTATCCATGGGGTCATTACTGGAGCCCCGTGTGGAGCACCGGCAGCGACGCCAGTGACTCGTCCAGCATGCCGGGCACGCTGGACGGCGTATCCACGCATGGCAACGGCACGCAGCAGGTGGTCTCGGCCGGCAGCGGCCTGGCCGGCCTGTCGGTATCGACGCACGCCATGGCGGGCCAGAACGTGAGTTCGTTCGCCAGCCTGTACCAGGACTTCACGCTGGCGGCCGGCACCCAGGTCACGTTCAGTGTCGTGGTCAACGGCAGTCTGTCGGGCACCGGCTACAGCGGCGCCTGGACCCCGCCGCCCGGCTGGAGCGGCGGCAGCCAATCGCAAGCCTGGTTCGGCGCCACCATGTCGGCCGGCGCGCTGGCGAACGGCTTGAGCGCATCGGGCAATAGTGACTGGGTGTGGCAGCCAGACGCCTACGATTCCAGCATGGATGGCCAGACCTTGCGGCTGACCATCAAGAACACCAGCAATAGCGACAAGATCTATGCCCTGAACGTGTACGGCAACGCCTCTGCCATGGAAGCGCTGGCGCCGGTGCCCGAACCGTCCAGCTACGCCATGCTGGGCGCCGGCCTGCTGCTGTTGGGCGCGACGGCGCGGCGCCGCCGCCAGCGCTGAGCCGCGCCATCGCCAGGCGGGCGCTAGGCAAACAGCTCGCCTTGCACGGGCCGCGCCGCCTGCGGCGCCTGCCCCGGCCCGGCGCGTGGCTCCAGCGTGCTGGCCCGCACCCCCAGCAGGCGCAAGCGCCGCTCCAGTCCCACCCGCTTCAAACCGGCGCGCGCCGCGTGCAGGATGGCGGCCGCGTCATCGATGGCCTGCGGCACGGTGACGTTACGGCTGACGATCTGGAAGTCGTCGAAGCGCAGCTTGATGCTGATGGTGCGGCTCACATAGCCCTTGCGCCGCAAGTCTTCGGCCAGCCGCTCGCACAGGGCGGTGAGGATGGATGACAGCGCGGCCCGGTCCTGGCGCGCATGCAGGTCGCGTTCGAAGGTGGTCTCGCGGCTGATCGACTTGGTTTCGGAACTGGTGGCCACGGCGCGCGTATCGATGCCGCGCGCGGCGTCGGCCAGCCAGCCCGCGTAATGGTGGCCGAAGTGCTGCTGCAGCAGGCCGGGATCGGCGGCGGCCAG
>DATFBD010000083.1:0-11496 GCA_035254005.1 Burkholderiaceae bacterium | reverse complement strand
TCAGAACTTGCTCGACAAGCTCATCCCGATACTGCGCGGATTCACCCGGTAGCCCTGCACGATGGACGCCACCTGCGGATGCTGGATCAGCGTGTCCTCATCCAGCGCGTTCTTCACGAACACGGTCAGGCTGACCCGGTCGAAGCTCATGCCCGCGCTGAGGTCGACCGTGTGGTACGCGGGCCGCAGGTAATCGGTCTGGTTCGGATCGAGCGAGCCGTGGCTGGAACCCACCCACTGCATGCCCCCCATCACAAACGCGCCGCGCTCGCCCACGGCGAAGTTGTACTGCGCGTTGATGGCCGCGTTGTACTTCGGCACGCCCTGGATCGGTGCGCCTTCGTGCGCGCCCACGATGCCCGACTGCAGCCCGATATCGTTCGACAGTTCCGCCTTCACATAGCCGCCGGACGCGCTCAAGGTCAGCCCCGACATCGGCTTGCCCTTGATCTCGAACTCGAAGCCCTTGCTGGTGGCGTCGCCCGCGTTGGCGTTGTAGGTGTAGGCGCAGGTCGGCAGGTACACGCCCTGCTGGATGTTCTTCCACTTCACGTAGAACAGGTCGGCGTTGACGGTCAGCCGGCCGCCCATGAAGCGCGACTTGTTGCCGACCTCGTAGCTCCACAGGCTGTCCGGCGCATACGTGCCCGGCGCGGCCGTGATGCCGTTGGCCGCCAGGTCCGGGCCGCAGGTGGTGGGCGGCACGTAGACGTTGGAGCCGCCCAGGCGGAAGCCCTTGGCCACGCTGGTGTAGACGGTGTTGGCCGGATCGATCTCCCACGTCAGCGCGTATTTCGGCGTGAACGCCTTGGACGATTGCTCGCCGCCGCCGTTGCTGCCCGCGCCGGCCAGGTAATTGCCATTAAGCTGGGACAGCGTCGAAGTCGCCTTCAGGTAGCGCGCCCCCACTGTGGCGTGCACGGTCGGGGAGAAGTAGTAATTGGCCTCGCCAAACACGGAACCCTGGCGCTCGCGATAGTGGAAATTGCCCGAGAACGAGTTATCGTTCGGGAAGTCGTTCGGGAACGCGCCCGGCAACACGTCCGGGTCCGATGTGCTCAGGCCAAACTGCTGGAACAGCGCGTTGACGCCGAAGATGGGGTCATTTTCGGTGACGTTGGTGTGCTGGTTGGCGTAGTAGGCGCCAGCCAGCCAGGTCCACGGCGATACCGCCGCGTCATATGGCTTGGAGGCGAGCCGCACTTCCTGCGCGATCTGGCGCACCTGGTTGTTCAGGTAGACGGCCGACGGCAGCGCGGCCACGCCATCGATCAATTCCTGCGGCGCCGTGCCGCCATCGGCCACCGGGGTCAGGAAAGTCGACAGCGAATAACTGTTGTAGGCCGAACCGTTCTGGGTGCGGTCGAACTTGCGCTGGAAGTAGCTGGTGCTGGCCGTGAGGTCGGCCGCGCCCATGTCCCAGTTGATGGTCACGCTGGGCGCGAACAGCACGTCGTTGGAAGGCTCGCGCACCTGCTTTTGCGACTGGTAGCGCGGCAACTCCAGGTTGAAGGCGGCGATATCCTTGGCGTTCACCCGCTGGTAGTAGACCGACGGCGACACCGTCAGCGTGCGGCTCGGCATCCACTTGAGCGCCACGCGCAGTTCCTGGTCGTCGATCTTGTTGATATTGTTGGCCAGCGTATTGCCGGCGCCATCGACCTGGTTGATGAAGCCACCCGTGTGCTGCACCTGCGCGCCGATGCGCAGCGCCAGTTCATCCTTGGCCAGCGGGAAGTTGCCGACGATGTTGGCCGCATAATTCATGCTGCCGCCCTTGGTACTGGACGCTTCCGTGTAGGTGGTGAATTCGCGTTCCTTCAGGTCCGGCTCGTTGGGCACGAACTTGATGGTGCCGCCCATGGAGCCGGCGCCATATAGCGTCGCTTGCGGCCCGCGCAGCACTTCCACCCGGTCCAGGTCAAAGAACTTGGGTTCGATGTTACCCATCGTGTAGACATTGCCCACCGTGACCGGCACTTCCCCCAGGTAGATGCCCACCGTGGCCGCGCCGGCGGCCGAGCTAATGCCGCGGATCTCGATGTTCGACGTGCCCGGTCCGGCCCCGCCATTGCCGGTGGCGGCCGTGAAGGAGACGTTGGGCACCACGCGCGTGAGGTCGGTGATGTCGTTGACGTGTTCGTTCTGCAGTTGGGCGCCGGTGACGGCGCTGATGCTCATCGCCACCTTGCTCGGGTCTTCCTTGCGCTTTTGCGCGGTGACCTTGACGACTTCGATCTGGTCGGACTGCACCTGTTGCGACCATGCCGGCGCGCCCAGGGTGGCGGCGACGGCGACGACGAGAACTTTTCTGCGTATTTTCATGCGAATTCTTTCCGAGAGTGGGTTGCTCCATGTAACGACATCTGCGCTCTCGCATGGTGCACGAATCAGTGCAAGATTGGCAAAAAAATGCCTCCGAGTGTGGCGTTTTTTCATCTTTTCCAACGAGATCATCTTGCTTGCAAGATAAGCAAGAAACCTGCCACCACTCTGCCCTGGTTATTTGAGGATGCTGACAATGCTGCTGTAATCGTCGGTCCACGGCCGGATCGCGCTGTGGCGTGGCGCTTGCGTGGCCACGTGGCGTATCCGCTCGGGATGGGCGATGCTGGCCGGCCGTCCCACCAGCACCCACTGCGCGCGGCCCTCGCCTGTTTGCCGGTCCGCATAGGAATCGACCAGGAAGCTGTCGCGCTGGTAGTAGGTGGCCGCGCCTTGTACCACGGGCACCAGGTCCAGGTGCAGGTTGGACACGTGCACCGCCAGCACGCCGCCGCCGTTGAGGTGGCGGAAGTACTCGCCGAACGCTTCGCGCGTGAGCAGGTGGACCGGGATGGCATCACCGGAAAACGCGTCCAGCACGAGCAGGTCGAAATGCTGGGGCGGCTCCGCCTCCAGCGACAGGCGCGCGTCGCCGTGGGCGATTTCCACCGTGGCCTTGCAATCGGACAGGAAGCTGAACTGCGAGCTTGCCAGCTTGCTGACCAGCGGATTGATTTCGTAAAAGCGGTAGTAGTCGCCGGGCCGGCAATAGGCCGCCATGGTGCCCGCGCCCAGGCCCACCACGCCCACCCGCTGCGGCGCTTCGGTGCGGCTGGCGGCCAGGCCCACGCCGGCGCCGCTGCTGGTTCCGTAATACGAAGTGGGCCAGCGCCGCCGGTCTTGCCGCAGATACTGGAACCCATGCCGGATGATCCCGTGCGACAGCTGGCGCGCCGCATCCTCGCCATCGCCCACGTCGCGCACCTTGACGACGCCATAGAAGTTCCTGGCCTTGTACACGCCACGTTCAATCAGCAATACCTTGCCCACGTAGAGGCAGGTGCCGAGCACGACCGTGAATACGATGCCCTTCCTCCACGATTCGCCGGACCAACGAAAAGGCATCGTCGCGTCCAGCTTCCGCCAGGCGGTCTCAAATACCAGCAGCAGCGCGCCGATGGCAGCGAGAGGCAGTTCGTAATTGTCATTGAACAGCCGGGGCGCCAGCAAGGCAACGAACACGCCACCGATGGCGCCACCGGCGGCGATCATCAGGTAGTAGGCCGTCAGCCGGTCGGGCGCCGGTTTGAGCCCGGCCAGCTCGCCGTGGCACACCATGCAGCAGACGAACAAGCCGATGCTGAAGAACAGGACTTGAAACAGCGCGTTCTCATGCAGCAGCAGAGGAAACATGCACAGCACGATCATCAGCGGCACGATGGCGGCGAACACGGGCAGAAACCAGTCGCGCCGGTACCAGCCTCCGCCCTCGAAGCACAGGATAAAACTGAGCAGGTACAGCACCAGCGGCAGCACCCACAGCAGCGGGATGGGCGCGATGTTCTCCGTCAGGTGGCTGGTGATGGACATCAGCAGCACCGTCGGCAGCGCCGCCAGCGCCGCCCAGCGCAAGCGCGCGTACTTCGCCACCACCTCCTGCGCCGTGGCGCGTATTTCCACCGGCGCCCCCGCCCCCATCCGGGCGCCCCGCACGGACAGCGCGATGCAGCACAGCGCGAACACGCCATAGCCGACCGACCATCCCAGCGACATGGCGCGCGTGGCCAGCCGGGGCTCGAAGAACAGCGGATAGCTGAGCAGCCCGATCATGGAGCCGAAATTGGACAGCGCGAACAGCCGGTAGGGAATGCGCCCCGCCTCCTCGCGCGCATACCAGGCCTGGAGCAATGGCCCGGTGGACGACAACAGGAAATACGGCAGGCCGATCATCGCCGCCAGCAGGCCCAGGATGCGCCACGATGGGTCGGCGTCGCCGGCGGGCTTCCAGCTGGCGTCCGGCACGATGGGCAGCAGCGCCATACTGGCGGCTAGCAGCACGATATGCAGCACGGCCTGGCGGCGCGGGCGGAGGTAGCGTACCGTCAGGTGCGCGTACAGATAGCCGAGCAACAGCAGCAGCTGGAAGAACAGCATGCAGGTGCTCCAGACGGCGGCCGAGCCGCCGAACCACGGCAGGATCATCTTGCCGACGATGGGCTGGATCTGGAACAGCAGGAAGGCGCTCAGGAATATCGTGCTGGCATAGAGTAGCGTCATCGTTGCGGTCCTGTCCCCGGACTATCCTGTCGATGTGCCAGCTTAGAGTCTCGCCCGGTGGCGCGCAATAGCTGTTTTGTCCTATCCTGGCCCGCGCCTCGCCGCCGCCCCACCACGCTTCCCGCTTGCCATCCGCATTCTGGCCCGCAAAAAACGCAGTTCGTCGCATCCCGATGGTGGCGTGGGTGGACCCTGTCTATAGTTCACTCATCGCAGCACACATTCCAACGCAGCACCAACCACAAGGAGCATCAAAATGAACATCGCCAAAAACATGGAAGCCATCTTCATCATCGCCACCGTGCTGATCGCCGGCACCAGCCTGGCCACCGCCGCCGTTCCCGCGCACCACGCCGCACCACGCGCCGTGGCCAAGGTCGACAACGCCCCCATGCAAGTGGTGACCATCAGCGCCAAGCGCCTGACGGCTGAACAGAAAGCGGCACTGGGCAACTGAGCGCATACCTTCCCCCATCACGACACCACGACGACCGGAGCATCCACATGAAACGAATCTTACGCGCGGCATTCCTGGCCACGGCACTGTGCAGCGGAGCGCATACCGCGCTGGCCGATGACATGGCCAGTGAACAGCGCGCCGTCGATGCCCGCACCGTCAACATCAACCTCGATGGCGTGATCAGCCTGAACCTGAAGCAGGGACCGGCCGCGCTCACCATCTACGGCGACCCGCGCTACCTGTCCAAGGTGGTGGTGGAACAGCACGGCGACAGCCTGCACATCGGCACCGAGCTGCGCGGCGTCCGCATCGGCAAGACCGACCTGCGCGCCGAACTGACTCTGCCCAACCTGCATGAACTGGTGTCGGGCGGCGTGGGCTCCACCGAGATCAGTGGATTCAGCGGCGACACCCTGCGCCTGGCGCTCGATGGCGCCGGCGGCATCAACGCCAAATCGCAATACCGGAACGTGAACGTGAAGCTGGCCGGCGTGGGCAGCATTAACCTCGACGCCGGCAGCAGCGACAACATGGACCTGAACCTGCGCGGTGCAGGCAGCATGCATGTCCACGGCCAGGCCAAAAAGCTGCACGCCATCCTGAGCGGCGTGGGCAGCCTCGATGCGCGCCAACTGCAGGCCGACAGTATCGACGTGAGCCTGACGGGCCTGGGCAGCGCGCGCCTGTACGCCAGGGATAGCGCCAACATGAACCTGACGGGGCTCGGGTCGGCCACCGTCTACGGCAAGCCGGCCAACCGCCAGGCCAACGCGCGCGGCATGGGCAGCGTGCACTGGGAATAACGGTCCTTACTTCAAATAGCGCTGCCGCAGCACGGCGGGACTGAGCAGATCCCGCCCCAGCACGATGCGCACTTCCGCGCGCTGCTGGCCCTCGCGTGGCGCCGTCACCGTCATGCCCAGCCGGGTGGCCAGCGTCTCGGCCGCCAACTGCTGGCCGGCCCGGTATTCGACCCGGCTCACGGGCACAGCGAACGGCCGGACGTTCGTCAGCCGCACCACTTTCACGTCATCGCCGCCGACCGTGCGCGCCAGCGCCGCCGCCATACCCGTCACACCGTTACCGTTGCTGATCTCTAGCCGGACGGGCTGGCTGCCGGGCAGTTGCGGCACCGATGCCGGCGACGACGAAGATAACGATGATGCCGATGCCGATGCCGATTCCGATGCCGATGGCGATTTCGATGGCGATTGCGATGGCGAAAAATGCGGCGATGAATGCGACGCGGCCTGCACCGCCGGCGCTTGCGCCGCCACGCGTCGCAGCTGCACCATGGCGCCGCCAACGGCGATCACTTCGATCCGCGCCAGCGCTGGCGGCGGGAGCGGTGGCGTCTCCTCCCGGCCATCCGGCGTTCCCCGTCCAGGCGCCTCGCGCCGCCAGGCGTCCAGCAGCGCGTAATCCCTGCCCAGGTCGTGCGTTCGCAGCGACTGCGCCTGCCGGCGCATCAACGCAGCCCGCTCACCTTGCCCCTGCAGCGCCAGCGCTTGCGCCAGTTGCTCCCAGTGGCCTGGGTCCAGGGGATCGCGCACGCAGGCCTGCTCCAGCGCGGTGATGACCTGCTCGCCCTCGCTCGCCGGCACGACGGCGGCTTGCGGGACCGGCGGCGCCACACCAGCGCTGCCGCACGCCAGCAGCGCCGTGCCGGCACAGGCGGCGCTCAACAAACGGATCGCGGTTCGCATGGTCGACTCCCTCGGTTAATTGGTGTTGGCCAGCGTCGGCAGCAGGACGCGCACGATCTGCATGGCTGCGGGTCCCAGCAGCACCAGCATCAGCGTGGGGAAGATGCAGAAGATCAGCGGGAACAGCAGCTTGAGCGCGATCTTGGCGGCCGACTCCTCGGCCGCCAGGCTGCGCTTGTGGCGCAGGTTATCCGAATGTACGCGCAGCGAATCGCCCATGCTGGTGCCGAAACGCTCGGACTGGATCAACATGGCCACCAGCGTGTCCACGTCTTCCACGCCGCTGCGCAGGGCCAGGTTGCGCAGCGCCTTTTCCTTGCTGAAGCCGGCCCGCATCTCCATCAGCACCAGTTGCAGTTCCTGGGCCAGCGCCACGCTCTTGATGTGGATCTCGCCGGCCACCTTGGCCAGCGCGCGTTCCAGGCTCAGGCCCGCTTCCACGCATACGGTCAGCAGGTCGAGGCCGTCCGGGAAGTTCTCGAAGATCTCGCGCTGGCGATGGGCAGCGGCGCGCGCCAGGACCACATTGGGACTGTAGTAGCCCAGGCTCGCGCCCAGCAGCAGCAACAGCAGGAAGCCGTTGTGCATGACGGTGTCGAGCGCCGCCGCGCCCAGCACGGCCATCATGGCCGGCACCCCCAGCGCCAGCATCGTCTTGGCGCCGAAATACAGGGTGGGCGCATTGGCGTTGCGCCAGCCGGCGTTCATGAAGCGCGTGCGCAGCGGGTGTTTCTCCCAGCCCTCCTCCGGCAGCGACAGCTTCATGAACGGCTGCGCCACCTTGGCCACCTTCTCGATCCAGACGCTATCGCCGCCATTGTCCTGCGCCTCGCCCGCCGGCGGCGCGATGAACATGCCCAGCCGCTCGCGCAACGGCACCGGAGAAAGCATCAGCATGGCCAGCAGCACCAGCGCCACCACCACCGCGAATACGATCACCAGAAACAGGATCTGCCGTCCGTCCATGCCAGCTCCCCCGCTCACACCCGAATCCGGATCAGGCTGCGCATCCAGCACACGCCCAGCCCGCTGATGCCGGCCGCGTACCACATCAGGCGCACGCCGGTGGGATCGTTCCATAACGGCCGCACGTAGTCCGGATTCACCACCGTCATCACCAGCAGTACGCCGATCGGCAGCAGGCCCAGTATCCAGGCCGACATCCTGCCTTCGGCCGACATCACCCGCACCTGCCCCAGCAGTTTGAGGCGGGCTCGTATCAGACGGCTGATGCTGCCCAGGATCTCGGCCAGGTTGCCGCCCGATTCGCGCTGGATCAGCACCGCGATCACCAGGTAGCGCAAGTCCGTCAGCGGCACCCGCGTGGCCAGGTTGTGCAGCGCCTCATTCATCGGCACCCCGTAGTTGATCTCCCGGTGGGCGTAGCGGAATTCGGCGGCGATCGGGTCCGGCATCTCCTCGCCGGCCATCTGCAGCACGTTGGCGAACGAGTGGCCGGCGCGCAGCGCGCGGCCCAGGAAGTCGGCCGCCTCCGGCAGCTGCTGCTCGATCTTCTGCAGCCGTGCCGCGCGCGCGCGCAACAGCAGCCCGCCCGGCAGCAGCGGACCCGCCGCCATGGCCGCCAGCGCGGCCGGCGCCGGCCAATCCCACAGCTGGGGCAGCACCAGCCCGGCCAGTGTGGTCGAGGCGGACACGCCCAGCAATTGCGCCACCGTCCACGACACCCCCGCCTGCAACAGCAGCCGGTCCAGCGCCGCCAGCCGCGGCACGCGGCGCAGCAACCGGTCCAGCGCCGGCGCCGCCGCGTAACGGCGCTGCTTGAGGATGCTGAGCTGCTCCGTGCCGCCGGCGGCGCCGCCCGCCATCAGGCGCAAGCGCCGGGCGATGCGGCGCGCGCCGCCACCATGGCTGCCGGACCACCACAGCCAGCTCCCTTCGATCGCCAGGATCACGGCGGCGAACAGCAGCACCGCGAAGCCGGTCATGAACATGTCCATCGCCACCTCCTACTCGAACACGCGGTCCGGATCGAACACGGCGTCCGGCACGGGCACGCCGAACATGCGCAGCCGCTCCGCGAAGCGCGGCCGCACGCCGGTCGCATAGAACCGCCCCAGCACCTTGCCCGCCGCGTCGACCCCGGTCTGCTCGAAGCGGAAGATCTCGTGCATGGCCACCACCTCACCCTCCATGCCCGTGATCTCCTGCAGGCTGACCAGCTTGCGCGTGCCATCGGTCAGGCGCGACACCTGCATCACCACCGTCACGGCCGAGCAGATCTGCTGGCGCATGGCGCGCGGCGTCAGGTGCACGCCGGCCATGCCCACCATGTTCTCCAGCCGTGACAAGGCGTCGCGCGGGGTGTTGGAGTGGATCGTGGCCAGCGAGCCCTCGTGGCCCGTATTCATGGCCTGCAGCATGTCGAGCGCCTCGGCGCCGCGCACCTCGCCCAGGATGATGCGGTTGGGGCGCATACGCAGGGCATTTCTCACCAGGTCGCGCTGGGTCACCTCGCCTGACCCCTCGATGTTGGGGGGGCGGGTCTCCAGCCGGACCACGTGCGCCTGCTTGAGCTGCAGCTCGGCCGAGTCCTCGATGGTGATGATCCGCTCGTCGTTGGGGATGTAATCGGAGACCACGTTCAGCATGGTGGTCTTGCCGGTGCCGGTACCGCCGCAGATCAGCACGTTCAGGCGGGTCTTGACGATCCCCTCCAGGATCTTGGCCATCCGCTCGTCCAGGCTACCCAGGGCCATCAGGTCCTTCATGCGCAGCGACTCGACCCCGAAGCGGCGGATGGAGAGGGCGGGGCCGTCGATGGCCAGGGGCGGGATGATGGCGTTCACGCGGGAGCCGTCCGGAAGCCTTGCGTCAACGAAGGGGGAGGACTCGTCGATCCGGCGCCCCACCTTGTTGACGATCCGCTCGATGATCTGCAGGAGGTGCTTGTTGTCCCGAAACACCACGTCGGTCTTCTCCAGCTTGCCGTGGCGCTCGATGTAGGTCGAGTGGTAGTTGTTGACCAGGATGTCGGAGATGTCCGGTGAGGAAAGCAGCGGCTCCAGCGGGCCGAGGCCAAAGGTCTCGTCCTGCACCTCGACCACCAGCCGCTCCCGGTCCTGGCGGCTTAACGGTACCCCCGCCTCGGCGATCAGGATCTCGATCACCCGGCCGATCTCTCCCGCCAGTTCGCCGCTTCGCAGGGTGTCCAGCTTGCTCAGGTCGATCCGCTCGATGAGCATGTGGTGGATGCGGCTTTTCAGTTCCTGGAAGGAGGGGGGTAGCCGCATCGCTCGGCTTTCTTCGTTGTTGAATAACATTGGGGCCTCCTTATTGATGCCTTGCGGGATGGATCTGGTGCAGCCTTAGCCGGTCAGCCGGTCAGCCAGCTCTTCCAGTGCCCGTACCACTGGCGATTTGGGATAGCCGGTTGCCAGCGGCACCCCGCGATTGATAGATGCCTTCACGTCTGCGTAGCCGTTGGGAATGGCGTGGAAGGATTTCATGTTGACCACCTTCTCCAGGTCCGAGATGGAGATGTCGTCGCGCTGGATGTACCGGTTGACCACCAGCTTGATCCGGTCCCCCAGCCCAGCCCGGGTGAGGGCGGGGATATGGCGCCTGGCATTTTTGACGGCGGGGAGCGAGAGCACCGTGTTGTACAGGATGCGGTCGGACGATTCCAGAGCGGCCAGCGTGAGGTGGCTCAAGGGGCCACCCACATCGATGATGGTGTGGTCGTAGAGGGTCCGTGAGAGTCCGATGACCTCCCGCAGGAGCTCAGGCCTCAGCGAGGCGGTCTCCCACGGCTCTTCCGAGCCGTTCAGCACCTTGAGGCCGACGCCGTGGTCGACCATCACGCTCCTCAGGTAATTGGCGTCCAGCTCCCCCGCCTTGGCGGCCACGCTCAACAGGTTGTAGCGGGGAGAGATGTCCAGGAAGGCGGCCACGTCGCCACTGCAGGGGTTGAGGTCGATGAGGGCGGCTTCGCGGCCGGTCTGCTTCCCCCGTGTGGCCAGGATGGTGGCCAGGTTGACCGCGATGGTGGTGGTCCCCATTCCCCCTTCCGGGTTGTAGACGGAGATCACGCTTCCCTGTTTGGCCGCCGGTCCGGCGAGCAGGGCACTCAGGCGGGCGGCCTTGCGGACTGCCTCGGAGAGGTCGTCGGCCTCCACCGGCTTGATCAGGTACTCTTGGGCGCCGGCCCGGATGAGTCTCAGGATCCAGTCCGGGTTCTTCTGGTCGGACGCCACGAAGAGAGCGGTGTGCGGGAAGCGGGCCACCAGGAAGGAGGCCTCCTTGACGCCGCGCTCGAGATCGTCCACGTCCAGGATGATGAGTTGGGGCTGGCCGGCCTGGATGAGGTGCATCCCTTGTTCGAGGTCCTCGGCCGAGCCTAGCAGCTGGAGGTTGTCGCCGCACGACTTGAAAAACTCCTGGATCCCTTTTTCGCTCTCCAGGCTGCGGCCTATCATTACTACCGAAAGTGTTAATTTCATAGTTATCGTCCCGGTACAGGTAGTAGGTTTTTGTCCCGCCGGCCCCTGGCCGGCGCGGTTACTGCACGAGCTGCGGGAACTGCGCGACCAGGTTCGACGGGGTGCCCCCCGAGGAGCTGCCGCCCAGCGTGGTCTCGAACTTGGTGAAGTACCCCCAGACCTGTTTGGTCTTTCCGTCGGAGCCGTCGATGTGGAAAGTGGCGAAACCGATGACCGTCATGGCGCTGCCGGTGTCTGCCTTGCCCAGGGAGTCGACGATGGCCATGATGACGTCTTTGCCGACGTAGGGGGCGGTGTCTTTGTTGTAGAGGTTAGCTTCGGCACCGTT
>DATFBD010000082.1:0-22198 GCA_035254005.1 Burkholderiaceae bacterium | reverse complement strand
CTCTCGGCCCGGCTCACGGCGTCGGCCGCGCCGCGCACCACCACCACATCGTCGGGCGCCAGCATGGTCTGGGCTTCCACTTCCAGCCGGCCCATGCCGCGCCGGATGCTGGCCACTTCCGCGCCCGTGTCTTCCAGATGGAGTTCGCCGAGCGACTTGCCGATGGCCGCCGCCCCTTCACCCAGCGTGACCGAATGCAGGCGCACCAGGTCCGCTTCCTCGCCGCTGTCGCTGGCGCCGTGGAAGTAGCCGCGCAGCGAAGCGTAGCGCTCCTCGCGCGCCGTCTGCACCCGGTGCACCACGCGCCGCAGCGGCACGCCCAGCATCACCAGCGCGTGCGAGGCCAGCATCAAGCTGCCCTCCATCAGTTCCGGCACCACTTCCGTCGCGCCGGCCGCCTTCAGCCGGTCCAGGTCTGTGTCGTCGTGCGCGCGCACGATCACGGGCAGGGTGGGCGCCAGTTCGTGCACCAGGTGCAGCACCTTGAGCGCCGACGGCGTGCTGGCATAGGTAATCACCACGGCGCTGGCACGGTAGATACCGGCCGCCACCAGGCTTTCGCGCCGCGCCGCGTCGCCATACGACACGTTGGCGCCGGCCGTCTGCGCTTCCTGCACCCGCTCCGGGTCCAGGTCCAGCGCGTGGTAGGCGATCTTTTCCTCGCCCAGCAAAGTGGCCAGGCTCTGGCCACTGCGGCCGAAGCCGGCCAGGATCACGTGCTTTTGCGTGGACATGGTGCGGCTGGCGATCTTGGTCAGCGCCAGCGACTGCATCATCCATTCGTTGCTCGACACCTTCATCACGATCTGGTCCGACTTGGCGATGATGAACGGCGCGGCCAGCATCGACAGCACCATCGAGGCCAGCACCACCTGCACCACGTCCGGCGCCAGCAGGTGGTTGCCGCCGGCCAGGTTGAGCAGCACGAAGCCGAATTCGCCGGCCTGGGCCAGCGCCAGGCCCGTGCGCAGGGCCACACCGTCGGTGGCGCCGTACACCTTGGCCAGTCCGGCGATCAGGGCGAACTTCAGCAGCACGGGGCCGACCAGCAACAGCAGCACCAGCCACCAGTTCTCCAGTACCAGCCGCACGTTGAGCAGCATGCCGATGGTGATGAAGAACAGCCCAAGCAGCACATCGCGGAACGGCTTGATGTCCTCTTCCACCTGGTGCTTGTATTCCGTCTCCGAGATCAGCATGCCGGCCACGAACGCGCCCAGTGCCAGCGACAGGCCGGCCCGCTCCGTGATCCAGGCCGCGCCCAGCGTCACCAGCAGCAGGTTGAGCATGAACAGCTCCTGTGAGCGGCGCTTGACGACGATGGTGAACCAGCCGCGCATCAGCTTCTGGCCCAGGAACAGCAGCAGCACCAGCACCCCCACCGCCTTCACGCCGGCCCAGCCCAGCGTTTCGAGCAGGCGGTCCGGTTGCTCCGTCAGCGACGGGATCAGGATCAGCAGCGGCACCACGGCCAGGTCCTGGAACAGCAGGATGCCGATGATCTTGCGGCCATGGGCGCTTTCCAGTTCCAGCCGTTCGGTCAGCATCTTGGACACGATGGCGGTGGACGACATGGCCATGGTCGCGCCCAGCGCCAGCGCGCCCTGCCAGCCCAGGTGCAAGCTGGCCGGCAGCACGTGGCCAATGGCCCAGCCAAAGCCCATGGCCAGCGCGATGGTCAGCCCCACCTGCGCCATGCCCAGCCCGAACACGATGCTGCGCATGGCCATCAGCTTGGCGGTGGAAAATTCCAGCCCGATCGAGAACATCAGGAACACGACCCCGAATTCGGCCAGCGTCTGGCTGGCCTCGCTCTGCTCGGCCAGGCCCAGCGCATGGGGACCGATCAGGATGCCCACGGCCAGGTAGCCCAGCATGGGCGGCATGTGCAGCATCCGGAAGGCGACCACGCCAAGCACGGCCGCGCCCAGCAACAGGAGTGTCAGTTCCAGGGAAGAAAACATTTATATCCGACTCAAGGGTAGGGGATTCCGTTGTTTGTCAGCCTTTGTTACCACTGGCAAGTTTTTTGCTTACCCAATTCGGCTATACTTTCGGCATGAGTGTAACCCATGAAAAAACAATGCTGAAAGCTTTTGATCGAATTGACCCGGCCACCGCCAGCCGGGCGCTGGAACTGGCCCGCGAGACGCTGCAGATCGAAGGCGACGCCATCGCCGCCCTGCACGCGCGCCTGGCCACGGACGACAGCGTGGGCCGCGCCGTGTCGCTGCTGCTCAACTGCAAGGGCCGCGTCGTCGTGTCCGGCATCGGCAAATCCGGCCACATCGCGCGCAAGATCGCCGCCACCCTGGCCTCGACCGGCACGCCGGCCCTGTTCGTGCACCCGGCCGAAGCGGCCCACGGCGACCTGGGCATGGTGACGGCCGATGATGCCTTTATCGCCATTTCCTACTCGGGCGAGAGCTCGGAACTGATGGCCATCCTGCCCGTTGTCAAGCGCATGGGCAGCGCCCTGATTTCCATGACCGGCAAGCCCGGCTCCAGCCTGGCGCAACTGGCCGACGTGCACCTGGACGTGTCCGTGGCCAAGGAAGCCTGTCCGCTGAACCTGGCGCCCACGGCCTCCACCACCGTCACGCTGGCGCTGGGCGACGCGCTGGCCGTGGCCCTGCTGGACCTGCGCGGCTTCAAGGAAGAGGACTTCGCCCGCTCCCATCCGGGCGGCGCGCTGGGCCGCCGCCTGCTGACCCACGTGCGCGACGTGATGCGCAGCGGCGCCGACGTGCCGCGCGTGACGGCCGACGTCAAGCTGACCGACGCGCTCTTGGAAATCACCCAGAAGGGCATGGGCATGACCGCCATCGTGGACGCCGACGGCCGCCCGATCGGCGTGTTCACGGACGGCGACTTGCGCCGCATGATAGAGAAGGTGCAGGACTTCACCCAGGTGGTGATCCGCGACGTGATGCACGCCAACCCGCGCACCATCACGGCCGAGAAGCTGGCGGTGGACGCGGTGGCCGTGATGGAGCAATATCGCATCAACCAGATGCTGGTGGTGGACGAGGCGGGCAAGCTGGTGGGCGCGCTGCACATCCACGACCTGACCCGCGCCAAGGTGATCTGATGAAGGACGCCTACAAGCTGGAAAACGTGGCCCGCGCCGCCAAGGTCAGGCTGATGATCTTCGACGTCGACGGCGTACTCACGGACGGCAGCCTGCACTACGGCGCCGACGGCGAGGCGCTCAAGACCTTCAACGTGCACGATGGCCTGGGCATCAAGCTGCTGCAGGAGTCGGGCGTGCACACGGCCATCATCAGCGCGCGCGTGTCGCCGCAGGTGGTCAAGCGCGCGGCCGACCTGGGCATCGGCTATCTGCACCAGGGCGGCCATGACAAGCTCACGCCGTTCAAGGCGCTGCTGGAAAAGACGGGACTGACGGCCGACCAGGTGGGCTTCATCGGCGACGACGTGGTCGACCTGCCCATCCTGACCCGGGTCGGCTTCGCCGTGGCCGTGCCCAATGGCCGCGCCGACGTGGTGAGCCGGGCGCACCACGTGACGGAAGCGCCGGGTGGCCGTGGCGCCGTGCGCGAAGTGTGCGAGTTCCTGCTGCGCGCGCAGGGCAACTACGACAAGATCATGGCCCAGTTCCTGGTCTGAGGTCCCGACATGCACAAGAAAACGGCATACCGCTGGCGTTTGTCCCTGATCATGCTGTTCGGGGTCGCGTTCGCGCTCGGCACGTTCTGGCTGGTGCAGGTGGTCAACCAGGCCGGCCGCCAGGCCGAGGCGGACAGCCACCGCAACGAGCCCGATTACATCATCGAGCGCTTCAGCTTCGTGCGCCTGAACCAGGCCGGCCAGCCCAGCTACATCATCGCCGGCGACAAGCTGACCCACCACCCGGCCGACGATTCGTCCGACGTGGAGCACCCCACCGTGCACAGCCTGTCGGGCGACCAGCCGCCGATGAACGTGCGCGCCCGGCAGGCGCGCGTGGACCAGGACAACAGCCGCGTCAAGCTCACCGGCGACGTGCGCGTCGACCGTCCGGCCACGGCCACCAGCGAGGCCATGCAAATGAACACGTCCGCGCTGACTCTGTACCCGGACGACGAGAAAATGGAAACGGACCAGCCGGTCACGCTGCAACTGGGCGCGTCCAGCGCCAGCGGCACCGGCATGAAGGCCGATAACGCCACGCGCCAGATCCAGCTCGGCGGCCGCGGCCAGATCCACATGCCGCCCCGCGCGGCGCATTGAACAGAACGGATACGCAATGAACAAATTTATCCTGTCCGCCGCCGTGTTGTGGGCGATGGCCGGCCTGGCCCACGCTGAAAAGGCCGACTCCAGCAAGCCGACCGAAATCAAGTTCGACCAGCTCGAAGTGGACGACGTCAAGCAGACCAAGACCGCCATCGGCAACGTGATCCTCACCCGTGGCACGCTGCAGATGAAGTCGCCCAAGGCCGTCATGAAGGAAGATCCGGAAGGCTACCAGTACGTGACCATGACCAGCGCCCCCGGCACGCCCGCCACGTTCCGCCAGAAGCGCGACGGCGAAGGCGACCAGTGGGTGGAAGGCCAGGCCGAGCGCATCGAATACGACGGCAAGACGGAACTGGTCAAGCTGTTCTCGAACGCCCAGATCCGGCGCCTGGAGGCGGGCAAGCCGAGCGACGAAGTGCGCGGCGAATTCATCTCCTACGACAGCCGCAAGGAATTCTTCTCCGTCAAGAACACGGCCAGCGGCGAGAGCAAGCCGGGCGCCGGCCGCGGCACCATGGTGATCCAGCCGTCCAACAAGAACGCCGCGCCAGCCGCGTCCGTGCCGCCGGCGGGGAAATGACGATGGAGACACAACGCTGCGGCAGCACCCTGATCGTGCGCGGTCTGCAAAAGAGCTACGGCAAGCGCCAGGTGGTGCACGACGTGTCGCTGCAGGTCGAGTGCGGCGAAGTGGTGGGCCTCTTGGGGCCCAACGGCGCCGGCAAGACCACCTCGTTCTACATGATCGTCGGCCTGGTGCCGTCGGACGCGGGCACGATCGACATTTCCGGTGTCGACATCTCGTCGCTGCCCATCCACCGGCGCGCCGTGATGGGCCTGTCCTACCTGCCGCAGGAAGCGTCCGTATTCCGCAAGTTGACGGTGGAAGAAAATATCCGCGCCGTGCTGGAGATCCAGCAAGTGAACGGCAAGCCTTTATCCAAGGCGCAAATTGATGAACGGCTCAATACCCTGCTGGCCGACCTGCAAATCGAGAAACTGCGCGAGAATCCGGCGCTGTCCCTGTCCGGGGGCGAGCGGCGCCGGGTCGAGATCGCGCGCGCACTGGCCACCAACCCCCGCTTCGTGCTGCTCGATGAACCCTTCGCCGGGGTCGACCCGATCGCCGTGATTGAGATCCAGCGCATTGTGCGCTTCCTCAAGGAACGCGGCATTGGCGTCCTGATCACCGATCACAATGTGCGCGAGACGCTGGGCATCTGCGACCGCGCGTATATCATCAACCAGGGCACGGTTTTGGCGTCAGGCCGGCCGGACGACATCATCGCCAACGAGTCGGTGCGTCGCGTGTATCTGGGTGAACACTTCCGTATGTAAGGTATGTAAGTAAAGCCATGAAACAGTCATTGCAACTGCGCACCTCGCAACACCTCGCGCTCACGCCGCAACTGCAGCAATCGATCCGGCTGCTGCAATTGTCCACCCTGGAGTTGCACCAGGAGCTGGAACAGCTGCTGACCGATAATCCGCTGCTGGAACGGCTCGATGATCCGCTCGACCATTCCGTGCGGCTGCTGGCCGATGGCGCCATCAGCCAGTCCAGCGCGCCGGCCGAGGTGGCGCCCGAAGGCCCACCCAACCAGCAGCAGGACGCCGCCGCGCCGGCCGAGGCCGAACCATACGAGGGCGGGGAAGGCGACAGCGCGCCCGAAGGCGAGATGGACTGGGGCGACGCCGGCCGCGGCAAGACCCCGGACGACGAGGACGCCCGGCCCCAGCTCGAAGCCCACCACTGCACGCTGCGCGAGCACCTGATGGAGCAGATGCGGGTGACGGTGCTGGAAATGCGCGACCGAGCGCTGGTGGAAATCATCATCGATGCGCTCGACGAGAACGGCTACCTGGAGGAGCCGCTGGAGGAGATCTTTGCGCGCCTGCCCGAGGAGCTGGAAATCGCGCCGGAGGAACTGCACACGGCCCTGACCCTGCTGCAAAGCTTCGACCCGGTGGGCGTGGGCGCGCGCAACGCCTCCGAATGCCTGGCGCTGCAGATCAAGCGCATGCCGCACGTGCCGCTGGTGACGCGCCGCATGGCGCTGACCATCGTCGAGCAGCACCTGGCCTGGTTCGCCCAGCGCGACTTCAACAAGTTGAAGAAGGCCTTGCAGTGCGATGACGAGGACTTGCGCGAAGCCCAGGCCGTGATCCGCCAGTGCAATCCCCATCCGGGCGCCGCGTTCGCGTCGGACGTGTCGGATTACGTGGTGCCGGACGTGATCGTGAAGAAGGCCCGCAACGGCTGGCAGGTGAGCCTGAATAACGACGTGATGCCGCGCCTGCGCGTGAACGCCATGTACGCCAACCTGCTCAAGCAAGGCAAGGGCGAGGGCGCCATGGGCGCGCAGCTGCAGGAGGCGAAATGGCTGATCAAGAACATGCGCCAGCGCTTCGACACCATCCTGCGCGTGGCCGAGGCGATCGTGGAGCGGCAAAAGAATTTCTTCTCGCATGGCGCGGTCGCCATGAGGCCCCTTGTGTTGCGCGAAATTGCTGATACACTGGGACTACACGAGAGCACTATTTCTCGGGTAACAACTCAAAAATATATGCTGACCCCGCATGGCATGTTTGAGTTGAAATATTTCTTCGGTAGCCATGTCGCCACGGAAGCGGGGGGAGAAGCCTCCTCGACGGCGATACGGGCACTGATCGTGCAATTGACAGGAGCTGAAGACCCTAAAAATCCTTTATCCGACAGTAAGATTGCGGACATGCTGGGAGAACAAGGCATGGTGATTGCGCGACGAACTGTTGCCAAATATCGCGAAGCATTAAAGATCCCGCCAGTCAGTCTCCGCAAGTCTTTGTAGTTATCTGGTTCCTGCGCGCCCGGCACCAAGGGGCGCGGCACTAACCGTAAGCGACATCATCTTTAGGAGTGTGTATGAATCTCACCATCAGTGGACATCATCTCGAAGTGACCCCAGCGATCCGCGAATACGTGCAGAACAAGCTGGAGCGCATCAAACGCCACTTCGATCAAGTGATTGATATTGCTGTCATCCTGACCGTAGATAACCTCACCGAGAAAGAGAAGCGCCAGAAGGCCGAGATCAATTTGCGCATGTCCGGCAAGACCGTGTACGTGGAGAGCCTGTCGCAAGACCTGTACGCCGCCATCGACACCCTGATCGACAAGCTCGATCGCCAGGTCATGAAATACAAATCCAAAGTTCAGGAACACGGCCACGATGCCATCAAGCATCTGCCGGACACCTTCGAACCCGCCGCCACCGCATAAGACGGTCCCCGGCCTATCAAACAAAGGGCGCATCTGGCGCCCTTTTTTGCGCCCCGCGCCGTCCAAGCGATACAGATAAACAGTATAAACGGTATAAACCGTATTATTTCATTCAGGCGATCTGGTGGTCAGGCCCCCGGCGCGCTGCGCGCCATGCAGTCGGCGAACAGCGCCATGTCGATATTGCCGCCGCTGACGATCACGCCCACCTTCTTGCCGCGGATATCGACCACGTTGTTCATGGCCGCCGCCGCCGCCAGCGCGCCCGCGCCTTCCACCACGATCTTCATGCGTTCGGCGAAAAAGCGGATCTGGGCGCGCAGCTGGTCGTCGGTCACGGTGACGATGTCGCGCACGTGGGCTTGCAGGATCGGCAGCACCAGCTCGCCGATGTGCTGGGTCTGGGCGCCGTCGGCGATGGTGTCGGGCACGTCGATGTGGACGATCTGGCCGCTGCGCAGCGAGCGCTGGGCGTCGTTGCCGGCCTCCGGCTCCACGCCGATCACGGCGCAGCGCGGCGACAGCGCCGCCGCCGACAACGCGCTGCCCGACAGCAGGCCGCCGCCGCCCGTGCTCACGAACAGGTAATCGAGTTCCCCCACGCTGTCGAACAATTCCTTGGCGGCCGTGCCCTGGCCGGCGATCACGTGCGGGTGGTCATAGGCGGGAATCACGGCCAGGCCGCGTTCCTGGCCCAGGCGGGCGGCGATCACTTCGCGGTTTTCCTTGCGGCGGTCGTACAGGATGATCTCGGCGCCGTATTCGCGGGTGGCGGCCAGCTTCATGGCCGGCGCGTCGGTCGGCATGACGATGGTGGCGCGCACGCCCAGCATGCGCGCGGCCAGCGCCATGCCTTGCGCGTGGTTGCCGGACGAGAAGGCAACCACGCCGCGCCGCTTCTGCTCCTCGCTCAGGCAGCTGATGGCGTTGTAGGCGCCACGGAACTTGAAGGCGCCCACGCGCTGGAAGTTCTCGCATTTGAAGTACAGTTGCGCGCCACTGCGTTCGTCGGCCTGGCGCGAGGTCAGCACCGGGGTAGGGTGGGCCACGCCGGCCAGCCGTTGCGCGGCCGCCGTGATATCGGCGAACTGCGCGGCCAGGGTCGATTGCGTCATGGGGAAAGTCCTTTGCGTTGTGGGTTTGACAAGCTTGTAGTGTGCCAGCAATCGATGGGACTGTGCAAACGTCCACTTGAAATCTTATGCGCACATAATATATATTTAGGTATAATGTTCGCTGTAACCAATCGCAAGGAGGTAGTACATGGACGATGCGACCATCGATATCGACCATTTGCGGGCCAAGGCCGGCCAGGCCAGCGGCCTGCTCAAGGCGCTGGCCAACCCGGACCGGCTGCTGTTGCTGTGCCAGATGACGCAGGGCGAATACAGCGTCGGCGTGCTGGAGGAGCTGACCGGGATCCGCCAGCCGACGCTGTCGCAGCAGCTGACGGTGTTGCGCCAGGAGGAACTGGTGAGCACGCGGCGCGAAGGCAAGCAGATTTTTTACCGGATAGCCAGCCCGGCGGCGCTGGCGGTGCTGCAGGTGCTGTACCAGCAGTTTTGTAATAACGACGGCCAAGGAGCCTCACAATGACGATCGCCTGGAACTTATTCACCCCGTGGGGCGCGCTGATCGGCGGCGCGCTGATCGGCCTGTCGGCGGCCTTGCTGCTGCTGTTTAACGGCCGCATCGCCGGCATCGCCGGCATCGCCGGCGGGCTGCTGCGCCCGCGCGCGGGCGACATCGGCTGGCGCCTGGCCTTCGTGGGCGGGCTGGTGGCAGCGCCGCTGGTCTACGGCCTGGTGGCGGGCTTGCCCAACGTCCAGATCGACGCCGGCAGCGGCACGCTGATCGCGGCCGGACTGCTGGTCGGTTTCGGCACCCGCTATGGATCGGGCTGCACCAGCGGCCATGGCGTATGCGGCCTGTCGCGCCTGTCGCCGCGCTCGATGGTAGCCACCGGCGCGTTCATGGCGGCCGGCTTCGTCACCGTGTATTTCGCACGCCACGTGTTCGCTTAAGGAGCATCGCATGACTATCGCAATCGCATTGTTGTCGGGCCTGATCTTCGGCATCGGCCTGATCGTCTCCGGCATGACCAACCCGGCCAAGGTGCTGGGCTTTCTCGACCTGGGCGGCAACTGGGACCCCTCGCTGGGGCTGGTGATGGCCGGCGCCATCGGCGTGGGCATGGTGGCGTTCCGCTACGCCGGCACCCATCCGAAGACGCTGCTGGGGGTGGCCATGAGCCTGCCCGGCACCAAGGTGATCGACCGCCGTCTCGTGCTGGGCGCGCTGATCTTCGGCGCCGGCTGGGGCCTGGCCGGCTTCTGCCCCGGCCCCGCGCTGGCCTCGCTCACCACGGGCGGCGCCAAGGCATTGCTGTTCGTCGGCGCCATGGTGGCGGGCATGGGCGTGTTCGAGTTGCTGGAGCGGCGCTGAGCGCGCAAGCCGGGCGGGGCGCGCTAGAATAGGCGCTTCACCACTTTCCGCATCCAGCCATGAGCGAATTTGTCCAGACCAGCGTCAGCAACCGTACCGGCTTCATCACCCTCGACCGCCCCAAGGCGCTTAACTCCCTGTCGCTGACCATGGTGCGCGACCTGGCGGCGGCGCTGCTGGCGTGGCGCGATGACGCGGGCGTGGATGCGGTGGTCATCCGCAGCACCAGCGAGAAAGCCTTCTGCGCCGGCGGCGACATCCGCTTCTTTTACGACGTCGGCCGCAGCGGCCCGCAGGGCGGCAGCGCGCTGCTGGAGGATTTCTTCACGGAAGAATACGCGCTCAACCACCTGATCCACTACTACCCCAAGCCCTACGTCGCGCTGATGGATGGCGTGGTGATGGGCGGCGGCATGGGCGTGGCCCAGGGCGGCCCCGATTGCCGCGTGCGCATCGTCACCGAGCGCACCAAGATGGCCATGCCGGAAGTGAACATCGGCCTGTTCCCGGACGTGGGCGGCAGCTACTTCCTGTCGCGTGCACCTGGCCAGTTGGGTAACTACCTGGGACTGACCGGCCTCACCATCGGCGCGGCCGACGCGCTGTACGTGAACCTGGCCGACCACTTCGTGCCAGCGGCGCAGATGGCGGCGCTGGCGGCCCTGATCGAGTCCACGCCCGGCGCCCAGCTGCGCGAGGCTATCGCCGCGTTCGCGGCACCGTTCCGCGCCCAGGCTGGCGAGGCCGTGCTGCAAACGCAGCGTGCGCTGATCGACCGCCACTTCGCCGCCCCCACCGTGGCCGCCATCATGGCCTCGCTGGCGCAGGACGCCGATCCGTTCGCGCAAAAGGCGCTGGCGGCCATGCAGACCCGTTCTCCACTGATGATGTGCGTCACCCACGAGCTGCTCAAGCGCGGCGCGGCACTGGACGTGGCCGACTGCCTGCGCATGGAGCGCACGCTGGTGCGTCACAACTTCGAGGACGGCGAAGTGCTCGAAGGCGTGCGCGCGCTGGTGATCGACAAGGACAACGCGCCCCAATGGAAACCGGCCGCGCTGGCCGACGTGACGCCGGAAATGGTGGCGCGCTTCTTCACTCCCGTGTGGCCGGATTACGCTCACCCGCTGCGCCACTTGCGCTGACGCTCACGCTGCGGCCGGCGCCAACGCCAACGTCGGCGCCAATGCCGGCATTAAGCCCGACGCGGGCCGGTTGCGCCGCGTGGCGCAGGCGGTACTGGCTGGGACTCAGCGCCAGCCGCCGCAGGAACACGCGGCGCAGATTCTGTTCGTCGCCATGTCCGGTGGCGGCGGCGATTCGTTTCAGTGGCTGGTCAGTTTCCTCCAATAGCCGGCAGGCCGCCTCGATGCGCATGGCTGCCACCGTGGTGGCCGGGGTCCGTCCCATTTTTTGCGCGTAGCTGCGGGCGAAGGTGCGCGGCGCCATCCCGGCCCGCTCGGCCAACCGCTCCACCCGCAAGTCGGCGCTCAGGTTATCGGCCATCCACGCATGCAGCTCGCCGAAACGATCGCTTTCCTGCGCCTGCGCCGCCAGCGGGGTGCTGAACTGCGACTGGCCGCCGGCGCGCTTCATGAACACCACCAGCTGGCGCGCCGTTTCCATCGCGACCTTGTGGCCGTAGTCGTCCTCGATCAGCGCCAGCGTCAGGTCGATGCCGGCCGTCACACCGGCCGAGGTCCACAGCGATCCATCCTGGATGTAGATGCGGTCCGCGTCGATATGCACGGCCGGATGCAGCGCGGCCAAGCGCTCCACCCATTCCCAATGCGTGGTCACGCGGCGTCCGTCCAGTTGGCCGGCGGCGGCCAGCAGGAAGGCGCCGGTGCAGACGGAGCACAGGCGCCGCACCGTGGGCGCGCGCTCGCGCACCCACGCGGTCAGCGGTGGCGGCGAAAAGTATTCTTGTCCCTGGCAGCCGCCGGGCGCGATGATGGTGTCGATCGCCACGCCGTCCAGCGCCGACAGGGGCGCCGTCATCACCTGCAGGCCGGAGCTGGTGGTCACGAGGCCGCCGTCGGCCGATGCGACCGTGATCTCGTACAGCGGCGGGCCATTGCCGGAACAGCGGCGGCTGGCCGTGGCCAGCGCCTGCACGGGGCCGGTCAGGTCGAGCAAATTCATGTGCTCGTGCGCGAGGATGACGATGCGGCAGGGAGGCTGGGCTGGCATGGCTGGCGCTGGGCGGTCCGGAATGGGCGATGGCGCCATCATCCCAGAGTTGGCGCCGCCGTTCAATCGCGATAGCCGGGGTATTCGAGCAGCAGCGCCACGCCATACGCATTGGCGCGGCCGTAGCGGCTGGCGATGCCCTCCAGCGCCCGGTCCACGGCCTTGCCCGGCGGCGTGGTGGCGGACAAGTCCAGCACATCATCCAGTCCAGCCGTTTCGCCTTCGCTGCGGTCGGGGATCACCCGCAGGCCGTGCCGGGTGCGCAGCGGCGCGACGCTGTCGGCCACCAGGAAAGCATGGCTGCGGCCCGTGCTCGAATAGGCGTCCACGGTCAGCGCCAGCACCACTTCGTCCACGCCGGCGGCGGCGCGTATGCCCAGCGCGTCGTCGTGGTGGAACCAGCCGTTGGTGTAGACCGTGGTTGCCAGCGCTGTCAGGTTGTGGCCAAGGCGCGGCTGGAAGGCGTCGCTGTCGTGGCGGGCGCTCCAGTCGGCGATGGCCAGTTCGCCCGCCAGTGCGCTGGCGCGCGCGCGGCCCGCGATCGCTTCCACCAGCGCGATCGAGGTGGGGATGGCGGCGCTCACGCCGGCGCTGGACACCCAGTTGCGGTCGGCCACGTAGCGCGCGTTCCTGACCCAGCGGATCGCCGGCTGCTGCTCCATGCGCTCCTGTTCCGAGGCCCAGTGCGCGGTCGCCAGGCGGCCGTCCATCACGCCGCTCCTGGCCACGACTTGTGCGCCGTTGCAGATGCTGACGATGGTGGCGCCCTTGGCGGACTGCTGTGCGATCCAGTTGCGCAGCTCGGCCGTGTTGCGGGTGGCGGGCACGATGACGTAATCGGCGCCGTCTGGAAAGCGCATGTCGAAGCGGGCGATGGTGGCCTCGGGCTCGATGCGGAAACCGGGTTTCCCCATGTCGGTGGTGGTGCTGATTGGCCCTTCCGTTGTGGACAGGGCCATCACCTCGGCCACGCCGGATCGCGTCAGTATCCCGTAGGGCACAACATAGTCGCTCAGCTCCGTGCTGGCGTTGTCGCCGACCACCGCGATCAGCGGTTTCGCATGGCCGGGCCGGGCGTGGTAGGCGGCGATGGCGCCGTCGCGCACGGCGGCGTGGCCGTCGCTGGCGTCGATGGCGGCGGGGCCGCTGGCGCAGCCGGACAGCAGGTAGGCGCTGCCGCACAGGGCGGCGCAGGCGAGGGCGTGTTGGGTGTTGCGCATGACGATACTCCGGCTCAGGGATGTGCGAGATGAGCGCCAGTATCGGGCAGGCGGCTGCTGCAAAAAAGACAAAAACCAGTCAAATCCTGCCAGCCGGTGGCAGGAAGTGATGAAGGGGCGTTATGACTGCTCGCGGTGGCGCAGGACGACGCGCTCGGTGGGGTGGAAGTAGGCGGCCAGCCGTTCGGCCATGTAGACGGAGCGGTGCTGGCCGCCCGTGCAGCCGAGCGCCACGGTCAGGTAGCTGCGGTTGTCCGTCTTGAACGAGGGCAGCCACTTTTCGATGAAGTCGCGGATATCCTTGAGCAGCTCGGCCGCGCTGGGCTGGGCGTCGAGGAAGGCGATCACGGGCGCGTCGCGGCCCGTCAGCGGACGCAGCGCGAGGTCATAGTAAGGATTGGGCAGGGCGCGCACGTCGAACACGAAGTCGGCGTCCAGTGGCACGCCGACCTTGAACGCGAACGATTCGAAGAACAGCGTCAGCGGTGCCCGTTCGATCGCCACCAGGTCCTTGATCCACGTGCGCAGCTTGTTGGCACTCATCTCGGAGGTGTCGATCACATGGCCCAGTTGTTCGATGGCCGACAGCCGTTCGCGTTCTTCGGTGATGCATTCGATCAGCGTGCGGCGCGAGGCCGGATTCTGGCCCGGCCGCATCTCGTGCGACAGCGGATGGCTGCGCCGCGTCTCGGAAAAGCGCGCCACCAGCGAGTGGGTATTCGCCGTCAGGAACATGACCTTGACGTCGTGGCCCGCCTCGCGCAGTTTCTTGACGTCGCCCGGCAGTGTGGCCAGCGACTCGGCGCTGCGCGCATCGACGGAGACAGCCAGCGCTTCCGTGTCTTCATCCTGCAAGGTCTGGACGAGGCTGGACAGCAGGGCGGGCGGCAGATTGTCCACGCAATAGTAGCCCGTGTCCTCAAGAACGTTGAGGGCGACGGATTTGCCGGAACCGGAAATGCCGGTGATGAGGACGATGCGCATGGGGAGATGATAGCCGAAGGCGTTAGTCTCCGCTCATGGCTTGTCTTTGACGCTCCATGAATTCCTGCAGCGTATCGATGCCGCGCAGTTGCAAGATGGTGTTGCGCACGGCGGCCTCCAGCAGCACGGCGATGTTGCGGCCGGCCGCCACGGGAATGACGACCTTGCGGATCGGCAGGCCCAGCACGTCTTCCGTGGGGAACTGGAACGGCAGCCGTTCCACTTCCTCCTCCAGCGCGCTGCGGCGCACCAGGTGCACGATCAGCTTGAGGCGCATCTTGCGGCGCACGGCCGTCTCGCCGAAGATGGCCTTGATGTCGAGCAGGCCCAGCCCGCGCACTTCCAGCAGATTCTGCAGCAGGGCCGGGCAGCGGCCTTCGATCATGTTGGGGGCGATGCGCGAGAACTCGACCGCGTCGTCGGCCACCAGGCCGTGGCTGCGCGAGATCAGTTCCAGGCCCAGCTCGCTCTTGCCCAGGCCCGAGTCGCCCGTGATCAGCACGCCCACACCCAGCACGTCCATGAATACGCCGTGCATGATGATGCGCTGGGCCAGTTTCTTGGACAGGTAGACGCGCAGGAAGTCGATGACTTGCGCGGCCGGCAGCGGGGTCGAGAACAGCGGAATGTTTTTCTCGTCGCAGATGGCGAGGATGTCAGGCGGCGTTTCCAGGCCTTGCGCGATGATCAGCGCCGGCGGGCCGCCCGCGATCAGCTCGCCGATCACGTGGGTGCGCGTGAGCGACTTGAGGCGCTGGTAGTAGTTGATTTCCTGGTGGCCGAACACCTGGATCCGGCCGGGGTGGATGGTGTTCAGGTGGCCCACCTGGTCGGCGGCCGAGGCCACGTCGCCGGAGATCAGGCGTTCGCCGCCGGGGAAGCCGGCGAACCAGCCGAGCTGCAAACTTTCGCGATTGTCGTCGTACAGCCTTTGTATCGTCAGCGGGGTTTGCAGCATGGGCGCTCTTTGCAAGGAGTAATAGGCAGCCGTAGTTTAGCATGGCGGCCCGTTCCTTCCTGAGATCAGCTCGCCGCTTGCAGGCTGGGCACCCAGTTGATGATGCGCGAGTGCACCGATTTCGGATCCGGGTCTGTCGTCAGCGCGACGCGGAAGGCATCGTCGGAGAACATTTCGGCGATCTCGGACAGGATCTCCAGGTGCTGCTGGGTCACGTGGTCGGGAATGAGCAGGAAGAACAGCAGGTTGACGGGCTTGCCGTCGGGCGATTCGAACGGAATCGGCTCAGCCAGGCGCACGAAAGCCGCCAGCGGCGACTTCAGGCTCTTCATCCCCTTGATGCGCCCGTGCGGCACGGCTACGCCATGCCCGAGGCCGGTCGAACCCAGGCGCTCGCGCGCGAACAGATTGTCGGAAACGGTCGAGCGGGCGATGCCGCAGTTGTTCTCGAAGATCAGGCCGGCTTGTTCAAAAGCGCGCTTCTTGCTCGACACTTCCAGATCAAGCAGGACGTTTTCAAGAGAAAGTATTTTGCTGAGGTTGTTCATAACACGACATGTATTGTGCAACGCACAAGGGTGGCTTGCGAGCAGAATTATAGGCTGGTTTCCTCACCCTTGTAACATGAATTCGCTTGCGCCGGCCGTCCCGGAGCGTCCGCCACAGGGCGCACGGGGCGGGTCTTGCTGTTGTAAAAAATACACTATAGCTGGCATACGCCATTTCCACTCAATAATTTCGAAAAAAGCCGCCGATTCGCCAGGATATGGCGCGGTTTTCCGATTTTTTCGCGCTTTCACTGCAACTGTGCCAGATCAATCACTGCGCCGTCCGTATTCCTATCATACGCCGAAGTTTTATTGTCCGATTGAAAATCCTGTTCCTTTTCCCGGCCGCGTGCGCGCCACGCCACGGCAGGCGCGCGTGCCTTTGCGCCAGCGCAAATTGCTGGCGCTGGCTGGCGCGGCGCCCTTACTGGCGCGCGCCGCGCAGGTTGGGCGGGCGCTGGGCGCTGCTGAAGTTACTGCGCCAGGGGTTGATGTCCAGTCCGCCGCGCCGGGTGTAGCGCGCGTACACGGCCAGCTGCTGGGGCGCGCACTGGCGCAGGATGTCGGTGAAGATGCGCTCCACGCATTGCTCGTGGAATTCGTTATGGTCGCGGAAGCCGATCAGGTATTTGAGCAGGCTTTCCTGGTCGATCTGCGGGCCGCAGTAGTGGATTTGCACGCTGGCCCAGTCCGGCTGGCCCGTCACCAGGCAGTTGGACTTGAGCAGGTGCGACACCAGCGTTTCCTCGACCGGCAACTCGTCGTGGTTGGCCTTGAGCAGTTCGGGGGCAGGGCGGTAGTTGTCGATCTCCACGTCCAGCCGGTCCAGCAGCGTGCCTTCCAGTTCGCCCATGGCGATGGTGGAGAAGGCGTCGGGCAGGGTCAGCACCACGTGCACGCTGGCGCCGAAGCCGGCCGACAAGTCCTTTTGCAGCAAGGCTTTGAGCGCTTCCGGGCTGTCGAGGCGGGTCTGGTTGAACGAGTTCAGGTACAGCTTGAACGACTTCGATTCGATGATGTTGGGCGAATCGGCCGGCACCGTGAAGCGGGCGATGGCCACCTGCGGCTTGCCGCGCTGATTCAGCCACGACAGCTCATAGGCGTTCCAGATGTCGACCCCGAAGAACGGCAGCGTGCCATGCAGGCCCAGTTCATCGCGCTTGCCCTGGCGCGGAATGGGGAACAGCAATTCGGGCGCGTAATCGGTGCGGTAGGCGGAGGTTTTGCCCAGCGGCGACAGGTCTGCGAGGTCGGCGGTATTGGTCATGGCGGTGAGAAAATCGATGTGCAAAGGCGCATGGTAGCGCATCGGCGGCGGCCATGCCGAAAGGGACAGCGGGGGACGCGCGCCGGCGTCCCCCGGGGGGGCATCAGCCCAGGAACAGCTTGTAGACGGGGTTGGCCGTCTCGTCCCAGTAGCGGTAGCCCAGCGTGGTGAGGAAGCGCGAGAACTCGCCCATTTCCTCGGGCGGCACTTGCAGGCCGATCAGGATGCGGCCCACGTCGCCGCCCTGGCTGCGGTAGTGGCACAGCGAAATGTTCCAGTTCGGCGCCATGCTGTCGAGGAAGCGCATCAGCGCGCCCGGACGCTCGGGGAACTCGAAGCGGTACAGGATTTCGTCCTGCGCCAGGGTGCTCTTGCCGCCCACCAGGTGGCGGATGTGGGCCTTGGCCAGTTCGTCATGGGTGAGGTCCAGCGTGCGGAAGTCGTTTTCCTCGAACTTGCGGGCCACGGCGCTGGACTCGCCGCGGTCGGCGATCTGGATGCCGACGAACACGTGGGCCTGGTCCTGGTCGCTGATGCGGTAGTTGAACTCGGTCACGTTGCGCGGGCCGATCAGCGAGCAGAAGCGCTTGAAGCTGCCGCGCTGTTCCGGCATTGTGACGGCGAACACGGCTTCGCGCGCTTCACCGAGTTCGGCGCGCTCGGCCACGAAGCGCAGCCGGTCGAAGTTCATGTTGGCGCCGCTGGCCACGGTGATCAGGGTGGCATTCTCGATCGGGTCCTTGGTGAGCGCGGCGCGCTCCACGTAAGCCTTGGCGCCGGCGATGGCCAGCGCGCCCGACGGTTCCAGGATGCTGCGGGTGTCGGTGAACACGTCCTTGATGGCGGCGCAGATGGCGTCCGTGTCGACCAGGATCACATCGTCCACGAACTGCTGGCACAGGCGGAAGGTTTCCTCGCCGGCCAGGCGCACCGCCGTGCCGTCGGCGAACAGGCCCACGTCGGCCAGCGTGACGCGCTCGCCCGCCTTCAGGCTGCGCGCCATGGCGTCCGAATCGAGGCTCTGCACGCCGATGATCTTGATGTCGGGGCGGATCTGCTTGACGTACGCGGCGATGCCCGCGATCAGGCCACCGCCACCGATCGGCACGAAGATGGCGTGGATGGGGCCGGCGTGCTGGCGCAGGATCTCCATGCCGATGGTGCCCTGGCCGGCGATCACTTCGGGATCGTCGAACGGGTGCACGAAGGTCAGCTTCTGTTCTTTTTCCAGTTGCAGCGCGTGGTTGTAGGCGTCCGTGTACGACTCGCCGTGCAGCACCACTTCCACGTCCGCGCCGCCGCGCGCCTTGACCGCGTCCACTTTCACCAGCGGGGTGGTGGTCGGCATCACGATAACGGCCCGGCAACCCATGCGCGCGGCCGACAGCGCCACGCCCTGGGCGTGGTTGCCGGCCGAGGCGCAAATGACGCCGCGCTTGCGCTGCGCGTCGCTCAGGTGGGCCATCTTGTTGTAGGCGCCCCGAATCTTGAAGCTGAACACGCTCTGCATGTCCTCGCGCTTGAAATAAATTCGATTGGCGTAACGCTGCGACAGCGTTGGGGCCAGTTCCAGCGGGGTTTCGGCGGCGACGTCATAGACGCGGGCGGTCAGGATCTTCTTCAGGTAGTCGATAGTCATAGTCTGCAAACATAGTGATTCTGGGCCGGGCTGGGGATGCCAGTCCGGTGCGGTCGATGCAAAGACTTGTCACTCTCGTGTAGGGCCTCGCAATTATTGATGCTCATAAAACGGCGCCTTTCGCCCCGATACTGCGTCAAAAGTCCTCGCAATACCTCGGTATTGCTGCGGCTTTTTCCTTGTCTCGGAACGAAATTCACCATTTTCTGAGCACCAATAATTGCGACGCACTACACTGCCGGCGGGTGGCCGGGGGCGGCATTGTGCCGGCGTGGCGCGGGTGGGCGTAAAACCGGACTGTTCCTTGGTACTGCTGAACGGGTGAGCTTAATTATAATGGACACCTTTCGCCAACTTCAAAATCACGATGATCGCTTCCGCCATCAGTTGGCTGCTGCACGTGCTGGCCGCGCCCGAAGTGGGGCTCACCTCCGTGTTCCTGGTCAGTTTTATCTCCGCCACCTTGTTGCCGCTCGGCTCGGAGCCGGCCGTGTTCGCTGTCGTCAAGGCCAATGGCGCGCTGTTCGTCCCCGTGGTGCTGGTGGCCACGCTGGGCAACACGCTGGGCGGCATGGTCGATTACTGGATGGGCTACCAGGCCAAGGAAACCTTCGCCGCCGAGCGCGAAAGCCGCTGGTTCCACTGGCTGGAACGCTATGGCGCCAAGACCATGCTGCTGTCATGGCTGCCCGGCGTGGGTGATCCGCTGTGCACGCTGGCGGGCTGGCTGCGCCTGCCGTTCTGGCCCAGCGTCGTATATATGGCGGCCGGCAAGCTGGCGCGGTATATTTGCATGACGACGGCCTTGTTGTACGTCCCTGACGGCTGGTGGCACCGGATCGGCGCCTTGCTGGGCTGATTTTGGCAGCAAACGTCATTTCGCAAAAAATGCTGAATGCGGAATAATATTTGCTGGCGTAATTGCTATTTGCGCAAACGTGCCAACGATCACGTCGTTTTGCAAATTAATTTCGGCATCGCACGTCACGAATAGTCCTTAGATGTGCTAAGGCTGTTCCGGCATGGTGCGGCGCAATACGCTAGAATGACCCTCCCGGGTTCAGTTTTTACACGTCCACTCAATGAATGCCCCAGCACAACTCCAAGCTTTGTTAGCCGAAACGCCCCATGGTCCCGCGCCCACCCGGCTGCGCGAAATCCCCTACAACTACACGTCGTTTTCCGATCGCGAAATCGTCATCAGGTTGCTGGGCGAAGAGTCGTGGGGCTTGCTGGACGAGCTGCGCGGCGCGCGCCAGACGGGCCGTTCGGCCCGCATGCTGTACGAGGTGCTGGGCGATATCTGGGTGGTACGGCGCAATCCCTACCTGCAGGACGACATGCTGGACAACCCCAAGCGGCGCCAGGAACTGATCGACGCCCTGCATCACCGCCTGGCCGAGGTGGACAAGCGCCGCCTGCAGGTCGATACGGCCGAAGCGGGCGAGGCGGCCGACGTGGCCCGCCGCCGCAGCGCCAACGTGGAGCAGTTGCTGAAGGCGGCCAGCAAGGCCGTGGCCGACTTTGGCGAGGAATTCCGCCAGACCTGGGACTTGCGCAAGCGCGCCACCAAGGTGCTGGGCCGCTACACGGAAAAACACAACATCAAGTTCGACGGCATGTCGCGCGTGGCGCACGTGACCGACGCCACCGACTGGCGCGTGGAATACCCGTTCGTGGTGCTCACGCCGGACACGGAAGACGAGATGGCCGGCCTGGTCAAGGGCTGTATCGAACTGGGGCTGACCATCATCCCGCGCGGCGGCGGCACCGGCTACACGGGCGGCGCGATTCCGCTGACGCCGATGTCGGCCGTCATCAACACGGAAAAGCTGCTCAACATGGGCGCCGTGGAGATGAAGGTGCTGCCGGGCCTGGATCATGAGTACGCGACCATCTACACGGGTGCCGGCGTGATCACCAACAAGGTGTCGGAAGCGGCCGAGAAGGCCGGCTTCGTGTTCGCCGTTGATCCCACCTCGGCGCATGCATCGTGCATCGGCGGCAACATCGCCATGAACGCGGGCGGCAAGAAGGCCGTGCTGTGGGGCACGGCGCTCGACAACCTGGCCTCGTGGCGCATGGTGGACCCGAACGGCGACTGGCTGGAAGTGACCCGTATCGAGCACAACCTGTCCAAGATCCACGACGCGCCGGTGGCCAAGTTCAAGCTCGAATGGACCCATCCGAACGGCCGCGGCGAAGCCAAGGGCCAGCCGTTCAAGACCGAGATGCTGGAGATCGCCGGCCGCAAGTTCCGCAAGGAAGGCCTGGGCAAGGACGTGACGGACAAGTTCCTGGCTGGCCTGCCCGGCATCCAGAAGGAAGGCTGCGACGGCCTGATCACGTCGGCGCGCTGGATCCTGCACAAGATGCCCAAGCACGCCCGTACCGTGTGCCTGGAATTCTTCGGCCAGGCGCGCGACGCCATCCCGTCGATCGTGGAAATCAAGGATTACCTGGACGGTTTGCCGGCCAAGGGCGAGCAGTTCCGCACCATCCGCCTGGCCGGCCTGGAGCACCTGGACGAGCGCTACCTGCGCGCCGTCGGCTACTCCACCAAGTCCAAGCGCGGCGTGCTGCCGAAGATGGCGCTGTTCGGCGACATCGTGGGCGACGACGAGAACGCGGTGGCGCTGGCCGCCTCGGAAGTGGTGCGCCTGGCCAACACCCGCGTCGGCGAAGGCTTCGTGGCCGTGAGCCCGGAAGCGCGCAAGAAATTCTGGCTCGATCGCGCCCGCACGGCCGCCATCGCCAAGCACACCAACGCCTTCAAGATCAACGAGGACGTGGTGATTCCGCTCAACCGCATGGGCGAGTACACGGACGGCATCGAGCGCATCAACATCGAGCTGTCGATCAAGAACAAGCTGGAACTGGCCGGTGAACTGGCGGCCTTCATCGCGGCCGGCAACCTGCCCGTGGGCAAGAGCGACGACGCCACCGACGACCGCGTGACGGACGCTGAAATGCTGGGCGACCGCGCCCAGCAGGCCAGCGCGCTGCTGGAACAGGTGACGGCGCGCTGGACCTTCCTGCTCAAGGAACTGGACCAGCCGCTGGCCGCCGTGACGGAACAACTGGCCGCGCTGGGCCTGGAGCAGCTGGCGCCGGTGCTGGCGCAGCGCCTGCAGGACCAGCCCAAGGCCACGCTGTTTGACGTGGTGCAGGACCGCACCATCCGCATTTCGTGGAAGCAGGAGATCCGCGCCCAGCTGCGCCAGATCTTCAACGGCGCCGCCTTCAAGCTGATCCTTGACGAGGCGACCGCCATCCACCAGCGCGTGCTGCGCGGCCGGGTGTTCGTGGCGCTGCACATGCACGCCGGCGACGGCAACGTGCACACCAACCTGCCCGTCAACTCGGACCACTACGAAATGCTGCAGGATGCGCACCACGCCGTGGCCCGCATCATGAAGCTGGCCCGTTCGCTCAACGGC
>DATFBD010000081.1:0-23922 GCA_035254005.1 Burkholderiaceae bacterium | reverse complement strand
CCAGGCGCCGCGATGGGATCAGCCGGTACTGAGCTGGCAGTGGATCAGTTGGTGGTACTGGAACGCTTCGCGGATGTTGTCCCGCATCTCCGTGTCATCCCAGGGTTTGGTATAGAAACGGTAGATTTCGCCGCAGTTGATGGCGTTGAGTACCGATTCGAGCTCCGTATATCCCGACAGGATGATCCGTACCGTGCCCGGATACAGTTGCTTGACGCGGCGCAGGAACTCGGTACCGTTCATGCCCGGCATGCGCTGGTCGCTGACCACCACCTGCACGTCGTGGCTGGCCAGCAGGGAGAACGCCTCGTCGGCCGTGTTGGCGCGCAGGATGGTGTAGCCATCGCGCCGCAACAGCCGGTTCAGGGCCGACAGGACGTTCGGTTCGTCGTCGAGCAGCAACAGCGTGCGCTGCCCCTGGTCCGGTTGCTCGGCAGGCGCCAGGCCGGCCTCCTGCCGCAACAGGCCGGCGATGCCGTCGGCGGGCAGCGGCCGGCTGAACAGGTAGCCCTGCATTTCGTCGCACTGGTAGCGGCGCAGGTAGGCCAGTTGCGCCTCCGTCTCCACGCCCTCGGCCACCACCTTGAAGTCCAGGCTGTGCGCCAGTCCGATGATGGAACGCACGATGGAGGCCACGTTGGGATTGGCGAGCATGTCGCGCACGAAGCTCTGGTCGATCTTCAGGTAATCGACCGGGAACAGGCGCAGATAGGCCAGGCTGGAATAGCCGGTGCCAAAGTCATCGATGGACAGCGACACGCCGAGCTTCTTGAGCCGCGCCATCACTTCCACCGCCGCGCCCACGTTATGCATCATCAGGCTTTCGGTCAGCTCCAGTTCCAGCAATGACGGCTTGAGGCCGCTGTCGGCCAGCGCCGCGAGGATGTCGTCGACCAGGCCCGGATCGCTGAACTGGCGCATCGACAGGTTGACGGCGACCCGCTGCGGCGCCAGTCCGGCCGCCTGCCACGCCTGGCACTGGGCGCACGCGGCGCGCACCACCCAGCGCCCGATCGGCACGATCAGCCCGGTTTCCTCGGCCACGCCGATGAAGCGGGCCGGCGCCACCATGCCCAGCGTTGGATGCTGCCAGCGCAGCAGCGCCTCCAGCCCCATCATCTCGCCCGACAGCAGGCTGACCTTGGGCTGGTAGTGCAGGCTCAGTTCCCCGCGCTCCAGCGCGTGGCGCAGCTCGGCCTCGATCAGGGTGCGCTCGTGCACGCGCGCGTGCATGGCCGCCTCGTAGAACTGGATCTGGTTGCGGCCGGTCTCCTTG
Organism: Burkholderiaceae bacterium; assembly: GCA_035254005.1. Classification (GTDB taxonomy): domain Bacteria; phylum Pseudomonadota; class Gammaproteobacteria; order Burkholderiales; family Burkholderiaceae_D; genus Rugamonas. The sequence goes on along the minus strand of DATFBD010000081.1, from coordinate 22,646 downwards.
GCGCGGTACATGGCCAGGTCGGCCTGGCGCAGCAGCTGCTGCGCGTCCACACCATCCTGCGGACAGACGCTGACGCCGATGCTGCACGTGATCGTGTGCTGGCGGCCGCCCAGCACGACCGGCGCCGTGACCGCCTCCAGCACGCGCTGCAGCAGGCTGGCGGCCGCCGGCGTATCCGGCGTCTCCATCAACAGCAGGGTGAATTCGTCGCCGCCGAGGCGCGCCACCGTGTCGCTATCGCGCACGCAGGCGCGTAGGCGCCCGGCCACCGTGCGCAGCAGTTCGTCGCCATGCTGGTGGCCCAGGCTGTCGTTGACCAGCTTGAAGTTGTCGAGATCGATGAAGGCGACCCACACCGCATGCTGGTAGCGCTGCGCGTAACCGATGGCCTGCTCCAGGCGGTCGGCCAGCAGGTTGCGGTTGGGCAGATCGGTGAGCGCGTCGTAGTTGGCCTGGTGCTCCAGCTGCTGCTGGTAGCGCATGGTGTCGGTCATGTCGGTCAGCACGCACACGTGGTGGCTCACGTTCTGGTCATCGGCGTGCACGGGCGCCACGTGCAGCTTGGCCCAGAACGGCTGGCCGTGCTTGTCGCGCAGGCGTTGCAGGATGGTGGCGTCGTGCGGCGAGCGCAGCGCCGATTCCAGCGCCGCGCGCTGCGCCAGGTCGCCGTCGCCATCGAGCAGCAGCAGGCTGCGGCGGCGCACCTCGTCCGCCGCGTAGCCGGTCAGCTGGACAAAGGCTGGATTGACATAATCGATCTGGTCGCCCTCGGGCGTGCTGGACACGATGGCGATGGCGTTGACGCTGGCGTCCAGGGCGCGCGCCTGCAATTGCATGACCAGCTCGGCGCGCTTGCGTTCGCTGATATCCTCGATCGTGCCCAGCACCCCGATGATGCTGCCGGCGCGGTCATGCAGCGGCGCCTTGTTGATCAGGAACCACTGGCGCCGGCCATCGGGCTGGTCCATGTATTCCTCGCGATTCAACTGGGCCCGGTCGCTGCTGACGATGGCGCGGTCGTCGGCGCGGATGCGCACGGCGTTGTGCGACCAGGGGAATTCGTCGTCGGACTTGCCCACCACATCCTCGTTGCGCGCCAGCCCGGCGGCGCGTGCGAACACCGAGTTGCAACCCTGGTAGCGCGCCGCCAGGTCCTTCCAGAAGATCTGGTGCGGCATCTGGTTGATGATCAGCTGCATCAGTTCGCGCGAGGCGTACAGTTCCGCCTCCGTTTTCAACTGGGCCGTCACGTCGTGGCACAGCACGAAGCGCGCGGCGCGGCCGGCGATGGTGACCGAATGCGACGACACTTCGGCCTGGAGCAGGCTGCCATCCTTGCGGCGGTGGGTCCAGCATCCGGCCCGCTCGCCGCCGCGGCGGGGCGCGGCGGCCAGGTTGTCACGCAGCCGCGGCAGCTCCTCCGGCGGACGGATGTCCTCGATGGTCATGGCCAGGAATTCTTCCTCGGAATAGCCGTAGGTGCGGATCGCGGCCTGATTGACCACCAGGAAGCGCAAACTGTCGAGCGCATAGACCCACATGGGATGCGGATGATGATCGAACAGGCGCTTGAAGCGCAATTGCGACTCGAACACATCGTAGTCGGCCAGGTCGAAAGACAGGCACAGGAACAGGCCGACACTCGCCGCGCCCGGTACAGCTGGCCGCCACTCGATCACTTGCGACATCGCCAGCAGGCCGCCATGCGCGTCGAACATGTCGAATTCCCCGCGCCAGAAACCGTTTATCCTGGACAAATCCAGCGCGTCGTTCAGCGACGCCGTGGCCGCCCAGGGCGCGTACAGGCTGGCAGCCAGCGCACCGGCCACAGCCGCCGGACCAAGCAGTTCGCGGCCGTGGGGATTGATGGCCAGCAGCCGGCCATCGACGCCGAGCAGGAAGGCCACGTAGGGACTGTGCGCGTAAAGCTGGCCGAAGCTGGCCAGCGTCTCGTTGTCGGGTGGGGCGGATGCTGAGGGAAGCGGGGCCGGCCGTCCGGGTGAGACGGGTCCGCGATCCGGCTTACTGCTGCGCTTGCGCTGATCCATTGGTGATCTATCTGTCCAGAACAGAGAGTAAGCCCCGCAAACAGCTGCGCATCGCCGCCTTGCCGGAGCCATGGGTGTTGCTGTCGATCATAGCAGAACGCGTTAAAACGCGGTGCGGGGTTGGTGCATGGGAGACCCTGGAAAGCAAGGGATCACTGCTGCTCTTCCTTACGTTTATCCTTTTCCGGTGCAGGATGATGCTCGGCTGGCTTGACCGGCGCGGGATGCTTCTGCGCGGCGGGCGGTGGCGCGACAGGCCGATGCGCCTCGGGCGGCGGGCGGTGCGCTTCGGCGGACGGCGGCGGCGCATGCGGTGGCCCGGCAGGTGGCGCCGGTGGGTGCGGTGGTTCGGCAGGCCGGACCTGGGGCGGTTGAGGCTGCACGTCATGCGGCGCTGCGGGCCGCAGCGGCGCCTGACGCGACGGTGCAGGAGGCGGCGGCGCGGGACGCACTGGCGCCTGCGGGTGCGCCGGCGCTTCAGGCCTGGCTTGGGTCAGCTGGTGCGGCAGGTCGCGCGGCGGCGGCGCAGGTGGATGCGCCGGCTCCGGCGCATGTGGCACAGGCTGCGGTAGCGGTGCCGCCATGCTTGCACGCTGCGCTGGCGGTCGTACCACTTGGCTTGCTCCCTCCCCTCGCGCCCGGTCTTGCTGTGGCGGCACATGCGGCAATGGCTCGACATGTTGCGCAATCTGCGGATGCGGTGGCTGTTGACGTGGCGGCTGCGCTGCAAGGTGTGGCGGCGGCGCTATCGCCGGCACCTGCGGGGCTTGCGGAGGATGCGCCACCTCTGGCAGGCGCGCAGTGTGCGGCAACGCGCCCGCCGGCCGCTGTCCCGGTTGTGGCGCAGCTGCCACCGCTGAATGCGTCGGGGGTGGTGGCGCCAGCGGCCGCCCCGTATTCAAAGGCCGCAGTAACTTCACTTGAGGCGCGGCCACTGCCAGCGTCGCCGTCGCGGGTCGCGGTATGCCGCGCGGCGCGGCCACCGCCCGCATGGCCGGAATATGCGGTGGCGTATGTGCGACCACCTGTCGCGCCACCACCGCCGGCGCCGGTGCGCTGTGCGCCGGGTGGTTCCCCACCCGGCTTTCCGCTTGCGGCGCCAGCGCGACTTTGTTGGTCACTGGCGCCGCCGCCAACACCTGCCGGCTCAACGATACCGCCGCCGGGCGCACCGGCTGCGCACGCACGAAGGCTTGCGCCGGTACCGCCGTAACCGCACCCGGCACATGCTGGTTGGCGTAGTTCACGTCGGTCACGTTGGTCACGTTGGTCACGTTGGTCACATTGTTGACATTGTTGACGTTGGTGACCTTGTTCACGTTGACCACCTGGTTGATCGCGGTCCGGTTGATCACGGTATTGCTGACATTGACCCTGGTGATGTAGGCAGGACTGGCCTGGTATGCCGGCCGGTACACCTCGCTCGGTCCGAGCGGAAACCACGCCACACCGGGTCCGTGATCAGCCGCCAGCGCCAATGCCGCGCCAGCCACGAACGCTACCAGCGCCGGCGCATACACCGGCCGCTCCACCACCGGTCCGGGCACCCACCCCCACCCCGCGTCGAGGTGCGTCCAGCGTCCGTAGTGCGATACCGCGAAGCCCCAGGGCGCATCGTCAACCCAGGTCCAACCCCACGGAGCTATCCAGCTCCAATGCCCATCGCGATACGGCGCCCAGTCCGGCGATACGTGCGCGGGCACCCACACACTGCCGTAGTCCGGCACGGTGCGCCAGCTGCCTTGATCGTCCAGATCCTCGTACCCGATCACGTCGGGCGACACATAGCGACGCGCCAGCGCATGCTCGCGGCGCTGGTCGCGCCGGACGGCCCAGCGCTCAAAATCATCATCGGGTGGCGCTTGCACATACTGGTAATCCTGCAGGCTGGTGCCGCCAAAGCGGTAGGACTGGCCCGGATCGATCAGGTAGGCGTTGCCCTCGCCGTAAGCCTCGGCCTGGCCGGCGCGCACCGCCACCAGCGTGGACGCGCCATTCGGATCAACTTCCAGCCGGTACACGCCCGGCTTGCGGATCGACAGCGCCAGGTTGGGCGTATCCACCTCCACCACCTCGCCCGGGCCAAGCCGGCGCACGCGCAGATAGGCGCGGCCCTGTGTCAGCTGGAACTGCGCCGTGCGGTCGTCGAGGTTCAGGACCGACACCAGCGTGCCGCCATCCATGCGCAAGGCGGCGTTGCCAACCTGCACCTCGTCGCGTCCACCGGCATCCACCCACAAGCGGTCGCCCGGCATCAGCGGGCGGTTGATGCCAGCCTGCACCCAGTCGTTGCTGCCCGCCACCGCCAGGCTGACCGCGCCGTTCACATAGGCCAGCCGCGCCACCCGTGCCGGCGGATCGGCCAGCGCCGTGCCGACGGCGCACGTCAATATGACGGATACCAGTATGGCAGGCAGGCGACGATGTCCGGTTCGCGTTTTCATGATGCTCCCATTCGCTATACGTATAACCTGGCAACATAGAGCAAGCGGCGGCAAAATTCTGTACGCGGACGAACATTGCAACAGCCGGCAATCCAGCATGCATTGGAATGCTCGCCAAACCCATGCGTGCCCTGCTACGCCTGCCTGCTACAACCGTCGCAGCTAACCATGGCCCCGGCGCATGACATGCCGCCCCGTTCCCCGTGCAATAGATCCGCCTGGGACCTGGCGCCCGATGGCTCATATCTTGCTTTTAGGTGGAATACCGCCCCCGGACGGCGGCTATTCCACACAACAGGAGACAGCATGAGCCTTAAACACACCCTCGCCTGCGCCGCAGCCATCCTCACGCTTCCCGTCAGCGCCAACGCCGGCATGCCCGGCATGCGGGGCGCGCAGCACCTGGGCATCACCGTGCCCAACATGGACGAGGCGGTGAGCTTCTTCGTCAATGTGATCGGGTGCGAGGCGTCGATCAAGCTCGGCGCCTTCAAGTTCGCCGACGACTGGATGAATGTGCACCTGAACGTCAATCCGCGGGCCGAGATCAAGCGGTTCCAGATGGTACGCTGCGGTAATGGCACCAATCTCGAAATCTTCGAGTACGGCGCGCCCGGACAGGCCAAGGCGCCACCCAGGAACAGCGACGTGGGCGGCCATCACCTGGCCTTCTATGTCGACGACATGGACAAGGCCGTTGCCTATCTGAAGGCCAAGGGCGTCAGGACGCTGGGTGAACCGAGCACTTTCAAAGACGGGCCGGCCGCCGGCCTCACCTGGATGTATTTCCTGTCACCATGGGGCATGCAACTGGAAATCGTCAGCACGCCCCAAGGCATGGCCTACGAAAAGGGCGCCAAGCGCGTGCTGTGGGATCCCCGCTTCCCGGCCAAGTGAGCAACGCTCCATGAGGACCTTGACCGGCAACGTCGCCATGGCGCGCACGCGCCACAATCTGGTCGCGCCATGGCGCACGCTGCTGGCGGCGCTGCTGCTGGCCGCGCTGTGGAGTGCGCCCAGCGGCGCCTGGGCCCATGCCGACGGCCGGGCCAATATCCGGGTCGTGCATTTCACCTATGACGCGGCCGGCATGACGGCGTATTTTCGCCTGTCGCTTCCCTTGCTGGCGCACGGCCTAGACGGCTCGCCCGCGCCATATGTCAGCGCGCGCACCGAAAGCGGCCGGGTCTTCTATTACGTGAGCGAAACGGCGCTCGATAGCGCCACCGCCATGGCATCGGCGACGCTGGCGACCGGCCATGTCGTGACGCTCGACGGCAAGGTGGTCGCACCGCAAGTACTGTCGGCGTCGCTACATGTGAAAGGCGCCGTACCGCCATTCTCGAGCGCCGGCCAGGCGCGCCTGGCGACGCGCGCCTCATCATCCCCGGCCGGGCCGCTGCCGCCAGGAGGGACGGAAATCGACCTCGGCGACGTGCTGCTGGACGCAGCCGTGTTCTACCCAGCCGTCAGGCCGGACGGGCCGTTCACCTTCAGCAGCGCGCTGCAGCCCGGATCGCTCAGCGATGCGCCCATCCATAGCATCCTGCTGTCCCATCACGCCGGTACGACAACACAATACAGCCACAGCGGGACGCTGGATGCGGCCATCACCGTCAATCCCCCTGTGCTGCAGGCGTTCCTGCAATTTGTGCGCGCCGGCGCCGCCCACATCCTGGAAGGATATGACCACCTGCTGCTGGTGGTTTGCCTGGTGGCGGGCGACTTGCGCCTGCGCGCCATCGCACTCAAGATCAGCGCCTTCAGCGCCGGCCATGCCCTGTCCATCGTCGCGGGTTTCCATGGCTGGCTGCCGCAGGCGAGCTGGAGCGAACCTGTGATCGAACTGCTGATTGCGTTGTCGGTGCTGGGAGCGGCCCTGCTGCTGGTGCGCCAGCGCCCTGGCGCGCATCCCGTCCTGCTCACCGGCCTGGTGGGCGTGGTGCATGGCTGCGGCCTGGCCATCGGACTGCGCGCCATCCTGTCCGACAGCGGTCCCAACATCGTCACTTCGCTGCTGTCGTTTAATGTCGGGGTCGAACTGGGGCAATTGATGGTGGGCATCGGTGTCTGGCTGCTGTTGCGCGCGGCGCAGTTGGCGCCCCAGCCGGGGCCGGCGCGCATACGGCTGGGGGTGGCGCTGGGCACGGCGGCGATCGCCCTGTACTGGGTCATTGAGCGCGCCCAGCCCACGTGGAACGCGCTGCAAGCGGTCTAGGCCCGCCGTCCTGCGCCGGCGGCGGCCGGGCATGACGGACTGGGCGGAACTAACGCTGGTTGGGCGGCACGATGCCGTACTTCTTCATATAGCGATACAGCGTGGCCCGGCAAAAGCCCAGTTCATCGGCCGCTTTCGTCACGTTCCACTTGTTGCGCATGAGCGCGGTCAGCAACTGTTCCATGTCGCATTCCTCGCTCGCCTTGCCCTCCACCGGCGCCGCAGCCGGTTCTTCCACCACGGCTGGCCCGCCGCCCTGCTGGACGAACTGGTCGCCGAACTCCTGCGGCAGGTCGGCCGGCATGATGATATTGCCGTCGCTGACGGCCAGCGCGAAGCGCAGCACGTTGCGCAACTGGCGGATATTGCCGGGCCAGCCGAAGCACAGCATCTGCAACATGGCTTCGGACGAGATGCCGGCCTCGATATTGAGCAGTTCGGCTTCCTCGGCCAGCACCTTCTCGATCAGGTAGCGCTTGTCGGTACGGTCGCGCAGCGCCGGCAGGTGCAAGGTGGTGCCGCACAGGCGGTAATACAGGTCCTCGCGGAAACTGCCGGCGTTGATCAGGTTGCGCAAGTCGCGGTGGGAGGCGGCGATGACGGTCAGGTCCAGTGCCACCGGCTTGTCCGCCCCCAGCGGCAACACCTCCTTCTCCGACAGCACGCGCAGCAGGCGCGTCTGCAAATGCAGGGGCATGTCGCCGATCTCGTCCAGGAACAGCGTGCCGCCGTCCGATTGCAGTATCAGGCCCTTCATGCCCTTGCTGCGCCCGCCGGTGAAGCTGCCGGCCGTGTAGCCGAACAGCTCGCTCTCGATCAGCGATTCCGGAATCGCGCCGCAATTGACGGCCACGAACGGCTTGCCGGCGCGGGCACTCGATTCGTGCAGCGCCTTGGCGATCACCTCCTTGCCGGTCCCGGTTTCGCCGTGGATCAGGATATTGAGCTTGCGGTTGAGCAGGCGCTTGGCCTGGTCGAGCAGCCGCCGCATCGCCTTGTCGTCGCCGGCCAGCCGGTCGAGGATGGGATAGCTGGCGTGCTCCAGCAGCTGGCCGCCGGCGGGAACAGCGTGCGCCAACGGCGCCGGTTTGCGCCGGCGCGGCACGGCCACGCTGGCATAGAACATCTTGTTCGAATCGCGCGCTACCACCGAGCGGTCGCCGCTGCCATTGGCACGCACCAGGCGCCACAGATCGTCGGCCGACAGGTTGAACAATTCGCGCACCAGGCGCCCCACCGGCTCGTTGCCGGCCTGTCCATCGCGCCGCCCGAACAGCTGGCGTGCGCCGGTATTGGCGCCCACCACGACGCCCTCGTCGTCGAAGGCCAGCATGATCTCGCCGCTCACTTCCACCAGTCCCCAGGCCGTCCCCAGGCGCAAGATCCAGCGGTCGTCAAAATGCCGCAGGAAATTGGCGTCCTCGATCATCTGGGCATACATCACCGTCAGGTGCAGGGCCAGGTGCTGGCTCTCCTTGCTCATCGGCGAGGTGAGGGCCGACATGTCCAGCACTGCCAGGAATTTCCCTTCCGGGTCGAACAGGGGCGCGGCCGAACAGGTCAGCGGAATATGGGTCGGGTCGAAATGGTCGCCCTGGTGGCAGGTCAGCGCCGTCTGTTCCACCAGGCAGGTGCCCACGCCGCAGGTGCCGGCCGATTGCTCGCTCCAGTCGGCGCCCAGGTACAGGCCGGCCTGCTTGAGTTCGCGGGAACGGGCCTCGTTGCCGATGTAGTCGACGGCGATGCCCTTGGCGTCGGTCAGCAACAGCACATAATCGAGGCCCGATACGCGCTTGTACAGCTGCTCCATGCCGACCCGCGCCACCAGCATGAACTCCTCGATCTGTTCCTGGTGCTCGCGCAAGATGTCGGAGGTGACGATGTTCGGTGCCCGCGGGTGGGACGGGTCCAGCCCGTAATCGTTGACGCAGCGGGTCCATGATTTATGGATCAGCATATTGTCGTCCGCCACGTCGGCCGCGCCCATCCGCGTGGCGACCGACAAGACGTTCTTGATGTGTTGCGTTTGTGCCCGGCTAATCACTGCATGTCTCCTTCTCTCGTGGTGTGCTCCGGCGCAGCCGGATGCCACCTGGTCCACTTGGAAGTGGCTCTGCTTGTTACCGCAAACTTGCCGCGAACCCGCCGCGAATTTGCCTCAAGTTGCCGCGACAGTTAATGTTACGCTACTTCACCGCCCCTTTCCGGCCGGCGTAGTGCGCAGTCGCGCCGTCAGTAGATTTCGTCTCCTTCTTCCCACACGCCCGGGTCCGGCAGTGCCCGGAACGGCTGCGGCCCGTCCCCGGCGGCCATGGGCATCAGCGTGCCCGGCGCCCCGGCCGGGGTCCGCTGGCGCCGCCGTATTTCCCCGGCGCCGGCGTCGTCCAGTCCCGCCGCCAGCGCCTGCTGATCGGCATGGTAGCTCGACCGCACCAGCGGCCCGGCCGCCACGTGCAGGAAGCCCATGGCCAGTGCCTGTGCGCGGAAGGCATCGAACGTGGCCGGTTCGACATAGCGTTGTACCGGCAGGTGGCTGCCCGATGGCGCCAGGTATTGCCCTATGGTTAGCATATCGACATGGTTATCCCGCAGGTCGCGTAACACCGCCAGCACTTCGTCGTCCGTTTCGCCCAGCCCAAGCATGATGCCCGACTTGGTGCGCAGGCCCGGATAGCGGGTCTTGCAGCGGCGCAGCAAGGCCAGCGAATGGCCATAGCTGGCACCGGGGCGCACCGCCGGATACAGCCTGGGCACGGTTTCTATGTTGTGGTTCAATACGTCCGGCGGCGCCGCCGCCAGGGCTTCCAGCGCGTGTCCGAGCCGGCCCCGGAAGTCGGGCACCAGGATTTCGACCCGCGTGTGCGGCGCCAGCGCGCGCACCTGGCCGATGCACTCGGCGAAGTGGGCGGCGCCGCCGTCGCGCAGATCGTCCCGGTTGACCGAAGTGATTACCACATGGCGCAGGCCCAGCGCGGCGATGGTGGCGGCGAGCCGGCCCGGTTCGGCCGCATCGAGCGCATCGGGGCGGCCATGGGCCACGTCGCAGAACGGACAGCGGCGCGTGCACAGGCTGCCCATGATCATGAAGGTGGCGCCGCCTTTGCCGAAGCATTCGCCTATGTTGGGGCAACTGGCCTCCTCGCACACCGTCACCAGCCCGTTGGCACGCAGGATGGTTTCGATTTCCCGGAAGCGGGTCGAGGGCGACGCCGCCCGCACCCGGATCCAGGCCGGCTTGGCCAGCCGTTCGGCCGGCACGATCCTGATGGGCAGGCGCGCGGTCTTGGCAGCGCCTTTCTGGCGCTGCCCGCCCGTCGCGCCGGCTGGCGTTGTATTGTTCATCGCATCGCTCCTGGTCTGGCGGGACGGCCGTGGCGGCCGTCCCTGAATGGAAAAAAGGAGCAGGCTTGCGCCCGCCCCAAACACTGCACAGAGGAGACTGGCGTGTCAGATAGCCCGCTGCTGCAACTGGCTGGCGATATGCTCGGCCTGCCGGATGGCCAGCGCGACGATGGTCAGGGTCGGGTTGGCCGCCGAACTGGAGGTGAATTGGCTGCCGTCGGAAATGAACAGGTTCTTCACGTCGTGGCTCTGGCCCCACTTGTTGACCACGCCGTCGCGCGGCTTGGCACTCATGCGGTTGGTGCCCAGGTTGTGGCTGGCTGGATAGGCTGGCATGTCGATCACGCGGCTGGCGCCAACGGCTTCGGACAGCTTGCGGAACTGCACCAGGCCGTGGCGGGCGATGGCCTCGTCGTTGCCGTGGTAAGTCTTGCTGACGATCGGTATCGGCAAGCCGTACTGGTCCTTTTCGGTCGGATGCAGGCTGATGCCGTTCTGCTCGCGCGCCATGTCCTCGCCGCAGACCCACACGGCCGTCATGTGGTCGTACATCTCCAGCGCCGAGGTCACGTCGCGGCCCCAGCCGCCCGGCTTCATGAAGGCGGCCGTATAGGGCAGCCCCAGGGACAATCCCTCCAGGTAATAGCCGCCGTTGAAGCCGCGCCCGGTGTCGAGCGCCACCTCGTCCGCCACCACGGCGCCGATGTCGAAGCCGCGGTTCATGTAGACCGGCTTACGGTGGATGGCCACCGCCGCCGCCGTGGCATGGTTCATGTAATTGCGCCCCACCTGGCCGGAGGAATTGGCCAGGCCGTCGGGGAACATGTTCGACGCGGAATTGAGCAGCATGCGCGGCGATTCGATGGAATTGCCGGCCACGCACACCACGCGCGCCTTCTGCAGCACATGGCGGCCCTTGCGGTCCGCATACAGCACGCCATTGACCTTGCCGCTCTTGTCGTGCTGGATCTGCAATACCATGCTCTCGGGCCGCAGCTCGACCCGGTTGGTGGCCAGCGCGCGCGGAATCTCGGTGTACAGCGTCGACCACTTGGCGCCGACCTTGCAGCCCTGCATGCAAAAGCCGATCTGCTGGCAGCCGGGCCGGCCGTCATAAGGCACCGAGTTCGACGCCACCGGCCGGATGATGTTGCGGTAGCCGATCTTGCGCGCCCCCGCCGCCACCACCTTGTACTGATTGCTTTCGGGCATAGGCGGCAAGCCGCTGGCGGCGCTGCCGGACACGCCCATCTTCTTTTCCGCCAGCTCGTAGTAAGGCGCCAGTTCGGCCAGCGTGATCGGCCAGTCCAGCACGTTGGCGCCCTCCACCTGGCCGTAGATGCTGCGGGTGCGGAAGTCGTGTTCCTGGAAACGCAGCGCCACGCCCGACCAGTGCACGGTCGAGCCGCCGACGGCCTTGACGATCCAGGCCGGCAGGTTGGGATAGGTCTTGGTGTGATGCCAGCCGCCGGCCGAGATGCGCTTGTCGAGCCACGATATCTTGTTGAACATGGCCCATTCGTCGTTCTCGAAGTCGGCTTGCGTGAAATGCTTGCCCGCTTCCAGGATGACGATCTTGTCTACGCCTTTCTGTGCCAGCTCGTTGGCCAGCGTCGCTCCGCCGGCGCCGGAGCCGATGATGACGACCACGCCATCGTCATTGAGATTGAATTGCTTGCTCATGGTGTCCTGTCTCCTTCCGTTATTGTTATGCCTTGCCGCTCACAGCCAGTCGATGTCGTTGAAGCCGCGGTTGAGATAGCCGCCCTTTTCCCAGGACGAGCCCTCGTAGCCCAGCAGCGGCCACACGGCCTTGTTGTCGTACAGGCTGGTGACCATGTCGCCGCGGATCTTCTGGAAGAACGGGCCGGACTCGATCGCCTTCAGCAGGCTGACCCGGTCGTCCTCCGCCGCCACCTCGGCATACGGCTGGCCGAAGCGGGCCATGGCGGCCCGGTCCAGCGCCGCCACCCCGTCCTGCAGCAGCGCCTTGAGCGCGGGGTCCTTGGCCGCCGCCCGTTCGTACGGGGCCATGGCGTCGGCGTAATAGCGGTCGGCCAGGCGGTCGTGCGGGAACACGTCGCGCGCCATGCGCAGCAAGGTCTTGCCGGTGGCCGGCCCGAGCGTGTGGAACGCGCCGCTCAAGCCATCGGCGGCCGGCATGGCCAGCGCCGCCGGCGCCACGGCCGCCGCACCGAGGGCCAGCCCGCCGCCGCGCAAGAAGCCGCGCCGCGACCAGGTCACGACCTTGGGCAAAACGCGCATGGCGCCGGTCTCCGCATCTGAATGTTGGTCCTTCATATTTCCTCCAGGGTGGGTCACTGTTAATGTTGAAATGCGTTGCGCACCTGCCCGCCGCGTGTGGGCGGCGCCGGGCTGTGGCGATGCAGGGCCGCGTCCGAGCCCGCGCCCAGCACGTCGGTGAGCATGTGATGCAGGCGTTCGGCCAGCACCTCGGCCATCACGGGGGCGCCCAGCTGTTCGGCATAGGACGTGGTGCAGTCGCCGAGCAGGGCGGCATCGCCGGGCTGGCCCAGCGCGTCGCATAGCAAGCCCCAGTCGGGCCGGGCGATCAGCGTGCCCGACGTGATCAGCACCCCGGTGCGCTTGCGCAGCTGCGCCAGGCCGACGATCTTGCGCAGGTTGACCACCACCTCCCATGGCGACAGCCCGCCATAGCACGCCCACTTCAGGCGCGCGTCGGCCTGGTGCAGGCGCACCTCCTCGGGCGGGATGGCGTAGGCCCGGATGCCGGCGTCGCGCAGCAGGCCCGCGTGCAGCGCGCCCAGCCAGCGGTAGCTCGACACCGTGCCCTGCCCCACCAGCGGATGGTCGGGCGGCAGGATGATCGAAGCGCTCACCATCCATGGCCCGGTCAGCACGGCGCCACCGCCGGAACCGCGCTGCACCACCGTCGCGGCCAGCGCGTGCCGGCTGTCGATCCGTGCCCGCAGCGCCGCCTGCGAGCAGCCCAGCACCACGCCCGGCACCCGGTAAGTCCACAGCCGCAGCCGCGGCTCGGTGACCGGCCGGGCCAGCTGGGCCGCATTCCACAGCTGTTCCTGCGACTGGGTGACGGTGTCGACGAACACGATTTTGGCGTCCATTACCAGCCCTCGGTGGATTCCAGCCGGCGCCGCAGGTCGGTCAGGAACAGCGCCGCCGGGTAGCCGTCCACGGCACGGTGGTCGAACACCAGGTGCAGGCCCATCATGGGCGCGGCCACGATGGCCCCGTCCCGCACCACGGCCCGGGCCGCGACCCGGGTCATGCCGAGGATGGCCACCTGCGGCGCGTTGATGATGGGCGTGAAGCTGTCGATGTCCGTCGTGCCCAGGTTGGTCACGGTGAAGGTGCCGCGCTGGTAGGCGCCGGCCCCCAGCGTGCCCGCGCGGGCGCCGGCCGCCAGGGTGCGTGCCTCGCCGGCCAGCTCGGCGAGGCTCTTGCGGTCGGCCTGGCGCAGCACCGGCACCATCAGCCCCTCGTCGAGACTGACGGCCAGGCCCAGGTTTATCTCCGGCATCAGCTCGATTTCCTTGTCCAGCATGCGGGCGTTCAGGCGCGGATGCTCGCGCAAGGTCAGCGCCACGGCGCGCAGCACATAGGCCGTCAGGCTGGGGCGCGGCTGGTCCGGGCCGGCGGGCCAGGCGGCGCGCAGCCGCTCCACGGCCGTGACGTCGACCTCGATCGACTGGGCCACGCGCGGCACGCGCCAGCCGGCCTCCATGTTGCGGGCGATCGCGCCACGCATGCCGGCGAGCGCGATGGTGTTGCGGTCGGCGGCCGCCGGCGCGGCCAGGGTAGCTTGGTTCATGGTGGACTATGCCTCCAGCCTTGCCAGCACGGTGGCCGGGCCGATGGTGTCGCCCTCGGCGGCCAGCAGCGCGCTCACGCGGCCGGCGGCCGGCGCTGTGATGTCGTGGGTGGTCTTGACCAGCTCGGCGCTGACCAGCACCTGGCCAGCCTCCACCTGCTCGCCCTCCTTCACCTGCCAGGCCTGCAGCAGGGCTTCCGTGCCCGGTTCCACGTCGTTCCAGACTTCGCCTGTCATCATTACTTCGATCATGCTGCTACTCCCTGTTGTGCAAGTGTGGCGTGCATCAGCGCACGGACCTGGTCGACGATATTGCCGACCTGTGGAATGACGGCCTGCTCGAGCGGCCGGCTGAATGGAATCGGCACGTCCGGCACGGCCAGCCGGCGCACGGGTGCGCGCAGGCTTACCGTGTCGAGATGTTCGGCGATGGTGGCGGCGATCTCGCCGGACAGGCCGAAGCTCAGGTAGTCCTCATCGGCCACCAGCACGCGGCCGGTCTTGGCCGCCGAGCGCAGCACGCTGGCGCGGTCCAGCGGCACGATGGTGCGCAGGTCGAGCACTTCCACGGAAATGCCTTCCGCGGCCAGCTGCTCGGCCGCCAGCAGCGACTTCTGCACCATCTGGCTGAGCGTGACGATGGTGACGTCCTCGCCGGCGCGCGCCACGCGGGCCTGGCCGAACGGGATCGCGTACGATTCGTGCGGCACCTCGTTGGTACTGCCCTCGAAATAGGACATCCACGACAGCCCCATGATGCCCTTGTGGTAGCAGAAGATGACCGGGTTGTTGTCGCGGATGGCCTGTATCATCAGGCCCTTGGCGTCGTAGGCATTCGACGGCACCACCACCTTCAAGCCTGGCATGTGGGCGAAGCTGGCATACAGGCATTGCGAGTGCTGGGCCGCGTCGTTGTAGCCGCCGCCTATGCCGGTGGTCACCACCACGGGCAGCTTGAGGGCGCCGCCCGACATATAGCTGTTCTTGGCCATGTGGTTGTAGATCTGGTCGAAGCAGACGCCGAAGAAATCGACGAACATCAGTTCGGCGATCGGGCGCATGCCTTCCGCGGCGGCGCCAAGCGCGGCGCCCATGAAGGCCGTTTCCGAGATCGGCGTCTCCATGATGCGGTCGGCGCCGAAGCGCTCCAGCAGGCCGCTGGTGGCGCTGAAGATGCCGCCGTATTTGCCGATATCCTCGCCCATGACGAACACGGTGGGGTCGCGCTCCATCTCCTGGCCGATGGCTTCCGAAATCGCCTGCGCCATGGTGAGCGTGCGGGGGTTACTGCTTTGCATAGTTGTCTCCTGGGGTAGATGCGGTTAGTCGGCGAACACGTGCAGCAGGGCCTCGTCCGCTGCCGGATAGGGGCTGCTGCGGCCGTAGGCATAGGCCGCTTCGACGCGGGCGCTGACGCGCTGTTTCAATGCCTGGTCGGCCGCCTCATCGAGCAGGCCGGCGCCGCGCAGCTGGACACCGAGCCGGACGATGGGGTCGTCCTTGCGCAAATTGGCCGCTTCGTCCTTGGCGCGGTAGGTTTCGGGGTCGCCCTGGAAGTGGCCGAAGTAGCGGTCGGTCTGCACTTCGATCAGGCTGGGGCCTTCGCCCCGGCGGGCACGGGCGATGGCCGCACCGGCCGCCTCGTAGACGGCGACCGCATCGTTGTGCTCCACCAGCACGCCCGGCATGTCGTAGGCTGCCGCCCGCACCGCGTTCGACGCCACCGCCGTCGATACCGACTTCTCCACCGAGATGCCGTATTTGTTGTCCTCGCAGATAAACACCACGGGCAGCTTCCACACGGCGGCCAGGTTGAGCGATTCATGGAACGCGCCCTGGTTGGCCGCCCCCTCGCCGAAGAAGGCGATGGCGACCCAGTCCTTGCCCAGCTTGCGCGCGGCCAGCGCGGCGCCGCAGGCCTGGGGGGCGCTGGCGCCGACGATGCCGCTGCAGGAGAACTTGGTGGGCGGGTGGAACAGATGCATGTGGCCGCCCTTGCCCCGGCCCAGGCCCGTGGCCTTGCCGAACAGTTCAGCCGTCATGGCATCCAGCGGCACGCCCTTGGCGATGGCGAAATGGTGGGAACGGTGGGCGCCCACCACGCTGTCGTCGGCGCCCAGGTGGGCGCACACGCCCACGGCGACCGGCTCCTGGCCGGCGGCCAGGTGCATCTCGCCGGGCACCGGGCCGGCGCCGATATCGAAGGCCAGGCCCTTCTGGATCTTGGGCGGCAGTTTGCCTTCCAGATATACCTTGGACATCGTCTCTTCGTATTCACGAATCTCGATCATCTTTTCGTACATCCACAATAAATGCTGCGATGTCGGTTTCATAAGTGCGGGTCTCCTTCAAGAATTTTTGGTGGTACGGCGCGTTGCCAGCGCCGCGCATGCGGCTGACTCGGCTCACAGCCATTCAGCAAAATCAATGCCAAGCCGCCGGCGCCCTGCGTGGCGCACCCGGCCATCGGCGGCCAGGCCGCGCCAATACTGGCGTTGCGCCGTGCGGCGCCGCACGCCCGCGGCGGCGGCGGCCCTGCTTGCCGATGCCGCAGGGGCCGGCGCGGGAGGTGGTGACGGCACCATCTGTCGCAAGCGAGCGGGATGGCGTGCGACACCTGTCTCCGCTGCGCACCGCCCGCCGCGCCCTCGCCGCGCGCCAGCCACAGCGCCATGCCCGTCCGGCGCCTCGCTTCTTGCTAGTGGCACTGATTTTGCTCAGAGCTTGCTGGCCGTGATCGCCGCAACCGCTCGCCAAGCGGCCGGCGCACCGGCCCAGCCCCGCGGCCCATGCTCGGGGAATCAAAAAAAACTCAAGGAGATGTCGTGAAAAAAGCAATCAGCAGCAGCACCGCAATCAAGCGCAAGGCCCTGGCGGCCTTGGTCTGCGCCGCCATCGCGGGCCACGCCAGCGCGGCCGTGGAATTCGAAACGCCGGCCGGCTGGAAGTTCGGCACGGACGGCTGGATCATCCTGCAGGCCCACAAGCAGAACGGCGACACCAGGGACACCACCGGCTTTCGCATCACGTCCGGCACCACGCCCAGCCTGATCGCCTTCAACGTCGCGGCGCCGGCCGTGGACGGCGTGACCTTCAGCAGCCGCGTGGGCCTGTACATCAATGCCCAGTCGGGCCAGGGCAACTTCCGCAACGCGGGCAACGTGGGCAACACAGGCGCCCAGGCGCTGGACCCGCGCGAAATCTGGGGCAAGGCCGCGGCCAGCTGGGGCGAGGTCGTGTTCGGCAAGGCCTACAGCATCTACCAGGGCGAGGCCGTGCTGGCCGACGCCTCGGTGCTGGCCGGCGGCCTGACCGGCTACGACAACGTCAACACCAGCAATGCGCTGGCGGCCACCTTCAATGCCGGCTACCTGTACACCAACTTCAACGCCGGCGTGCGCTACAACTCGCCGCAAAGCGAACCGCTGACCGTGTCCGTCGGCATCTACGACCCCAGCCAGATCCGCAATGTGTTCGTCGGCAGCGGCGCCAGCCAGACCACCTCGCCGCGCGTCGAGGCCGGCGTCTACTACAAACAAGCCAAGGGCGAGGCCAAGGTCAAGCTGTACACGGACTTCACCTACCAGAGCGCGCAGGACTGCAAGACGGCCGCCGGCACGCCATGCGCCAGCGACCGCGTGCGAACCTCCGGCGTGTCCGCCGGCACCACCATCGACATGGGATCATTCAACTTCCACCTGTCCGGTTTCCGCGCCAAGGGCCTGGGCTCGCTGCTGATGCAGGACCTGGACGCACTCGACGCCGACGGCCATGAGCGCGACAGCCGCGGCCTGTTCACCCAGCTGGTGTACCACCCGACGGCCGCGCTGTCGCTGCGCTACAGCTATGGCCGCACCACCATCGACGATACGGCAGCCACACCCGGCCACGTGGCCCGTTCCAACATCGTGGGCGCCTATTACGCCGTCAACCAGTACCTGACCGCGTATGGCGAACTGGCCAATTCCCGCTTCAGCCGCAATCCCGTGTTCAACACCAGGACCGACACCAACTACGCGACCGTGGGCGCGCGCTTCATGTGGTGACGGGCGCCTAGCCGCGACACCAGACCAACCAGACCAACAAGACCAACAAGACCAACACTATCCTCATCCCTGGAGAAGACAGATGAACCACTCCCTGCATCCATCCCTGCGCCCCGCGACCCTGTGGCCGGTGGCCGCCGTCGCCATCATCGCCGCCGCCGCCCTCAGCGCAGCGGCGCCGGCCGGCGCCGTGGCCCATGCGATCGCCGGCCCCGGCGACGCCGACCCGGACAACTGGACCCAGTACCACCGCACCTCGAACGCCTGGCGCTACTCGCCGCTGCAACAGATCAACAAGGGCAATGTCAGCAAGCTGCGGACGGCATGGATCCACCAGCCGGGCGACATCACGGCCGGCCTGATCTCGACGCCGCTGGTCAAGGACGGCGTGATGTACTACGTGGCGCCGAACAATAATGTGTTCGCCCTCAACGCCGCCACCGGCGAGCGGCTGTGGGCTTACCAGCCCAAGCTCGATCCGGTCGGGTCCCAGAGTTTCTACGCCACGCTCAGCCGCAGCCTGACCATGGGACACGGCAATATCTACCTGGGCACCATGGACGGCCGCTTCGTCGCCATCAATGAAAAGACGGGCAAGGAAGTTTGGGCTACCCAGCTGACCGACCTCAAGAAATGCTTTGGCTGCCTGTTCTCCTCGTCCCCCATCCTGGCCGGCGAGGTCCTGATCGGCGGCTCCACGGGCGGCGACCAGCCGCAGCGGGGCAAGATCTACGCCGTCAACGCCATCACCGGCGAGAAGATGTGGACCTTCGACACCATCCGCAACGATCCCAAGAGCTGGCCCGGCGACACGGGCGAGGTGGCCGGCGGCGGCGCCTGGCTGCCGGGCACCTATGATGCGGCCTCCGACACCGTGTTCATCGGCACCAGCAACGCCGCCCCCGATTTCTACGGCGATGGCCGCAAGGGCGACAACCTGTACACGGCCACCCTGCTGGCCCTGGAACCGAAGACGGGCAAGCTCAAATGGCATCGCCAGGAAATCCCACACGACACCTTCGACTACGACTCGGCCTACGAGGCGCTGATCCTCAAGAAGGACGGCAAGGACGTCATCGTCCACCTCAACAAGAGCGGCTTCGTGTTCGTGATGGACAAGGCCGACGGCAGCCTCGAGAACGTGTGGCCGCTGAGCCAGACCTATAACTTTGTCAAGACCATCGATCCCAAGACGGGCGAGCTGATCGGCCGCAAGGAGCTGCCGGCGGGGAAAGAGAGCGTACTGTGTCCCTACCTGCTGGGCACCCGCAGCTGGAACCCCGGCGCCTACAATCCGAAGACGGGCCTGTGGTACACCAACGCGATGGAAGTCTGTGAAGTGGTGGTGCCGGGCAAGCAGGAAACCAAGGGCATGGGCATCGCTTCGCTCTACCTGGGCGTGGACAAGCTGGAAGCCGTCGCCCCGCCCAACCAACCGGCCGAAGGACGGCTGGACGCGCGCGACCCGCTGACGGGCAAGCTGAAATGGAGCGTCAAATACGCCATCCCTGGCCTGGGCGGTGTGCTGACCACGGCCGGCGGCCTGGTCTTCAACGGCGACCCGGCCGGCTACGTCCATGCCTACGACGCCGACAACGGCGCCGAACTGTGGAAGTTCCAGACCGGCTCGGGTATCCGCGCGGGCATCATTAGCTACGCCGTCAATGGCAAGCAATATATCGCCGTGCCTAGCGGCTGGGGTTCGCTGGCGCCCGGCTTCATGGCCAGCGCCTTCCCCAAGATCAAGGAGCTGACGGGCGGCGCGGCCATGGTCGTGTTCGCACTGGATTAAGCCCCGGTGGCGGGCGCGGCGCCCTGCCCGCCCGCCATTCTCCCCCCAACGATCGACGATGACATACAACAGGAGTTTCCTCATGCGCAGCATCCTTCCCTGCCTCCGTGGCAGCCTGATTCCACTGTTCCTGGCCGGCGCCACGGCATCCGGGCCGGCCCTGGCCGACAGCCCGCAGCGGCCCGACCTGGACAGTCCCGCCACCATCGCGGCCGGCGCCAAACGCTTCAACCAGAATTGCGTCTACTGCCACGGCAATGCCGGCTCCGGCGGCAAGGGCGCCGCCCTGCAGGGGCGTCACGACTTGACGCCCGAGTATCTGTTCCAGACCATCAGCAACGGCAAGCAGCGCGGCAGCCTGCTCATGCCGGCATGGAAAGAGGCCTTTTCCGAGCAGGAGATCTGGGAACTGGGCAGCTACATCCTGTCGCTGCGCGACGTCGGCGCGAAAAAATGAAGGCGTCGCGACCGATCCTGGACCGGGCGCGGCCGGCCCGGATGGCCGCGCCCAAGCGGCTGGGCCGCCTGGCGGGCCGGCTATTGCTGCTGGCGGCGTCCACCCTGCTGGCGAGCAGCGCCACCGCGCGCCCGCCCGACGAGATGATGGCGTCCCACCACTTTTCCGTCTGCGCGGCGGACAACGCGCTGCCATACTCGAGCAAGGACGGCGCCATGCCGGGCTTCTATCTCGACCTCGCGCGCGCAATCGCGCAGGGCCTGGGGCTGGAACTACGGGTGGAATGGATCGCATCCAGCGAGCAGATCAGATTCACGTCGTGCGACGCCGTGATGGCCGTTCCGGCACCCAACGACGTTACGGCCGGCGACCGCGGCGATAGCGGCAACAGCCACGGGCTGAAGCCACGGCGTCTGACGACGCCCTACATGGCCGTGTCCACGCTGCTGGTGCTGCCAGGGCGGCCGGCGGATGACGTGACGCTGGACACCCTGCGGCGCGGCCACGTCGCCGTGCCCAGCGGATCGGTCGCGCACCAGGTGCTCAATGAGGCCGGCGTGCCGGTCTGGGTACGCTTTCATAACGACGCCGAAATTCTCGATGCGGTACGCAATGGCCAGGCCGACGCCGGCGTCGTATCGCAGATCGGCTACGGTTGGTACCGCAAAAACCATCCGCAGACGGCGCTGACCGGTGTCGACCACCTCCTGCATGCGCCCGGCCTGCGATTCAACGTCGCCATCGCCCTGCGGCATACCGACCTGGCGACCGTGCGCAAGATCGACGCGATCCTGCAGCAATTGCGCGACGACGGCATCATCGCGGCCATATTGCAGAAGTACGGCATCGGTTTCCTGCCAGCCGATCAAAATGCCCATCACTGAAGAAAATTAACGCAGAAACGAAAAATCGCCGGCTGAGCGGCGATTTTTCTTGATGCAATTTGCCAGGCACGGCGGCAAACGCTTGATGTTGCGCCCCCTCCCCCGACCGGATACTTCAAGGATCAGGCTGCGTTTTTCTCGTCGCGCAGTTCGCGCCGTAGTACCTTTCCCACGTTTGTCTTCGGCAATTCGTTGCGGAACTCGATGTACTTCGGCTTTTTGTAGCCAGTTAGTTGCTCCCTGCAATAATCCATCAAGCACTCGACCGTCAACGTCTTGTCCTTGCGTACTACGAACAATTTGACTGCCTCACCCGAGTTCGAGTCCGGCACACCGATGCAGGCGCACTCAAGTACGGCCGGATGACCGACCACGACGCCTTCGATTTCGTTCGGATAGACATTAAAGCCAGATACCAGGATCATATCCTTCTTGCGATCAACGATTCGGGTATAGCCGCGCTCGTCCATTATGCCTATATCCCCGGTCTTGAAGAAGCCATCCGGCGTCATTGCCCTGGCGGTCTCTTCCGGCCGGTTCCAGTATCCTGCCATTACCTGCGGGCCACGGATTGCGATCTCTCCGCTCTGGCCGAGCACGACCGGACGGCCATCATCGTCTAGAATCGCGATTTCGGTCGAGGGAATCGGTAGACCAATGCTGCCGCTGAACTCGTTGGCGTCGGTCGGATTAATAGTTGCCGACGGCGAAGTCTCGGACAAACCGTAGCCTTCGATGATCGGCACGCCAGTCACCGCGAGCCACTTGTCATTGACTGCCTTCTGCACAGCCATTCCTCCACCGTTACATATCTTGAGCGAGGAAAAATCGAGCTTGGCGAAATCGGGGTTGTGCAGCAAGCCGTTATACAACGTGTTCACGGCAGGCAGCAGATTGAATTTATACTTGGACAATTCCTTGATAAGGCCGGGAATGTCGCGTGGGTTCGGGATCAACACGTTCATCGCCCCCCAGCGCGTGCCCATCAGACAACAGGCAGTCAGCGCGAAGACGTGATACAACGGCAGTGCGCAGACGATCACGAGCGAATCAACGCGCGGCTCACGCATCAAACCGGGTTGTGCCCACGCATCGTTTTGCAGAACATTGGCGATAACGTTCCGGTGCGTAAGGATGGCGCCCTTCGAAACACCGGTGGTGCCGCCGGTGTACTGCAGGAAGGCGACGTCGTCCTGGCCAAGATCGACCTGCTTAAGCTCCATGCTGGCTCCCGCTGACAAGGCCCGCTTAAACGAAGTCGCGTTCGGCAGCGAATACGTGGGCACCATCCTCTTCACGTTGCGCACCATAAAGTTGACGAGTGGCCCCTTCAGCGTGCCAAGCAAGTCACCCATGCTGGCAACGACGATCTGTTTGATCGCGGTTTTGGCGACCACGGGTTCCAACGTGGTAGCGAAATTTTCCAGGATGATGATGGCTTCGGCACCGGAATCATTGAGCTGGTGCTCCAGTTCGCGCGGAGTGTAAAGCGGATTGACATTGACTACCGTGCATCCAGCGCGCAGGATGGCGGCAATCGCGATTGGATACTGCAGCACGTTGGGCATCATCACCGCGACGCGCGCCCCTTTCCGCAAGCC
>DATFBD010000080.1:0-60173 GCA_035254005.1 Burkholderiaceae bacterium | reverse complement strand
CAGCATGCCCTGCATGCCGCGCGATTCAAGCTGGAACACGGCCACGGTCTTGGCCTTGGTCAGCAGTTCATACGATGGGCGGTCGTTCAGCGGCAGCTTGGCCAGGTCGAAGTCGGCGTCGGCCGGATCGAGCTGCTTGATATAGCGCACGGCCCGGTCCAGGATGGTCAGCGTGGTCAAGCCCAGGAAGTCGAACTTGACCAGGCCCACGGCCTCCACGTCGTCCTTGTCGTACTGCGACACCACGCCGGTATCGCCCGACTGCGTGTACAGCGGGCAGAAGTCGGTCAGCTTGCCCGGCGCGATCAGCACGCCGCCGGCGTGCATGCCGATGTTACGCGTGATGCCCTCGACCTGCTGCGCGAGATCGAGCAGCTGGCGCACCTCCTCCTCGTTCTCCTGGCGTTCCTTGAGCATCGGTTCCTCTTCGATCGCGTCGGCGATCGTCACCGGCTTGCCCGGCTTGAACGGAATCAGCTTCGATACGCCATCGCAGAAGTTATAGCCGAAGTCCATCACCCGGCCCACGTCGCGGATGGCGCCCTTGGCCGCCATGGTACCGAAGGTGGCGATCTGCGACACGGCGTCGCGGCCGTACAGATCCTTCACGTGCTGGATCACCAGTTCGCGCTTTTCCTGGCAAAAGTCGATATCGAAGTCGGGCATCGAGACCCGTTCCGGGTTCAGGAAACGTTCGAACAGCAGGTTGTACTTGAGCGGATCGAGGTCCGTGATCTTCAGGCAGTAAGCCACCAGCGAACCGGCGCCCGAACCCCGGCCGGGGCCGATCGGCACGCCGTTGTTCTTGCCCCACTGGATAAACTCGGCCACGATCAGGAAGTAGCCGGGGAACTTCATCTTGATGATGGTTTCGTTCTCGAACGCCAGCCGGGCCTCGTAGCGCGGCCGTTCCTTCTCGCGCTTTTCCGGGTCCGGGAACAGGTGGACCAGGCGTTCCTCCAGGCCCTTCTTGGTTTCGGCCACCAGGAATTCATCGATCGTCATGCCCGGCGTGGGGAAGTTCGGCAGTTGCGGCTTGCCCAGCGTGAGCGTGAGGTTGCAGCGCTTGGCGATTTCCACCGAGTTTTGCAGCGCGGCCGGCAGGTCGGCGAACAGGTCGCGCATCTCGGCCTGCGACAGGAAGCGCATCTGCTCGTTGAAGCGGCGCACTCGCTTGGCGTTGGCCAGCATCTCGCCTTCGGCGATACAGATGCGGGCCTCGTGCGCGATGAACTCGTCGGCCGACAGGAACTGCACGGGATGGGTGGCCACCACCGGCAAGCCCAGTTTGGCGGCCAGCGCCACCGCATGGCGCACCTGCTGCTCCTGGTTGGCCTGGCCGGCGCGCTGGATCTCGATGTAGAAATGGCCGGGGAAGATGGCGGCCCACTTCTGCGCATTGCGCTCGGCCAGTTCCGGGTTGCCGTTCTCGATGGCCATGCCGACATCGCCGAAGTGGGCGCCGGACAGGGCGATCAGTCCGTTGGCCGGGTCCTCGCCGGGCAGCAGCGGATAGGATTTGGCCGTCAGCTCCATCAGCCACTCGGTGCGGATCTCGGCGCGGCCCTTGTACTGGTTGGTGAGCCAGGCCAGCGACAGCAGTTCGCACAGCTGCAGATAGCCCATGCGGTTTTTCGCGTACAGCATCAGGCGCGAAGGCTTGTCGCGGTTGTCGTCGTTGGTGATCCACACGTCCACCCCGACCACCGGCTTGATGCCCTTGCCGCGCGCGGCCTTGTAGAACTTGACCATGCCGAACATATTGGACAGGTCGGTGACGGCCAGCGCCGCCTGCTTGTCCTTGGCGGCGGCCGACACCAGGTCATCGATGCGCACCAGGCCATCGACGATGGAATACTCCGAGTGCACCCGCAGGTGGACGAAGTCCGGGCCGGCGGGGGCCGCGACCGGGGCTGCCATCACGTTGTCTTGTTCGTTTGCTACCATGTTCATACGCCGCTCAAAGCTGGTTCAATAACCCGCTATTTTACCGTGCGGCGGCCGCGGCCGAGAATTGATTGCTGGGTGCGGTCAGCGCTTGAGATCACGATAAAAATTCTCGTGCGGTCCAATGGCTTCCAGGTAAATCAGGCGGATACCCTCATCCAGGCTATACCCCAGCAAATACTGTTGGCCACCACTGCGGAATTTGTACACACGCAAGGCAGCCAAGTCACCCTTCTTACGTTCGCCGACCAGCGGCGCAGCCTGGATCGTCGCGACGGCAATGTCCACATCAGCCGCAGTCCTATCCGGTAATTTCCTGTACTGTCGCGCAAACCTTCGGGATTGCCCGACTGTCCACATCACTTACCCTTGCCACTGCGGGGAACGAAAGGCAGCGCCTGTTCGCGCGGTTCGGCCAGCGAGGCCAGCGATTCCGCCACGAAGCTGACTGGCAGGTCCGGGTTGTCCAGCGCCGCACGGCCCACCCGCGCCCAAAACTCAATCTGGCCCGCGATGGTGCGATGCTCCAGCGCGGCATCCTGTTTGGCCATCTCGTACAAGTCCTGGTTGATGCGTACAGAGATGCTCTCCGCCATCATATTCTCCTGACTACATTTGTAGTGAGAAGCCTAGCACTTTATCTGATCGCCTGCTTGGTCTTTAAGCAGATAAGGCTGCGATTTGGTCCAACGCACGGCGAGGGCCGCGGCGGTTTCCGCCCATTTTTTAGGCAAAGTCAGCGCCAGATCAAGTTCGCGCGCGTATAATGTCGGCTTTCCCGTTTTTTACCTCCGCCACCATGTCCGCTAATACCGCCTTACAAGCTGAAGCGCATGCCGCCGCCAACGCCGCCGCTGCCGCCTTCGTCAACATCGCCGCCTACAAGTTCATCACCTTCGACGACACGGAAGCGATGCGTCCCCAGTACCAGGAAATCTGCCAGCGCCTGGGCCTGAAAGGCACCATCCTGCTGACCCCGGAAGGCATCAATATGTTCCTGTCGGGCACGGCCGCCAACATCGACGAATACCTGGCCTGGGTCCGCAGCGACGCCCGTTTCGCCGACCTGGAAGTGAAGTACAGCCTGTCGGCCGAACAGTCCCACAAGCGCATGCTGGTCAAGATCAAGAGCGAAATCATCACCATGCGCATGCCGCTGATCAAGCCGGAGGAAGGCCGCGCGCCGTTCGTGGCAGCGGCCACGCTCAAGCGCTGGCTCGACAATGGCGTGGACGACAACGGCCAGCCGGTGGTGATGGTCGACACCCGCAACGATTTCGAAGTGGACGTGGGCACCTTCACCAACACGGTGGATTACCGCATCAAGAAGTTCACGGAATTCCCCCAAGTGATCGCCGACCACAAGGACGACTTCGCCGGCAAGACCGTGGTCACCTTCTGCACCGGCGGCATCCGCTGCGAAAAAGCGGCGATCCACATGCAGAACATCGGCTACGAGAACGTGTACCAGCTCGAAGGCGGCATCCTGAAATATTTCGAGGAAGTGGGCGGCGCCCATTACACCGGCGACTGCTTCGTCTTCGACTACCGCACCGCGCTCAATCCGAAGCTGGAACCGACGGAAACCGTGCAATGCTTCAACTGCCGCGCCGTCGTCACGCCGCGCCAGCAACTGTCGCCCGAATACGTGTACGAAAAGTCCTGCCCAGCCTGCTACGGCAAATAAACCAAAACCGGGGTCAGGTCATGCCCTGCTGCAAGATGCGCGCATCTTGCAGCAGGGCATGACCTGACCCCGGTTTTTTGCACGCGGCTGCGATGGCGCAAAAGGCGCGCAGGAGGCCTGCGCTATGCTGAGTTTTTTGCGCGATCATCATGCCCAGATCCTTACGCAGGGAAATGGCCGGCGACCTGTACCACGTCACTTCACGTGGCGACCGGCTCGAAGATATTTACGTCGATGACGGCGACCGCCTGCTTTGGCTCGATCTGTTGGGCCACACCTGCGCGCGCTTCCACTGGTCCTGCCATGCCTGGTGCCAGATGAGCAACCATTACCACCTGGTGGTGGAAACGGCCGAGCCTAACCTGTCGGCCGGCATGCGGCAACTCAACGGCATCTTCACGCAGGCGAGCAACCGCAAGCATCGCCGCTGCGGCCACGTGTTCCAGGGTCGCTACAAGGCCGTCTTGGTCGACCGCAACAGCTACCTGCTGGAACTGGCACGCTATGTCGTACTCAATCCGGTACGCGCAGGCATCGTGGCCGATGCCGCGGACTGGCCCTGGGCCTCCTACCGCGCGATGACGGGCGCCGCCACGGCGCCTGCCTGGCTGCAGACCGACTGGATACTCAGCCAATTCCACCCGTCGCGCAAACTCGCCATCGCCCGCTACGTCGACTTCGTGCGCGCGGGATGCAAAAAAACGGGGTCAGGTCATACGATCAGGCAAGATGCACGCATCTTGCCTGATCGTATGACCTGACCCCGGTTTTCGGTCGGCTTATTCGAAGTAGGCGGCGATCAGGCGCACGTCGTCGGGGGTGAGGATGCCGGCCGCCGAACGCAGCCGCGTCGAGGCCAGCAGGTAGCCGTAGCGCGCTTCCGACCGGTCGCGCCGGGCCATGTACAGCTGCCGCTGCGCCGTCAGCAGGTCGAGGTTGATGCGCACCCCGCCCTTGATGCTCTGCTCCGTCGCTTTCACCAGCAACTCGGCCGATTCCACCGCCCGGTCCAGCGCTTCGATCCGCGCGATGCTGCTGAGCACGAGGTTGTAGTTGCGCCGCAGTTCCACCAGCACCTTGCTGGTTTGCGCGTCCAGGTCGGCCTTGGCCTTCTCGCGCCCGGCCGCCGCTTGCCGCATCGAGGCATTCACCGACCCGCCACTGTAGATCGGCACGTTGAGCTGGAAGCCGACGCTGCGGATCGTGTTGAACTGGTTGATGGTGGTCAGCGATTCGGAGCCGGTCTTGCCATAAGTGCCGATCAGGTCCAGCCGCGGCGCGTGCCCGGCGCGCTGCTTGTTGTATTCCTGGGTGGCGATCTCGACGCCCTTGTTCAGCGTGAGCAGGTCGGGATTGTTCTCCAGCGCCGTCTTCTTCCAGCTCTCGTAACCGAGCGTGTCGCGCGCGGCCACGTGGAAGCCGGGCCGCAGCGGCGCCGGTTCGGCCGTCTCGCCGCCGATGATGCCGCCCAGCGTGTCACGCGCCACCACCAGGCCATCCTGCGCCTCCAGCAACTGCGCTTCGGCCAGGTCCAGCCGCGACTGGGTTTCCAGCACGTCGGTGCGGGTGCCCTCGCCTTTCTTGAACAGCAGCTCGTTGACCTTTTTCTGCTCCACGTACACGTCACGCTCGGCCTTCGCCAGCGCCACCTGGTCTTCCTTGAACAGCGCGTCCACGTAGGCGCTCACCAGGCGGGTGATCACTTCCTGCTGGCGGCTGGCGAACTGCGCCTCCGCATATTCGCTCTGCGCGACGCCCTGCTTGTAGCGGGCCCAGCCATCGAGGTTGAACAGCGACTGGCGCACCTGCACGGTGGCCGAACGCGAGATGTAGTCTTCCGGGATCTTGCGCCCCAGCTGCTCGACCGTGGTGTGGTTGCTGTTGCCGCTGTAGCTGCCCGAAATGCTGGGCAGCAGGTTGGAGCGGCCCAGCACGCGGTTCTCCTTCGCGCCTTCGGCCGCGTACACGTCGGCGCGGAACGTGGGGTCGTTCTTCAGCGCCGCCTCATACGCTTGCAGCAGGCCGATGGCGGACGCGTTGGCGCCCGTCAGCAGGCCGGCCGCCGCCAGCGCCAGCGGCAGTAGCCGCTTCATCAATGGAGTGCGGGCCACGGTCATTCCTCCGTCATCGCCGACTTGGAGCGGTCGAAGATAGGCTTGAGCAGGTAGCTCATCATGGTGCGCTCGCCCGTCTTCACGAACAGTTCCACCGGCATACCGGCCACGATGTCGAGGTTCTTGGCGGCGATCAGCTTGGCGCCGGCCGGCGTCACGCGGGCCCGCACCTTGTAGTAAGGCTGGCCGGTCTTCTCATCGACGGCGCGGTCGGCCGCCACCGCGATCACGGTGCCCGGAATGTGCGGCGTCTGGTTGCTGTTAAAGGCCGAGAAGATCAGCTCCACCGGCAAGCCCACATGCACGCGGTCGATCAGGTTGACGGCCAGCTGGCCTTCCACCACCAGCGCGTCTTCCGACGGCACCACGTCCATCATGCGCGCGCCCGGACCCACCACGCCGCCCTTGGTGAACACGTTGCTGCCCACCACGATACCGTCCACCGGCGCCTTGACCTCGGTGTTGGCCAGGTCGAAGTCCTGGGCCTTGATCTTGCTCTCCAGCGATTCGGCCTCCTTCTGCACGTCCGACAGCATGCTGCGCACGTCCTTCTGAAATTCCTGGGTGCGCTGCACGCGGCGCAGGTTCTGCTCGGCCACCTGGCGGTGCGCGCGCGCGATGTTGCCCACGTCCTCGGCGATGGCGCCGTTCACGGCGGCGTAGGTACGCTCCAGGTCCAGCAGGCGGGCGCGCGGCACATAGCCATCCTTGGCCAGCTCGCGGTTGTTGTCGAGCTGCTCACGCAGGAAGCCCAGTTCGGCCTTCTTGTTGTCGCGCGATTCCTCCAGCCCGTGGGCCTGCGCCGTCAAGCCTTCGATGGTCTCGTTCATGGCGGCCAGTTCGCTTTGCAGCGCCAGCTGGCGCGAGCTGAACAGTTGCTGCTGCAGCGCCATCGCGGCCTGCGTGCGCGGATCGGCCTTGAACGGTTCCAGCTTCTTGGGGAAGGCCACCGACTTGGCGCCGGTCAGTTCCGCCTGCAGCCGGGCCTCGGCAGCGCGCATCGAGATGTACTGGGCGCGCGACACTTCCAGCGCCGCGTCGGCCTGCACCGCGTTCATGCGCACCAGCACCTGGCCGGCCTTGACCGCATCGCCATCCTTGACCAGGATGTCCTGGATGGTGCCGCCCTGCAGGTATTGCACGGCCTTGCGGTTGCCTTCCTTGGCCACCACGCCCGACAGCGGCACGCCCTTGTCCAGCGGCGCGAACGTGGCCCACACGATGAAGCCCAGCACACCGGCCAGCACGATCACCCATCCCAGCTTGGCGTAGGCGCCAGCGTCGGTATTGACCGTCAGCGGCGTCACGTCATGCGCCAATACTTCCACTGCGGGTTCCGCAGGCTTGTTGATAATGTTCGCCATCGATTACTCCTGTTCGCTCGCGGCGGCGCTCGCGCGCTGCTCGGCCGCCATCGTTTGCTGTGCCGCGGATTCAGCCGCCTGCTGGGCCGCTGTCTGCTGCGCCGCTTGCTGGGCTGCCGCCTGTTGCGCGGCTGCCTGCTGGGCTGCTTGCTGGGCTGCCGCTTGCTGGGCCGCTTGCAGCTGCGCCTGCTGGGCGGCCGCTTGCTGGGCCGCGTTCTGCTGGGCGGCTTGCTGGGCCGCGATCTGCTTCTGGTTCTGCTCGTTCAACGCAGCCAGCACCTGATTGCTGGGGCCGAACATGGCCACCGCGCCGTCGCGCAGCATCAGCAGCTTGGTGGTGGCGGCGATGGCGCTGGTGCGGTGCGTGATCAGCACGATCGTCTTGCCGCGCTTGCGCAATTCGTGCACGGCCTGTACCAGGGCCGCCTCGCCCGCGTCGTCCAGGTTGGAATTGGGTTCGTCCAGCACCAGCAAGGCCGGATCGCCGTACATGGCGCGGGCCAGGCCCAGGCGCTGGCGCTGGCCGCCGGACAGGCCGGCACCGCCGTCGCCCAGGATCGTGTCGTAGCCTTTCGGGAAGTGCAGGATCATGTCGTGCACGCCGGCGCGCTTGGCCGCGTCCACCACCTTCTCGGCATCCACTTCGCCAAAGCGCGCGATGTTTTCGGCGATGGTGCCGCCGAACAGTTCGATATCCTGCGGCAGGTAGCCCATGTTCGGGCCCAGTTCCGCCTTGTTCCAGTGGTAGATGTCGGCACCGTCCAGGCGCACCTTGCCCATCACGGCCGGCCACACGCCCACCATCAGGCGCGCCAGCGTCGACTTGCCCGAGCCGCTGGGGCCAATCACGCCCAGCACATCGCCGGGCTGCAGCGAGAACGACACGGCGCGCAGGATAGGCACGGTCACGCCCGGCGGGGAAGCCGTCACGCCTTCCACCGACAACTGGCCTTGCGGCTTGGGCAGGGCCATGCCGGCGTCGCGCGCGGGATTCTTTTCCAGCAGGCTGGACAGGCGCTCGTAGGAGCTGCGGGTGCTGCTCCAGCTTTTCCACACACCGATCACTTGCTGCACCGGCGCCAGCGCGCGGCCCACCAGGATGGAGGCGGCGATCATCATGCCGGCGGTGATCTTGTTTTCCAGCACCAGCAGCGCGCCAAAGCCCAGGATCAGCGACTGCAGCGAAGTTTGTACGAACTTGGTGACGGAGCTGATCATGCCGGCCTTTTCGCTGGCCTGCGCCTGCAGGTGCAGGAACTTGCCGTGCAGCTTGAACCAGCGCGCCATCAGGTTGGGCAGCATGCCCATCGATTCGATCACTTCCGCGTTGCGCAGGTTGTTGGTGGCCAGGTTGCTGGCCGTGATGGCCATGGTGTTGGCTTCGGCCAGCGGCTTGCGGGTGGCGCGCTCGTTGATGAAGGCCAGCGCCACCAGGATGGCCGTGCCGCACAGCGCGAACACGCCCAGGCTGGGCTCGAAGAAGAAGATCACGATCAGGTAAATGGGGAACCAGGGCGCGTCGAAGAAGGCGAACAGCGCGTTACCGGTCAGGAACTGGCGCAAGTTGGTCAGGTCGTTCAGCGACTGGCCCGCGTTGCCGCCGGCGCTCTTGAGGTTCTGCTCGAAGGCGGCCGTGTACACGCGGCGGTTCAGCTCCATGTCGAAACGGGCGCCCACGCGCACCAGCACGAAGCTGCGCACCAGTTCCAGCGTGGCCATCAGCGCGTAACCGCCCAGCATGATCAGCGTCAGCATCAGCAGCGTGATCTCGTTGCGGCTGCCCAGCACGCGGTCGTAGACCTGCAGCATGTAGAACGAGGGAACCAGCATCAACAGATTGATGATGGCGCTGAACGCGCCCACGGTGTAGAAGGTGCGCTTGAAGGTCAGCAGGACCTGTTCAATTTCATTCTTGGGGTTCAGGAGTTTTTTCATAAGCTTGAAGGATGGGGCGCCTGGGCGGCGCGCAAGCACGTCTTCTCAATTAAAGACGAGAGATTATCCCTCAAAATGGGTCGGAAATGTGATGCTCGTCACAAATTTTTACTGATATGCCACTTTTTTAGGCAGATTGGATGAAAAAAAACCTCCAGTGCCGAAGCACTGGAGGTTTTTTGGACTGCTTCCAATCCCCTCCCGCTTGCGCGGGAAGGTCAGGAGACAACGTCTATTACGACACGAACACCAGGGTCTGGTGGTCAGCGCTGAACGAAGCGTGGCTCAGGTCCACAGCGCCGGTCAGCTTGACGATGATGTCGGTACCGTTGACGAAGTTAGGGCCGTTCGATGCCGAAACGTTCTCAACGATGTAGGTGTTGCCGCCCGACTGGAACCACGAGATGGTGCCCTGTGCGGTTGCGTGGATAGCCGCGTTAGCGTAATCCTGGAACACAGCGGTATCACCCAGCACAACTTTCGAAGCTGCGAAGGACTCGGTACCAGCAGTATTTGCGAACTGGATCGTGTCACCAGCCGACAGGTCGGTGATGGTGGCGTAGCTGTTCACGTTGTTGGTAGCCGTGGTCACGTCGAAGATGTCGTTGCCTGCACCGCCGGTCAGCACGTCCAGGTTGCCCTTGACGATCAGGGTGTCGGCGCCTGCACCACCGTTCAGCGTGTCGCCGGTGCCGTTTGCGGTCAGCGTGTCATCGGCAGCGCCGCCCTTGATGGTTTCAGCCAGGGTGCCGTTGGTTTCAGCAACCAGCTTACCGGTCAGAGCCGAAGCGTCCAACGATGCCAGTTTCACGTTTGCAGCGTCAGCGGTCAGGGTGACGTTGGCGTTGCCGGTCACAACGATCGACTTGGCCGAGGTAGCCAGGATGTCGATGGTGTGGGTAGCCACGGTGGTAGCGTCGCCATCGTCGTTGCTGTCGACTGCGTTCAGGTTGATGGTTTCAACGCCGGCTGCCTTCAGGATGTTGAAGCCGGTAGCAACGTCAGCAACGTTGGTCTTCACGTTCAGCACGTCAGCGGTGCCGGTCGCGTCAGCCAGGGTTGCAACAACGGTACCAGCGCTGGCGCCTTGGAACTCGATGGAGCTGTTAGCAACCAGCTTGTCCAGCGTCAGGGTGCCGGCGGTCGAACCACCGATGATGACCGAGCTGATGTCGTCCAGGTTGTGCAGGTTGACGGTACCGTCGGCGCCGAAGGTGGTGATGCCCACGACTTCGAAGCCGCTGATCTTGCCGCCGAAGGTGCCGTCAGCCGAAGCGCCAGCTGCGTCAGCACCGGTAGCGAACACGATGGTGTCGGTGCCGTCGCCGCCGGCCAGCGAGCCGCCGGTGCCGATGGTGGTGGTGGTAGCAGCCAGTTTCAGGACGTCGTCGCCTGCGCCCAGGGCGATTGCCTTGGTCGGAGCGGTGGTCGACAGGGTCACGGTGTCAACGCCAGCGCCGCCGGTGAAGGTGGCTTTGGTGCCGTCCACGGTCACGGTGCTGTCACCGGTGGTGCCCGAGGTATCAACTGCGGTCACGTTGGCGCCCGAAGCGTCAACGGTCACGCCAGCAGCGCCGGTCACGGTCACGGTCTTCAGGTTGGTCAGCGTGGAGCCGGTCAGGTCAACAGCGTTGGTACCAGCGATGTTCAGCGTGGTCACGCCAGCGACGGCAGCAGCAACAACGGAGTCAGCCGTTGCGGTGGTCACGTTCAGGGTGGTGTACAGGCCGTTCGTGTCGGTCAGGGTAGCACCAGCGGCAGCGGTACCAACGCCATTCAGGCTCAGAGCCAGGGTGGTGTTGGTTGCGCCAGCGTTGGTGATGGTCACGTCCTTGTTGCTGTTGGCCAGGTTCAGGGTCGACAGCACGTCGGAAGCAACGCTCGACGAGGCGCCGAAGCCGTCCAGGGTCACGGTGGTCAGCACTTTGTCGCCGCTGTCGGCAACCACAACGGCGCCGTCAACAACTTTCAGAACACCGGTGACGCCGGTGGTGTGGTCAGCACCAGCGGTTTCAACAGCGGCTGCCAGGGCGGTACCGGAGGTGCTCACGACGAACGGCGTGACAGCGGTTGCTTTGGCGGTAGCCGTGAAGGTCACGGTTGCGCCGCTGGCTGCGCCCGATGCGAAGTTAGCGCTCAGAGCGCCGGTGTAGGTACCGTTGCCGACCACGCCCGAACCTTGTGCGCCGCTGGCGGCGATGTTGGCGAAGGCAGCAGCAACTTCAGCTGCGGTCAGGTCTTTGGCGGCGGTGAAGGTCAGGCCGTCAACGACAACGTTCTTGCCCGATGCCAGATCCTTGAAGGTCTGCACTTCGGTCTGGTAGGAACCAGCGGCAGCAACCACAGCATCCTTACCGGCAGCAGCGGCGGTCTGGGTCACGGTCACTTCGGTGGTGTGCTTGTCACCGGTCACGGTCACAGCACCTTGGGTGACGCCGTGGGCGGTCTTGGCAGTCGTGTCGGTTGCGGCGGCGGAAGCGTCCGACGTTGCAACTTGGTTCACGGTGATCTTGGTGCCGCCGGTCACGTCAACCGTAGCGGTCGAGGTAGCAGCGGTGCCCGATGCGGCTTTACCGGTCGAGTTGACCAGCACGGTGCCGGAAGCGTTGCCGCCGGTTGCGCCGCCAACGGCGCCGCCCACAACGATGGAGCCGCCAGTGCTGCCGGACGAGGTCACGGCCACTTCGGTACCACCGTACACTTTAACAGCCGTAGCGGCTTGTTTGGTGTCGGTCAGGGAGATCGTGCCAGCTGCACCGGTGGTGAAGCCCAGGGTCACGTCTGCGCCAGCGGAGCTGGTCACGGTCTCGTTCAGGCCGCCGTCAGCGATGGCGGTGCCGGTCTCGCCGGAGATCGAGATGTTGGTGGTCGCGCCAGCGGTCAGCTGGGCGTTACCTGCTTGGGTCACGGCCAGTTTGGTCACGCCGGTGACGTTGGCCAGGCTAGCGCTGGTCAGGTCAACGTTGACGTTCTGCACTGCACGGATGGAAACGGTTTCCACGTTCTTGGCCACGATACCAGCCAGGTCGGTGCTAGCCAGACCGCCGGCATTCACGCTGGCGATGTTCAGGGTGTCGTTGCCGGCGCCGCCGTCGATCGAGTCCAGTGGGTTCAGGGTGTCGGTGCCAGCGGCGCCGCCGATGGTGCCGTTGAACACGTCGTTGCCGCTGCCACCAACCAGGGTGTCAACAGCGGTGGTCAGGGCGGTGGTGGTCACTGGGGTGTAAGCGTCAACCAGAGCCACGCCGGTGGTGTGGATAGCGGCGGTAGCAGCAACCAGCGATGCGTCGTCGGTCACGCCAGCCAGGAAGGTCTTGGCCAGGCCGTTCACGTGGCCCGAAGCGTAAGCTACGCGCTCTTGCTCGTTGCCAGCGGTGTCGATTTCTTTGGTGAACAGAACAGCAGCGGCTACTTTGTTAGCGTAGACTTTGCCGTCGGCGTTCAGGGTGCCGTCGGCGTTCAGGGCGCCAGCAGCGATTTTCTGCACGATCACGTCCAGGGTCGAGATCTTTTGGGTCAGTTCGTTGCCCCAGAAGTTCAGACCGGTCTTGTCGGCGTGACGGCCGAACAGGTTGACGTAGATGGTGTCGATGATTTCGTCATTTTGCATGCCAGCGAAGGTAGCGACGTACTCAGGGCCGGTAGCGAAATTCTTGGAGATTTCGGCGACGGTTGCGCCGGCATCCAGTGCCTTCACGTAGAAAGCCAGGCCGTCAACGTCGGCTGGACGGTTGTAGTAGGCAACGTACAGCTGTTGGACCAATTCGGTATTTGTAGCCATGTAAAACTCCTGAGTTAGAAAATAAGCACTTCGGCACGCAACGCTTGCGGAACCGCAAGACAGCGTACCGAATCATGTCAGAAGATAGTTGGGGATGAATGTGATGGGCATCACACCAAACCTCAATTAACTCCCTCTTTTTGCAAATTTGCAGCATTGATATTACCGCGCGGACATTATGAGATATGCCTGTGGATAAATCAATGACTGCCTTAGCCTTATAACAACGCCGACCGGCCACGACTGCGGCCGGCCGGCGTGTCCGCGGCCTTGCTGTCACCGGGGTCGCCTCGGCGCACCTTGACGATCCCGGTAATAAAAATCCCGCCGCCGCCGAAGCGGTAGCGGGAATCCTTATTCAAATAAACGCTATTAATTTTTTATTATTTCTTCCATGTGGTGACACCATCCACGGCACGGCGCGAATCGAGGCTGCCATCGAACAGATAGGCGGCACCGTTCAGGTCACGCATGAAACCGGTGATGCCGATGTTGGCGCCAGGCAAGCCCGGATTCAGGGTCGAGAACGTGCCGTCGCGCGTGACGACGCCGCTGTTACCCATGCGATAGCTCTGGCCGCCCGTCAGCAGGTCGAACTGGGTGGCGAAGGTGGACTTATCAAAATTGAACGATAGCACACCATTCTGTAATTGCGCGGCCGATTTGGCTTCCGTATTGATGTCGCGTACGTAGGCCGAACTGTCGGCCAGCGCGAAGCTGACGCTGCCCTTTTCCGGCGTCACGAAATCCACGCCCTTGTGTTCGCGGAACAACACGAAGTAACTGTTCATGCCCAGCCGGTCCCAGCCATCCTTGGACACGCCCGAAGTGGCCCGGTCTTTCAGCACGGCCGTCCAGCGGCCCCAACTGATGTCCTTGTAGACCACGGGCGGGGGCGGCGGCGGGGCCGGCTGCACTTCGATGATGGGCGGCGTAAGCGGCGGCGACACGGTCTGATTGTTGTTACCGTTGTTGTTGCCGGACTGGTTACGGGGCTGGTCGTTGATCTTCTTGACCTCGACCGCTACCAGGCTGTCACCGCCGAGCACGTTACCACCGGCGGCCGCGCCCTTGGACGGCTCATCGGGACGCGGCGGCGCCACCAGGTCGGGCGCCAGCAGGCCATTCCCTTGCATCAACTGCGGAGTCTGGCCGCGCTGCACTTGCAACAACTGGCCTTTTTGCGCCGCTGTCAGTTCGCGACTGGTGTTGCCCTCGCACGGCCCCACGCCATCCGGGCGGCAGCCGCCGCCAAAGCCGCTGACGGTGATGGCGCCCGACAGCACGGTCACGCGCGACGTATCCTGGTCGGTAAAGACGGTAAAGTCGGTGCCGCGCACGCCGATGGCGGCCACGGGTGTATTGAAGCGGAAATTCTGGCGCGCCTGCTTGACGGCCTCGCCGGACTGGCTGCGCGCCACCCCGCTCAGCAGTTCGAGCTTGACGCGGGTGTTGGCGGGCTGTTCGCGGTCCACGTGGTAGGTGGCGATGCGGGCCTTGGTGTTGGGGCGCAGGATGAACAGGCCGTTGTCGATGGTCTTAACGTAAAGATAACCATCGGCGCCCGTGGTGAGCAATTCGCCTTCGCTGACGGGCCCGCCCAGCGTTGCCGGATGATCCACGACCTGGGCCGCGCCGGCGACAAATATGATTTTGCCGGCCTCCGCGGCATGGGCCGCGTGGGCGGCCAGCAGTACGCCGGCAGCCAGAACGAGTTGACGTATCATATTTTTCTCCTATTACAAGGCCGATTATCGCGCGCCGGCCACGGATGTTTCCGTGATGCAGGTCACATTTTACTGCAAGCACTGGACCGGCCCCCAAGCGTTACACTTTGTAGCAACTGCAAAAACCGGGGTCAGGTCATTCCATTAGGCAAGAGGCGCGCCTCTTGCCTAATGGAATGACCTGACCCCGGTACGAGGCTGGTGGAAAAAATCAAGAAGGACCTTGGACTGAAATGACAGTACGCCCTACAGGGCACTTGCCGGCTCGCTGATATTTAGCCTCCCGCGTACCTTGAAAGGAAGAAACCATGTTGACGTACCCCATCACCCTGACCCAGGATAGCAATGACGCTTACCTGGTGGCCTTCCCGGACTTCCAGGAAGCCAACTCGGTGGGCGACACTGTGGACGAAGCGCTGTGTGAGGCCGTGGAATGCCTGCGTACAGTCGTGGGAATGTATATGGAGGACCGCCGCCCCGTGCCGCTGCCGTCCGCCCCGGCCTCTGGCGAGCACGCCGTCGCGCTGCCGGCGCTGGAAACGGCCAAGGTGCTGCTGTGGAATGAAATGTTGAGACAGCGCCTGCGCAAGGCGGACCTGGCCCGCCTGCTCAATGTCCACCAGCCCCAGATCGACCGCCTGTTCGACCTGCGTCACTCATCCAAGGTGGACCAGGTGGAGCAAGCCGCCGCCGCCCTGGGCCGCCGCTTGAATATAGAGTTAGCCTAAAACCGAGGTCATTCCATTAGGCAAGAGGCGCGCCTCTTGCCTAATGGAATGACCTGACCCCGGTTCTTTGCTTGCGCGTTATACTCTGCCTGTTCTGGCTTTTGAATTGCCTTTTATTCATGTTCACCCCGGCCCTGCGCTCGCTGCGCCCTTCGCCCCGCCAGCTGCGCTGGCTGATGGCGCTGGTCGCCCTGCTGCTGACGGTGATCCCCGAATTCCTGCCCGGTCATGGCTATTTTGCCGAGGAATGGCTGCGCGACCGCTATATCCGCCTGCATACCACCAGCGCCCCCGAGCCGCGCGTGCTGGTGGTCGATATCGATGAGGCCAGCCTGGCCACGGTCGGTTCCTGGCCCTGGCCCAGCAGCCGGATCGCGGACCTGGTGGAAATGCTGCTGACTAATTACAACGCGCGCGGCGTGGCGCTCGATATCGTGCTGCCCAAGGCCGGCGATCCGGACGGCGATACCCGCCTGGCCTTGCTGGCCAACCACGGCCCGCTGGTATTGGCCCAGGCGTTCGATTACAGCACCGCCCGCCCCGAACCGCTGCGCGCCGGCGTGCTGGGCGGCGCGCTGGCCGCGCCGCCGGCGAACGTGGCCGCCCAGCCCGCCACGGGCTACCTGGCCAACCACGCGCTGCTGGCGCAAGCGCCCCACATCGGCAATATCGGTTTCATCCCGGACCCCGATGGCGCGCTGCGCCGCTTGCCGCTGCTGACCTCGTTCGAGGGCCGCGTCTATCCGGCGCTCACCCAAGCCCTGCTCGACTGCTGCGCCGGCAACCCGGCCCAACTTTCGGCGCTCGCGCCCGCTCAAGCTGCCGTCCAGGCATCGGCGCAAACGGCCGCCCCAACCTCGGCCCACGCCGCGCCCCTTCCGGCCGACGCGGCCGCCACCCGCATCGATTACCGCCGCGACTGGAGCGCCTACACCGTCGTCAGCGCGGCCGACATCCTGGCCGGCCGCATCGCGCCCGACGGCGCCAGCGGCCGCCTGGTGCTGGTCGGTTCGTCCTCGCTGAGCCTGGCCGACCGGGTCACCACGCCACTGGCGGCCAACCGCCCCGGCCTGGGCGTGCAGGCGGCCATGCTGTCCACCCTGCTCGACCGGCGCGACGGCAGCGCGCCCGCGCCCTGGCCCGGCCGCTGGATCGCCTGCGCCTACACCTTGCTGCTGGCGGCACTGGCCGGCTACACCTTCCCGCGCCTGTCGGCCGCCCGCAACGGCCTGCTGCTGGGCGCCGGCGCGGCGCTGTGGCTGGGCATAGCACTGGCCGTGAGCGCCCACGACGCCAGCTTCTCGCCCAGCGCGCCGCTGGCCTCGGTGGCTTTCCTGCTGGCGTTCGCCGTGCCGTTCCAGTGGCAGCAAACCCAGCACCGCTCGCGCTACCTGCTCGACACCCTGCGCCAGTACGTGGCGCCGGCCGTCGTGAGCGAATTGATGCGTAGCGACCTGAAAGACCCGCTGGCCCCGCGCCAGCTCGACGTGACCACCCTGATCGCTGACATGGAAGGCTACACCTCGCAAGTGGAAGCGCTGCCGGTGGACGAGGCGGCCAAGCTGACGCGCGACTTCCTCGAATGCCTGACCGAACCGGTGATCGCCAACCAGGGCACGCTCGACAAATACACGGGCGACGGCCTGGTGGCGTTCTGGGGCGCGCCCCTGCCCCACCCGCGCCATGCCGACCTGGCGCTGGATGCGGCCCAAACCATCGTGCGCCGCGTGCGCGCGCTGAGCCAGGCGCGCGTGGCCCAAGGCTGGCCGCCGCTGCGGGTGCGCATCGGCATCGAAAGCGGGCTGGCCATGGCGGGCGACTTTGGCACGGCGTTCCGCAGCATTTATACTGCCGTCGGCGACAGCGTCAACACGGCGGCGCGGCTGGAACAGGCGGCGCGCGATTATCCCCACGACGTGATCGTGGGCGCCGGCACGGTGGCGCGCGCCACCGGCCACCAGTTCCTGCCGCTGGGCGAGCGGCTGTTGCGCGGCAAGGAAAAACCCACCACGCTCTACACGATAGATACCACGATAGATACCGCGATAAATACCACCATCGATACCATCAACGACACGCAGCACATGGCCGCCAGCGCTACGCCCTCCGCCACCGGCGCCCGGGAGCGGCACGCGTGAGGACGGCGATACGCAAGCCCTTCCCCTGGCGGACCACGCTGGCCGGCCTGGCCTGCGCGCTCGCGCTGGCCCCGGCCGCGCGCGCCGAGGAGCCGGGCGAGACGGAAAGCCAGCTGCTCTACCAGCAGGCGCTGCAATCGATCGCCGAGGGGCGCAAGAACGACGCCAGCGCCACCCTGAGCGAAGTGGTGGCCAAGGAGCCGCTGCACGCGGGCGCCTGGCTGGATCTGGCCCTGATCCAGTGCGCGCTCGGCCACGCGGACGAAGCCGAGCGGCTGTTCGCCGCCATCGAGGTGCGCTTCAATCCGCCCCAGGGCATCCTGGAACTGATCAGCGAGGCACGCGCCGGCGGCTGCAGCAACTGGCAGCCGCAAAGCCACGCCACGCTGAGCATAGGCCGCGGGCTGGACCAGAACGTCAACCAGGGTTCCTATGGCAGCAGCTATGGCGTGACCCAGGCCGGGGTGCAGGTGGACTTGCCGCAGCCGATAGACTTCCAGCCCAAGCATGACCAGTTCAGCTGGCTGTCGGCCGACTACCTGCGCGACCTCACGCCCAACGGCAGCAGCGGCTACCTGCAACTGCAATCGCGCCGCTACGACAGCCTGGGCCAGTACAACTCGACGGCGCTGTACGCCGGCGCCGACACGCCGTGGCGCTTCGGCCACTGGACCGTGCGCGGCAGCGCCAGCATGGGCCTGATCACGCTGGGCAGCCAGCTCTACCAGCGCCAGGCGCAACTGCAGGTCAAGGTCGGGCCGCCGCTGCCGCTGCCGGGCAGCGTGCAGTTCCACCTGACGGCTGGCGTGAGCCGGGCCAACTACCTCACGCTCAGCCATTTCGACGCCAACACCCTGGAGCTGCGCGGCCAGTTCACCTACCACCGCGACGGCGACCTGGCCGCCATCGGCATGGCCGGGCTGGACGACCGCGCGCTGGCCGCCCGCCCCGGTGGCGACCGGCGCGGCTGGCTGGCCACGCTGCAATGGAAGCACCAGTTGCCCTACCAGATCACGGGCGAGCTGAACTTCAGTCACCAGCGCTGGAATGGCGCCGAAGCTTATGCGCCGGGCTTTATCGACGACGTGCGGCGCCAGCGCACCACGCTGCTGCGCGCCGCCCTGAGCTACCCGCTCAGCGCCAGCCAATCGGTGCTGCTTGAGGCCAGGCAGGTCCGGAATCAGGAAAGCATCTCGATCTTTCAGTACAATGACCGCCAATTGCAACTGAGCTGGCAATGGCAGACGCCTTGATGGGGCGCCGCCAGGGGCCGCCGTCATCGAATCAAGGTAGTGTATGGATTGGAAATGGGTTATGTTTCTGGCACTGGCCGTGCTGCTGACCGTGGGCTGTTTGCTGCCCAACAGCTGGCTGCCGACGGCCTTGCCGAACGATAAATTGATGCATTTCGCCGGTTTCGGCCTGCTGGCCTTGCTGGCGCTGCCGCTCGCGCACGACCGCCGCGAGGGCATGTGGTGCCTGGCCGGCGTGCTGCTGGCCAGCCTGGCCATCGAATGCCTGCAAGTGCTGGTGCCCGAGCGGCGCTTCTGCTGGCGCGACCTGGCCGCCAACGCGGCCGGGGTGGCCTGCGCCGGCCTGATCGGCCTGGCCTACGGCGCCGTCGGCACGCTGGGAGCGTTCGCATGAGCGAGCAAGCGCCGCTGCCAGTG
This sequence comes from Burkholderiaceae bacterium, assembly GCA_035254005.1. Lineage (GTDB taxonomy): Bacteria > Pseudomonadota > Gammaproteobacteria > Burkholderiales > Burkholderiaceae_D > Rugamonas. The sequence continues at coordinate 41,082 of DATFBD010000080.1, read as the reverse complement.
CCGGAGGTGCCGGGCACGCCGCCCAAGGAACCGCCCGGCCAGATCCAGATCTACCTGCGCAAGATTCCCCTGCTGGCCGAGCTGTCCGAGGAGGAGATGAACGCCGTCAAGGCCGAGCTGCGCATCCGCCACCATGCCAAGCGCGAGGTGGTGCTGCACAAGGGCGGCAGCGGCGACGGCCTGCTGTTCCTGCTGTCGGGCCAGTTGCAGGTGATCGACGTGACCGAGGATGGCCGCGCCGTGGGCTTGCGCATGCTGGCGCCGGGCGACTTTTTCGGCGAGATCGCGCTGATCAACGAATCGACCCGCTCGGCCTCGGTGGTGGCCATGACGGAAGTGCTGGTGGCCTTCCTGCCGGCGCCGGTGGCGCTGCGCCTGTTCACCCATTCGCCGTCGGTGGCCAAGCAGATGCTGCGCCACCTGGCGCAGAAGATCCAGCGCGACTCGGAATTCCGCGCGTTGCTCAGCATCAACAATACCACGCGCCGCATCTACACCTTCCTGGTGCTGATGCAGAAGAAGAACCCGGACGGCACCGTGGTCGAGAACCTGCCCACCCACCAGGATATCGCCAACATGATCAACACCAGCCGCGAGACGGTGACGCGGGCGCTGCTGACGCTGGTGCAGCAGGGCATCGTGCAAAAAGAGCCACACCGGCTCATCATCAAGAACCCGGAAGCGCTGCAAAAACTGGTGCAGGGCGACGCCTGAGGCGTAACAACCTATTACAACTGTGGCAAGCCAGTACGGTATAATCTGACCCTTTCAATTTCAGGGGCCAGCAGACTGTCTGCGAGCCGCAAGTCTGCCATGAGTTCTGCACCATCGTCGTTCCGTCCGCGAGGCGCCGCCTGATGTCCGTCATGCTAAGGGCCATCTGGTCCTACCGCGGCTTCGTGCTCGGTAGCGTCAAGCGGGAATTCCAGGCCAAGTACCGCAACACCATGCTGGGCGCGGCGTGGACCGTGCTCAACCCGCTGGCCATGATCCTGGTCTACACGCTGATCTTCTCCCAGGTCATGCGCAGCAAGCTGCCCGGCGCCAGCGGCCAGTACGCCTACAGCATCTACCTGTGCGCCGGCGTGCTGACCTGGGGCCTGTTCAGCGAACTGACCACGCGCATGCTCAACATGTTCCTGGAGCAGGCCAACCTGCTCAAGAAGGTCAGTTTTCCCCGCATCTGCCTGCCGCTGATCGCCGTGCTCAACGCGCTGCTCAACTTCGGCATCATCTTCGGCCTGTTCCTGCTGTTCCTGCTGGTGTCGGGCCAGTTCCCCGGCTGGGTCACGCTGGCGCTGCTGCCGCTGCTGGCGCTGCAACTGCTGCTGGCCGTGGGCCTGGGGCTGGTGCTGGGCATCCTCAACGTGTTCTTCCGCGACGTCGGCCAGTTCTTCACCATCTTCCTGCAATTCTGGTTCTGGCTCACGCCCATCGTCTATCCGGCCTCCATCATCCCCGAGGCGCTGCGTCCGTGGCTGGCCTGGAATCCGATGAGCGCCATCATCGTGTCGTACCAACAATTGCTGGTGGCCGGCCAGATGCCGGACTGGGCCTCGCTGGCCCCGGCCGCCGTGCTGGCGGCCGGCCTGTGCCTGCTGGGTTTGAAACTGTTCCGCCGCCGCGCGGGGGAAATGGCGGACGAACTGTAATGGGCACCATCCGCGTCAATCAACTGGGCAAGGCCTACAAACAATATCCGACCCGCTGGGCCCGCCTGCGCGAGTGGCTGCTGCCCATGCGCGGCCCGCGCCACCAGCTGCGCTGGATTTTGCAGGACATTAATTTCGAGGTGAAGGCCGGCGAGGCCGTGGGCCTGATCGGCGTCAACGGCGCCGGCAAGAGCACGCTGCTCAAGCTGATCACCGGCACCACCCAGCCCACCACGGGCAGCGTGGCGCTGACGGGCCGGGTGGCGGCCCTGCTGGAACTGGGCATGGGCTTCCACCCCGACTTCACCGGCCGCCAGAACGTCTACATGGCGGGCCAGCTGGCCGGCCTCACCGTGGACCAGCTCGACGCGCTGATGCCATCCATCGAGCAGTTCGCGGAAATCGGCGACTACATCGAGCAGCCGGTGCGCGTCTATTCCAGCGGCATGCAGATGCGGCTGGCGTTCAGCGTGGCCACCTGCGTGCGGCCCGACATCCTGATCGTGGACGAGGCACTGGCCGTGGGCGACGTCTACTTCCAGCAGAAATGCTTCGACCGCATCCGCGACTTCACGGCCAGCGGCACCACGCTGCTGTTCGTGTCGCACAGCATGGGCACGGTGATGAACATCTGCAACCGCTGTCTCTACATCCGCCAGGGTGCGCTGGCCTTCGACGGCGCGCCCAAGGCCGCCGCCGACCGCTACCAGGCCGAACTGCTGGGCCGGCTCGACCATGCACCCCAGCAGCACACGGTGGCCATTTCCGCCGCCGAGCGCCTGCGCGACGCACCCGTGCTCACCGGCAGCGACGGCAGCATCACCACCGCGCTGGCCGATTGCGTGGGCGTGGCCTTCGTGCGCGACGATGGCACGCCCGAAGCGAGCATCGTGGCCGACCAGCCGGTGCGGCTGCGCGTCGAATACCGCGCCCACCGCGAGCTGGACGATCCACACGTGGGCTTCAAGATCCGCAACCGCTACGGCGTGGTGCTGTTCGAGACCAACACTTATTGCATGCGCGAACAGCCGGGGCCAGTTGCCGCCGGCGGCGTGCTGTCGGCCAGTTTCGCCTTCACCATGGCGCTGGCACCGGACGAATACACGCTCACGGTCGGCTTGGGCAATGGCGGCTATGATGAAGGCAGCTTCCGCGAAGTGCTCAACTACCTGCACGAGGTGAGCACCTTCGTGGTGCTGCCCAACAGCGCGGCCATCACCTGGTCCGGCCTGGCCAACCTGGCGCCGCGCCTGGACGTCGACAAACTGTAACGCCGAATTCAACCGAACCTCAGGAAAGATCATGTCCGAGACCCTGTTCCCCACCGCCGACGCCGCCGACGCGCTGGTGCACGGCCTGTACCGCGCCCTGCTGGGCCGCGACGCGGACCCGGTCGGCCTGCAACACTGGCAAGCCGTGCTGACGGGCGGCGGCGAGGTGGCCGCGCTGGCCACGGCGCTGGCCAGCAGCGACGAATACCGCGCCCGCACCGCCGCCATCGCCGCCCAGGGCCAGGCCCGCGCACGGCTGGCGGCCCACTGCGCGCCCCTGTTCGCGGACCAGCCGCTGCACATCGTCGACGTGGGCGCGCAAATGCTGGACGACGAGCGCCACGTGTACGCGCCGCTGACGGACCATGGCCTGCCCTGCCTGGTGACGGGCTTCGAGCCGCTGGATGAAAAACGCGCCCAGCGCGAACAGCATGATGGACTGGCCACCGTGCGGCTCTACCCCGACTTCATCGGCGACGGCCAGCGCCACCCGTTCCACATCAACGAACCGGACGCCACCAGCTCGCTGCTGCCGTTCAACCGCGCCGTGACCGACCACCTGGTCGAGCTGAGCCACCTGCGCACCGTGCGCACGGCCGACGTCGACACCCGCACGCTGGACGCCGTGCTGGCCGACGCCGCCCCGGTCGATTTCCTCAAGCTCGACATCCAGGGCTTCGAACTGCCGGCCCTGCGCCATGCGACGGCCGTGCTGGCGCGTACCGCCGTGGTCCATTGCGAAGTGTCGTTCACGCCCATCTACATCGGCCAGGCGCTGTTCTCGGACATCGAACAATTGCTGCGCGGCCAGGGCTTCGAATTCATCGACTTCCACAGCACCTGCCACTACGCGAGCGAGGGCACGGCGGCGCGCCAGTCGCGCGACCGGCTCGGCTGGGGCGACGCCATCTTCATGAAGTCGCCCGGCCTGCTGAGCGGACGCGACCTGCTGGCCCAGGCCGCCATCGCGCTGTTCGTCTACAACAAGCCCTCGCTGGCCGAAGCGCTGGCCGTGCGCGCCGATCCGGCGCTGGCGGCCCTGTTCCGGGAAGGCCAGCCATGAGCTTCGTTTCCTACGCCCAGAATGGCGAAGACGTGCTGCTGTGGCGCGCCCTGCATGACGTGCAGGACGGCTTCTACATCGACGTCGGCGCCAACGATCCCGAACAGCATTCCGTCACCAAGGCCTTCTACGAGCGCGGCTGGCACGGCATCAACATCGAACCGCTGCCCTCGTTCCGCGCCGCCTTCCTGGCGCAGCGCCCGCGCGACCTGACGCTGACCGTGGCGGCCGGCGCGGCCGAGGGCGAGATCACGCTGTTCGACGTGACGGACGTGAACGGCTGGGCCTCGATGGACGCCGCCGTGGCCGCCAGCCACCGGGCCGAGGGCCACAGCGTGGTCGAGCAGACCGTGCCGCTGCGCACGCTGGCGGCCATTTGCCGCGAGCACGTGCGCGGCCCGGTGCACTTCCTCAAGATCGACGTGGAAGGCTGCGAGGGCGACGTGCTGCGCGGCATGGACTGGAGCGTATGCCGCCCGTGGGTCGTGGTGGTGGAAGCGACCCTGCCCAACAGCCGCGTGAGCAACCACGCCAGCTGGGAAGCGCTGGTGACGGACCATGGCTACCGCTTCTGCTACTTCGACGGCCTGAACCGCTACTACGTGGCCGACGAGCATCCGCAACTGGCCGAACGCCTGACGGTGCAGCCCAACGTGTTCGACGATTACATCAGCCACCACCTGGACAAGGCCTGGCAACGCGCCGACCAGCTCGACGCCACGCTGGCCGAACTGAACACGCAGCTGGCGCTGCACCAGCAGCAGCACCAGGCGCGCGAAGCGGAACTGGAACAAGCCATCCTGGACGCCCAGCGCCAGACCCGGCTGGCCGCCGACGACACGGCCCAGGTGCGCGCCGAGTTGCACCAGGCCGACCAGCGCGCGCGCGCCTTCGAAGCGAGCCTGCACCAGAACGCGGCCTGGGCCGCCGGGCTGGAACAACAACTGCTGGCCATGCGCGCCAGCCGCTCGTGGCGCATCACGGCGCCGATGCGCGTGCTGCTGCGGCGCGGCGAGCAAAGCCTGCCGCGCATCGCGCGCCGGCGCGCCCGCAGCGCCATCCGGCGCGCGCTGGCCTGGGTGCTGTCGCGCCCGGCCGTGCGGCGCGTCACGGTGCCGCTGCAGATGCGCTTCCCCACCCTGTCGCTGCAGCTCAAGCGGGTGCTGGCCGTGGTGCGGCAAGACCATGGCCTGCCCACGCACGCGCCCGACCTGCCCTACCAGCTGCGCGAACTGCCGCAATCGGCCCGCCAGGTGCTGGCCGACTTGAAGCGCGCCCAACAACATACTGAACACTGAACATGCGTCTCGTCATTGACTTGCAATCCTGCCAGAACGGCGCCGCGCGCGAGCCGGCCGCCGTGGTGGCGCTGGCCCAGGCCGTGGTGCGCGGCGCCGCCGGCCACACCGTGCTGCTGGCCCTCGATGGCCGCCACGGCGACCAGATCGAGGCGCTGCGCCACGCCTTCGCCGGCCTGCTGCCACACGAACACATCATCTGCTACGCGGCGCCCACCGGCAGCGGCGCCTGGCAGCACGGTGCGGCTGAACTGATCCGCGCCAGCGCGCTGGCCCAGCTGCGGCCGGACGCGCTGTTCTGCCCCGGCCTGCTGGACCGCCCGCTCGAAGACAGCCTGTGCGACCACGGCGCGCTGGGCCTGCCCTGCGCCTACTGGCTGGCCGACGCCGGCCCATTGCAGGCGCCGGCCGCGTCCGCGCTGAAGCCGGTGGCTGCGCGCCAGCGCCGCCAGTTGCAATCGGCCGCGCTGGTGCTGACCCCGGCCGCCGCCGACGGCGCCCTGCTGCAGGCGGCGCTGGCGCCGGTGCCGGTGCTGGTCACGGGCCAGCAGCCGGACGAAGCCGCCGCCCAGCTGTGGCAGGCGCTGGCCGCGCTGCCGGCCAGCCCGGCCGACGCCACGGCCAGCCAACAGTCCGCCCGCCCCCGGCTGGCGTTCGTCTCGCCGCTGCCGCCGGAAAAATCGGGCATCGCCGACTACAGCGCCGAACTGCTGGCCGAGCTCGACCCGTACTACGAGATCGAACTGGTGGTGCAGCAAAGCGTGCCGGCCGACCCGGCGCTGGCCGCGCGCTGGCCGCTGCGCACGCCCGACGAATTCGAGCAGCGCGCCGCCAGCTACGAGCGCGTGCTCTACCACTTCGGCAATTCCAACGCCCACCAGCACATGTTCGGCCTGCTGGCGCGCCATCCCGGCGTGGTGGTGCTGCACGACTTCTTCCTCAGCGGCGTGCTCGACAACATGGAACGCGACCGGGTCGAACCGCAAGCCTTCCTGGCCGCGCTGTACGCCTCGCACGGCCACAGCGCCCTGCTGCGGCATGGCGAACTGGGCCGCAACGACACGATCTGGGCCTACCCGTGCAACAAGCCGGTGCTGGACCAGGCCAGCGGCCTGATCGTCCACGCCGACTTCTCGCGCCAGCTGGCCGAGCAGTGGTACGGCCCCGGCTATGCCGACCAGTGGGTCACGCTGCCGCTGCTGCGCGGCCTGCCGGCCGGCCACGCGCCGCAGGCCGCGCGCCAGGCGGCCCGCCAGGCGCTGGGCCTGGACGACGACAGCTTCCTGGTCTGCAGCTTCGGCATGCTGGGCAGCACCAAGCTCAACGAGCGCCTGCTGCACGCCTTCCTGGCCTCGCCGCTGGCGCGCCAGCGCAACTGCCAGCTGGTGTTCGTGGGCGAGAACGACCCCGGTCCCTACGGCTACGAACTGCTGCGCCAGATCGCCCACAGCCCGTGTGCCGAGCGCATCCGCGTGACCGGCTTCGTCACGGCCGCCGACTACGGGCGCTACCTGGCCGCGGCCGACGCCGCCGTCCAGCTGCGCACCCAGACCCGCGGCGAAACGTCGGCCTCGGTGCTCGACTGCCTGCTGTATGGCATCCCCACCATCATCAATGCCCACGGCGCGGCCGCCACGCTGCCCGAATCGGTGCTGATCAAGCTGCCCGACCAGTTCGGCGACGATGCACTGGCTGACGCGCTGGCCCGCCTGTACGACGAACCCGAGCTGCGCGCCGGCCTGGCCGAACGGGGCCGCGCCCACGTGCAGGCCCACCACGCGCCGGCCGCCGTGGCGCGCCAGTACCACGCCGCCATCGAGCGCTTCGCGCGCGACAGCCACGCCAGCCGCTACCGCGCCTTGCTGGACGGACTGGCCGCGCTGTCGCCCAAGCCCCAGGAAAGCGAACTGATCGCCGCCGCCAGCGCTATCGCCGCCAACCTGCCGGCCACGGCGCCGCGCCAGCTGCTGATCGACATATCGGCGCTGATCCAGGCCGACCACAAGACCGGCATCCAGCGCGTGGTGCGCAGCGTGCTGCTGGCCCTGTTCAAGCAGCCGCCGGCCGGCTACCGCATCGAGCCGGTCTACAGCGAAGGCGGCAACCATTGCTACCGCTACGCACGCCGCTACACCTTCGAACTGCTGGGCGTGCACGGCCTGCAACTGGAAGACGCGCCCATCGAGGCGCGCGCCGGCGACCATTTCCTCGGCCTCGACCTGTTCACCAACGGCACGGCGCAGAACGAAGCGCTGCTGGCCGGCCTGCACCAGCGCGGCGTGCGCATCGACTTCGTCGTGTACGACCTGCTGCCGCTGCTGCGGCCCGAATCGTTCCCGTTCGGCGCCGAGAAATACTACGGCGACTACCTGGAAACCGTGTCGCACGTGGCCGACGGCGTGGTGTGCATCTCGCGCGCCGTGGCCGACGAGCTGGCCACCTGGCTGGAGAACCGCCCCAGCCGCCGGGTAGCGCCGCTGCAACTGGGCTACTTCCACCTGGGCGCCGACATCGGCGCCAGCGCCCCCACCAGCGGCCTGCCGCCCGAGGCGGGCCAGGTGCTGGCCGCCGTGGCCGCCGCACCCACGCTGCTGATGGTCGGCACGCTGGAGCCGCGCAAGGGCCACACCCAGGCGCTGGACGCGTTCGAGCTGCTGTGGCAGCAGGGCGTGGCCATCAACCTCGTCATCGTCGGCAAGGCCGGCTGGCTGGTCGACACCCTGATCAAGCGGCTGGAACAGCACCCGCTGCGGGGCCAGCGCCTGTTCTGGCTGTCGGGCGTGTCCGACGAAATGCTGCTGCAACTGTATGGTTCGGCCGCGGCCCTGCTGGCCGCCTCCGAGGCCGAAGGCTTCGGCCTGCCGCTGATCGAAGCGGCCCAGCACAAGCTGCCCATCATCGCGCGCGGCCTGCCCGTGTTCCGCGAGGTGGCCGGCGACCATGCGTATTACTTCGACGGCCTGGACGCGCCGGCGCTGGCGACCGCCCTGCGCGCCTGGCTGGACCTGCACGCGGCCGGCCAGGCGCCGCAGCCGCAAGGCTTGCGCTGGCTGAACTGGCAGCAAAGCGCGGAGCAGCTGATGGACGTGGTGCTGCACGGCCAGTGGTACCGCCAGCTCGGCGGCGACGGCGCGCCCGCGCCCCAGCTGCTGGTGGACGTGACCACCATCGCCGCCAACGATTTACAGACCGGCATCGAGCGCGTGGTGCGGGCCCAGCTGTCCGAACTGCTGCGCACGCCCACCACGCGCTACCAGGTGCGCCCCGTGTACCTGAGCGACGAAGGCGGCCACTGGCACTACCGCTACGCCAAGCGCTACACCCACCGCCTGCTGGGCATCAATGAAGCGGGCGTGGCCGACGACGCCGTCAAGGTCAGCCGTGGCGACGTCTACTACAGCCCCGATTACGCGCCCGGCGCCGTGGTGGCGGCGGCCGCCGCCGGCCTGTACACGCGCTGGCGCGCGGCCGGCGTGTCCGTCAATTTCCTGATCCACGACCTGCTGCCCGTGCTGCAGCCGGCCTTCTTCCCGCCCGGCGCCAGCGACGACCATGGCCGCTGGCTGCGCTGCATCGCGGCCCAGGCCGACCGCCTGGTCTGCATCAGCGCCGCCGTGGCCGACGACACCCGCCAATGGCTGGCCGCCAGCGGCCTGGCCGTGCCGCCGCTGGCGGTACTGCACCATGGCGCCGACATCGCCGCCTCCCAGCCCAGCACCGGCCTGCCCGACGAGGCGCCGGCCGTACTGGCGCGGCTGGCGGCCAGCCCGGCGTTCCTGATGGTGGGCACGATCGAGCCGCGCAAGGGCCATTTGCAGACGCTGGACGCATTCGAGCAGCTGTGGGCCGAGGGCGTGGACGCCCAGCTGGTGATCGTCGGCCGCGAAGGCTGGCAAGGCTTGCCGCCATCCCAGCGCCGCACCATCCCCACCATCATCGCGCGGCTGCGCGAGCATCCGGAAGCGGGCCGCCGCCTGCACTGGCTGCAAGGCATCAGCGACGACTACCTGGAGCAGGTGTACGCGGCCTGCGCCTGCCTGCTGGCGCCCAGCGAGGGCGAAGGCTTCGGCCTGCCGCTGATCGAGGCGGCCCGCCACCGCCTGCCCGTGCTGGCACGCGCCCTGCCCGTGTTCCGCGAAGTGGCGGGCCAGCATGCCCAGTATTTCAGCGGCCACGATGGCGCCGCGCTGGCGCTGGCGCTGCGCGCCTGGCTGGACGGCCACGCGGCCGGCCAGGCCGTGGCGTCCGATGCCATGCCGTGGCAATGCTGGAGCGACAACGCGCGCGCGCTGGCCGCGCTGCTGTTCGACACTGCCCCTGAAACCGAAGCCATTCCCGAGAGCGCAACCGCATGAATTCTCCGCACCAGCCCCTGACCCCGCCTGGCGCCATCCCGGTGCACGCTGAACCGCCGCTGGTCATCGACCTGGACGGCACCCTGATCTATTCCGACCTGCTGTGGGAAGCGCTGCTGCTGTTTCTCAAGCAGCGCTTCTGGCAAGCCTGGCGCCTGCCCGGCTGGCTGTTGCTGGGCAAGGCCGGCTTCAAGGACAAGCTGGCCGCGCACGTGACCATCGACCCGGCCACGCTGCCGTATGACCAGCGGCTGCTGGCCCATATCCGCGAGGAACGGGCGCGCGGGCGCCGCGTGGTGCTGGCCACCGGTTCCCAGCGCGCCTACGCGGAAGCGATCGCCGCCCACCTGCAGCTGTTCGACCTGGTGCTGGCCACCGAGGCCGGCGTCAACCTGACCTCACACAACAAGGCCGCCACGCTGGCGCAGCACTACGGCGCGCGCGGCTACGACTACGTGGGCAACGCCAGCGTCGACGTGCCCGTGTGGCATGGCAGCCGCGAAGCCTACAGCGTGAGCCGGCGTCCGTTCCGGCTGGCCGACGGCCGCCAGACCCAGCCGCTGGGCGCGCGCCGCCGCCATCCGCTGGCGGCCCTGCTCAAGGCCATGCGCCCGCGCCAGTGGCTCAAGAACATGCTGGTGTTCCTGCCGATGCTGGCCGGCCACGTGCTGCAACTGCCGACGCTGCTGCAATCGCTGCTGGCGTTCACGGCGTTCTCGCTGTGCGCCTCCAGCGCCTACCTGCTCAACGACGCGCTCGACGCGCACGACGACCGCCAGCATCCGACCAAGTGCCGGCGCCCGATCGCGGCCGGCAGCCTGCCGCTGTCGCTGGCGCTGTGCACCAGCGCGCTGCTGGCCCTGGCGGCCCTGCTGCTGTGCACGCTCGACGGCACCTGGCTGCTGCCCGTGGTGCTGATCTACTTCGTCAGCACGCTGAGCTACTCGTTCGTGCTCAAGCGGCTGCTGATGGTCGACATCGTCACCCTGGCCTTGCTGTACACGGTGCGCATCCTGGGCGGCGGCGCGGCCACCGGCATCACGCCCTCGTTCTGGCTGCTGGCGTTCTCGTTCTTCATCTTCCTGTCGCTGGCCATGCTCAAGCGCTACAGCGAACTGTTCAACCTGAAACGCCAGGGCAAGGAAAAGACCAGCGGGCGCGGCTACACCACGGCCGACAAGGGGCCGATCGGCACCATGGGCGTGAACGCCGGCTTCCTGTCCGTGCTGATCTTCATGCTGTACATGAATTCGGACCGCGTGCTGCCGCTGTATCCGCATCCGGCCTACCTGATGGGCATCGTGCCGCTGCTGGTGTTCTGGCTGGGCCGCTTGTGGATGCTGGGCTACCGTGGCCTGGTGCACGAGGACCCGGTGCTGTTCGTCAGCAAGGACAAACTGAGCCTGCTCATCATCGCCCTGTGCGGCGCGCTGGCCGTGGCCGCCGCGCTGTGACGGCATCCCTGATTTTTTGAAAGTGTTCGCCATGTCCCCGACCTTGATAGGCTACCTGTGGTGCGCGCTGGCCGCGCTGGCCAGCGCGGCCGCCACCTTCCTGATTAAACTATCCAGCCTGGCCGGCGCGGACTGGAATGTGCGCCGGCTGGCCTTCCTGGGCGGCGCCTGCGCCACCTACGGCCTGGGCTTCATCTGCTATTCCGTGGCGCTGCAACGGCTGCAGATCAGCCTGGCCTACCCGGCCATGACGGCCATCACCATGGCACTGGTGGCGCTGACCGGCTACGCGGCCCTGAACGAAGCCATGAGCGTGTCCAAGGTGGCCGGCCTGGTGCTGATTGCCGCCGGCGCGTTCGCCCTCACGCGGTGACCACCATGCCCCGTTCCCTGCCTTCCTCCCCGTCCGCCGCCGGCACCGCATCGGCGCCGGGCCACGACGGTCACCACGCCCCCCATGCCCATGTTGCGCGCACCGGCGTGCGCGGGCCGCTGGCCTTCCTGTTGTTGCTGGCGGCCGTGCTGCTGGCCACGCTGGCGCTGCGCCAGCCGCTGCTGACGGGTGACGCGGTCGAATACACCTTGATGACGGTGGCCGTGGCCGAACACGGCAGCCCCGACATCCGTCCCGCCGACGTGGCACTGGGCCGCAAGATGATGCCGCAGTTCGACGCGGCGCTGGCCCAGCTGGCCGACGGCATGCAAGCCGGGCGCGAAGTGCCGCTCAGCGGTTTCTACCGTGGCCGCGACGGCAGCACCCAGGCCATCCACTTCTTCGGCTATTCGGCGCTGGCGGCGCTGCCCTTCAAGCTGCTGCGCGCGCTGGGGGCCGATCCGTTCAAGTGCTACCAGGCGCTCAACCTGGCCTGCGTGTTCGTGCTGGGCCTGAGCCTGCGCCACGTATTCGGCAGCAACGGCCGGGCCGCCTTCGGCCTGCTGCTGTTCCTGCTGTGCGGCGGCGTGCTGTACCTGGACTGGAGCAGCCCGGAACTGATGACGGCCTCGATGCTGCTGTCGGCCCTGCTGCTGTACACGGCCGGCAGTCCGCTGGCGGCCGGCCTGCTGGGCGGGCTGGCCACGCTGCAAAACCCCACCACCGTGTTCTTCCTCGCGTTCGCGCCGCTGCTGCAACTGGTGTCCCACTACCGCCCCGGCGATGGCTGGCGCGCCGCGCTGGCGCCGTGCGTGGCGCCGCGCCGCATCGCCGGCCTGGCCGTGGGCGGCGCCCTGTTCTCGCTGGCGCCGCTGTACAACCTGTACCAGTTCGGCGTGCCCAGCGTGATCGCCAAGGTCGGCGCCGACCCGGCCATGGCCAGCGGCGTGCGGCTGTTCTCGTTCTATTTCGACCTCAACCAGGGCATGATCGTCGCCATCCCCGCGCTGGCCGGCTTCCTGCTGCTGTGGGGCTGGCGCCGCGGCGCGCCGGGCCGTGGCCGCCGTCTCGCCATGCTGGTGCTGGCCTGCGTGCTGACGCTGGCGCTGGCCCTGCCCACGCTGGTGATCCAGAACTGGAACTCGGGCGCGGCCGGCGTGATGCGCTACGCGTTCTGGGCCGCGATGCCGCTGCTGTTCGTGCTGCTGTGGCAGCTGCGCCGCCTGCCGCGCTGGCCGGTGGCGGCGCTGGCCGTGCTGCTGGTGTTGCAAGGACTGGCCATGCGCAACGACCAGCGCTACGGCGCGCTGGAATTCAGCCCGCTGGCGCGTACCGTGCTGCGCCACGCGCCGGCCTGGTACAACCCGGAACCGGAACTGTTCGCCGAGCGCAGCTGGCATGGCGAAGAAGAACTGGCCCAGGGCCGCGTCGCCGTCTACGAAGAAGGCGGCAAGGTCTACAAGACCATGTACAGCCGCGCCAACCTGGACGCCGACCAGGCGCTGTGCGGCGCGGGCCGCGCGCTGACGGCCGCCAACCGCTTCCACGACACGACGCGCATGTGGCGCTACATCGACGGCCAGCCGCAGTGCGGCCCGGCCGGTCCGGCGCCGCTGCGCTACGGCCTGGCGCAATTCCTCAGCCACGACGGCATTCAGCTGGGCACGGGCTGGAGCCAGCCCGAGTCCGGTGGCGATATCTGGAACGGCAGCTGGTCCAACGGCAAGCGCTCGGTGCTGACGGTGCCGCTGCCGGCCGGCCACCAGTACCGCACCCTGCTCATCATCGGCCACTACTTCACCGGCAACAGCCGCACCCGCGTGATCATCAACGGCCGCGACCTGGGCTGGTTCGCGCTGCGCGACCTGCCCGAACTGCCGCTGCCGGACGCGCCCACGCTGACGCTGGAACTGGAGCACGACGCGCCCTACCAGCCGCCGCCGGGCCAGCCCGACACGCGCCAGCTGGCCTTCTTCCTGCAGGAAATCGCGCTCAAGCCGGCCCTGCGCTAAGCACGGGACCGGCGGCGCCGGTCCCCTCCGCCCGCCGCCCGGCGGGTTCCGACCCTACGCTCACACATGCACATGACGACAACGCCACTGCGCCCCTTCCGTTTCGCCCTGCTGCTGGCCGCCCTGCTGCTGGCCCTGCTGTTCACGCGCGGCCCCGACCACAACGGCGACGCCGTCGAATACTCGCTGCAAACGATCGCGCTGGCGCGCCACGCCTCACCCGACATCCGGCTCGACGACATCGCCGTGGCCAAGCAACTGGTGCCCAGCCGCATTCCCGTCTATGCACTGATCGAACACGACATGGTCACGCGGCAGCCGACGCTGTACGCGGCCTTCACGCGCGGCAAGGATGGCCAGGTGTACGCGGTCCACTTCTTCGGCTACGCGCTGCTGACGGCGCTGCCATTCAAGCTGCTGCAGGCGGCGGGGGCGGACCCGTTTCGCGCCTACCAGGTCGTCAACCTGGCGATGGTGTTCATCCTCGGCCTGAGCCTGTACCGGCTGTTCCGTTCGGGCGCCAAGGCGCTGCTGGGGGTGGCGCTGTTCATGCTGTGCGGCGGCCTGCAATACTGGGCCTGGGGCAGCCCCGAATGCCTGAGCGCGGCCGCGCTGCTGGCGGCGCTGGTGCTGTACTGCGACGGCCTGCCGCTGGCGGCCTGCCTGCTGGCCGGGCTGGCGTCGCTGCAAAACCCCACCATCATCGTGTTCCTCGGCTTCGCCCCGCTGCTGCGGCTGTGCCTGCACTACGAACCGGGCAGCGGCTGGCCCGGCGTACTGGCCGGCCTGCCGCGCGGGCGCTACCTGGCCGCGCTGGCGGCCGGCGCCGCCGTGTTCGCGCTGGCGCCGCTGTTCAACCTGTGGCAATTCGGCGTACCCAACGTGATCGCCAAGCTGTTCTCCGACCCCGGCCTGGTCAACGGCACCCGCTTGCACTCCTTCTATTTCGACCTGAACCAGGGCATGCTGATCGGCATCCCCGGCGTCTGGGCCGCGCTGCTGCTGTCCGGCTGGCGCGGCCGGCCGCGCGCCGAACGGCAGCGCAACCTGGCGCTGCTGGCCGTGTGCACCGTGTTCTCGCTGGCGCTGGCCTTGCCCGCGCTGGCCGTGCTGAACTGGAACTCGGCCGCCACCGGCGAGATGCGCTACGCGTTCTGGGCCGGCAGCGCCTTCCTGTTCCCGCTGCTGTGGCGGCTGCGCGCCTGGCCGCGCTGGCCGGCCGCGCCGCTGCTGGCCGTGTTCCTGCTGCAAGGCGTGGCCACCTGGCAAGCGTTCGGCTACAACTACGTCCACCTCAGCCCCTTGAGTGCGTGGCTGATGGAACGGCATCCGGCCTGGGTCAACCCCGAGCCCGAGATTTTCGCCGAACGCAATACGCACAACGACGCCATGCTGGTGCCCGAGCAGGTGGTCGCGCTCAGCGTGGACGGACCCAGCCAGAAGATTCTCTACAACCGCAGCAACACGGCCATCGGCGCGCAGCTGTGCGGCGCCGGCAACACGCTGGCCGAGGAAGACAACCGCACGGCCAACGTCATGCGTGGCTGGCGCTACTTGAACGGCCCGGTGCACTGCCACAACGGCGCCGGCAATGCCGACCGCACACTGGCCTACGCCGACTTCAAGCAATTGCAGACGCAGTTGCTGGTGCATGGCTGGGCCACGCCGGAAGGCAATGGCAGCGACTGGGATGGGGTGTGGTCGGACGGCCCCACGTCGCGGCTGCAGGTCGCGCTCGACCGCCGGCACCCGCCGGCCACGGTGCTGGTCGCGGGCTACTACTTCAAGGGCAACCAGCGCACCCGGGTCTGGATCAATGGCGTCGACCTGGGCTGGCAGAACCTGCAGGACGCGCAACCGCTGGCCGTGCCGGCCGCAGTGCGCGAGCAAGGCCAGCTGCAAATCCTGCTGCAGCACGAAGCGCCGGGCGAGCCCGGCCCGAACGACACCCGCCACCTGTCGCTGTTCCTGCGCAAGGTCGTGCTGCACTAAAGCAAACCGGGGTCAGGTCATACCATTAAGCAAGATGCGCGCATCTTGCATAATCGTATGACCTGACCCCGGTTTTCGGTGGTGCAGGCTGGCCGCGTCAGGACTTGGGCAGCCCGCCCAGCAAGGCGGCCACTTTTTGCTTGGACTTGGCCGGTGCGGCTGTGGCCGGCGCGGCGGCGGGCGCCGTGCTGCGCGGGGCTGGCTCGTAAGGCTTGAGGAACCACGGATCGACCTTCTCGCGGCGCGGACCGGCGCCGTTATACGACGAGCTGGGACGTGGGCTGCGCTCGGCCATGCGGGCGGCCGGGGCGCGCGTGTCGGTATCGGCCGGGCGGCGCGCGCGGCGGTCGCCGTGGCGCTCGTCGCCAACGCGCGAGGTGCCGGGCGTGAAGCCGTCCAGCGTGCCGCGGCGGATGGTCTGCTTGATCAGTTTTTCGATGTCGGCCAGCAGGCGTTCATCCTTGTCCGAATAGATCGAGATGGCGTCGCCCGAGGCGCCGGCGCGGCCGGTGCGGCCGATACGGTGCACATAGTCTTCCGCGTTGTACGGCAGGTCGTAGTTGATCACGCACGGCAGGTCGGAAATGTCGAGCCCGCGCGCGGCCACGTCGGTGGCCACCAGCACGTCGATCTCGCCCTTCTTGAACGCGTCCAGCGCGGCCATGCGCTCCTGCTGGGTCTTGTCGCCGTGGATGGCGGAAGCCTTCATGCCTTCCTGCTCCAGCCCGCGCGCCAGGCGCGAGGCGCCGATCTTGGTGTTGGAGAACACGATCACTTGCTTCAGGTCGCGCTGGCGCAGCAGGTGCGCCACCAGGTCGCGCTTCTGCTCTTCCGGCACCTTGTACACCACCTGGGTCACCTTGTCGGCCGTGGCGTTGCTGCGCGCCACTTCGATCGTCAGCGGGTTGTTGAGGAAGGTGTTGGCCAGCTTCTTGATCTCGGGCGAGAAGGTGGCCGAGAACATCAGGTTCTGGCGCTGCTTGGGCAGCATGTTGATGATGCGCTGCAGGTCGGGCAGGAAGCCCATGTCGAGCATGCGGTCGGCTTCGTCCATGACCAGCATCTGCACCTGGTTCAGGGCGATATTCTTCTGCTCCACGTGGTCCAGCAAACGGCCCGGGGTGGCGATCACGATTTCCACGCCGCCCTTGAGGATCACGGTCTGGCCCTTCATGTCCATGCCGCCAAACACCACGGTCGAACGCAGCGGCGTGTGCTGGGCGTAGGCCTTGACGTTGTCGGCCACCTGCACCGCCAGTTCGCGGGTGGGGGTCAGGATCAGCGCGCGCACCGGGTGGCGCGCCGGCGACATGCTGGCACTGGCGTGCGCCAGCAGCATCTGGATGATGGGCAGCGCGAAGCTGGCCGTCTTGCCGGTACCGGTCTGGGCCGCGCCCATCACGTCGCGGCCTTGCAGCAGCACGGGAATGGCCTGGGCCTGGATCGGGGTCGGGTGCACATAGCCCTGGTCGGTCAGCGCGCGCAGGATCAGCGGCGACAGGCCGAAGTCGGCGAAACGCACCTGGGCGGCTGGCGCGGCGGCCGGCGCAGCAGCAGCGACGGGAGCGGCGGCA
Source organism: Burkholderiaceae bacterium (assembly GCA_035254005.1). Taxonomy (GTDB): domain Bacteria; phylum Pseudomonadota; class Gammaproteobacteria; order Burkholderiales; family Burkholderiaceae_D; genus Rugamonas. Next base: position 24,038 of record DATFBD010000080.1, on the reverse strand, counting down.
GGGACCGGCGCGGGCGCAGCGGCCGATGCTGGCGCGGGCGCGTCGGTGGTGGCCACGCTGGCCGCCACAGTGGCCGCCACTTCAGCGGCGGCCGGTGCGGCCTGTGCCGGGGCGGTGCCGGGGGTGGAGATGATCTCGTTTTCAGACATAGTAGGGTTCGGCTTCCGTCCAGCGGCCAGCCATGCTTTCTTCAATTAACAACATTTTCTGCGAACAACGATCCCACCGGCCAAAAGCACCTGTACTCGCCATCGCGAGCAATGCGGACTCAGGGGGAAGCGGCAGGACGGGCAGGGCGCGCTATGGCGGCCAGGCCGCGCAGCCAGCGCGGTGCGTGCCCGTCATGGCGCGCGCAGACGTGGATACAATATCAGCGCCGTAAACTATACCCTAAATCGCCGCAACCGCCCACGAAAACAGCACGCCGGCGGCAAACTATTGCCGCGATGGAAGGTATAATGGGCATTCCGTCCAGCAATTTGAAGCCCCGGCCCCGCCACCGGCGCGCCCCGTCCCTCCGGGCTGGCGCCGCCGCGCCGCCGACGCCCCCACCCATGCCCGTGCCGATGCCGCTCCGTCCGGAGCGCCCCACCCCATCCCTGCCGCCGCGCCACCGCGCCGCGCCGCGGCCGGCGCGTGGGCGGCCGCTGGTCCGGGCCTGGCTGGCCCTGCTGGCATTGCTGACCCTGCTGGCCGCCCTGGCGCCCGCCTGGGCCGGCGTGCCGGCGCTGCGCTTCCAGAAGCTGGGCCCGCTGGGCAATGACGAACCGACCATGCTGGCCCTGTTGCAGGACCGCCAGGGCTACGTCTGGGTGGGCACGCTCAGCAACGGCCTGTACCGCTACAACGGCTATCACGCCGTCAAGTACGCCCACCGTCCCGGCGACAGCCACAGCCTGCCGCACAACCGCGTGTCGGCCCTATACGAGGATAGCCAGGGCCGGATCTGGGCCGGCACCCAGGATGGCCTGGCCCGCTACAACCCCGAGCGCAACGACTTCACCGTCTTCGCGCCCGCGTCCGGGCCGCACAATCACCGCATCATCAAGGCCATCCTGTCCGATGGCGGCCACGGCATGTGGCTGGCCAGCTGGGGCGGCCTGCAACACTTCGATCCGGCCACGGGCGCGTTCACCGTCTACAGTCACGACCCGGCGCGGCCCGACAGCCTGGCCAGCAACGACCTGAACGCGCTGGCGCTGGACCCGGTGGGCGGCGTGTGGGCCGCCACCTGGCCCGGCGGACTCGATTACCTGGCGCCCGGCGCCACCGGCTTCGTGCACCGCCAGGCCGATCCCGCGCCCCGCGCCGAGGCGCGCCGCAACATCGTGCGCGCGCTGCAGTTCGATGCCAGCGGCGCGCTGTGGATAGGCACCGAGGCCGGCGTGCTGCGCTGGGACGGCCGCAGCCCGTGGGAAACGCGCGCCGTGGTGGCGGCGCCGGCCAGCCGCGTCACCAGCTTCTATCAGGACCGCCAGCACACGCTGTGGGCCACCACGCTGTCGGCCGGCCTGCTGCGCTGGAATGGCGCGGCCGGCCAGTTCGAACGCTTCCACCACGCGCCCGACGATCCCTACAGCCTGCCCAGCGACAACCTGAAAGCCGTGATGCAGGACCGCGGCGGCATGTTGTGGGTGGCCTCGTACACGGACGGCATCAGCCTGGCCAACCTGTCCAGCGCCGGCCTGGCCCGTTACGTGCCGCTGCCGCCCGCAGGTGAGCCAGCCAACGCCAGCGACGCCATGCTGGCCATGGCGCGCGCACCGGGCGGACGGCTGTGGCTGGGCAGCGATACGGGCCTCAGCCTGTATGACCCGGCCAGCAACCGCGTGCTGCGCAACTACCGGGCCCAGCCCGGCAAACGGGGCGCGCTGAGCCAGGACATCATCTACAGCCTGTACCAGGATGGCGGCCCCCACGGCCCACTGTGGCTGGGCACCTCCGACGGCCTGAACCGGCTCGATACGCCGGACGGCCCGTTCCGCGTGATCCACTTTGGCAATCCGGCCAGCGACTACATCAACGCCATCGCGCCCGGCGCCGGCGGCGTGCTGTGGCTGGCCACCGGCAACAGCCTGATCCGTTATGAGCCGGCCAGCGATGCGCGCCGCGTGTACCGCCACGATCCGCTGGACGCCCACAGCCGCAGCGTGGACGGCACCTCGGCCGTGCTGGAGGACGAGCGCGGCCGGGTATGGGCCGGCTCCGAATGGAATGGCGGCGGGCTGGACGTGCTCGATCCGGCCAGCGGCCAGTTCCGCCACTACGTCCACCACGACGGCGACCCGCACAGCCTGAGCGACGACAACGTGGCCAGCCTGCACCGCGATCGCCAGGGCCGGATCTGGGTTGGCACGGCGCGCGGCCTGCACCTGGCCCAGCCGCAGCCCGATGGCGGCCTGCGCTTCCGCCACTACGGCGCCGCGCTGGGCGGTGAAAAAGTGCTGGCCATCCGCGACGACGCCCGCGGCCGCATCTGGTGCAGCACGCTCACCGGCCTGTACCGGCTCGACCCGGCCACCGGCCAGGCCAGCCACTACACGGCCACGGACGGGCTGACGGAAGGCTTCATCATCAATTCCGCCGTCGCCGGCGACGATGGCGAACTGTATTTCGGCAGCGTGCACGGGCTGACGGCCGTCACCCCGGACGCCGTGCGCAGCACCTCGGTGGCGCCGCAAGTGGCCATCAGCGACATCACCATCTTCAACCACTCGATCTACGACGGCAAGCCGGGGCCGGGCGTGACGGTGACCGGGCCGCTGACGGCGCCCACCGCGCTCACGCTGTCGTCGCAAGCGTCCGTGTTCTCGCTCGAATTCGCCGCCCTGCACTACGCCGACCCGGCCGCCAACCGCTACGCCTACCAGTTGCAAGGCTTCGACCGCGACTGGGTGGAAACGGACGCGGCCCACCGCAGCGCCAGCTACACCAACCTCAATCCCGGACAATACGTGTTCCGGGTGCGCGCCGCCAACCACCGGGGCGTGTGGAGCCCGGAGCCGGCCACGCTGCTGGTGACGATCGAACCGCCGCTGTGGCAAACCTGGTGGTTCCGCGCGCTGGCCGGGGTGCTGGTGGCGGCGGCCCTGCTGGGCGCGCACCGCTGGCGCATCGCGCGGCTGACGCGCCACCAGCGCCAGCTGGAACAACTGGTGGCGGCCCGCACGGCCGAACTGGAGGAAAGCAACCGCAAGCTGGCCGCGCTGAGCACCACGGACGGCCTGACGGGCGTGCGCAACCGGCGCGGCTTCGACGAAGCGCTGGATGCGGAATGGCGGCGCGCCGCGCGCACCGGCCAGTCGCTGGCGCTGTCGATGCTCGACGTGGACCACTTCAAGCAATACAACGACCACTACGGCCACCTGGCCGGCGACGCCTGCCTGCAAAAAGTGGCAGCCTTGATCACGGCGCATGGCCGGCGCACCAGCGACCTGGTGGCGCGCTACGGCGGCGAGGAATTCGCGCTGCTGGCGGCCGCCACCGACGCCACCGACGCCTTCGGCATCGCCGAAGCCATTTGCGCCGAGCTGGCCCGGCTGCGCCTGCCGCACGACGGCTCGCCGTTCGGCACGGTCACCATCAGCGTGGGTGTGGCCGTGATGGTGCCGACGGAAGGCAGTACGCCCGACATGCTGGTACGGATGGCCGACCGCGCCCTGTACCGGGCCAAGGAAAAAGGCCGCAACATGGCGCTGCTGGCGCTGCCGACCGATGAACGATGAAAGTGAATGTGCAACGATGACTGAGCAAGCAACGATGACCGAACCGGCGCCCGCCGCGCCCGATGACGACCCGATGCCGGTGGCACCGGAACCGCCCGATCCCAACGCCTGCTGCCACAGCGGCTGCGCCTACTGCGTGGAAGACCTGTACGCGGAAGAGCGGGCCGCCTACTTCGCCGCACTGGCCGCCTGGCAGCAGCGCCACCCCGCCAGCTAAGCCGAAAACCGGGGTCAGGTCATGCGCTAAGGCAGGCCAGTAAAACCGGGGTCAGGTCATGCGCTAAGGCAAGATGCTCGCATCTTGCCTTAGCGCATGACCTGACCCCGGTTGTCCACTTGGCATGACCTGACCCCGGTTTTACTGGCCTCGGAAATCGAACAGGTTCATCAGGTCGCCGATGGCGGGCCGGTTGGCCGGGACGTAGGGGTCGGCCGCCACGTGCACCGGGTTGGGCAGGTTGTCGCGGCTGCGCGATGATAGCGGCGGCAAGCGCCAGTTGCGCTCGATGAACTTGGCGATCGAGGCGTGGTCGTAGTAGGTGTGGTCAACGGCGCCCTTGCGCGCATACGGCGAGATGGCGATCAGCGGCACCCGCGTGCCGTCGCCGAAGAAGTCGATCAGCTGCACATAGCCCGAATCGTAGTAGCCGCCGCCTTCGTCGAAAGTGACCAGGATGGCGGTCTTCTTCCACAGCGCCGGATTGGCGCGCACCCGTTCCAGCACGTCGGCCACCAGTTGGTCGAAACTCGGTTGCATGGCATAGCCGGGGTGGCCGGAGATGCTGTCGTACGGGGCGATCACGGCCACCTGCGGGAACGTCGCTTCGTCCTTGACGTCCACGTAGAACTGCATCAGGTCCACCAGCTTGTCCTTGTCCGGCCCCGTCATCGTGGAGCGGAAGAAGGTGGGCGTGTCGCACATGCCGCAGTATTCCTTGTCCACCCTGGCGCCGTCGTTGCGCCCGCCGCTGTACCACTTCCACGCCACGCCGCCGGCCGTCATGGCGTCGCCGATGTGGGGCATGGTTTGCGGCGGCAGGATGAACTTGTCCTCGCCGAGCGCCAGCGGCTTGCCCAGCGGCGCGTAGGCCGGTTCCATGTTGTTGACCATATACCACGCGCCCGGCGCGCAATTGCCATCGTTGAAGGCGCGGTAGGGCAGCTTGCCCAGCAGGTTGCGGATGCCGGCCACGCCGGGCTGGGCCAGGTCGGCGCAGTTGACGTAAGTGCCGCCACGGTAGCCGTCTTCCACGTACCAGTTGTTGGTGCCCGGCTGGGCATCGGGATTTTCGACCTGCTTGAACGGCGGCGTGGCCGGCTGGCCTGTTTGCGCGTCCGTGTAGACACCCACGTCGGCCGTGGCCAGCGCGAAGTAGTTGGCCGTGGTGCCGCCCATCACGGGCTGGTGGTAGTTGTCGGCGATGGCGTACTGGTCGGCCAGGCGCTTGAACAGCGGCGCGTCGCCGGTGGCCATGTTATAGAAGCCCATGCTGATGGCGCCCTGGTAGGTCTTGCCCGGCGCCAGCGGGAACGGGTTGCTGGGGCCGGGACCGGTCTGGTCGGCCACCCACACGAACAGGTCATGCTTGCCGCCGTTGACCTGCTGCCACATCTGGAAGAAGCGGTGGGTGGGGTCGCCCGTGTGGGCGCCGTAGCTGACGTGGTGGGTGATCTGGAACGGGCCGTTGGGCAGGTTGGCCGGGAAGCGCGCGTCGGGCACGTCCTGGCGCTGGCCGAAGGCGCCGGCCGCCCACGGTTGCGGCAACTGGCCGTACACGCCGTTGAATTCGGGCGTGGGCGTGTAGGCGCCCGTCGACAGGCCCAGCTTTTGCGCCGCATCGCGGAAGCGCGGTCCCGGTGTGCCGTCGCGGTTGACGATTTTTTTCGACAGCAAATTGGCTACGCTCTGGCCACGCGTGGGCTCATATACGCCGTACAGGTTGTCGAAGGTGCGGTTCTCGCCCACCAGCACGATCACGTGTTCGATCGGGGTGGTGGCGGTGGCGGCCTGGCTGGCCGGCGCGATGGCGCTCAGCGCGGCCAGGGCCGCCAGGGTTGGCATGGTCGAACGGGACGATGGCATCGGACTCTCTCTCGCGAATCAAAACAAAAACAGCGCGGCGGGCGCCGCGGCATCGCTGCCGCGCCATCCCGCCGCGCCGCCGGTGGCTAACCTGCGCTTACAGCTTGCCGCTCAGGGTCAGGAAGGCCTTGCGCGGCGCGGCCGACTGCAGCGTGGCGAAGGTGCCGGTTGGGTCGGAGGCCGTGAAGCCGTTGGTGCCGATCGAGCTGAAGTACTGCTTGTCGAACAGGTTGGTCACGTTGAACTGCAGCGACAGTTCCTTCAGCATGCCCACCGATTTGAGCTTGTAGCCGGCCGACAGGTTGGCCACCCAGAACGAGGGCACGGCACCGTCGTTGAGGTAGGTGTAGTAGCGCTTGCCCGTGTACTTGGCGCCCAGGCGCGCGAACCATACCAGGTTGTCGTAGCCCAGTTCCGTGTCGAACATGGTGCGCGGGGTATCGACCACCTGCTTGCCGCTGACGGCCACCAGCTTGCCATTGTCCAGGTAGTTGGACTTGTACTTGGAGTCGTTGTAGGTGAAGGTGTTGAACCAGGTGTAGCTTGGCAGGAACTTCCACTCGGCCACCGCTTCCAGGCCCTTGGTCTCCACCTTGCCCACGTTGACGAAGGTGCTCGGGCAGCCGGCGATGCCGACGCAGGTGGCCACGTTGAGCTGGCGGTCGTCGAAGTCGGCGTGGTACACGGCCAGCGAGCCTTGCAGGTCGCGGCGCTTGAAGCGGTAGCCCAGGTCGACGTTGACCGAGGTTTCTGGCTTCAGGTTAGGCGTGCCCTGGTCGAACGCGGCCTGGGTCTGCGAGAACGGGCCGTTCACGCCCGGCTGGAAGGCGCGCATGTTTTGCGAGGCGGAGGCGAACAGTTCGTCGTCGCGGCTCAGGGCGTAGTTCAGGCCCAGTTGCGGCAGGAAGGACTTGGAGGCCACCAGTTCGCCGGCGGCGCGGCTGCCCACCAGGCTGGTGGTATCGATGGTCACTTTCGGGCTCTTGAAGCCGGCATTGATCTTCAGCTTGCCATCGAGGGCGCGGTAGGTGTCCTGCAGGTAGAACTGGGTGGTGGTGGTGGTGAAGTCCTGCTTGAAGCCGGTCTTGAACGGGTTGCTCAGGAAGTGGTTGGTGTCTTCCGGGCCGTTGACGGCGTAGAAGTTACGGGTCAAACGGTGCAGGCTGCGCTCGCCCCAGATGCCGGCGGCGATCGTGTGCTGACCCCACTCCACGTTCAGGTCGTTGACCAGGCCGTCGCGGCCGATCGAGTACTCGGTGGTGCGGATCGCAATCGGCACGGTGGCCGACGAGGCCTGGTATGGCGTGTACCAGTGGCCCTGGCCTTCATTGCTGTGATGGTAGTAGCTGGTCTTGAACCAGGCCGATGGCGAAATCTTCAGGTCCGCCGACAGGCCGCCCAGCGTATCCTTGCGCAAGCCGCGGCCCAGGAAGTAGGCGTCGTCCATGTTGTTGTCGGGGCCGGTGAAGTTGTTCTTGGCCGCGTTCACGGCGCGCTGCCAGTCGGGTGCGTAGTTATCCCAGTTGTAGCCCAGGCGCTGCGCCATTTCCAGCGACAGGTCCTGGTAGTCGGTTTCCTTGCGCTCGGAATAGTTGTAGAAGGCGGTCAGCGTGTTCTCGCCGAACTGGTGTTCCACGCGCGTGTTGACCTGGTCCTGGTCCTGCGAACCGGCGCCCTTCCACTTGTCGGCGCGCTGGCGCGTACCGCTGATGAACAGCTTGGTGGCGTCGTTGAGCAGGCCGCTGTCGAAGCGCACGAAGGTGCGCGAGGTGCGGTCCTGGCCCACGGTCTGGCTGACGGTCACGCCGCGCTCGTCGGTGGGGGCCAGGGTGATGAATTGCACCGTGCCGCCCAGGTTGCTGGTGGAGGCCGTGCCCAGCGCGCCCGCACCTTGCGAGATCGCCACGCGGCCGATGTTCTCGGCCGAGATGGCGCGGCTGATGTGCAGGCCATTGTTGTTACCGTAGCTCATGTCGCCGAGCGGAATGTCGTCCAGCGTGAAGCCCAGCTGGCTCTGGTTGAAGCCGCGCACGCTGAAGCGGGTCGACCATTCGTAGGCGCCGAACGGGTCGGACGACTGGAAGTTCACGCCGGGCAGCTTCTCCAGTGCCTTCAACGGGCTGGTGCCTGGCAGCGACTTGGCCAGTTCCACGTGGTTCAGGTTCTGCACCTGGCGCGACTGGCCCTGGCCCAGGACTTCCACGACCTGCACCGGGGCGCCGGCGGCGCCCGCGACGGCCGCTTCGGCCTGGCCGGCACTGGCGGCCACCGCGGCCACGCCAGCCACCTCGGCCGCGTCCGGGGCGGCGTAAGCGTAGCAGGCCAGCGATTGCAGGACCAGCAGGCAGATCGGTTTTAAACGGAGATGCTGTTGCATGATAGGACTTTCGTACGTTGATGGGAGAAGTTACGGAATTCCGCGTCGCGGCGAGCTTGCCGAAATTCAAAACTTGCAGGATTGTAGGAAGGCGATATGACGGCTGCGTGACGGTCATGTGACAGTTTGATGACCAATCAACAATTTTTCGGCCGGACAACAGCGCGTGCGGCCCGTGCAGACTGGGCGGCGCGCACGGCGGCCGCCGCCTGGCGGCGCCGTTAGAGGAAACCCTCCAAAACGGCGCGGCGCGCGGCCGCAGGTGCCGGCCACGCCGATCTGGGGTAAGCTAGGCGTTCCCCGACGTCACTCTGGAATACCCATGTGGATCAAACGTAGTGTGGCCGCGCTGCTGGCGGCCGTGATGGCGCTGCCGCTGCTGGCCGGCGCCCGGCCGTTCCCGGCCGACATCAAGCGCGGCCGGATGACGCCCGGCTATTACCCGGACCTGACCATCGACGGCAAGCCGCGCAAGCTGTCGCCGGCGGCCCGCATCTTCAACCAGGACAACACGATAGAAATGCCGGCCAGCCTGCGCGGCAGCGGCATGCTGGTGTACTACACGGAAGATGCCAACGGCGACATCAAGGATGTGTGGATTTTGACGGACGAGGAAGCGGCGCAGGGCATGCCCGCGCCGGCCAGATAAGCCCGCGCCGCCACTAAAGGGGCAGCCCCCAGGGGCTGACCCTGGTTTAAGCGCAGGGCACGCCCGCGCCGCTGGCCCAGGCCATAGGGTCAGACCCCAGGGTCTGACCCTGGTTTAAGTGTCCCCCTGTCGCTGGCCTGAACAACGGCCGCGCCACGGTGCGTGGCTCAGGCGTGCGGCAACGCCTGGCGCCCCGCCACCGCCACCACGGCGCGCGCGCTGCCACGCGCGGGCGCGGCCGCCGCCGCGCCGGCCGGCGCGCCCTGTCCATCATCATCGAGCCGGAACACGCTCATCGAGGCGATCAGGCTTTCCGCCTGTTCCTGCAGGCTGGCCGAGGCGGCCGCCGTCTGTTCCACCAGCGCCGCGTTCTGCTGCGTCATGTCGTCCATCTGGGTGACGGCCTGGTTGACCTGCTCGATGCCGCTGCCCTGCTCGGCCGAGGCGGTGGCGATCTCGCTCATGATGGCCGTGATGCGTTCCACGCTGCCCACGATCTCGCCCATGGCGCGGCCCGCATGGTCGGCCAGCCGGTTGCCGGCATCGACTTTTTCCACGCTCTGGCCGATCAGCTCCTTGATCTCCTTGGCCGCCGCCGCCGAGCGCTGGGCCAGGTTGCGCACTTCGGAGGCGACCACGGCAAAGCCCCGGCCCTGCTCGCCCGCGCGGGCCGCTTCCACGGCCGCGTTCAAGGCCAGGATATTGGTCTGGAACGCGATGCCGTCGATGGTGGCGATGATGTCGACGATGCGGTGCGAGCTGGCGTTAATCTCGCTCATGGTCTGCACCACTTGCGACACCACTTCGCCGCCGCGCGTGGCCACGGTGGACGCGCTCACCACCAGCGCGTTGGCCTGGCGCGCATTGTCGGCATTCTGGCGCACGGTGCTGGTCAGCTGTTCCATGGACGAGGCCGTCTCTTCCAGGCTGGACGCCTGCGCCTCCAGCCGGGCCGATACGTCGGCGTTGCCGCTGGCGATGTCGCGCGTGGCCGCGCCGATGTTGTCGATGCTGGCGCGCACGTCGCTGACGATGGTGCGCAAGCTGTCGTTCATGTGCTTGAGGGCGCGCAGCATCTGCCCCACTTCGTTGGGCGCGCCGACGTCGAATTCGGACACCAGGTCGCCGCGCGCCACGCTTTGCGCCACCGACACCGCGTTTTGCAGCGGCACTGTGACGGAACGCGAAATCAGCCAGGCCATGGCGCCGGCCAGCGCCAGCAAGCCCAGCATGCTGCCCATCATGATCCAGCGCGTCACGTGGAAGGCGGCGATTTTGTCCTTGAGCATGGCGGCGATCTCGGTCGCCGCCTGCGCATTGACCTTGAACTGCAGATCGATGGTGCGGGTGGCCAGGTCCACGAACTGTTCCGGCGAGTAGTGCAAGGTTTCCGCCTGCACCACCTCGTCGCTGGCCACCTTGGTGAAGGCCGCGGCCGCGCTGGTGGCCTCGCGCATGGCCGCGCCCAGCGCCGCCTCGATGGCGGGATTGACGGCGGCCGCCTTGGCGTAGGCCGTCTGGGCCTGGGCCTGGCGGTCGCTGACGCGGCCGATGTAGCCGGCCAGCCGCGCCCGTTCCTCGGCCGTGGCTTCATGCCGGGCCAGCAAGCCCGCGCCCAGCGCGCGCGTCTTGCCCAGTTCCTCGGTCAGATAGGGCAGCTGGTAGTAGGTGGACTGGATCAGCTGGTAGCTGTCCTTGTCGGGGTCCAGGCTCAGGCCGTAGTAGTCGCCCACCAGGTCGCCCACCTTGAGCAGCTTGGGCACCAGCGCCGTGTGGGCGGCGAAACTTTGCGGCACCGTCAGCGTGCGCCCGGCCACGCCGGCGCGCAGGCGCTCCCAGTCGGCGCGCGCCTCATCCCAGGCCGCCGTCACACCCTTGTCGTTGATGGTCTTGACGAAGGCGTCGACCCTGGCGTACTGCCGGTCGGCCTCGTCCTGCTTGGCCTGGCGCTTGCCTTCCACGCCCGGCACCTGGCCCAGGAACAGGGCCGACAGGCCGCGGTGCTGCTGGGTCAGCTGGATGGTCTTGAGCACATCGGCCACGCGCGGCAGCCCCTCCTGCTCGGAAACATAGGCATCGAGGCTCTTGGCCGCTTCGCGCAGGTAGAAATAGCTGGGAATCGCGGCCAGCACGACGGCGATGACGCTCAGGATCAGGAACTTATGCGGCAAGCGCAAACGGCTCACCAGTGCAAAGGCATGCATGACCACCTCCGGATTTCAAGCCAGGCCAGCGAAACTTGCAGATCGGTTGTTTCTCTTTCCTATGATAATCGCGTGGCCGCCAATGTGTAACAGATTTTACGTGGCGCGGGCATCAGACGGCCGCACCACTGGCCGCATCCGAGCGGGGCGCGACGAAAAGCAACAACTGCTCGGGCGCGGCCGGACGGGCGATGTGGAAACCTTGCAGGTAATGACAACCCATGCGCGCCAGGATGCGGGCCTGGCCATCGGTTTCCACGCCCTCGGCCACCAGTTGCAGGCCCAGGCTGTGGCCCATGGCGATGATGGCGTGCACCAGGCTGTTGCTGCGGGCGCTGTGTTCGATGTCCATGACGAAGGCACGGTCGATCTTGAGCGTGTTGAGCTGGAACTGGGTCAGGTAGCTGAGCGAGGAATAGCCGGTGCCGAAATCGTCGAGCGACACGCTCACGCCCAGCGCCCGCAACCGTTCCAGCACGCTGCGCACATTGGGGCCGTCGTCGATCAGCACGCGCTCGGTCAATTCCAGCTCCAGCAGCGCGCCGGACAGGCCGTGACGGGCCAGGGTGGCCTCCACCAGCGGCACGAAGCCGGGGTCGGCCAGCTGCCAGGCCGACACGTTGATGCTGATGGGCACCCCGTCGAGCGGGCCGCCGCGCCACAGGGCCGCCTGGCGGCAGGCCTCTTCCAGCACCCAGCTGCCCAGTTCGACGATCAGGCCGCTGTCCTCGGCCACCGGGATGAAGCGGTCCGGCGCCACCGTGCCCAGCGTGGCGCTGCGCCAGCGCAGCAAGGCTTCCACCTTGCCCAGCTTGCCGCTGCCGGCTTCCGCGATCACCTGGTATTCGAGCCGGAATTCATTGGCCGCGATGGCGTGGCGCAGCGCGCCGTCGATCACCAGCGCGTCGCGCGCGGCCGCGTTCATGGCGTCGCTGAAGAAACGCAGCTCGCCGCGGCCGGCCTTCTTGGCCTCGTACATGGCGATGTCGGCGTGGCGCAGCAAGGTCTCGCCATCGTCGCCATGGCGCGGGTAGCAGGCCAGGCCGACGCTGGCCGTGACGGCCACCGTGTGGTGCGACACGTCGAACGCCGGGCCCATGGCGGCCAGGATGGCCTGGGCGCACGCCTGGGCCCGCGCCTCGCAGTCGGCCGGTGCCAAATCCGGCAGGGCGGCGATGAATTCGTCGCCGCCGAAGCGGGCCAGCATGTCGCGCGGGCCGAGCAGCGCCTGCAGGCGCTGGGCCACCTTGCGCAGCATTTCGTCGCCGGCGCCGTGGCCGAACGAGTCGTTGACGCGCTTGAACTTGTCGAGGTCGATGAACAGCAGCGCGCAGGCACGGCCGCTGGCGTGGGCCTGGGCGATATCGGCGCGCAGCCGCTCGGCCAGCGCGTAGCGGTTGCCCAGGCCCGTGACGGGATCGACGCGGGCCGCCTGGTACAGCAGCGCGTCCTTCTTCTTGCGTTCGGAAATGTCGAGCAGCTGCACCAGGCAGTACAAACGGCCCCGCTCGATGTAGGGCGAAGCCATCATCTCGACCGGCAGCTTGCCGCCGTTGTGCAAGGTCAGCTCCGCTTCCTGGGTGTAGGGATAGCGGCTGTCGGCCGCCTCGAAGGCGGCGAAGTAGTCGTCGGCCATCTGGCGCGTCAGGCCCGGCAGCAAGTCCGTCACGTTGCGCCCGATCAGGTCGGCCGCGCTGGCGTAGCCCAGCAGGCTGGCGCAGCGCTCGTTGGCCACGTGCACGTAGCCGCGCTTGTCGCGGATCAGGAAGCCGTTGCTCAGGCTGTCGATGGTGCTGGCGTAGCGCTGCTTGATCTCGTGCTGAACAGCGTAGATCAGGCCCAGCAGAGACAGCAATTTGAACGCGCTGCCGGCAAGGAACCAGTACAGATAGGCTTGCGGCACCATGCTGAGGCTGCCCGCGAGGTTGAACAGGCCGCGCGCAACCATGACCACGCCCAGCAGGCGGTAGCGGTGCAGATGGCGGCCCTGTGCCAGGCGCACGCCGGTCCACACCATGACCAGGCACAGCAGCACGCCGCCGCTGGGGAACACGATGGCCGGATCGGCTGCCCACCACAGCTGCAAGGCGCCCGCCAGCAGCAGGAAGCCCAGCAGCGGCAAGGCGCCTTCGCCGCGCCGCAGTCCGCCGAGGAAGAACTGGGTACCGGCCCAGTAGCCGGCCACGCCGCCCGTGATCAGCAGCGCGCCCAGTGGCCGGCGCAGCGGTTCCAGCGCCGGCACATCGGCGAACCACAGCGCGAACGCGCCCATGATCGACAGTTGGCCCATGGCCCAGTACAGCGCATGGCGCTCCTTGCGCTGCATCAGCCACAGGAAGATCAGGATGGCGCTCAGGATGGCGTCGGCCATCACCGAGATATAAGCGTACTGACTGGGTTCCGGACTCATTATCTCCACCACTGGGGGCCGGCCACCATGCGGGGCGCCGGAGCTGGGGGCCGCTGCTGTCCGCGACAGCCGGCGCTCACTCCCATTATTGTAGTCTGAATAACGCACGCCGGACATCAAAGTGTTGCCTGTCAGCACAGAATTGGACTGCCAGGCAAAATTGGCAACAACGGTGCGGCCGCGACGTGGCAACCAGCCGCAGGGCGATAGCCAAAGCGTGGGAATCTGGGCATACTGTCTGGCAAGGCCAGACGCCGTGGACGGCGTGCGCCTCACGCGAGGGTGATCATGAAATCCCTGTTGACGCTGCTGGCCGCACTGCTGTTGGCCCTGCCCGGCGCAGCCGCGCCCAGGCTGGTGCTCAACAGCGCGTTCTTCGCCCCCATCACCTCGCCCGCGCACGACGGCGCGCTCGACCTGTTGTACGCGGAACTGTTCCGCCGCGTGGGCCTGGAGGTGGTGATACAGCCGGCTTCGGCCGAACGCGGCCTGCTCAACGCCAACAGCGGCATCGACGACGGCGACGTTTCGCGCGTGCTGGGCATCGAGCAAAGCTACCCCAACCTGGTGCGCGTACCCGAGCCGGTGATGCGCTACCAGATGGTGGTGTTCACCCGCCACGCCGATTTCACCGTCGATGGCGCGGCCAGCCTGCGGCCGTATGAGGTGGGCATCCTGACGGGCTGGAAAATCCTCGAACGCAGCATCACCGGCACCCGCTCGCTGCAAAAACTGGAAACCGGGCGCCAGCTGTTTGCCATGCTGGCCATGGACCGCATCGACGTGGCCGTGATCGAGAAGCTGGAGGGACTGCATTTCGTGCAAAGCATGGGCTTGCAGGGCGTGCGCGTGCTGGCGCCGGCCTACGTGGAGGGCGACTGGTTCCTGTACCTGAACAAGAAGCACGCGGCGCTGGCGCCGCGGCTGGCCGAACAGATCCGCCTGATGAAGCAGGATGGCAGCTACCAGCGCATCTTCGACCAGGCGCTGCGCGGCACGCCGCACTGAGGCCGGCCATGGACATGACCCGGCCCTGGCTGCACAACCTGGCGGGCGCCCGCCTGGGGCGGCGGCTGGCCGTGCTGATCCTGCTGTTCAGCTCCATCGTCACGCTGGTGTCGACCGCGCTGCAACTGGCGCTCGAATACCGGCGCGACGTGAACGACATCGCCGCCCAGCTCGACCAGGTCCACGCCAGCTATGCCGACAGCCTGGCCTCCAGCCTGTGGATCACCAGCACCCGCGACCTGCAGCTGCAACTGCAGGGCATCATGCGCTTGCCCGACCTGCAGTACGTGGACGTCGCCAACGAGCAGGGCCAGACGGTGGCGCAGGCCGGCAAGGCCCGCCGGGACGACGAGGGCCAGGTGCTGGCGCGCGAGTTCCCGCTCTACTACCAGCACCGCGAACGGTCGGTCTACATCGGCAAGGTGCGCGCCGTGGCCAGCCTCGATGGCGCCTGGCAGCGCCTGCGCGACAAGGTGGTGACGATCCTGATCGCCCAGACCATCAAGACCTTTCTCGTGTCGCTGTTCATCCTGGTGCTGTTCCAGTGGCTGGTGGGACGCCACCTGAAACGCATCGCGGCCTATTCCGACCTGCTGTTCGCCGGCCACCTGGACCAGCCGCTGGCGCTGGAGCGGCGCCCCAGCGCGCACAACGCGCATGATGAACTGGCCCAGGTGGTGGCGGCGCTGAACGCCATGCGGCAGCGGCTGGCCGCCTCGTTCCAGCAGGTGCAGGACAGCGAATTCCGCTGGCAGCATGCGCTCGAAGGGGCCGGCCACGGCGTGTGGGACTACCACGTGCCGACCGGGGAAGTCCTGTACTCCAAACGCTGGAAGGAGATGCTGGGCTACCGCGAGGACGAACTGCCCAACCATCTCGACACCTACCAGCGGCTGGCCCACCCGGACGACCTGCGCACGGCCATGCGGCTGCTGGAGGCCAACTTCAACGGCAGCTCCAAGACCTATGCGATCGAACAGCGCATGCGCTGCAAGGATGGCAGCTGGAAGTGGGTGGTGGCGCGCGGCATGGTGGTGGAGCAGGACGCCCAGGGCCACGCCACCCGCATCATCGGCACCCACACGGATTTCAGCGAACGGCGCGCGGCCGAGGAAGCCATGAGCAAGCTGCTGGAACAGACCGAGCACGCGCGGGCCGAACTGCGCGAGGCCAACGACAGCATGGAAGCCCAGGTGCGCGACCGCACGGCGCAGCTGCGGCAAGCGAACGCGGAACTGGAAGCGTTCTCGTATTCCGTGTCGCATGACTTGCGCAGCCCGCTGCGCGGCATCGCCGGCTGGGCCCAGGCGCTGGAGGAAGATTACGGCGCGCGGCTCGACGACACGGCCCGGCTCTACCTGGCGCGCGTGCAGGGCGAGGCAGCGCGCATGGGCCAGCTGATCGATGGCATGCTGGAATTGTCGCGCCTGGGCCGGGCCGCGCTCAACCGGCGCCCGCTGGACCTGTCGGCGCTGGCCGCCAGCGTGGCCGCGCGCGTGCGCGACGGCTACCCGGAACGCCACATCGAACTGGACCTCGCGCCCGGCCTGCAGGCCTGGGGCGACCGTGCGCTGCTGGAGGCGGTGCTGCACAACCTGCTGGAGAACGCCTGCAAGTTCAGCGCCATGCGCGACCCGGCCCGCATCGCGTTCGGACGCGCGCTGGCGACCGACCCGGCCACAGGCCAGTCCGTACAGGCGTGGTTCGTACGCGACAACGGCGCCGGCTTCGACATGCGCCACGCCCACAAGCTGTTCGGCGTGTTCCAGCGCCTGCACAAGGCCAGCGAGTTCGCCGGCAGCGGCATCGGGCTGGCCACCGTGCAGCGCATCGTGCAGCGCCACGGCGGCCACCTGTGGGCCAGCGCCGCGCCCGACGCCGGCGCCACCTTCTACTTCACCCTGGAGGACGCACCATGAGCGCCAAATCCATCCTGCTGATCGAGGACAATCCCAGCGACGTGGCGCTGACCGAACGCGCCCTCAAGCGCAACCACATCACCAACCCGCTGGTGGTGGCGCAGGACGGCCAGGAAGGACTCGATTACCTGTTCGGCGCCGGCCCCTACGCCGGGCGCGACGTGGCCACGCTGCCGGTGCTGGTCCTGCTCGACCTCAAGCTGCCCAAGGTGGACGGGCTGGACGTGCTGCGCCAGATCCGCGCCGACCCGCGCACCCGGCGCGTGCCGGTGGTGATCCTGACCTCGTCGCGCGAGGAACAGGACATCGCGGCCGGCTACGACCTGGGCGTGAACAGCTACATCCGCAAGCCGGTGGACTTCGCCCAATTTTCCGAAACCGTGCGCCAGCTGGGTTTATACTGGCTGGTACTGAACGAAGCGCCGTGAGAGCACCATG
This sequence comes from Burkholderiaceae bacterium, assembly GCA_035254005.1. Classification (GTDB taxonomy): domain Bacteria; phylum Pseudomonadota; class Gammaproteobacteria; order Burkholderiales; family Burkholderiaceae_D; genus Rugamonas. The sequence goes on along the minus strand of DATFBD010000080.1, from coordinate 7,225 downwards.
ACCCCGCTTGCCGTCCTGCTGGTGGAAGATTGCGACAGCGATGCCGACCTGGTCGAGCGCTGCCTGCGCAAGGCTGGCTACGACGTCGCGCTGGACCGGGTGGAGACGGCGGCCGAACTGCACGCCGCGCTGGCCGCGCCGCGCTGGGACATCGTGCTGTCGGACCACAATCTGCCGGACCTGAACGCCAGCATCGCGCTGGCCCATCTGCACGCGGCCGGGCTGGATTTGCCGTTCATCGTGGTCTCCAACACCATCGGCGAGGAGACGGCCGTGGCCCTGATGCGGGCCGGCGCCCACGACTACGTGATGAAGGGCGACCTGGCCCGGCTGGCCCCGGCCGTGGCGCGTGAACTCAAGGAAGCGGAGCGCCGCCGCCAGCACCGGGCCGCCGCCCAGGCGCTGCGGGCCGCCGAGGAACGCTGGAACTTCGCGCTCGAAGGGGCCGGCTACGGCGTGTGGGACTGGGACATCCCCAACGGCCAGGTGCTGTTCTCGCCGTGCTGGCGCACCATCCACGGCTATGCCGAACACGAGGTGGTACCGACGGCCACCTGGCGCGACAGCCTGGTGCACCCGGACGACCTGCCGCGGCTGCGCGCAGCCATGCGCGAGCACTTCAGCGGCGCCAGCCGCCGCTACAAGCAGGAGTACCGGCTGCGCGGCCGCGACGGTTGCTGGAAATGGGTGCTCGACAACGGCACCATCGTCAGCCGCGACGGCGCCGGCCAGCCGCTGCGCATGATCTGCACCCATATCGACCTGACCGAGCGCAAGCGCATCGAGGAAGCGTTGCGCGAACTGAACGAACAACTGGAGAACCGGGTCGAGGCACGCACGCGCGAACTGCGGCTGGCCATGGACCAGATCGTCGAATCGGAAAAGCTGGCCTCGCTGGGAGTGCTGGTGGCGGGCGTGTCGCATGAACTGAACACGCCGATCGGCAACATGGTGCTGGCGGCCACCTCGCTGGCCGACAAGCTGGCCGAGCTGTGCGGCGCGGCCGAACACAACGGGCTGACCCGTTCCGGCCTGCTGCAAGGCTTGCATGAATGCCTGAACGCGAGCGACATCATCGCCCGCAACGGCCACCGCTCGAACGAGCTGATCGAAAGTTTCAAGCGCGTGTCGGTGGACCAGACCAGCCAGCGCCGCCGCCACTTCGACCTGCGCACCACGGTGCAGGACAGCCTGACGGCGCTGGGCGCGCGGCTGCGGCAGGCCAAGGCCGCCGTCGAGCTGTGCATTCCGGACGGGATCATGATGGACAGCTATCCGGGCCACCTGGAACAGATCATCAACAACATCGTGATGAACTCCCTCACCCACGGCTTCGACGGCAAGGCCGGCGGGCGGATCGTGATCGAAGCGAGCAGCGCCGACGGCATGGTGGAACTGCACTACCGCGACGACGGCCACGGCATCCCGGCCGAGCTCCAGCACCGCGTGTTCGAGCCGTTCTACACAACCAGGCTGGGCAAGGGTGGCTCCGGGCTCGGGCTATCGATCGTCAACAACCTGGTGCAAGCCATCTTCAAAGGCCAGCTGCGGCTCGACAGCGTGCCCGGCCAGGGCGTGCGGCTGCACTTCAGCCTGCCCGCCGTGACGCCGCCCGCCGTGCCGGAGGCAAACTGCTGAGGCGCCCAAAAACCGGGGGCAGGTCATGCCGTCCGGCAAAACGCGCGCGTTTTGCCGGACGGCATGACCTGACCCCGGTTTGGTTTGATACCCAGCGCTCACAGCACACCATCGCCCCCGGCCAGGCGCACCAGCCAGGCCCGCACCAGCCGCTGGCTCGCCTCGTCCAGCCCGCTGTCCATGGCCGCCTCCACCGGCTGCACGCGGGCGCGGCAGCCGTCCAGCAATTGGCGGCCCGCGTCCGTCAGTTCGATCGCCTGGATGCGGCCGTGCACGGGATGCGGGTGGCGGCTGACGGCGCCGGCCCGCTCCAGGTTGTGCACGATCACGCTCATGGTCTGCGGCGTGAGCAGTGACAGCCGCGCCAGGTCGGCGCCGGAGGCGCCCGGATAGGCGGCCAGCATGGTCAGCACGGAAAACTGGGGCAGCGTCACGTCCAGCTCGGCCAGCGCCTTTTCCATGCGGATGCGGTGCGCCGCATGGGCTTGCCGCAGCAGATAGCCGAGGTGGCCGTCCACCCCGCGCTTGCCCTCGCCCACGGCCGGAATGATGGGGCAATTGCCAGGTTTAAGCATGATGTCAGAATTCGAATATGTTTATGTTCGAACTCTGATATTAACACGTGCCGGCCGAGGGTCTGGCCGGGCAGCGCACCAACAGCTCACGGCGCAGGCAGAAACGTTGCAAATCATGCCAGATTTTGGCGCGTTAGCGCCAGAATCCGGCATGCGCTGGCAACCCCCAGGCCGCGGCGCCACATCCAGCGCGGTTAGTGGATATCCTCCAGAAAGGCGTGATTGACGGCGTAAGGCATTGGCTATAATTGACTTTCATACATCTTCGATCGATCAGGAATTCAATATGAAACGTGTCCTCGCCAGCGTGGCAGCAGCGTCCGTGTTATCCGCCTGTGGTGGCGGCGGCAGTTCGTCCGGTAGCGTCGTGAATCCGCCGGCGACGGCGCCCTTCTCCAAATACGTGGGCGACTGGAAAGACGTGTGCCAATTCCACCATCGCGAGACCATCACCGTGGCCACGCTGACGGCCAGCGCCACGACGGCCACGCTGTCGGACCGGATCGATTATTACGACAATGAGGATTGCAGCGGCGCGCTGGTGGCCACCGGCGTCTTTTCCAAGCCCATCGCCACGCTGCAGTATGTGACGACGGAAAACAACGCCACCGTCCACCTGCAATCAGGCCAGAGCCTGACCGGCGCCGTGGACCGCGGCACGGCCACGGCCTCGGACGCCACCGTCAGTTTCAGCGGCAGCGGCGTCAGTTCCTCGGTGGTCAATGGCAAGACGGTGTGGCATATCGCCTACAACGGCGGCGGCACCGATATCCAGATCATCAACGTGCTCGGCGCCAACCCCGGCGGACTGTTCCTGAGCAGCGGCCAGCTCTACATCGTCACGGCCGAGGGTGGCTCGACCAATACCTTCGACGCCAGCGCCCCCCTGTCGCGCTGACCGGCCGTTTCATCAGAACAGGTTGTTGCGGATACCGACATAGCACACGGCCAGCGCCAGCACCGGGCCCAGGTAAAACAGCGCCAGCCACAGCGCGCGCCATGCTTGCAGCGTGAACACATGGGCACGTTCCAGCACCGTCAATGCGGCGCCGGCACGGTCCGCGCCGGCCCGGTAGCGGGCCAGCAGCGCGTCGCCGGTGGTGTGGTTTTCCACGTCGTTCAGTAACTGCTTGTAGCTGGCAAACAGGTCGTTGTAGTCGTCGAGCATGGCTTGCGGCGTGCGCTGCAGCGTCACTTGCATGATCCGGCTCTCGATGTCCATCAACTTCAGGTAACCGCTCTTGAATTGCTGCGCGCGGTCGCGGAAATTGCGGGTATTGAGTTGCAGCGACAGCGCCATCAACATGACGGCCAGCACAACGGAAAAGATATTCTGGAAGTCGTCCGACACAACCTTGTATTTCAGCAAGGCGATGGCGAAGCACAGGCTGTAGATCGAATAGACCACCAGCAAGCGTTGCGCATGGCCCTGGTTGGACAGCAACCGTGATTCCGCGCGCGCCCAGGCTTCACGGGAAAACCAGATCTTGTCGCCCAAGGTCTTGGCGCTGTCGACGATATTGCTCACTGTTGCCTCTGCTGAAAGGTATGGGAACGGAAATGGCACGCTGTCCATTTCATCAAATAAATTGCCACACGGCAATTTACTACCTTTCGATGGTGGAGACAATCCGCTGGCGAAAAAATCGACCGCAAAACAACCGCGGCGCAACAGGCGCTGTGCCAGCCTCCGGGCGGCGGCGGCTGGCGAGAGCGCAGCTAGCGGTGCAGGTAATCCCGGCGATGGTCGCAGGCCGGGCAGTTGCCGGCCGCCTCGATGGTCCAGTACACGTGGGTGATGGTGGTGGAACCATCGGTGTTATAGCGTGCGTAAGTGGAGCTGCGCCCGTCGGCCGACTGCCGCAGCAAGGTGCCCCAGCTTGCCGGATCATCGGTCACGTCCACGTCGGCGCTGGCGGCGGCGGCGATGGCCGCCAGCGCCGACACGGTGGAGTAGCTGTCCAGATGGGCGTAGATGATGTTCAATTCGTCGAAATCATGGGCGTTGGGTTTGGTGCTCAGGGCGCTGCCGGCATTGGCGCCCGTATTGGAAAAATAGTCCATGCACGTGTTGAGCGAACTGCCGTCGGTGGATTGGTGATCGAGGCCGAAGGTGTGGGCGACTTCCTGGCACATCACATGCTCACGCTCGTTGGGGTTGTTGTAGTAGGCCGTATTGAAATAGGTGTCGTTCATCTTGGCCGATCCCTGCGTGATATGGTGGTCGCTATTGATGTTGATGCTCGCCAGACCGAGCCAGCCATTGTTGCCATAAGTGCCGTTGCACACCTGCGTGGTGCCGCTGAGCATGCCGCAACGCTTCTTGCCGGCGCCCGCCACGATCGCCGTCAGCACGGCGGAGTTGCCCGAATTCCAGTCCTGGGATGCCTGCGCCAGGTGCCCATGCCAGTTGGCCGTGGTCAGGTTGTCGCCCAGTTTCAGCGTGAACTGAGGCGTGGCGCGGGCCCAGTGATAATCGCTCCAGGCGTGGCTAGCCAGGACGCTGGAGGTGGCCGCGACACCGGCCAGGGCGAGCGCGATCGCCGTCAGCCGGCGCTTAAGCAGGTGGTCTTGCATGACAATCTCCCGGACAGGTGGACAAGCATTCAATGAGGCAAGTCGGTGTCATTTCAGCATAGACCGGGCGGCGCCATCCTCCAAGGCTGAGCTCACAAAATTGTGCGGCCTGCGCGCGGGTCCGGGGAGCACGCTAGCGCGCTGCCGACCGCGGCCCGAGATAATCCCGGATGGCGGCGATCGCCAGCCTTACCTTGGCCGGCTGCGCCTCGCGCTGCACGGTCAGGGCGTACACCCCCATGGCCGCCATCGACCATGCCGGCAACACTTGCACCGCCTGCCCGGATGCCAGCAGCGGCATGGCATCTGGCCCCGGCATGCGCATGATGCCCATGTCCCGCAACATCATCTCGCGCAGCGCGACGAAACTGTTGCCGGCCACGGCACCCTGGACCCGCACCCGCCGCGTCTCGCCGGCGCGCGACAGCTCGATGAATTCCGTCTGGTTCATCACGTTCAGGTTCATCACGGGATAGTGCGCCAGCTCCTCGGGCGTCTGCGGCAGCCCGTGCGCATGCGCGAAACCGCAGGACGCCACCAGCAAATGGGGCCATTCGGCCAGGCGGCGCGCCACCAGGCTGGAATCGCTCAAGGTGCCGATGCGGATCGCCAGGTCGATGCGCTCGGCGATCAGGTCGATGCGCCGGTCCTCGGCGAACAGCCGCAGCGCCAGCCGGGGCTGGGCGCGCAGCAGCGGCGCCAGCGCCGCCGCCAGGTGGCCGCTGAAGCCGACCGGAAAGGCGATCCGCAATTCGCCGCGCGGCTCATCGCGCAGGTCGGACAGGCGCTGCTCGGCGGTATGGGCCGCCAGCAGCATGGTGGCGCAATCCTCGTAGTACGCCTGCCCCGCTTCCGTGGTACTGAGGCGCCGCGTGGAACGGTGCAGCAGGGCAAGGCCGATCTCCGCTTCCAGCTGGCGGATCTGCTGGCTCACCGCCGACGTGGTCATCGCCAGCTCGCGTGCGGCCGCGCTCATGGAACCGGCTTCCACCACGCGGGCGAACACGGCCATCCGTTTCAAACGGTCGATTGTTAAGAACTGCTTCATAGTGATTGTGGATTTTGCCGTCTTATCGCCCCATCGTAAAGGCCGCATACTTAATCCACTTTCAACCAAGCAGGAGTTTCACATGAAAATCGCATTGATCGGTGCAAGTGGCTTTATCGGTTCTGGTTTGCTGGCTGAAGCGCTCGCGCGCGGCCACCAGGTCACGGCACTGGTCGGCCGTCCGGAGCGCCTGGCGCCCGCCGCCGGCCTGACAGCGCAAGCCACCGATGTGCTCGATTCGGCCCGCCTGGCCACCCAACTGGCCGGCCACGACGCCGTGATCAGCGCCTTCAGCGGCCACGCGCAGGAAGGCGTGCGCGCCTATTACAACCGTGGCGTGGACGCCATCCTGGCGGCCACCAAACAGGCGGGCGTGCCGCGCCTGCTGATGGTGGGCGGCGCCGGCAGCCTGGAAGTGGCGCCCGGCGTGCAGGTGGTGGACAGCCCCGACTTCCCCGCCCAATGGAAGGACTCGGCGCTGGGCGCGCGCGACACGCTGGAGAAATTGCGCCAGGAAAGCACGCTGGACTGGACCCTGCTGAGCCCGGCCGCCATGATCGCGCCCGGCCCGCGCACCGGCAAATTCCGCCTGGGCGGCGACCAGCTGCTGACCGATGCACAGGGCGAGAGCAAGATTTCCGTGGCCGATTATGCGGTGGCGATGATCGATGAGCTGGAGCGCCCGGCCCATACGCGCCGGCGGTTCAGCGTGGCGTATTGATTTCATCGCGATCGCAAGACAGAGATACTGAATTTAGCACCTAATTTAGTCATGCCGTGCTACGATGGGACCATCAACCCGAGAGGTACGGCATGAATTTTTCCAACATTCAACCAATTAGCTATTTGAAGACAAACACCAGCGACGTGGTCAAGCAAGTGCTGGAGACGCGCGACCCCGTGGCGATTACTGTGAATGGCCGAGTTCAGGCAATTGTCCAAGACCCCGTCAGCTATCAGAAAACGCAAGATCAAATTGCGATGCTTCGTATCCTGGCTCTTGGCAGAAAGCAGGTCGAGGAAGGAAATATCATCGATCATGAGGACGTTGTCGCCCTTCTGAATGCCGAAGACGACGATGAACGTTCCGCAATCAAATGAAAATCATTTGGACGCGATACGCACTGAACGATTTACAAGAGATTCAATCGTATTTGAAACAAAGCGAATCCCCTGCTTATGCGCAGAAAATCGTGCGAGCGATTCTTGATGAAGTCAAATCTCTCCAGGAATGGGATACCAAGGGTACGTTTATTCCTGAGCTGGAAGACCTGAATCTGACGACTTATCGTCAGCTGCTGGCAGGGCAGAATCGCATCATCATTGAGCGCGGGCAAGACGCGTTTTACATTCATCTGGTCGCCCACACGAGCCGCAACCTTGAGGC
>DATFBD010000079.1:0-31053 GCA_035254005.1 Burkholderiaceae bacterium | reverse complement strand
GTGCCAGCATGCCCGCCACGAGCGGCGCCCCGTCCACCACGAACGGGAAAGCCAGCGGCAATGGCCATGCCAACGACGCGCGCGCTGCAGCCGCGCGCGCCGTGCACCGGCTGCGCATCGCCGGCAAGCGCTGCCGCTATGGCGTGGAATTTTTCGCACCGCTGCTGCGGGAAGGCGCCACGCGGCGCTACCTGGAACAGCTGTCGTCGCTGCAGGACGAACTGGGGCGCGACAACGACCTGGTGGTGGCAGACCGCTTGCTGCAGCAATGCAAGCAAGATAGCGCCGCAGCACACACCCCATCGCAAGCCACATCACTGGCCGCGCTGCCATACGTGCGCGGCTACCTGCGCGCGTTGCACGTGCAGGATGCCGCGGCCTTGCTCGCGGCCTGTGACGCCGTGCGCCACAGCTCGCTGCCCAGGCTGTCCTGAGCCATCCCTGCAGGCATTAGCCGTACCGGCTGGCTGCCCGGTCAGTCCTAGTCATCCGCCGCCACCACGCCGGCCGCGCGCGGCTTGCGCCGCCGGCCCAGCTGCTTGTAGAGTCCTTCCAGCTCACGCCGCACCAATTCCTGCCCGTGCTCGATCACGTAGTCCTGGAACGCCGCCGCCACCTTCGGGATCGGCTGGTCCGTCAAGTGCATCACATGCCAGTCCGCCTCCACCGGATGCTCCTGCATCGGCAGGATGGCCAGCAGGCCGGCCTCGAATTCCAGCCCGCACGCGTGCACCGACAAGAAGCCGATGCCCAGCCCGGCCGAGACCATGCGCTTGATTGCCTCGTTGCTCGACACTTCGGAGCCGAAGTTGAGCGGATGCCCGGCCTCGCGGAACAGCCGCTCGATGGCCGTGCGGGTACCCGAGCCGCGCTCGCGCACCAGCAGGTTGGCCGCCATCACATCGTCCAGCGTGAGCTTCTTTTTCTTCATCAGCTTGTGCGACGGGCTGGCCACGAACGCCATCGGGTGGCGCGCGAAGCGGGCCGCGTTGGTGCGCAGCTCGCGCGGCGGCGTGCCCATGATGGCCAGGTCGATCTCATGCCGCGCCAGCATGTTGACGATCTCGGCGCGGTTACCCACCTGCAGCTTCAGGCGCACGTCCGGGCGCTCCATCGTGAACGGCACCAGCAGCGGCGGCAGCAAGTGCTCGGCCGTCGTCACGGCGCCGATACGCAGGGTACCGCTGGTCACGCCGCGCAGCGCCGCCAGCTCGTCGGCGGCCTGCTCCCACAGCCGCAGGATGCGTTCCGAGAACTCCAGCATCACCTCGCCGGCCGCCGTCAACTGGATGTTGCGGCCCACCTTGCGCGTCAGCGCGATGCCCGTGATCTCCTCCAACGTGCGGATTTGCAACGAAATGGCGGGCTGCGTCACGTGCAGCGCGTCCGCCGCACGCGACACGCTTTCGTGCCGCGCCACAAGGGTGAGTGCCTCCAATTGGCGAAAACTGGCGTGATGCATAAGCTTTTCCTTATCAATTATCGAAAATCTTTAATTTTTCTTTTGTTCATTCTACGCCTATATTGACACTCATCTAACGTTACTCTTCAAACGTTACCCTACTACTGCGACCTAACCAGAAAGCGCGACATGAGCATCGACGTCATCTTCCTCGGCCTGGACGGTGTGCTGTTCGACACCGAAGCCCTGCACCTTACAGCCTGCAATGCCGCCTTCGCGGAGGCGGAACTGTCGCTGCGCTGGACCTTGCCGGCCCTGCGCGCTGCCGCCGCCACCCATGGCTACGCCAACGCCATCACGGCCGCCGTGGCCGCCGTGGCCGGTGCGGGTCTGCGCGACAAGGCCGCCGTGGCCGCGCTGCATGCCGCGAAGCACCGTCAATTCCAGCTGGCCGTGGCGGCCAATCCGCCCAAGGCCTCGCCGGCCGCGCAGGCCCTGATCGAGGACGCGCTGGCGGCCGGCTGCAAGCTGGCCGTGCTGTCGGACCTGCCCTCGCCGGTGGCCGCCGCCCTGCTCGAACGCTGCTTCGGCGCCGACGTCAACAGCCTGTTCGCGGTAGTGGCCGGCGGCGTCAGCTTCGACGACCAGGCCGGCCCCGGCCCCTTCGGCCACGCGCTGCACGCGATGGGGATCGAGGCGCAAGCGGCCATCGCCATCGACACGGTGGCGCCGGCCCTGAAGGCGGCGCAACAAAGCGGCCTGTGGACAGTATCGGTGGCACCGTACGGCGCCGATGTAGTACGCCCGCAGCAGTTCATCACCTTCGACGCGCTGCGTGAATTGCGAACCAGCCCGTTCACAGCCAATCCGCAGGAAGCGGACAGCCTGGCAGCATAACGTTACGTAGCACGGACGGCGGGCGCCGGACGCCTGCCGCCGGCAGGCGCAGCACCAGCGACGCGGTCACACCTTTTCTTCAACCACTTGGGAGACGACAGCATGGAGACCATCGTTATCGTAGGAGGCGGCGCCGGCGGACTGGAACTGGCCACGCGCCTGGGCGACACCCTGGGCAAAAGCGGACGCGCACGCGTGCTGCTGATCGACCGCGCACCGGGCCATTTCTGGAAGCCTTTGCTGCACACGGTCGCCTCGGGCAAATGCGACCCGCAGGTGACGCAGGTGGAATTCGCGGCCCAGGCGGCGGCCCACCATTTCGACTTCGTGCAAGGCGAAGTGATGGCGGTGGACCGCGCCGGCCGCAGCATCGAACTGGCGCCCCGTTGCAGCGACGGGCTGGAAGTGCAGCCGCGCCGCCGCCTGCCCTACGACAAGCTGGTGCTGGCCCTCGGTTCGGTCACCAATTTCTTCAACGTGCCCGGCGCGGCCGAGCATGTGCTCACACTGGAAAACGTCAATCAGGCCGAGGCGTTCCGCAAGCGCTTCGTGGCCGCCTGCATCCAGGCCGGCGAACGCAAGGCCCGTGGTGACACCGCGCACGGCCAGGTCCACGTGGTGATCGTGGGCGGCGGCGCCACCGGCGTCGAGCTGGCGGCGGAATTGAGCCACAGCGCCCGCGCGCTGGCCCAGTACAAGGTGCACGCGCTGGACCCGTTGCAGGATGTGCGCATCAGCGTGATCGAGCGCGGCAAGTTCCTGCTGCCGCACCTGCATCCGCGCCAGTCGGTGCGGGCCGCGCGTCATCTGACTTCGCTCGGTATCGACGTGCTGACGGAAACGGCCGTGGCCAGCGTCTCGCCCCATGCCGTGCATGACGCGGCCGGCCACGCACACCGCGCCGACCTGACGTTGTGGGCGGCCGGCGTGGAAGGCCCGGCCCTGTGCGGCACGCTGGGCCTGGCCGTGAACCGCATCAACCAGATCGTGGTGGACGCCACCTTGCGCGCGCCCGGCGACGCGGCCATCTACGCGCTGGGCGACTGCGCCAGCTACACCTGCCCCGTCAAGGGCGCGGTGCCGCCGCGGGCGCAGGTGGCGCACCAGCAGGCCATGTTCCTGGCCGACCTGCTGGCCCGGCGCGGCGCGTCCGGCGGCACGGACTTCCGCTACCGCGACTACGGCTCGCTGGTCTCGCTCGGCCCGCTGGCCGCCGTCGGCGTGCTGTCGGGCGCCGTGACGGGACGCCGCATCCAGGTCAGCGGCGCCACGGCCCGGCTGCTGTACCGGCTGATGTACCAGAAACACCTGCTGGCCCTGCACGGCATGGCGCGCATGGCCGTCCACACGCTGGTGGACTGGCTGCGCGCCAAGCTGGTGCCGCCCGTCAAACTGTACTGATGTCAAAAACCGGGGTCAGGTCATGCCGCCACGCAATTGCGTGATGGCACGACCTGACCCCGGTTCTTAGTCGCGCGCTTCGTCCGCCTTGCGCAAACAGGCGATCAGCACCAGATTGACGACTATGCTGGCGCCCAAACCCACTATGCCTGCCACTGCCAGTAATTCGCTCATGGCGCTCCCCTGAACTTTCACCTTCCCGATATGTTCGCGGCCGCCACACCGGCGGCGCGCGACAGCCTTCACTGTAGCTGAATTTGCAATTTCGCGCTGAAGGCGGGACAATTCCTCATCCACACCGCCTAACCTGGAGCACCGCATGAGCTTGAGCGAAAACCTGACCCTGCTGGCCGACTACAACGCGGCCATGAACCAACGCATGTACGAAGCGGCGGCCCAGTTGCCGGAAGAAGAACTGCTGGCCGACCGGCGCGCCTTTTTCGGCTCCATCCTCGGCACCCTGAATCACCTGGTGGTGGGCGACACCCTGTGGCTGCAGCGCTTTTCCCACCATCCGGCCAACTTCGCGGCGCTGGCGCCCATGCGCGACATGCCCGCGCCCACGGCCCTGTCGCAGATGCAGTTCTATGAGCTGGGCCACTGGCATCCGCACCGCATGGAGCTCGACGCCATCATCAACGCCTGGGTGCGCGAAGTGCGCGAGGAACACCTGGCCCACGTGCTCGAATACACCAACACCAAGGGCGTGGTGGCGCGCAAGCGCATGTCCAGCCTGGTGCTGCACTTCTTCAATCACCAGACCCACCACCGGGGCCAGGTCACCACCATGCTGTCGCAGGCCGGCATCGCGTTCGGCGTGACCGACCTGCTGGCCGGGATCCCCGACGAGTGAGCGGCCCGCTGAACCACGCCATGCAGATCGCCGTCTACAGCAGCCAGCCCTACGACCGCCGCTTCCTGGATGAAGCGCTGGCCCACCACGCGGCGCACGCCAATGTCACGCTGCGCTATTTCGACGTGGCGCTGGCGGCCGACACGGTGCCGCTGGCCCAGGGCTGCCAGGCCGTATGCGTGTTCGTCAACGATGTCCTCGATGCGCCCGTGCTGGAAGCCTTGCACGGGCTGGGCGTGCGCGCCGTGCTGCTGCGCTGCGCCGGGTTCAACAACCTCGATGTGCACGCGGCCGAACGGCTGGGCATGTTCGCGGCCCGGGTGCCGGCCTACGCACCCGAGGCCGTGGCCGAGCACACGCTGGCGCTGGTGCAGACGCTGAACCGCCACACCCACCGCGCCTACAACCGGGTCCGCGAGGGCAACTTCGCGCTCGACGGCCTGCTGGGCGTGACCCTGCACGGCAAGACCGTGGGCATCGTCGGCCTGGGCCAGATCGGCCTGGCCACGGCCCGCATCTTCCACGGCCTCGGTTGCCGCGTACTGGGCCACGATCCGGCGCCCGATCCCCAGTTCGCCGCGCTGGGCAAGGTAGTGGCGCTGCCGGCCCTGCTGGCCGCGTCCGACATCGTCACGCTGCATTGCCCGCTGCTCGACAGCACGCGCCACATGATCAACCACGCCAGCCTGGCGCGCATGAAGCCGGGCGCCATGCTGGTCAACACCTCGCGCGGCGGCCTGATCGAAACGTCGGCCGTGATCGAGGCGCTCAAGTCGCGCCACCTGGGGGCGCTGGCCATCGACGTGTATGAGCAGGAAAGCGCCTTGTTCTTCCGCGACCGCTCGGGCGACATCCTCGATGATGACGTGTTCCAGCTGCTGCTGACCTTCCCCAACGTGCTGGTGACGGGCCACCAGGGCTTTTTCACGGTCGAGGCCATGCGCGAGATCGCCGCCACCACCTGGCACAACCTCGATTGCTACCTGCGCGGCGCGCCGTGCGCCAACCGCATCAGCGGCTGAGGCTCAGCTATTGAGCGGCAGGGTCAGCACGAAGCGCGTGCCCTGGCCCAGCGTGCTGTCCACCTCGATGCGCCCGCGCAGCAAGCCATACACGATGTTGTACACGATGTTCAGTCCCAGCCCGGAACCACCCTTGCCCAGCTTGGTGGTGAAGAACGGATCGTAGATGCGGCCCATGTGCTCGGGCGCGATGCCGCTGCCGTTGTCGCGCACCGTCACTTCGACCGAATCGGGCGCCAGCGGCCGGGCGCTGACGACGATCTCGCCGTCCGTGCGGCCTTCGAACGCATGCGTCAGCGCATTGTTGATCAGGTTGATGAGCACCTGGCCGAACGGCCCCGGATAGCTGTTCATGGCGATCCCCGGCGGTATCTCCTGGCGCACCTTGATGCCCGTCTTCTTGACCGTGGGGACCAGCACCAGCAGGATCTCGGCCGTCAGCTCATCGAGCTGGAACGGCCGGCATTGCGAGGTGGTGCGGTCCACCGCCACCTGCTTGAAGCTGGCCACCAGGTCCACGGCCCGGTGCAGGTTGCGCAGCACGATCTCGCCACCGCCATGGACGTCGTCGATGAAATGCTGCAGCGTGGAGCGCTTGATGCCTTCATCGACCTTCCTGGCGAAGATGCGGGTCTGGTCGATCAGGGTGCTGACGGCCAGCAGGCTGTTGCCGATCGGCGTATTGAGTTCGTGCGCCACGCCGGCCACCAGCGCGCCCAGCGCGGCCAGCTTCTCGCTGCGCACCAGTTCATCCTGGGCCCGCTGCAGCGTGGCCAGTGAATCGGCCAGTTCGCGGTTCACTTCCCGCATCTGGGCCGTGCGCAGCTGCACCAATTCCTCCAGCCGGTCGCGGTAATGCATCAGTTCCAGTTCGCCCTTCTTGCGCTCGCTGATGTCGGTCGATACGCCGCCCACGGCCCAGGCGTTGCCGTCCGCGTCGATCAGCGGGAACTTCTCCGAGATGTAGGTGCGCGCCGTGCCGCTGGCGTCGGGCACCTCCTCCTCGTAGGTGTAGGACTGGCCCGAGACCAGCACGCCGTGGTCGGCCTCGCGGATCACGCGCACCACCTCGGGCGCGAACAGGTCGGCGTCCATGTGGCCCACGGGATCGGGCGCGCCGGCCGGCAGGATATCGCGAAAGCGCTGGTTGACCATCAGGTAGCGCCCGTCGCGGTCCTTGATGTAGATGACGGCCGAGGACTTGTCGATGATGTTGTTGAGCAGCGACTGGCTCACCCGCAGCGCGTGCTCGCGCGCCGAGATGGTGGCCAGCATGGTATTGAACGCCTCGGCCAGCCGGCCCATCTCGTCGTGCGCCTGGACCGGCGCCCGCAAGTCGTAGCGCTGTTCGCGCGTGACGCGGTCGGCCACGCGCGACAGCGCCAGCACGGGCTGGGTGACCAGGCGGCGCAGCGTGAGCGCATACAGCACCCCGCCCACCACCAGCGTCATCAGCACCACGGCCAGCACCAGCCCGTACTGGCGCAAACGCTCGGCCAGCGGCGGCAGCGCGTATTCCACCTGCAGGTAGCCCACCACCTCGTGCTCGAAACGCACCGGTGCCTGCATGGTCAGCAAGTCGCCATGGAAGCGGTGGCCGCCGGCCAGCTGTTCGCCCGGCCAGTCGCACAGCGGCGTGCCGGCCCGCGCATAACGCGCGAATACACGCTGGCGCGCGTCGAACAGGCAGGCGCTGTCGATGTCGCGCGTGCCGCGCAGGGCCGCCAGCGTGCGTTCGGCCGCCGCACGGTCGCCGAAGTTCAGGTCCACGTCGAGGTTGAGCGACACCAGGTCCATGCGGCTGGCCAGGTCCAGCACCAGGCGCGGACGCACCACCAGCAAGTCGTAGCTCACCAGCGCCAGCAGCGCCACCAGCATGGCCACCAGCGTCGTCAGCACCGACATCAGCAGCAGCTTGCGCGGCAGCGCCAGGTCGCGCAGCAACGCGCGCCACGCCGTCATTTGGGCGCTCCGCCCAGCACCCGTTCGGCCAGCGCCAGCACGCGCGGATTGAGGCTCATGCCGGAACGCTTGGCGGCCGCCAGGTTCACTTCGAAACGGATGGTGCCATCGACCAGCAGCAGGTTGATCATGCCGCCGTCGGCCAGGAACGAGGTGGAGTCGCCGATGGTCAGGATGGCCTGGTCGCGCAGCCGCGCCAACAGCGCGCCCTGGCGCGCCTTTTCCGAGGCGCCGATGTAGAGCGCGTGGCAGGCGTCGCCCTCCTCGTCGCGGGTGATGGTGCGCAGTTCCAGCGGATGGCTGCCGGCGGCGCGGCTTTGCAGGCGCCGCGCGATCTCGCCGGCGTCCTGCCCGATCATGCACACCACCAGCGGCGCGCGCGGATCGGCCAGGGTGGCGGCCGGCCAGCTGGCGTAGCGGGCGAAGTTGAGGATGTAGGCGGCCTTGACCTGCTGTTCCGGCAGGGCCGCGACGTCAGCGGCCAGCGCGCACGGCAACAGGGACAGCCACGACAGCAGGCAGGCACCCCAGCCAAAGCCGCCGAACCATCGCCACCACAGGCCACCTCGTTTCATCGTCCCCGCCCCTTTTGCGCCCATCCTGCCAGCTGGCCAGGCCGCGGCGCCGGACGCACCAGATTGCTCGCACCAAATTGCAATATATCAAAACGATTCTATCGCAATGGCTGCGCCGCGCATGGCATTTTTTGGCCCGCGCGTGATGCGGCGGCCAGCATCGGGCCACCCGGTCCGGCGCCGGCGCCGTTGCGAATTTCTCACACTTTCCGAGCCTCCATTTCACAATTGCCCGCGCCGCCACAGGGATGCGGGCGGTGCGCCGGGGCGCGCACTGCCGCCCCACGCCATGGCGCTTGTGGCGCCGTCCGAATTCAGGAATACTGGCCTGCAGGGGAGATCCCCGCCGACCATGAAGAGGAAGCCACCCTGGCCATGTCCCACCCACCTTGCCCGCCCTTCCCGCACGGACTGCCCGGCCTGCGCGGCCAACGCCGTCCGCGTGCCGCGCGCCCATCCGGCCGGTCCTGCCCATGGCGCCCGGCCGCCGGGCTGGCCGCACTGTGGCTGGTATTGGCCATGGGCGCGGCCCGGCACTGCGCGGCCAGCCAGGAGGACACCGTGTTCGAACTGAGCCTGGACCAGCTGCGCGACGTCAAGGTGCAGACGGCCACCAAGACCGCCACCCCGCTGTACGCCGCCCCCGCCGTCGTCACGCTGGTCACGGCCGACGACCTGGCGCGCTACGGCTACCAGAGCGTGGCCGAGGCGTTGTCCCACGTGGCCGGCCTGGTCGAAAGCGACGATGGCCTGAACCACAACTTCGGCGTGCGCGGCATCAACGCCGGCGCCCAGGCAGCCAGCCGGGGCATCAAGATCCTGCTCGATGGCCAGCCGATCGCGTTCCGCAGCAACCAGCAGCAGTGGACGGGGCTGGAGTTCATCCCGGTCAGCATGATCGAGCGCATCGAGATCGTGCGCGGTCCGGTGTCCGTGTTGTACGGGGCCGATGCGCTGCTGGGCGCCGTCAACGTGATCACGCGCCGCGCGGGCAGCGAGCAGCGCCTCGGCCTGAGCCACGAATGGGACAAGGATGGCCGCAACGTCACCATCGCCAGCGGCAGCGGCGAGGCGCAGCGCGGGCCGTGGTGGGGCGCCTGGGGCGTGCAGGGCGCCCGGCTGGAGCGGGGCGGCCAGACCCTGCCCCGCATCTCGCCCGACTACCTGCGCTACGCGGCCGTGGCCACCAGCCCGGACGACGACAGCGCACCGCGCACGCTCTACCTGCGCGGCGGCTGGCAAGGGGAGCGCGACGAACTGGGCGCCAGCCTGTACTGGCAGCGCCAGGACAGCGACAACGTGTACGCCAGCCTCAATCCCCTGCTGCGCCCACCGAGCCACGTGCAATTGCAGCAGGGCTTTGTGCGCCTGAACTACACCGGCCGGCTCGACGCGCGCAACACGCTGCGCGCCAGCGCCAGCTACGGCCAGGGCGAACCGGGCGACGCCGACCGGGTCCGCACCGGCGCCAGCGACTACTACCTGCTGCGCGATGTCGGCTACCACGCGCTGGACGCCAGCGCCGAGTGGCTGTGGCAGCCGGGCGAGAACAGCAGCGTGCTGCTGGGCGCGGACGTGCTGCGCGACCGCGAGACGCTGGAATCGTTCCAGCGCTACAGCATGGCCAACGCAAACACCGATGCCAGCCTGTTCCAGCTCAGCGAACCAGGCCAGCGCACCCTGCGCAACACGGGCCTGTACCTGCAATGGCAATTCCCGCTGGCCGCCGCGTGGCAAGCCATCGCCGGCGCGCGGGCCGACCACCATTCCGTGTATGGCACCCAGACTTCGCTGCGGGCCGGCGTGGTGGGCAGCGTGCGCGACTGGGGCGTCAAGCTGCTGGGCGGCACGGCGTTCCAGGCCCCCTCGGCCCAGCTGCTGTACCGCAGCCCGGTGCAGCCGGGCGACATTACCGGCAATCCGGCGCTGGCACCACAACAGGCGCGCACGGTGGAGGCGCAACTGAGCACGCCGGCCGCGCCGCACTGGAATGGCACGCTGACGGCCTACCACACCCAGGTGCGCGACCTGGTCACGCTGGAACAGGCGTTCTTCAACCTGGTGGCCCGCAACAGCAGCGACAGCAACGTCAACGGCGTGGAGCTGGAGCTGCGCTTCCAGCACGAAGGCGTCAGCGGCTACGCCAACCTCAGCCGCGCCAACACCCGGCGCAGCCTGAACCGCTACACGCTGGCGCCGCTGGCCCAGCGCCCCGGCGGCGAACTGTTCCCCGCCAACAGCGCCAATTTCGGCGCCAGCGTCAGCCTGCTCGACCAGCGCCTGCTCGTCAGCCTGGACAACCGCTACGTGGGCGCGCGCCCGGCCGCCACCGCCAACGTGCTGCTGGCCAACCAGGATTACCAGTTGTCCGGCTACGTGGACAGCACGCTGACGGCGCGCTGGAGTTTCGACCAGCACGCGCAACTGCGGCTGCAATTGCGCGACCTGTGGAACAGCCGCTATGTCGATCCCGGCGTGGGCGGCATCGATTACCCGTCCGCCGGACGGCGCTTCGGAGTCCAGTATGCATACCGCTTCTGAGCGCGCCACGCGGCGCGCCGACACCAACACCGGCGCGGCCGCGGACACCGGCGTGGCCGGCGAGACTGGCCATCCCATCCGCTCGGCCCCCTCGCCCGGCCGGCGCGCGGCCTGCCGGTCGCTGCTGGCCATGCTGGCCATGCCGGCATTGACGGCCTGCGGCGGCGGCACGGGCGACGCCACCACGGCGCTGCCCGCCAACCCCATCCTGGCCATGGTCGATCCGGCCGCCATCAACATCGGCTCCGTCGGCTGGCGCACCTCCACCCGCGACGCCTTCCTGCTGGCAGCCAGGCAGATCAACGATGCCGGCGGCGTGCTGGGCAAGCGTTTGAACGCGATCGCGCTGGTGGCGCGCGACAACGCCGAAGCGCAGGCCATGGGCCAGCAACTGCTGGACGCGGGCGTGACCATCCTCAACGTGTCCACCTCCACCCGCGTGCTCAACCTGCTGCCGCAAGCGAAGCTCAAGGGCGTGCCGATCCTGACGGAGTCCAGTTCCTCGCCCACCCTGACCACCATCGCCGACGACGACCTGATCTTCCGCATCGGCGTATCCGACGTGGACGCCACGCCCGTGCTGGCGCGCCTGGCCTACGACGCCGGCAAACGCCGCGCCGTGGTGCTGGTGAACGCCGGCGACGCCTTTGGCGCCGGCCTGGCCAGCCTGTTCTCGCCCGCCTTCCAGGCGCTGGGCGGCCAG
The DNA here is from genome assembly GCA_035254005.1 of Burkholderiaceae bacterium. Classification (GTDB taxonomy): domain Bacteria; phylum Pseudomonadota; class Gammaproteobacteria; order Burkholderiales; family Burkholderiaceae_D; genus Rugamonas. The sequence goes on along the minus strand of DATFBD010000079.1, from coordinate 19,697 downwards.
GTGGTGCGCACCGTCACCATCCCGTTCGGCCAGAAGAACGGCTTCGACAGCTATCTCAAACAGGTGTACGACGCCCAGCCCGACGTGATCCTGAACGGCATCCTGGCGGCCGACATTTCCGCCAATGTGCTCAATGAAGCGCTGCCCTACCAGAACCCCGCGCTATGGCTGCTGCCTGGCACGGCCGCCGGCAACCAGACCTTCCTCGACAACCTGGCCGATCCGGCCCGCGTGGCCGGCGGCGCGATCGGCGCGGCCGCCACCATCGGCGCCTACGACACCCCGTCCTACCAGAGCTTCCGCACCCGCTACCTGGCCCAGTACGGCGCCGAGCCGCAGGACTTCACGGCGCCCGTGTACGACATCGTGATGGCGATGGCGCTGGCCATCGAGCGGGCCGGTCTGCTCAATCGCACGGCCAGTCCCACCGGCCCCATGGTGCGCGCCGCGCTGCGCGACGTGATGAACGCGCCCGGCCAGACGGTGCGCCCGGAGGACATCGGCGCCGCGCTGGCACTGGTGCGCCAGGGGCAGGACGTCAACTACAGCGGCGCCTACGCGGACGTGGACTGGGACAGCCACGGCGACATCGTGGGCCAGGTGCCATTCACCGTGTTCCGGCTCGACACGGCGGCCGGTGCCTGGGACGCCTCGCGCCAGCTGACCGTCAGCGTGCCCCGCTGATTGGCCATACCGCCGTAATCCCGCTTGCGGCCTCGCTTGCAAGCTCGCTTGCAACGTTGTATAGACAGTCCCGCCATCACGCGGTTGTGCCCGTTTGGGTGGGCCGATATACTGCTTCGCAATCATCCATCCAACCACTCTGGTGCGCCCATGTCCGACGCTTACCGCGACCATACCGACTTCGCCAAACTCAATCATGCCTTGCGCGTGCCGCTCGCGGCCGAGATCCACTCGCGCCCCTTCCTCAAGCTCGACGCACCGGAGACGCTGACCCATTTCGCGCTGTACGCGCCGCAGGAAGGGATGGCCGGCGCCAACCACCGCGCCGCCCAGCACGCGATCCTGCAGGAGCTGTGCCGCCATTTCGGCGTGGCCGTGCCGCACCAGCAGGCGCGCTACTTCTACCACGACTTCGGCCGCTTCCGCCTCAAGTGGGAATGCCACACGGAGTTCGCCACCTACACCTTCGTCGAACAGGCGCAGGCCGGGGCCGACTGGCGCCAGGCGTTCGGCCAGCCGCCGCTGCGCCACGTGCCGCAAGAATGGCTGGCCAGCCTGCACGGCAAGATCATCGTGGCGGCCCACGTGGTGCTGACCAACAGCGAGGCCGACCAGCCGGCCGACGTGGCGGCCATGCGCGAACTGTTCCAGGGTAACCTGGTGGGCAGTGGCGTGGAGCACGGCGGCGAGATCTGGACCGACTTCCTGATCCAGCCGGACGGTTTCTCGCGCTTCGTGGTGCGCGACCGCACGCTGCGTGAATCGCAGGCCGGGCGCCTGGTGGGCAAGCTGCTGGAAATCGAGACCTACCGCATGATGGCGCTGCTGGCCCTGCCCCAGGCGGAAGCGACCCAGCCGGCCCTGAATGCGGTGGAAAATGAACTGGCGGGCCTGACGGCGACCCTGGTGCAAAGCGACCATGACGTGTCCACCTCGGCCGGGGCGCGCGACAGCAAGGAGGAGCAACAGCTGCTGCACCGCATCACCAGCCTGGCCGCGCGGGTGGAAGAGCTGTCGGTCAACAACAGCTACCGCTTCGCCGCCGCGCAGGCGTATTTCAGTCTGGTGCAGGCCCGCATCCAGGAGCTGCGCGAAGTGCGTATCGAAGGCATGCCCACGCTGGAGGAATTCATGGGCCGGCGGCTGGCGCCGGCCATGCACACCTGCACTTCGGTGGCGCGGCGCCAGGAAGCGCTGGCCACCCGTATCGCGCGCAGCAACGACCTGCTGCGCACCCGGGTCGGCATCGAACAGGAACGCCAGAACCGCCAGATCCTGCAATCGCTGGACACCCGCTCGGCCCAGCAGCTGCGGCTGCAGCAAGCCGTGGAAGGCTTGTCCGTGATGGCCATTTCCTATTACTCGCTGGGACTGGTAGGCTACGCGGGCAAGGCGCTCAAGGCGGCCAACCTGCCCGTCAATCCGGAACTGCTGACCGGCCTGATGGTGCCGCTGGTGATGGCCGGGGTCTGGCTGTTCCTGCGCAAGCTGCACAAGCAGTTGCACACGGCGCGCCACTGAGCGTCCCGCCGCCAGGCGACGAAACCGTTTGCTTAGTGCGCGCGCAGCGGGACGGCAACGCCGTCCTGCACCTGGGTCAGGTAGACCCGGTTCCAGCCCTGGTGCTCATGCGCGCTGAAGGCAACCGGGTTCTCGCCCAGCGTCATCTTCAACTGCTCCAGTGCCTTCAACAAGTGTTCGCGGGTGGGCGCGTTGCCGCAGCGGCGCAGCGCCTCCACCAGCAGCATCGCGTCCGCATAGCCTTCCAGTGAACCGTAGTTGCGCGCGGCCGGCACCACGTCGGCCTGGTACTGGCGCACCAGCGGGTCGGTGGCGTCGGAAGGTGACGGCATCACCTGGCTCAGGATCACGCCCTCGCCATCGACGCCCGCATGCTTGATCAATTCGCTGGTGCCGGTGAACGACACGGCCATGAAATGGGACTTGAGCCCGGCCGAGCGGGCCCGCCGCAGCAGCATGGCCAGCGGACGGTAGGTGCCGATGAAGATCACCGTGTCCGGCGGCTGGCGCAGCAGCTTGTCCAGGCCCCCGCTCACGTTGATGGTGTTACGCTGGAAGCGCACTTCCTGCGCCAGCTTCAGGTTGCGCTTTTGCAGCGCGCGCAGCACGCCGGCCTTGCCCGCCTCGCCGAATTCATCATCCTGCAGGAACAAGGCGATGCGCGCGTCCGCATGGCCGGCCGTGGCGTGGGCCACCAGCGCTTCCGCTTCGTCGTAATAGGAGGCGCGCAGGTTGAACACCACCGGCTGCACGGGATGGCGCAGGAACTCGGCGCCGGAGAACGGGAACAGATAGGGCACGCCGCGCTGGGCGGCCAGTGGCACGGCGGCGGTGGAGGTGGGCGTGCCCACGTAGCCGAACAAGGCGAACACCTTGTGCACGTCCAGCAGGGCGCGGGTGGCGGCCACGGTTTGCTGGGGATCGTAAGCATCGTCCATGCTGACGAGGTTGACGCGCCGGCCATTGATGCCGCCGGCCGCGTTGATCTTGTCGAGATAGGCGTGGGCGCCGGCCCGCAATTGCAGCCCCAGGCCGGCGGCCGGGCCGCTGAGGGCGTTGGCCATGCCGATCCGGATCTCGCCCGGTTCCACACCGTTGTCGGCACGGCAAGCGGCGCCCGCGGCGACCAGCATCCATGCCACCAACAGCCGCCATCGTCCCATCGCCCGCCTCGCAAGTCTCGTTATATCCTGAGAGTATCATCAAGGCAGCGAAGGTTGTCAAACGCCAATTTTTTTCCGGTGGGCGGCCGGGGGCGGGCCGCCGCCCGCCGTTGCGCGCCCGAGACAGGTGGCGGGGAAAGCCGTCCGCCTGTTCAGGACAGCCGCCCCGCCCTGCCCGCCGCGCCGATCGCCAGCACGCGCTGCACCACGCAGAACAGGAACAGCAGCGCGCCGATCACGATCCGGGTCCACCAGGAACTGAGGGTGCCGTCGAAGGCGATCAGGGTCTGGATCGTGCCCAGCACCAGCACCCCGGACAGCGCACCGGCCACGTAGCCGTAACCGCCCGTCAGCAGGGCGCCACCGATGACGACGGCCGCGATCGCGTCCAGCTCCGTGCCCTGCGCGTGCAGGCCGTAACCGGACAGCATGTAGAACGCGAACAGCACCCCGGCCAGCGCCGCGCACGCGCCGCTGCACGCATAGATCAGCACCTTGGTGCGCGCCACGGGCAAACCCATCATCCGGGCCGACTGCTCGTTGCCGCCGATGGCGTACACGGTGCGGCCGAACGCCGTGAAATGGGCCAGCCAGATGGCCAGCGCCAGCACCAGCAAGGCCACCACCACGCCGGGCGAAATATAGCCGCCGGGGACGCCAAGCTGGGCGCGCGACATCAGCACGAACAGCGGATCGTCGATGGTGATCGAGTTAATGCTGATCAGGTAGCACAGGCCGCGCGCCAGGAACATGCCGGCCAGCGTGACGATGAACGGCTGCAGCCGGAAGTAGTGGATCAAGGCGCCCATGGCCGCGCCCAGGCCCGCGCCCATCGCCAGCACCAGCGCGATCACCAGCAGCGGATGCACGTGCCACTGGTGCAGCAGCGTGGCCGCCACCATGGTGCTCAGCGCCAGCACGGAACCGACCGACAAGTCGATCCCGCCGGACAGGATCACGAAGCTCATGCCGACCGCGATCACCAACAGGAAAGCGTTGTCAATCAACAGGTTCAGCAGCACCTGCGGCGCCAGCAGGCCCGGATACGCCGCGCCGCCGGCGCCCAGCAGCAGCACCAGCAACAGCAGCGTGGCCACGGAAGTAAAGTACGGCGACGCCAGCAAGGCCCGCCCGCGCATGGTCAGCTTGTTCATGCCGCACCTCCGTTCGCGCGGCGCGGCGACACGCGCCGCCACATTCTTCCCGCCTCCGGCGATTGCGACAGGCAGACCAGGAACACCACCACCGACTTGAGCACCATGTTCACTTCGGGCGGCCAGCCCAGCGAGTAGATGGTGTAGGTCAGCGTCTGGATAATGAGCGCGCCGAGCACGCCGCCCAGCAGGCTGAATTTGCCGCCGGCCAGCGAGGTGCCGCCCAGCGTGACGGCCAGGATGGCGTCCAGCTCCAGCAGCATGCCGGCGTTGTTGGCGTCCGCGCTCTTGATGTTGGAACAGATCATCAGGCCGGCCAGCCCGGCGCAGGCGGCGCAGAACAGGTAAGCGAAGAACACCAGCATGGCCGTGCGCACGCCGGCCAGCCGCGCCGCCACCGGGTTAATGCCGACGGCCTCGATGAACAGGCCCAGCGCCGTCTTGCGCATCAACATGGCCGTGACGATAAACACGGCCGCCACCAGGTACAGCGCAAACGGCAGGCCAAACAGGTAGCCGCCGCCGATGAAGAAGAACGGTTGGTAGTAGACGGTGACGATCTGCCCGTCCGTGAGCAGCTGGGCCAGGCCGCGCCCGGCCACCATCAGGATCAGCGTGGCCACGATGGGCTGCAGACCCAGCCCGGCCACCAGCAAGCCGTTCCATGCGCCGCACAGCAGGGCCGCGCCCATGGCCAGGCACAGCGCCCATGCCATCGGCATATTGCTCACGTAACGGGGCACGCCATGGTCGATTGTCAGCGTGCCGCCGATCAGCATGGCCGCCACCGTGCCGCTGATAGCGACCACGGCGCCCACGGAGATATCGATGCCACGCGTGGCGATCACCAGCGTCATGCCCAGCGCCGCCAGCATCAGCGGCGCGGCGCGGTTGACGATGTCGATCACGCTGCCGTACAGGTGGCCGTCGCGCAGCGTGAGCCGGAAGAAGTCGGGCACCAGCAGCAGGTCGAGCAGCAACAGCAGCGCCAGCGCGGCGGCCGGACGCGCCAGCGGATGGCGCACAAACAGCGCCACCAGCGACGCCAGGGCCGAAGTTGCCGGGGTTGCCGACGAGGCCGAGGTGGCCGACGTGGCCGCAAGCGGGCCATGCGATGCCAGCAGGCGCGCATCGGCCGCTGGCGGATTCAATATTTTATGCACAATGTTCTCCCGCCGCGATCACTTGCAGCACCGAGGTTTCGTCCAGCGCGCCGCGCCGGTATTCGCCGCACGCCTTGCGGTCGCGCATGACCAGCACGCGGTCGCTGTAGCGCAGCACTTCCGGCAGTTCGGAGGATATGAACAGGATGGCCATGCCCTTGCGGCACAGCGCGGCCACGTAGTCCATGATCTCCTGCTTGGCGCGCACATCGATGCCGCGCGTGGGTTCGTCCAGGATCAACATCCTGGGCGCCGTGGCAAGCCAGCGCGCCAGCAACACCTTTTGCTGGTTGCCGCCCGAGAGCAAGCCTATCGGCGTTTCGATGCTGGCCGTCTTCACGCCCAGCGCCTGCACGTATTCCCTGGCCAGCGCCTGCTGGCGTTGCAGGGGGATGGGGCGCAGCAGTCCGGCGCGCGCCTGCAGGGCCAGCGCGATGTTCTCGCGCACGCTCAGGTCGAGGATCGCCCCTTCATGCTTGCGGTCTTCCGAGCAGAAGCCCACCCCGGCGGCGATGGCGTCGCGGGGCGAGTGGAAATTGCGCGCCTTGCCGTCGATGGCGATGGCGCCGCTGTCGGCCCGGTCGGCGCCAAACAGCAGCCGCGCCGCCTCCGTGCGGCCGGAGCCGAGCAGGCCGCACAGGCCCAGCATTTCGCCCTGACGCAGTTCGATGTCGAGCGGTGCCAGCGCGCCCTTGCGGCCCAGTCCACGCGCGCGCAGGAAGGGCACGCCGCCAGCCTGGGCGGGCGCGACGGCATCGGCCGCATGGACCGCATCGGCCGCATTGGCCGCGTTGACGCCACCGGCCATGTCGGCGCCGGCATCCGCAGGCGCGCCCACCATCTTGTTCACCAGCGCCAGCCGTGACAGATCGGAACAGGCGTACTCCCCTTCCCGCTCACCGTTGCGCATGACGGTGATGCGGTCCGAAATGGCATAGGTCTGGTCCAGGAAGTGGGTGACGAACAGGATCGCCATGCCTTGCGCGCGCAGCTTGCGCAGCACGGCGAACAGCAGCTCGACCTCGCATTCGTCCAGGCTGGAGGTGGGTTCGTCCAGGATCAGCACGCGCGCCGACACGCTGATGGCGCGCGAGATCGCCACCATCTGCTGGATCGCCAGCGGATAGCGCGCCAGCGGCGCCGTCACGTCCACCTCGATCTGCAGGCGCTTGAGCAGTTCGGCCGCCTGCCGCCGCATGCCGCTCCAATCGACCGCGCCCCACTTGCGCGGATAGCGGCCGATGAAGATGTTCTCGGCCACCGACAGGTTGGGACACAGGTTCACTTCCTGGTACACGGTGCTGATGCCCAGGTGCTGCGCGTCCAGCGTGGAGGCCGGGCGTATCGGCCGGCCGTCGAGCAGGATCTGGCCCTGGTCGGGCGTGTACACGCCGGTCAGCACCTTGATCAGGGTCGATTTGCCGGCCCCGTTCTGCCCCATCAGCGTATGCACTTCGCCCGGGTACAGGCGCAGCGCGACGTTGTTGAGGGCTTTCACGCCGGGGAAGGACTGGCAGATACCGCGCAGCTCCAGCACCGGAGCTGCGCCAGCGCCACTGAGGGGCAAGCTCATGGCGCGTCAGTATTTACGGTTCGGGAATTCCCGCGCCGCGATTTCAGCCGGGAACACGCCCTCCTGCGTGGTGATGCGCTTGGGCACCGGCTTGGCGGCCACCACGTCGGCCGCGATCTGCATCAGCTGTGGGCCCAGCAAGGGGCTGCATTCGACGGTGACGTTGAGCTTGCCGGCGATCATCGCCTCGAACGCACCCTTGACGCCGTCGATCGAGACGATGGTGATATCGACGCCCGGCTTCAGGCCCGCTTCCTCGATCGCCTGGATGGCGCCGATGGCCATATCGTCATTATGCGCATACAGCACGTTGATCTTCTTGCCCTCCGCCTTCAGGAACGCCTCCATCACTTCCTTGCCCTTGGCGCGGGTGAAGTCGCCCGTCTGCGAACGGATGATCTTGAACTTGGGATTGGCGGCGATGACTTCCTCGAAGCCCTTCTTGCGGTCGATGGCCGGCGCCGAACCGACCGTGCCTTGCAACTCGACGATGTTGACGGTGCCGTCTGGCGCCGCGTTCTTCGCATGCTCCAGCAGCCACTTGCCGGCGCGCCGGCCTTCCTCCACGAAGTCGGACCCGATGAAGGTGACGTACAGCGAATCGTCCGTCACGCTGACGGCGCGGTCGGTCAGGATGACGGGGATCTTGGCGGCCTTGGCTTCGCGCAGCACCGTATCCCAGCCCGATTCCACCACCGGAGAGAACGCGATCACATCAACCTTTTGCGCGATGAACGAGCGGATCGCCTTGACCTGGTTTTCCTGCTTCTGCTGGGCGTCCGCGAACTTGAGCGTCACGCCGGCTTTCTTGGCGGCGTCCTTGATCGAGACGGTATTGGCGGTGCGCCATTCGCTCTCCGCGCCTACCTGCGAAAAGCCGATCACCAGTGGCTTGGCGGCCAGCGCGGTCAACGGGGATGCGGCACAGGCGGCGAGGACGGCTGCGGCCAGGATGGTTCTGCGGGTGAAGTTCATACCAGTCTCCTTGAGGTTTTTTTACCATTCTTGGCGCCGCCGACGGGATCGTCGGGCACGCCCCCCGGCCTGTATCGGCCGTTACTGTTCAGAGATGGTAGGAGAAAGGTAAATATCGTACTAATGACATTTATTTCAAAATTGATATCGATTTCGGTATGGCGAACGGGCGCGTATAATGCCCGCTTTGTTTTTGCAGCCGCCCGTCATGATCACCGCCAACCTGCCGCCGGACACCCGGCCCGCCCTCGTCCTGCTCCACAGCTCCATGAGTTCCCGCGCCCAGTGGGCCGACCTGATGGCGCGCCAGGAAGCGGGCTTCCGCTGCATCGCCGTCGACTTGCTCGGTTACGGCAAATCGCCGTTCCCGGCCGTGGACGGGCCGTACACGCTGGGCCACGAGGTGGACGCCATCAACGCCGCCATCGCCTCGCGGCTGGCACCGGGCGAACCGTTCCACCTGGTGGGCCATTCGTATGGCGGCGCCACGGCCCTGCGGCTGGCGCGCCAGATGCCGCAACGGGTGTTGTCGCTGACCGTGTTCGAGCCGGTGGCCTTCCACCTGCTGGCGGCGGCCGACCCGGCGCGGCGCGAGATCGTGGCGGTGGTGGACCGCATCGCGCGCGCCGCCAGCGCGCATGACGCCACGCGCGTGTTCATCGATTACTGGAACCGGGACGGCGTGTTCGATACGCTGCCGGCCGCGCAGCAGCAGCGCTTCGCGTCGCAGATCGCCAAGGTCAAACTGGATTTCGAGGCCTTGCTCGGCGAGCCGGCCACGCTGGCCGACATGCGGACGCTGACCATGCCGGCGCTGGTGATGTCCGGCGCCGCCAGCCCCGCGTCCACGCGCCGCCTGGCCGCCGAACTGGCAGCCGCCCTGCCCAACGCGGCAGCAGAACAGACCAAGGGTGGGCACATGGCGCCCATCACCCATGCGGCTATCGTCAATGACTTGATCGCCGGCTTCCTGGCTAACGCCGAAGTGGACGCCTGAGCCGCCGCCAGCGTCACAGGTAGCCGCAACGCGCCAGCAGCGCGCCCGCCTGCGGCCAAGCCGCCGCCAGCCGCGCACCCAGCGTTCGCAGCGCGGCTGGCTGGAAGCCATACAGGCTGGCCAGCGCCAGCCAGTCTTCATCGGCGATGCCGGACGGTGACGGCGCGCCATCGGCCGGCGGCACCACACCGGCCACCAGCTCGAATGGCGCCTGCGCCAGCCACTGGGCGACTTCTTCCACCACATCAGCCGCGCTCGCAATGCCTCCAGTATTCGCGATGTTCACGGTGTTCGCACCATTCGCGGCGTTTGCGGCGTTTGCCGCGTTTGCGGCGTTTGCGGCGTTCGCAGCGCTCGCGGCATTGGCCGCGTGCGCGCCATGCGCCCTCCCGGCCGCGGTGCGCCACGCGCGTACCAACGGCTCGAACACGGCCCAGCGCGCGCAGCGCAGCCCGGACGCGGAGCGCAATTCCGGCCCCAGCCCGCGCAGCAGCGGCGATGCGGCGGCCGGCAAGGCGCGGCCGGAGGTCAGGCTGTCCAGCACGTCCACCAGCAGCGCGCTGCCCACGTAACGGGGGCAGGCGGCGGCCAGCGCGCGCGCGGCGCGCCTGCTTGTCTCGCCGCGACCATCGAAGGCCAGCGTACCGGCCAGCGCGTACCACGCCAGCAGCGGCCGCACCACGGCCAGCAGCACCGCCCGCCGCGCCAGCACGTCGCCCTCGATGCGGTGAGCGATGGCGGGACTGAACTGGGCGTATTCGGCGTACACGGCGTCGATCAGCCGCGCCGCCAGCACGGAACGCGCCGCCACGCGCGCGCGCAGCTGGCGCAGCACATGCACTTCATCCGACTGGGGCGATCCGGTGGCGGCCGAGACGACGAAGCAACCATTCGTGGTGCCGGCCGCGCAGCCGCCCGGCGGCGGACCGCTATCGGGGCCGCCGTCGCTGCCGCCGCAATCGCTGCCGTCGCCACAGCCGCCCTCGTGGTCGTTCACGTTGCGCAGGCATTGGCCCAGCTGGGCGCGCAGCACATTCTCGTCGCCGATCACGGTGGACTCCACGTCGGGCAGGTGGTTCACCTCCAGGAACACGTGCGCCATCTCGTGGTACAGCAGCACGGGATTGGGCACGGTGATGTTGTCGCCATTGTTGTTGCGCGCCACGATGCCCTTGCCGCAGCACTGGCTCACGTCATAGACGATGCGGATCACCAGGTGGCCGGGGCTGTGGTCCGTGTAGGCCTGGGCGTTGCCGGTGATGTCGTTGCCCTTGTAGGGATCGTTGCCGCCGTTGAGCGCCGTGACGATGATGGGCACGCCGAAGTCGGTATTGGCCAGTGCGCTGAGCCGGTCCGCCGTGGGCAACTGGCCGCTCACGTCGTCGTAGGTGAGCTGCTTCATGGTGGCGTCGCCCACCACGTCGAGCAGGCCCACGCCGCCGCTCTGGCCCGACACCACATCGAAATTGTTGAAGGCGGTGGCCGTCTGGCCCGCCAGGTCGAGAAAGATGGTCACGCGCGGACTCCCACGGGCTGGCGGCCAGGTTGGCTGGTGTTGGCTAGCGTTGGCTAATTGATGCCGGGCGGACGGTTGCCGTCGCCACCGACCTTGGGCAGATCCGGCATCTTGGCCCGCTCCACTTTCGGGCATGGCTGGTAGGTACAGGCCGGCGGCGTCTGCTCCGGCGGACAGCAGCGCTCGACCTCGGCCTGCAACGCAGCCAGCCGCGCGCGCTCCAGAGCGGCCGCCGGCTGCCCGGCCTCCTCCATCGCGCGGATCACGTCCAGGTCGTCGGCCATGCGCTGTTGGAGCTGGGTCTGAATGGTCATCTGGGTCAGCATGGCGCAGGTGTTGCGCGAGATATTCTCCAGCGTGCAGATCACCGTGTCGGTCTGCTGGGTGAGATGGAACAGCAGCTTGACCGCCTCGATGTCGATCAGCGCGATGGTGGTCAGGCCGTGGACGGTGGCGTTGAAGCCGGCCTTGACGTCGGCATCGACCGTGTCGACGCTGCTCTTGACCTGGTTGGTGGCGTTGGTCTCGGCGATGGCGTCCGCGTGCAGCGTGGACAGGTTGGTGTTGACCGCCTGGAGTTGGTGGAATACGTCGTCGATCGATGCCATGATGCTTACTCCTTCGTTCCGGTGGGACTGATGGTGGCCCGCGCAAGCTCGCCCTGCGTGCGCAGGCGCTGGCGGTGTTCCTCGGGCGTGGCGCCGGCCGGCTTGTCGAACGGCGCGTCCGCGAACTGGATGTGCAGGTCGACCTTGTCGATCCGCGTGATGGCTTCCTCCACGAACGCCAGGCCCAGGCCCTTGGCCGGCACCCGGCGCCGGATCACGGCCGGCACGCCCAGTTCCAGCGTGGCGCGGCTGTGCGCGGGCACCTCGACCTGGCTGGGCGTGCGCGGATGGTCGGAAATCATCTTGATGGTGTCGGGCAGCGCCGGCGTGCGCTCGGTCAGGTACAGCGTGAGCACGCCGCTGGCGGGGTCGTACTCGTAGGCGCGCCGGCTGGTCCACACGTGCAGCGGCGTGCCGCCGGGATTGTCCACTTCCACCAGCAACTGGCGCGGTTCGCGGTCGCACGGGGCGGCCGCGCTCAGCGCCTCGGCGCTGCGGTGCCGCAGTTCGGCGCCCAGGATGTTCAACAGTTGGATCGTCATCATGCACCTCGGTTCAGATAAAACCATGCCGCGCCAGCGCGCCGATGGCTTGCGGCCAGGCCTGGGTCAGACGCGCGCCCAGCACGCGCCGCGCTCCGGGACGGAAATCGAACAGGCCGGCCAGCGCGGCCAGCTCGCCATCGAGCGCGCTGTCGGCTGGCGGCGCCAGCTTGTCGAGCGGCGCATCTGCCAGCCATTGCGCCACCTCGGCCCGCACGTCGCGCCGCGCGCCTGCCGCGCCCCAGGCCCGCGCCAGCGGATCGAGGATGGCCCAGCCGGCATGCGGCAGCGTGGCGGCCTTGCGCACGTCTTGCGCGAACGATTGCAGCAGCGGCGGCATCCTGGCCGGCAGCGGCTGGCCGGCGCGCAGGCCGGCCAGCACGCCGGCCACGGACGTGCGGCCCAGGTAACGCGGACAGACCCGCTCCAGGTCACGCATGGCCTGCTCGGCGCCGAACCCTTCGCCATCGAAAGCGAGGATGCCGGCCAGCGTGTACCAGGCCAGCAGCGGGCGCACGGCCACCAGCAGTACCGCCTGGCGCGCCAGCGCGTCCTGTCCCAGCCGACCCGCGATGGCGGGGCTGAACTGGTAGTACTCGTCGTAGATGCGGTCGATCAGCGTAGCACCCAGCCGCGTGGTGCCGGCCACCATCTCGCGCAGCGCCCGCAAACGCTGCACTTCCTCCGACTCCGCCGAGCCGGTGGTGGCCGATACGATGAAGCAGCCATTGACGGTGCCACCGCAGGTGTCGCCGGCGCCGCAACCGCCGCCATGGTTGTTCACGTCGCGCAGGCACAGGCCCTCCTGGCTGCACAGCACATTCTCGTCCGTCTCGGCCGGAATCTCGTCGTTGGTCTGGGTGGTGCCGGTGGCGGCCCGCAGCGCGTGCGACAGTTCGTGGTACAGGATCACAGGACCGGGAAAGGTGATCTGCTTGCCGTTCACATCGAACGCGAAAAAGCCGGAACCGAGGCACTGGCTGGAGTCGTACACGACGCGGATGATGGAAGTGCCGCTGCTGCTGTCGATATACGTTTCGCCGGCCACCGTCGTGAGGTTGATGCCGGTGATGGGATCGGTGCCGTCGTTGAGCGCGCTGATCACGATCGGCACGCCGAAGTCCGTATTGACCAACTGGTTGATCCGGTCCGCCGTGGCCGGCGCGCCAGCCGTTTCGATGTAGGTGACCTGGAATACGGTGCTGTCGGTGGGGACGTTGACTTCCCCCAGGCCGCTGTCGCTGCCGGTGGCCGTGAACAGGTCGCCGAACGCGATATCGGGCGTCCCGCTGGTATCGATAAAGACGGTCATGGCCAGCCCTCCCGCAACGGTGCCGCCCACCCCGGACGGGGTGCCGTCGCGGCTACCATGAGAACATGCTAGGCCGCTCGCGCGCACTGCCTTTGATCTGCCGCAGCCTTCGGCGTGGCGCTACACACCATCGCGCGCCGCCTGTTACCGCTGGTCGGTTATGCGGCGGCGGGCCTGTTGTAACATGCCCACAATGCGCGCCCCACGCGCAGCAGGTGCGCGCCCCGGCGTGGCTTGCACGGCCATGCGGTTGGCCTGCCGCGAACGGCCGTGCGCGCCGGAGGCCTGGTGCATTCGTGTTGAAATCAGCTCACCCGAAACACAAACCAAAAAATGGAGACCAACATGATGCGTAGGATCGTAGTGCAAGCAGCAGGCCACGTGGCGCAACTGACGATAGCGGCGGCCTGCCTGGCCATGCCGCAGGCGCAGGCCGCCAACAACTTCCCGGTGGTGATGGTGCACGGCTTCCTCGGCTTCGGCACCGATGAACTGCAAGGCACGGGCTTCCTGTACTGGGGCGGCACCAATGACATCGCCGGCCACCTGAGTGGCGCCAACCACCAGGTCTACGTGGCCGGCGTGGGGCCGGTCAGTTCCAACTGGGACCGCGCGGTCGAGCTGTACTACCAGATCAAGGGCGGCTGCGCCGACTACGGCGCCAAACACACGGCCGCCTACGCCGCCTTCGGCGCGATCCAGACGCCAGCCGGCAAATGCTGGGCCGCCGATCCGAACAACAATCCCAACCACTACCCGGTCGCCCTGTATCCGGCATGGGACGCCAATCACCCGATCCACCTGATCTCGCACAGCCAGGGCGGCCAGACGGTGCGCACGCTGATCCAGCTGATGGAGAACGGCTCGCCCAACGGCAATGAAGGCGGCGGCGACCTGTACACCGGCGGCAAGGTGGGCTGGGTCAAGAGCGCCACCACCATCTCCACGCCGCACAACGGCACCACGCTGCGCGACGTGATCGTGGACTACGTGCCCAAGGTGTCCGAACTGGCGGGCCAGATCGTGCAGGTGGCGGGACTGGGCGGCAGCACCAACCCGGTCTACAAGTTCCGCCTTGAGCAGTTCGGCCTGGCGCAGGGACCGGCCGAGTCGATCAGCGACTTCATCTCGCGCACCCAGGGCGCGCCGTTCTGGCAACTGGCCAATCATGATTCGGCCCAGTGGGACCTGGGGCCGGATGGTGCGCGCGAGCTCAATAGCTGGGTGCGGACCTCGCCCAACGTTTACTACTACTCGATCGGCAGCGACGCCACGGAACAAGGCAGCTGGTGCTGCAACGGCACCGACCGCATCATCGCGCCGTTCCAGAGCAGCAGCTACCAGTACGCGCGTGACGACATGATCTTCTTCACCAAGAACACGGCCGGTGAATGGGTGGTGCCATCCATCCTGCAGCGCGGCATGGGCTCGTACACGCAGACCGACCCGAGCCGCGTGCTGATCGACAGCAGCTGGTTCGCCAACGACGGCGTGGTCAACACGGTGAGCATGAAGGCGCCGGCCGGCCAGCCGGTACGCAACTACAACGGCAGCTCGGTGCGCGGCACCTGGAACTACCTGGGCTACTACAGCACCTATGACCACTTCGACGTGATCGGCTGGCTGCAGCCGGCGTCCGGCGTCTACCCGATCTACGACAACATCGCCGGCATCATCTTCGGGCTGTAAGCATGCGCCCCGGACCAGGCTTGCCTCACGCCTGCGCCGGGGCGGCCGTCCTGGCTGTGCTGCTGTATGCGGCATGGCCGGCGGCGGCGCCCGAACGCACGGCCGTGGTGGATCACGATAACTACTTCGCCTTCGTCAAGGCGACGCCAGTCGCGGCGGCGGCTCGCGCTCCCGCTGCCGCTGCCGCCGCTGGCACGCAGCGGGATGCCGCTGCCAATAACGCGGCCGACTTGCCAGCCTCCCCGACCGCGCTGGCGCACATGGAGGCCGAGGTGCAAACGCTGCGCCAGCAGGGCGCGGACGAGCAAGCCGTGTACCGCTTGCGCGCGCATCGCGTCAACGCACAGATGGCGGCGCAACTGGCCGAACGCGAACAGGCGGAGACGGCATGGCAGCGCCGCGTGCAGGCCTACCGCGCCGAGCGTGACCTGCTGGCCACGTCCAGCCGCGACGGCAGCGGTGACGCGACGGGCAACGCGGACGTGCAAGCGGCCCAGGTTCGCCTGCGCGCGCAGCGCTTCACGCCGGATGAACAGGCGCGGCTCGACGCCAGCCTGCCGCCAGCCCAGCCGCAGTTGCGGCTCGATTGAGCGGACCGGCATCAGCGCCGCATTGTATCGTCGTCCGTACGGTCGTAGCGCATCCACCACGGCAACCGCCGCTTGCGGCGCTTGATGGTGGTGGATTGCTCCTGTCCGGCCCGGAGCGCCGGCGGCGGCGCAACCGGCAGCGGAAAGCCGACAAACACCATCACCAGCAAGACCGGCAGCAGCAGGTAGAACAGGGGACGTTTCCAGTTCAGTTTGTCTTTCATCATCTTCCGCACGTGGGGATGGGTGGACCGGGTGCAAGGTTTTGGGCAAAAACACAACAAGCGCGAACGGCCGGACGCCGCCTCGCCAAATGCAAACCCGGCTTCCACATTTGATTATCCGTAATACTTGATTTGCCTGCTTGTCGTGCGGCGCGCACGACGCCACCATGATTGCGCAGACGGGCCGAATTTCCTCGGCCACGACGGAACGTGACATGAAAGCAGACTTGGTTCCCCCGCACGATTTACCTGGCGAAAGCCCGCACTACATCCGCGCCGTGACGGAGATGGGCAACACGCGTGAAGTGCTGGTCAGTGCCGATATCTATGCCAGCAACGGCATGAAACTGCTGGCCAAGGGCGCCAGGGTAGATAGCCGGCAATATGCCCGCCTCACCCGCCATCGCCTGTCCGCGCCGCTCGACAACATGCTGACGGCCGATCGCGCTGTCGACGGCAATTTCCTTGCGCTCGAAGTGGACCGCATCATCGCCCAGGATGCCATCTACCGCCGCATCGTCACCCGTGCCGGCGACCCGCGCATGCTCAAGCACAGCCTGGCTGGCCTGCCCCTGCCGCCACCGGTACAGTTGCGCCTGACGGTGATGAGCGAGCAGTGCAAGGAAATCTATCAACACTGTCTGCGCGTCGCCGTTATCGCCTTTGCCGTGGCGCAGCGATTGCGCCTGCCGGAGGATGAGTACGCCACCATCCTGCTCGCCGCCCTGTGCCACGACATGGGCGAAATGCATACCGATCCGGGGATCCTGGCGCTGACCCACAGCATCACGGCCGAGGAGCGCCGCTTCATCCATGTCCACCCGATCACGGGCTATGTGCTGGTGCATGAGCTGCCCGGTTTTCCCGCCGCAGCGGCGCAGGCCATCCTGCAGCACCATGAGCGGCTGGACGGCAGCGGCTATCCACATGCGCTGTCCGGCAACAGTATCAGTATGCTGGGCAAATTGCTGGGCGTGGCGGATGTGGCGGAGGCGGCCATCAAGCGCTTTGACTTGCCGCGCGTCGAGATGCTGTTCAGGATCAACCGCGCCCGTTTCGCGCCCGCCATGCTCGACGCGCTGCGCGATTTGCTGCATGTGACGGCAAGCGATGAGCACAACGTGCCCAGCGAGGACGACACGGCGGCGCAACTGCAGCATCTGGGCAAACTGCTGCATGCCTGGTTCAGCCTGCGCGCCATGCTGGTGGGGCAGCAGGCGCCCGCGCCCGGCGACAGGGCGCCGCTGGCTTTCCTGTTCGAGCGCATGGCGCAGATCCGCTCCGTCGTGCTGCAGGCCGGCATGGACCCGGACAATATGGGCAGCATGCTGGCGATGACGCAGGATGCGCCGGAATTACGGGTCGAATTGCACGCCATGCTGGACGAGATGGACTGGCTGCTGCGCGACCTGGCCAACGAAATCGACCGCCGCTCGCCCGAGCTGAGCGGCCTGTCGCAGGGGGCGCTCAAGAATTGGCAATCGCAGTTGCGGCAGCCGGAGATGGCGCTGGCGCATCGAGGGTCTGACAGTTGGGCTACTCGAATGTGATGGCCCGGTTCAAACGCCCAATGATCTCGTCCGGAACCTGCTTGCTGCACATGATGTATCTTTTCTCGCCGGCTGGCATGTCGCTGAACCTGAGCAGATAGAAATCGCCGCTGCCCGCAGTCGCTGTCGCATTCGCCAGCATAAATTCCGCCTCCTCCTCGGCCATGAACATCAGGTCGGCCCGCCCCTTCCGTATCATCTCGACCATGAGCGCGTTCTCCGCGGTCGTATGGGTGAGGTGCGGCATGAACCTGGCGATGTTGTTGTCAATGAAGGGGCCGTAGGAGAAATTCTCCTTGAGCAGCACGCGTATGCCGCGCGTAGCGAGGACCCGCTCCAGCGTATCGTACTGGCTGACCTGGAATCCCTTGTTGGCCAGCGCGACGGCCGGCCTGTCGCGATAGATCGCCTTGGTGAACTGCGCGAACTGTTCGCGCTCGGGATTCTTGAACCAGCCCACCGCACACTCCATCGCTTTGTTCTGCTTGATGGAGGCGAGCTGGCGGTTGGTCGGGGTCTTGGCCCACATGAAGGGAATGCCGGCCGCTGCGAACGCGCGCCCGGCTGGCGTGCCGGTCAGGCCCGAAACCGAACCGTCCGGCGCCGCGATCAGGTAGGGAGGACGCTCGTTGTAGAACAAGGTGATGTTTGCCGTCGCGGCGGCGGGGCCGGCGAGGGCCAGTCCCAACAGAAGCGCTCCTCGCGCATGCGCGATGCCTTGCATAAGCTCCCCTTGCGGCTGCATCCCTGCGGGCAGGTGGCCGCCCTACTTGATCTTCTTCTCCGCGATGGCCTTGTTCAATTTGGCGATGACGTCGTCCGACACCTGCTTGCTGCACATGATGTAGCGGTAGTCGCCCTTGGGCATGTCGCTCATGTGCAACTGCTTGAAGCTCTGGGCACCCAGGCCGGACTGCTCCACCAGGTATTGGGCTTCCTCTTCCGAGACAAACATGAAGTCGACCGAGTTGGCGCCGACCAGTTGCAGCATCTGCGTGGAGGTGCCGTTCGAGACGGTGGTGGCGGGCTTGTATTTCTCCAGCGCGCTGTCGATGAACGGGCCGTAGGAAAAATGCTCCTTGATCAGCACGCGCACGCCTTTGCTGCCCAGGATATCACCGAGCTTGTCGCCCTCTTTGCCCTTGAGATTGGGGTTGGCCAGCAGGATGGTGGGCTTGTCGCGGTAGATCGGTTTGGTGAATTTGGCGAATTGCTCGCGTTCAGCCGTCTTGTACCAGCCGATCGCGCAATTGGGGCCGCCTTCCTTGATCACCACGAGCTGGTGGTTGGGCGGCACCTTGCTCCAGGCGACCTCGATGCCCGCCTTTTTGAACGCTTCCGCCGCCGGCGTGCCGGTCAGGCCGGTCGCGGCCCCGCTGGCATCGGCGATCAGGTAGGGCGGCCGTTCGTTGAAGCTGAGCGTGATCTTGTCGTTGGCCAGCACGGGCGCCGATGCCAGCATTGCCGCGCTGGCCAGGACCGGCATCCATCGTTCTCTGTGCGACATATTGATTCTCCCGTTTGATCAGATGGGGGTTCCGGCAGATTACACCATGAAGGCGTGCGCCATCGGCCGACTGCCGGAGAAATGGCAGGTTGTAGTTGTGGAGCAACGCGGCGGTGGCGCCGGCGCCAGCATTCGCCGCGCCTTGGGCAATGCTCAGGTCCCCGGTGCGGCGTTGTAGGCGACGCCAAAATGCGTGCCGCAGGCGATCTCACCGATGATTATTCGATGGGTGAGCGCCATATTCCGGTCGAGCAGGATTGCCAGCGCCGCGTCATGGTGCCGAAAGTGGTCGACCCAGACCGAGGTATCGACCAGCACGCCATTCATTGAACGGTTCCGGTTCGACGACGAGGTATGTCGGCCATCTCCGGCGCCATCCCGCCCAACGCCGCCAAGCGCCGGCCTGCCCGCACGCGCACAAAGGTCTTGACGGCCTCGCGGAACAGGTCGGCCTTTTCCATGGATGGATCGGCGAGTTCGAGGGCTTCGTTGTACAGCGCGTCGTCGATGGTGACTGTGGTTCTCATGGATACCGCCCCACATCAAAAGCGATGACAGCATGCGTCCAATCTAGCATCTACTGAGAGTAAATGCATAGAGCGCGACCAAATAATTGATTCGGTGTCAATTCGGTGTCAGGTCTGTCATTTGGACATTTTTGAACTGTTTGGCGCGTCAATTGTCGAATGTCTTTTGCTGAGCTTGCCTGCGGGACACCTGAAGTGAGGAAGAAACGCGCGCCCTCGGCGCGCGAGGCCGCCGCGCAGCGGCGGCAATTGGGCGATTCGGAGCGGCTCGCCCCTGCAGGGGCGATGCCTTCGAATCCCCCGCGTGAGCCCCGCAGGGGGCTCACTTCTCTCCGCCAAGCCCAAAAACAAAAAGCCGCCCAGTCGGGCGGCTTTTCATTTTTGTTCTTGGCGGAGAGAGGG
>DATFBD010000078.1:0-3798 GCA_035254005.1 Burkholderiaceae bacterium | reverse complement strand
CCAGTTGAACGACTTCAACGGTGATGTTGAAGATCGTCAAATATGAGCGTATAAAAGTAACACTCGCCGCGCCCATCCGGCCGTCCTCATCCTGTGGACAGCCATCCACCCGAAAGGACCACCATGCACTTCCTGCAGCGCATGCGCTTGTGGCAACGATTCGCCTTGCTGGGCATACTCGGCATCCTGCTGGTGGCGCCACCGCTCTACCTGTACCTGGAGGGCGCCAACAAGGACATCGTCTTTTCGGGCACCGAGCAGGATGGCCTGGCACCGGGCAGCGCCGCGCTGACGCTGCTGCAAAAAACCCAGCAGCACCGTGGACTGTCGGCCGCCTACCTGGGCAACGGCCAGTTGGCCAGCGAGCGCGCCGCCAAGGAAGCGGAAGTCAATGCGGCGCTGGCCGCCATCGTCAAAACGCTCAAGGGCAGCAACCATGACATCGACGCCTCGCTGGGCGCTATTACCCAGGCGTGGGACAGCCTGGCCAAAGGCGTGGCCACGCGCACCATTACACCGGCCGAGAGCCTGCAGCGCCATGCGGCCCAGTCCGACCGGGTACTGATGCTGATCGAACAGGTGGCCGACCACTACGGCCTGTCGCTCGATCCGGACGCCGACACCTACTATCTGATGCGGGCCGTGTATTTCGACCTGCCGCAGGAGACCGAATACCTCGGCCGCACCCGCGCCAAGGCCACCAGCCACCTGGCGTCGCACCAGATCGACGCGGAAGGCCGCTCCACGCTCTACAGCCTGATGGCACAAAGCGAGCTGTATTCCAACCTGGCCGGCCGCACGCTGGGCAAGGCCTACGCGGCCAACGGCGCGCTGCGCCAGGCGCTGGACCAGGACGTGACGGCCGCCAGCACCATGGCCGCCAACGCGCTCGCCGTGACGCGCACCAAGGTGGCCACCGCCGACACGCTGACGCTGCCTGCGGCCGAGTACCTGGACCTCATGACGCGCACCATCGACCAGCAATTCCAGACCGCCTTCCGTGCCAAGGGCCAGCTCGACCAACTGGTGACGGCCCGCGTCGCCAGGCTGCGCGGCACCCGCAACCTGCTGGCCGGCTCGGTGGCCGGCATCGCCTTGCTGGCCGCGTTCGCCGGCTGGGCCATCAGCGTCAGCCTGATCCGCCAGCTCGGTGGCGAACCGGCCTATGTGGCCGACATGCTGGCCCAGGTGGCCGGCGGCGACCTGCGCGCCAGCATCCACGTCAGGCCCGACGACCGCAACAGCATCGTCTACTGCCTGAAGGCGATGGTCGAACGGCTCTCGGCCGTGGTGGCCGAAGTGCGCGGCGGCGCCGAGGCGCTGGCCAACGCTTCCAGCCAGGTCAGCAGCACGGCCCAGTTGCTGTCGCAGTCCACCAGCGAGCAGGCGGCCGGGGTGGAACAGACCAGCGCCTCGGTGGAACAGATGACGGCCTCGATCGCCCAGAACACGGAAAACGCCAGGGTCACCGACGATATCGCCGCGCGCGCGGCCAGCGAAGCCGGCGAAGGAGGTGAAGCCGTGCGCTCGACCGTGCAGGCGATGCAGCAGATCGCGAAGAAGATCGCCATCATCGACGACATCGCCTACCAAACCAATTTACTGGCCTTGAACGCGGCCATCGAGGCGGCCCGGGCGGGCACGCACGGCAAGGGTTTCGCCGTGGTGGCGGCCGAGGTGCGCAAGCTGGCCGAGCGCAGCCAGGTGGCGGCCCAGGAGATCGAATCCGTGGCCAGCGGCAGCGTGGCGCTGGCGGAACGGGCCGGCGGCCTGCTCAACCAGATCGTGCCCAACATCAGCAAGACGTCCCAACTGGTGCAGCAGATCACGCTGGCCTCGGCCGAACAGACCTCGGGGGTACGCCAGATCAACGTGGCCATCAACCAGTTGAGCCAGACCACCCAGCAGAATTCGGCCAGCTCCGAGGAACTGGCCTCCACCGCCGAGGAGATGAGCAGCCAGGCCGAGGAACTGCACCAGACCATGTCGTTCTTCAAGGTGGGGCCCGCCGCGCTGCGGGCGGCCTGAGACGCGGGGCAAAAATACGACACGGCGCCCTGCGTCCCGCCCCTGCGGACGGGCCGGGCGGTCGAGCCACAGGAAAACTTGTGTTGAATGCGGTCAAGTTTGATAGTATAAAAGTGATAGTCACCTCATCCAGATGGCCGCGCCGGGCACGCCGGACGGCCAGCTGAACGGAAGGAGAGGCCCATGTATTTCTTCCTGCGACATCATCATCGCTGGCGACGACACGCCGCGCCGCCGCCGTCCCTCCAGGCGAATTGATCACGGCCTGGCACGGCTTTTACTTTTCCAGTTTTCCTTTTTTCGATACCGGCCATCGCGCTACCGCGCGGTGCGGGATCGGTCGTCCCCGCAGGAGAGCATCATGCGCAGCAGATTGTCGATCAAGCAGATTTTCACCGGCTTCTTCATCATCACCCTCACCCTGTCGGCCCTCAGCCTGTGGGCCTTGTTCCAGATCGCGTCGCGCCAGGCCGAATCGACCCGGGCCAGCGAAGCGCGCTACCACTCCTACCTGCTGGCCGACGAACTGCGTCAAAGCTCGGACGACCTGACCCGGCTGGCGCGTACCTACGTGGTGTCGGGCGATCCGCGCTACGAGCAGCAGTACATGGACATCCTGGCCATCCGCAACGGCACCAAGCCGCGGCCCCAGCACTACGAGCGCATCTACTGGGACTTCATCGCGGCCGGCATGGACAAGCCCACACCCGATGGCGAGACGGTGGCGCTGGCCGACCTGATGAAGAAGGCCGGCTTCACGGAGACGGAATTTGCCAAGCTCAAACAGGCGCAGGCGAACTCGGACGGCCTGGTCAAGACGGAAGTGATCGCCATGAACGCCGTCAAGGGCTTGTTCGACGATGGCACCGGCAAGTTCACCAAAAAGGGCGAACCGGACCTGGAGATGGCGCGCCGCATCATGCACGACGCCGAGTACCATAAGAACAAGGCCAGAATCATGCAGCCGGTGAATGAATTCCTCACCATCCTCGACCAGCGCACCGGCGAGGCGGTGGACGCGGCGGCGGCCGGCGCGCGCCACGCCTACCTGCTGGCCATCAGCCTGCTGGTGCTGTCGGTGGCCGCCACGCTGGTGGGCCTGTACTTCGTGTACCGCCACATCCGCGACAGCATCCGCAGCGCCGTGGGCTGCGCCGAAATGATCGCCGCCGGCGACCTGACAGGCCACATCGAAGTGCGCGACGGCGACGAGGTGGGCCTGCTGATGCGGGCCATGGACACCATCAACAACAACCTGGCGCGCATGATCGGCGACATCCGCAGCAGCACCGACGAGATGACCACGGCCACCCACGAGATCGCGCTGGGCAACGCCGACCTGTCGGCCCGCACCGAGTCGCAAGCCAGTTCGCTGGAGGAGACGGCCAGTTCGATGGAAGCGCTGACGGGCACCGTGACCCAGAACGCCGGCCACGCGCGCCAGGCCAACGAGCTGGCAGCCAGTGCCTCCACGGTGGCGGCCCAGGGCGGCGAGGTGGTAGCGCAGGTGGTGCAGACCATGGGCGCCATCAAGGACAGTTCGGGCAAGATCGTCGACATCATCGGCGTGATCGACGGTATCGCATTCCAGACCAACATCCTGGCCCTGAACGCGGCCGTGGAAGCGGCGCGGGCCGGCGAACAGGGGCGCGGCTTCGCCGTGGTGGCGTCGGAGGTGCGCAGCCTGGCCCAGCGCAGCGCGGCGGCGGCCAAGGAGATCAAGGAATTGATCGGCGATTCCGTGGGGCGGGTGGAAGCGGGCAGCCGTCT
>DATFBD010000077.1:0-18243 GCA_035254005.1 Burkholderiaceae bacterium | reverse complement strand
TCCAACGTGGCGCAGGAGGGCGGCGTGATCGTGGCCGACGTGATCGCCACCATGGACGACATCAACAACTCGTCCAAGAAGATCGTCGACATCATCAGCCTGATCGAGGGGATCGCCTTCCAGACCAACATCCTGGCCCTGAACGCGGCCGTCGAGGCGGCCCGCGCCGGCGAGCAAGGCCGCGGTTTCGCGGTGGTGGCGGGCGAGGTGCGCAACCTGGCCCAGCGCAGCGCCACGGCCGCCAAGGACATCAAGAACCTGATCGACATGTCGGTCGGCAAAGTCAGCGCCGGCATGGAGCAGGTGCACCGGGCCGGCGCCACCATGGAACAGGTGGTCAAGTCGGTGCAGCAGGTGACGACCATCATGCAGGACATTTCCACCGCCTCGCGCGAGCAGAGCATCGGCGTGGACCAGGTCAATTCGGCCATCGCCCACCTCGACCAGGTGACCCAGCAGAACGCCGCACTGGTGGAGGAGGCCGCCGCCGCCGCCGCCAGCCTGGCCCAGGAAGCGACCGGGCTGACCCAGGCCGTGAGCCTGTTCAACTTCGGCCACGCGCTGCGCCAGACGCGTGGCGGCAACCGCCCGGCCCGGGCCGCCGCGCCACTGCACGGCAACGTCAAGCGCCTGGCGGCTTGAACCCGCACCTTTTGACTTCATCGCACCGTTAGTTAGATAGCAGAAATGACCATGTCCCCTACCGCAGCCAGCGCCCCATCCAGCGTCGCGTTCTTCCCGACGGTGCAGTTCGACGCTGACATCATTGGCAAGCTGAGCCAGTCCGGCCCCCGCTACACCTCGTATCCCACGGCCGACCGCTTCAGCGAGGACTTTGGCTACGGCAACTACCTGGAAGCCATCGCCGGCCTGCGCATGCGCGGCGGGCGCCGGCCGCTGTCGCTGTACATCCACATCCCGTTCTGCGACACGATCTGCTACTACTGCGCCTGCAACAAGATCGTCACCAAGGACCGCAGCAAGGCCGCCACCTACCTCAGCTACCTGAAGCAGGAAATCGAGATGCAGGGCAAGCTGTTCTCGGGCATGAACCACATCGAGCAGCTGCACTTCGGCGGCGGCACGCCGACCTATCTGAGCGACCGCCAGATGGACGACCTGATGGCCCATTTGCGCCACCACTTCGAGTTCGCGCCCGACGACATCGGCGAATACTCGATCGAGATCGACCCGCGCACGGTCAGCCGCGAACGGGTGCAGTCGCTGCGCTCGCAAGGCTTCAACCGCATCAGCCTGGGCGTGCAGGATTTCGACCCGGACGTGCAGCAAGCCGTGAACCGCATCCAGCCGGCCGAGGACACGCTGGCCATCATGCAGGCCGCGCGCGACGCCGGCTTCCGCTCCATCAGCATCGACCTGATCTACGGCCTGCCCAAGCAGAACATGGACAGCATGGCGCGCACGCTGGAGCAGGTGATCGCGGCCAGCCCGGACCGCATCGCGCTGTACAACTACGCCCACATGCCGCATCTGTTCAAGCCGCAGCGCCGCATCCTGGAGGCGGACTTGCCGCCGTCGGCCGTCAAGCTCGACATGCTGGCCCTGTGCATCCGCCGCCTGAGCGCGGCCGGCTACGTCTACATCGGCATGGACCACTTCGCCAAGCCGAACGACGACCTGGCCGTGGCCCAGCGCCAGGGCCGGCTGCACCGCAACTTCCAGGGTTATTCCACCCATGCGGAATCGGACCTGGTGGCGTGCGGCGTGTCGGCCATCAGCGCCGTGGGCGCCACCTACAGCCAGAACGAGAAAACGCTGGACGCCTATTACGAGAAACTGGACGAGGGCAAGCTGCCCGTGGCGCGCGGCATCAAGCTGACCAGCGACGACCTGCTGCGCCGTATCATCATCCAGATGCTGATGTGTAATTTCGAACTGTCGATCGACTCCATCGAGCAAGCCTACCCGATCGACTTCCGCACCTATTTCGCCACCGAACTGGAAGCGCTGGCGCCGCTGGAACAGGATGGCCTGGTCACGCTGGAGCCGCACTGGCTGAGCGTGACGCCCAAGGGCCGGCTGCTGATCCGCAACATCTGCATGGTGTTCGACCGCTACCTGCGCACGGCGCGCGCGCAGCCGCAGCCAGGCCAGCCGCTGCGCTTCTCGCGCACCATCTGAGCGGTTCACCATGAACGGGGCGCACCTGTTGTCCGTGTTCGCCGTCGGCCTGGCCGGCAGCGTGCATTGCATCGGCATGTGCGGCGGCATCGTCAGCGCCCTGTCGGCCACGGCCCCACGCGCGCCCGCGCCACCGCCCGCGCGCGTGATCGCCATCACCCCTGTCACGGCACTGGCGCCGGCCGGCCAGCGCCTGCTGCGCGTGGCCGCCTACAACACCGGCCGCATTTCCAGCTACATGGTGGCCGGCGCCCTGGCTGGCGGCCTGGCGCAAGGCGCGGCCAGTCTCGCCAAATTGGCCACGCTGCAACTGGCGTTCTACTGGCTGGCCAACCTGATGCTGGTGGCGCTGGGCCTGTACCTGATGGACGCCTGGCGCGGCCTGGCGCACGTGGAAAGCGCTGGCCAGATCGTCTGGCGCCGCGTGCAGCCGCTGCTCAAACTGCTGCTGCCCATGGATAGCCAGCTCAAGGCGCTGGCGCTGGGCGGGCTGTGGGGCTGGGTGCCGTGCGGCATGGTCTACAGCGTGCTACTGACAGCCTTGCTGAGCGGCTCGGCCCTCGATGGCGCGGCCGTCATGCTGGCGTTCGGGCTGGGCACCTTGCCCATGCTGATCACGCTGGGCATGATGGGCGCCGGCGTGCGCGCCCGCCTGCAACAGCGCAAGGTACGTATCGCCTGCGGCCTGCTGGTGCTGGGCTTCGGCGTGCTGGGCCTGGTGCGCGCCAGCCACGGCGCCTCGCTGGGCTGGCTCGATGCGCTATGCTTGACGGGACACCCGTGAACCGCCAAGGAAACCTCCGCATGAGCATCAACCCTGAACGGCGCAGCGCGCCGGACACCCAACCGGCAGCGCCGGCCATGGCACCGGCCGCCACGGACGACGGCGCGGCACCGCGCGCGGGCGCGGGCACTGGCACTGGCACGAGCGCCGGCGCGGGCACGAGCGCGGGCACGGTGGCCGCCGCGGCGCCAGCCGGCTGCTTCCATTGCGGCTTGCCGCTGCCGCGCGACGGCCGCTGGTCGGTCCGCATCGACGAGGTGGAGCGCCCCATGTGCTGCCCCGGCTGCGCCAGCGTGGCGCAAGCGATCGTCGACATCGGCCAGAGCGCCTACTACCGCGACCGCACCGAATTCGGCGCCACCGCCAGCGCCGACCAGCTGGTGCCGCCCGAACTGCAGCTCTACACCAACGCCGATCCCCGTTTTGCCGACTGCGAGGACGGCCGCGCCGCCGCCCTGTCGGTGGAGGGCATACGCTGCGCCGCCTGCGTGTGGCTGATCGAACGCCGCCTGCAGCAGCAACCGGGCGTGATCGAAGCGAACCTGAACGTGGCCACCGAGACCCTGCACGTGCGCTGGGACCCCGCCCATTGCGAGCCGGCCCAGATCCTGCAAGCCGTGCGCGAAGTCGGCTACACCGCCTATCCCTACGAAGCGGGCCGCCACGGCGAGCAGTTGCAGCGCGCCGTCAAGACCCTGGGCCGCCAGCTGTTCGTGGCCGGCCTGTCCATGATGCAGGTGATGATGTACGTGGCGCCAGCCTACCTGGCCGGCGACGACGGCACGCTGGAACCGGCCATGGCGGCCCTGATGCGCTGGGCCAGCCTGCTGCTGACATTGCCTGCCGTCTGCTATTCGGCGCTGCCGTTCTACCGCGGCGCGCTGTCCAGCCTGCGGGCGCGGGTGCCCGGCATGGACGTGCCCGTCACGCTGGGCATCGTGGCCGCGTTCGGCGCCAGCCTGATCGCCACCTGGCGCGGCACGGGCGAAGTGTATTTCGATTCCGTCACCATGTTCATCTTCCTGCTGCTGTGCAGCCGCTACCTGGAACTGCAGGCGCGGCGCAAGGCAGCCGGCGCGCTGCAACGGCTGCACCATGCGCTGCCGGCGTCGGCCACCCGCGTGGCTGGCTATCCGGACCAGCTGGATGGCAGCGTGGTGCCGGCCGCGTCGCTGGCCGTGGGCGACGTGATCCTCGTCAAGCCGGGCGAGGCGGTGGCGGCCGACTGCGTGCTGCTCGATGCCGACACGGCGTTCGACGTGTCGCTGCTGACGGGCGAGAGCGCGCCCCAGCTCAAGCGCATGGGCGAGGACGTGCCGGGCGGCGCCATCAACGCCAGCCGCGCCGTGCTGGCGCGCGTCACGCGCACGGCGCGCGACAGCACCTTGTCGGACCTGATCCGGCTGGTGGAGCGGGCCGGGCAGGGCAAGCCGCGCATCGCGCTGTGGGCCGACAAGGCGGCCGCCCATTTCGTCACGGCGCTGCTGATCTTCGCGCTGCTCAGTTTCGGTTTCTGGTATTGGTATGACCCGGCGCGCGCCTGGCCGGTGGCCATCGCCGTGCTGGTCGTGTCGTGCCCGTGCGCGCTGTCGCTGGCCACGCCGACGGCGCTGGCGGCGGCCGGCGACCGCCTGCTGCGGCGTGGCGTGCTGGCCGTCGGCCCGCAAACGCTGGAAACGCTGCACCGCGCCACCCACATCGTGTTCGACAAGACCGGCACCCTGACGGTCGGCAAGCCCGTGCTGCAGGACGTGCTGCTGTATGGCGATGCCCGGCGCGCTGACTGCGTGCAGATCGCCGCCGCGCTGGAAGCGTCGAGCGCCCACCCGCTGGCGCGCGCGCTGGCGGCGGCCGCCGATGGCCCGCTGCCATGGAACGCCACACAAGTGGAGGAAACGCCGGGCCAGGGCTTGTCCGGCATGGTGGACGGACAACATTACCGGCTCGGCAACGCGGCCTTCGTGGCCGGGCTGGCCGGCCCCAACGACGACGGCCCGCTGGTGGCTGGCGCGCCGGGCACCACGGCTGTGTTCCTGGGCAGCGCCCAGGGCTGGCTGGCCTGCTTCCTGTTGCAGGACGCGCTGCGCGAGGACGCGCGCGCCACGGTCGACTATTTCCGCGCCGCCGGCAAGACCGTGGTGCTGCTGAGCGGCGACACGCCGGGCCTGACGCGCCACGTGGCCGAGGCGCTGGGCATCAGCCACGCGCAAGGCGGTTGCCTGCCGGCCGACAAACTGGCCTATGTGCAAAATCTGCAAGCCGAGGGCGCCGTGGTGGCCATGGTGGGCGACGGCATCAACGACGCGGCTGTGCTGCGCGCGGCCAACGTGTCGTTCGCGATGGGTTCGGGGGCGGCGCTGGCGCAAGCCCAGGCCGACGCCGTGCTGCTGTCCGGTTCGCTCGACGCGGTGGCCGGCACGGCCCGCACGGCGCGCGCCACCATGGCCGTGATCCGCCAGAACCTGGCCTGGGCCACGCTGTACAATCTGGTAGCGATCCCGGCCGCCGCGCTGGGCTGGCTCAACCCCTGGCTGTCGGGCGCCGGCATGGCCATCAGCTCGGCCGTGGTGGTGCTCAACGCGGTGCGGCTGCGGCGTGCCTGATCATGCGCGCCTGATCATTTTTGAAAGTTGAACGATACGCCACCATGGAAGCCCTGTACCTGCTCATCCCCCTCAGCGTGCTGCTGGTATTCGGCGCCCTGTGGCTGTTCTTCCGGGCCGCCGACCATGGCCAGTTCGATGACCTGGTCGGCCCCGGCCTGCGCGTGCTGCAGGACGATGACCGTCCGCCCACCCCTGACGACAAAAAAACTGATTGAAATCCATCGGGCCGTCACCATATCGCTTCATTCCGGCAATTTTGATCCAAATCAAAGATTTTTGAAGTCCTTCCTCGTACCCTTTGATCCACATCATCGAAGCGTTCTCAGGAGAACATCAAGTGGATCAAGCACTGAACTACAACTACAAGGTCGTGAAGCAATTCGCGATCGCT
This sequence comes from Burkholderiaceae bacterium, assembly GCA_035254005.1. Taxonomy (GTDB): domain Bacteria; phylum Pseudomonadota; class Gammaproteobacteria; order Burkholderiales; family Burkholderiaceae_D; genus Rugamonas. The sequence continues at coordinate 12,320 of DATFBD010000077.1, read as the reverse complement.
ACGGTAGTCTGGGGCATAATCGGCATGCTGGTAGGCGTCATTGTCGCCGCCCAGCTGGCATGGCCGGCTCTGAACCTGGACATCCCCTGGCTGACTTATGGACGGCTACGCCCGCTCCATACCAATGCCGTCATCTTCGCCTTTGGCGTCAGTGGCCTGTTCGCCACATCCTATTATGTCGTTCAACGCACCTGCCAGGTGCGTTTGTTTTCTGACAAGCTGGCCGCCTTCACGTTCTGGGGCTGGCAAGCCGTGATCTTGTCGGCCGTGATCACCCTGCCGATGGGCCTGACCCGCGGCAAGGAATACGCCGAACTCGAATGGCCGATCACCATCCTGATCGCCGTCGTGTGGGTGGCCTACGCCACCGTGTTCTTCGGCACCCTGCTCACGCGCAAGGTCAAGCACATCTACGTGGCCAACTGGTTCTTCGGCGGCTACATCCTGGCGGTGACGCTGCTGCACGTGGTCAACGGCGCCAGCCTGCCGGTGTCGGCCTTCAAGTCCTACTCCGCCTACGCCGGCGTGCAGGACGCCATGATCCAGTGGTGGTACGGCCACAACGCCGTGGGCTTCATCCTCACGGCCGGCTACCTGGGCATGGTCTACTACTTCATCCCCAAGCAGGCCGAGCGTCCCGTGTACTCGTATCGCCTGTCGATCGTGCACTTCTGGGCTCTGATCTTCACCTACATGTGGGCCGGCCCACACCACCTGCACTACACCGCGCTGCCTGACTGGACCCAGTCGCTGGGCATGGTGTTCTCGCTGATCCTGCTGGCACCGTCGTGGGGCGGCATGATCAACGGCATCATGACGCTGTCGGGTGCATGGCACAAGCTGCGTACCGACCCTATCCTGAAATTCATGATCGTCTCGCTGTCGTTCTACGGTATGGCCACCTTCGAAGGCCCGATGATGTCGATCAAGACCGTCAACTCGCTGTCGCACTACACCGACTGGGGTATCGCCCACGTCCACGGCGGCGCACTGGGCTGGGTCGGCTTCATCACCATGGGTTCGATCTACTACCTGCTGCCACGCCTGTCCGGCCAGCAAAAGATGTGGAGCACCAAGCTGGTCGACGTGCACTTCTGGATCGCCACCATCGGTATCGTGCTGTACATCGCCGCGATGTGGATCGCCGGCGTGATGCAGGGCCTGATGTGGCGCGCTGTCAATCCGGACGGCACCCTGACCTACACCTTCGTGGAAGGCGTCAAGGCCACCTATCCGTACTACGTGGTGCGCGTTAGCGGCGGCCTGTTGTACCTGACCGGCATGTGCCTGATGGGCTACAACACCTACATGACGCTGCGCAACCGGGAAACGGCCGTGGCCCGCATCCCCGCGCTGGCCACCAAGCACGCCTAACTCTGGAGCCAACAAATGAAATTTACGCATGAATGGATCGAGACCAAGCCCTGGCTGCTGATCGCCCTGGTCACGCTGGTAGTCAGCGTGGGCGGCGCGGTCGAGATCATCCCCCTGTTCTTCCAGAAGTCGACCACCGAGCCGGTGGCCGGCCTGAAACCTTACTCGGCGCTGCGCCTGACGGGCCGCGACATCTATGTGCGCGAAGGCTGCTACAACTGCCACTCGCAGATGATCCGCCCGTTCCGCGCTGAAACGGAACGCTATGGCCACTACTCGGTGGCCGGCGAGTACGTGTACGACCGTCCGTTCCAGTGGGGTTCCAAGCGCACCGGTCCCGACCTGGCCCGCGTGGGCGGCCGCTACAGCGACGAATGGCACAAGACGCACCTGAACAACCCGCGTGACGTGGTGCCCGAGTCGAACATGCCGAACTACCCATGGCTGTCGCAGAACAAGCTCGATCCGACCGAGATCCAGCCCAAGATGCGCGCGCTGCGCAAGCTGGGCCACCCGTACAGCGACGAGGAAATCGCCGCCGCACCGGACGAGCTGAAAGACAAGACTGAAGAAGATGCCCTGATCGCCTACCTGCAAGGCCTGGGCACCGTAATCAAGACGAGGAACTGATCATGGCACTCGACACCATTTTTGATAACGCCAGCAGCGTGATGACGGTGATCTCCTTCATCACCTTCGTCGGCATCCTGTGGTGGACCTATTCCGGCCACCGCACATCCGCATACGCGACCGCGGCCCAGCTGCCGTTCGCCGATGACGAGGAGCATACCCATGTCTGATTTCACCAGCGGTTTCTGGAATATTTACATCGTCGTCCTGACCATGCTGGGCGTGTTCGGCTGCGCCATCCTGCTGTACTCGCAGTCCAAGATCAAGGCCAACGCCAACGAGCAGCACGACGGTCCGGTCGGCACCACGGGCCACATCTGGGACGAGGACTTGACGGAACTGAACACCCCGATGCCCCGCTGGTGGATGTTCCTGTTCTACATCACCATCATCTTCGCACTGGCTTACCTGTTCCTGTACCCAGGCCTGGGTACCTACAAGGGCAGCCTGGGCTGGACCTCGGGCGGCCAGCACGCGGCCGAACTGAAGCAGGCCGAGAACGACTACGGACCGCTGTTCAACCAGTACCTGAAGCAGGACCTGAAGGCCGTGGCGGCCGATCCCAAGGCGCACGCCATGGGTGAACGCCTGTTCCTGACCTACTGCGCGCAGTGCCATGGTTCCGACGCCCGCGGCAACAAGGGCTTCCCCAACCTGACCGACAAGGACTGGCTGCACGGCGGCACGCCCGAAATCATCAAGACCACCATCATGGGCGGCCGTCACGGCGTGATGCCACCGATGGGCGCGGCGCTGGGCGGAGACAAGGATGTCGAAAACGTGGCAAACTACGTGCTGAGCCTGTCCGGTTCCACGGCCGACCCCATCAAGGCCGTGTTCGGCAAGGCCAAGTTCGGCGCATGCATGGCTTGCCATGGCGCCGATGCCAAGGGCAACCAAGCCTTGGGCACGCCTAACCTGACGGACAAGATCTGGCTCTACGGTGGTAGCCTGGAAACCGTCATGGAAACCATCCGCAAGGGCCGCAACAACACCATGCCGGCGTTTGGCGAATTCCTCGGTGAAGGCAAGGTCCACGTGCTGGCGGCCTATATCTGGAGTCTGTCCAACACCCCCGGCACTGCCGAGGTGGCGGCCACCGCCGACGCCACAGCCGCTGCCGCCAAGCCGTAAAGAAGCAATGCAATGAATGCGCCACAACCTCAAGTCATCAAGATGTATGCGGCGCGGGAGGAAATCTACCCGCGCGAAACCAAAGGCCGCTACGCCAGTCTGCGCTGGGTCTTTGTCTGGCTGACCCAGCTGGTCTTTTACGGCTGCGCCTGGCTGCAATGGAATGGCCGTCAGGCCCTGCTGTTCGACCTGGCGGCCCGCAAGTTCTACATCTTTGGCCTGGTGTTGTGGCCGCAGGATTTCATCTACCTGGCGGCGTTGCTCATCATCTGCGCCTACCTGCTGTTCCTGGCCACGGCCGTGGCCGGGCGTGTGTGGTGCGGCTTCGCCTGTCCCCAGACGGTCTACACGGAAATCTTCCTGTGGATAGAACGCAAGATCGAAGGCAAGCGCAGCGCGCGCATGCTGCTCGACAAGCAAGGCCCCTCGCTCAAGAAGTTCCTCAAGAAAACCACCAAACACGTGGTGTGGGCCGCCCTGGCCCTGTGGACCGGCTTCACCTTCGTCGGTTACTTCACCCCCATCAAGCAGCTGGCAGCGGAAGTGACCACCCTCAGTTTCGGTCCGTGGGAATGGTTCTGGGTGGTGTTCTACGCCTTCGCCACCTACGGCAACGCGGGCTGGATGCGCGAGCAAGTGTGCAAATACATGTGCCCGTATGCACGCTTCCAGAGCTCGATGTTCGACCGCGACACCCTGATCATCACCTACGACAGCAAGCGCGGCGAGCCGCGCGGCGCCCGCAGCAAGAACGCCGACGTGAGCAAGCTGGGCGACTGCATCGACTGCACCATGTGCGTCCAGGTGTGCCCGACCGGCATCGACATCCGCAAGGGCCTGCAGTATGAATGCATCGGCTGCGCGGCCTGCATCGACGCCTGCAACGGCGTGATGGACAAGATCGACCTGCCACGCGGCCTGATCCGTTACAGCACGGACCACGCGATGGCCGAGAATTACACGACGGCCCAGATCCGGGCCCACGCGTTGCGCCCGCGGGTGCTGATCTACACCGGCATCCTGTGCCTGATCGTGGCCGCCGTGGGCACGGCCCTGTGGCTGCGCACGCCACTGAAGATGGACGTGATCCGCGACCGTGGCGCCATGGGCCGCGAAGTGGAGGATGGCATGATCGAGAACGTGTACCGGCTGCAGATCATGAACACCACCGAGCAAGCCCACACCTACCGCATCCGCGTGTCGGGCATGGAGCACCTGCACCAGGTGACGGCCGACACGGTCAAGGTCGGTGCCACCGAAACGCTGGCCTACCCGATCCGCCTGCGCGCCGAGCACGAGTCCGGCCACAAGGGTTCCAACAAGATCGAGGTGGAGCTGGAGGCGATCGACGACCCCAGCCTGCACGTGCGTGAACATGCGGTCTTCATCGTCCCGCGCTAAGAAGCAAGGAGTAACAGCATGGCACAAGTGATTCCCATCGACCAGCAGGCGCGCAGCCTGCCATGGTACCGCCACCGCTGGCCCTGGCTGTTGATGCTGGGCCCGTTCCTGGTGATCGTGGCCGGCAGCTACACCATGTGGCTGGCCTACACGCGCCAGGACGCGCTGGTGGTGGGCGACTATTACAAGCAGGGCAAGGCCATCAACCAGGACTTGCGGCGCGACCGCGTGGCCACGGCGCTCAAGCTGGACGTGGCGCTGCGCTACGATCCGGAAAAAGGCGAGCTGATGGGCCGCCTGGACAGCCCCGTGAAAGCCCAGCCGGGCCGCTTGCTGCTGCACCTGGCGCACGCCACGCTGCCGGAAAAGGATGTGCAACTGGTGGTGCAGCCGGACGCCGACGGCGCCTTCACGGTGGCGCTGCCCATGTTGGAACGCAGCCGCTGGCAGGTGCAGGTGGAAAGCGAAAAGCGCGACTGGCGCCTCGACGGTGTGTGGAACTGGCCGGCCGAACGCGAAATCCAGCTGCGCGCCGATACCCCATCGAACGCCCCGGCCGAATGACCGCGGCGGCAGCGTAGCAACGACAAGGGCGCCCGCAGGCGCCCTTTTTCATTCCCGCCGGCCGTCTGCCTAAGCGCAGGTCCGGGTGCCGGCCGTGATGGCCTTCAGCATGGCTGGATTGAGCAACTCGATCTCGCGGTTGCTGACCCGCAGCATGCCTTCCTTCTTGAACTTGGACAGCAGCCGGCTCACGCTTTCGATGGTCAGCCCCAGGTAGTTGCCGATCTCCTCGCGCGTCATGCGCAGCTGGAAGGTGGTGGCCGAATAGCCGCGCGCCTCGTAGCGCGAGGACAGGTTGACCAGGAAGGCGGCGAAACGCTGGGTGGCCTGCATATTGCCCAGCAATAGCATCACGCTTTGCTCGCGCGTGATCTCCTGGCTCATCATGCGATGGAAGTGGCGCAGCAAGGTTGGCATATCGACCAGCAATTGCTGCAGGCTGCCGAACGGGATCTCACACACCTCGCTGTCTTCGAGCGCGATGGAATTGCAGTGGTGGCGGTCGGTGCTAATGGCGTCCATGCCCAGCAGCTCGCCGGCCATCTGGAAGCCGGTGATCTGTTCGGCGCCGTCCGGATTGACCTGGAAGGTCTTGAAGTGGCCCAGCCGGATCGCGTACAGGCTGGCGAACGGGTCGCCGATGCGGAACAGGGTGGCGCCGCGCGGCACCTTGCGGCGCCGGCCGATGATCTGGTCGAGGCGCTCCATGTCCGCCGTGTCCAGCCCCATGGGCAAGCACAGCTGGTGCATGCTGCAGCTGGAGCAGCGCGCGCGCAACGCTTCCACCGACACACCCGGCAAAACTAGGGAGGGGAGAGCTTGTATCATGCTGCCAGTGTAGCTGATTTGGCGCCAGATTCCGCCAAAGCCGCACTCATCCAATCAAGTATTCCTGCCAGAAACTAGCCGCCCGCACCGGCCGCGCACACGCTGCTATCGTTCTTGCCATGGACAAGCATTGATAGGAGAATGCCCCCGTGGCCATGCCCAGTTGACCGTTACGCTCCACTCGCAAGGACTCCATGAAGCCCCTCGGCATCAAAGCCAAAGTCGCCCTCGCCACCAGCCTCACCTCGATCGTGATGATCGCGCTGGTGACCGTGGTGCAGACACAACGCATGCGCGACGATTTCACCAAAGTCCTGTTCGACCAGCAAACGGCGCTGGTCAACCGCACGGCCGAGGAGCTCGATGACAAATTGCTCATGTTGCTGGCCATCGTGGAACGCTCGGCCAAGCTGCAACCGCCCGCCATCGCCACCTCGACCGAGCAGTTGCGCGCCTATTACGGCGCGCGCGCCGTGCTGTCGTTGTTCGACGACTTGCTGGTGCTGGCGCCGGACGGCGCCATCGTGGCCGACCTGCCGGCCGTACCGGCGCGGCTGGGCGTGAGCGCGGCCGACCGCGCCTTCTTCCAGCAGGTGATGCGCACCCGCAAGCCCATGATCACCGAACCGCTGATCGGCAAGACCGGCAAGCAACCGATCGTGCAGATGGCCGCCCCCGTGCTGGACGCCCAGGGCCGCGTGGTGTGCGTGCTGGTGGGCGTGCTGCGGCTGTACAAGGACAACCTGCTGGGCCACCTGCGCACGGCCAAGGTGGGCCGCAGCGGCTACTACTTCGCACTCACGCGCACCGACACGCCCGTGTATGTGCTCCATCCCGACGCCAGACGCCTGCTGCAGCCGCGCCCGCCCAACGCCAACCCGGCCACCACGCGCGCGCTGCGCGAAGGCTTCGAGGGCACGGTGATCTCCACCAACAGCACGGGCGTACGCGCACTGACCAGCCTCAAGTCGCTGAAGGCGGTCGACTGGGTGCTGGGCGCCTCACTGCCGGCCGAGGAAGCGTTCGAACCGTTCAATGGCGTGCTGACCCGGGTGGCGGTCTGGAGCGCGCTGGCCGCCGCGCTGGCCGCGGCCCTGGTCGGCTGGCTCACGCTGCACCTGATGGCGCCGCTGCTGCGGCTGCATGAAGCCATCGTGCGGCTGCGGCGCGACACCAGCCACTTCACGCCGCTGCCGGTGCACAGCCGCGACGAGATCGGCCAGCTGACCACGGCCTTCAACAGCCTGATGCACGAACGGCTGGCGGCCGACGCGCGGCTGCAGCGGCTGATCGAACTGGCGCCCAACGCCATCGTGGTGGTGGATGGCAACGGCCGCATCGAAACCTTCAACCGCGAAGCCGAGCGCTGCTTCGGCTACGCGCGCGCCGACATCATCGGCCAGCCGCTGGAAACGCTGATACCGGAGCGGCTGCGCGCACTGCACACGGGCCACCGGCAGCGCTTCGTGACCGGCCGCCTGAGCGACGAGCCGGTCCGCATGGGCAAGGGCAGCGTGCTGCTGGGCCTGCGCCGCGATGGCACGGAATTCCCCATCGAAGTGAACCTGAGCGCGGTACGCACCGACCAGGGCACCAAGGTGCTGGCCGTGATCGCTGACGTGACCGAGCAGCAGCGCCTGCGCGGCGAACTGGAGGCACGCGCGCAGGAACTGGAACGCGAACGCGACCGGGCCGAGGCGGCCAACCGCGCCAAGAGCGACTTCGTGGCCAACATGAGCCACGAGATCCGTACCCCGATGAATGCCGTGCTGGGCATGGTCTACCTGCTGGGCAATACGCCACTGACTCCGCAGCAGCGCAAGTACCTGACCATGGTGCGCATGTCGGGCCAGTCGCTGCTGGCCATCCTCAACGATGTGCTCGACTTCTCCAAGATCGAGGCCAGCCGGATGGAACTGTCGCCCACCGAGTTCGAGCTGGACGAAGTGCTCAACACGCTGGCCACCACCATGACCATGAGCGCCGGCGACAAGGAACTGGAGCTGGCCATCGAGGTCGAGCCGGACGTGCCGCGCCTGCTGCGCGGCGACGCGCTGCGGTTGCAGCAGGTGCTGGTCAACCTGGCTGGCAACGCCATCAAGTTCACTGCCCAGGGCGAGGTGGTGGTGCGCGTGGCGCTCGACAGCCGCGACGGCCACGACGCCGGCACGGCCCGGCTGCGCTTCGAGGTGCGCGACACCGGGATCGGCATCACCGAGCAGCAGCAAGGCCAGCTGTTCACGGCCTTTTCCCAGGGCGACGAGAGCATCACGCGCCGCTTCGGCGGCACCGGCCTGGGGCTGGCCATCAGCAAGCGGCTGATCGAAATGATGGGCGGGCACATCGAAGTGAGCAGCGTGGCGGGCCAGGGCGCGCGCTTCTGGTTCACCCTGCCGTTCGAGGTGCTGCCGGCGCAGGAGCGGCCGCGCCGCGCGCCGGCACTGGGACCGCTGCGCGTGCTGGTGGCCGACGACAACCGCACCAGCCGCGAACTGATCGGCAAATTGATCCGCGCCTGGGGCTGGCAGGCCGACGAGGTCGATTCCGGGACGGCGGCGCTGGCCCGCTACCGGGCCCAGCGCGACGCCGGCCAGCCCTACGACGTGGTGCTGGCCGACTGGCACATGGCCGACATGGGCGGGCTGGCCTCGGCCAAGGCCATCTGCCGTGCGTCGCACGGCGGCAAGCAACCGATCGTGGTGATGATCAACGCGTTCGCGCTGGACCGGCTGGAGCAGATTTCCAGCGCGCCCGAGGCGGACGTGGTGCTCGTCAAGCCCATCACCAGCTCCAACCTGTTCGACGCGCTGCACCAGGCGCTGGCCGCCAACGCCGAACGCGCCGACACGCCGGCGCCGGCGCGCGACATCGCCGGCCGCCTGTCCGGCGTGCACCTGCTGCTGGTAGAGGACAACCTGCTGAACCAGACGGTGGCGCGCGGCATCCTGGAGCAGGCCGGCGCCACGCTGGACGTGGTGGGCGACGGCCAGCAGGCCGTGGACCTGCTGCGCAGCTCGGCCGGCCACTACGACGCGGTGCTGATGGACATGCAGATGCCGGTGCTGGACGGCTTCAGCGCCACCCGCATCCTGCGCCAGGAACTGGGCTTGCGCCTGCCCGTGATCGCCATGACGGCCGGGGTGCTGGCATCCGAACGCAGCCGCTGCGTCGAGGCCGGCATTTCGGATTTCATCCCCAAGCCGATCGAAGTGGAACAGATGCTGGCCGTGATCGAACGCCAGTTGCCGGCCGCGCCGGTGCGCGCGGAGCAGGCCGGGCCCGCCACGCCCGAGGCGGCGGCGCCAGCAGCGACAGCCTCGCCCGGCGCGCTCCCGGCCCCCGCCGCCAGGGGCGACGGCGCACCGGCCAATGGCGATGGTGCGCCGGTCAACGACGCACCGGCGGATGGCGCCGTGTTCAACATGGACAGCCTGATGCGCGTGATGGGCAAGGATCCCAAGGGCCGCGAAGTGATGTTCAAGATGGTGCGCGGCGCGCTCGACGCGGGCGAGCAGCCGCTGGCGGACGCCGCCACGGCCTTGCGCGAAGGCCGTCCACGCGATGCGGCCAAGCTCTATCACAGCCTGCGGGGCGCCGTTGGCGTGCTGGGCGCCAAACGCCTGGTGCAGGCCACGCTGGCGGCCGAAGCGGCCATCACGGAAGGCCGCGATGACGACGCCCAGGCGCACTGGCAAGCCGTCCAGGCCGAGCTGGCCGCCACGCTGGAGCAGGCCCGGGCCTGGCTGGCGCGCGAGCAGGGCTGAGGGACGCTGGGGTAGCTTAGGGCTGCGTTGCGGCTGCCTGTTCCGGCTGCATATTCCGCTACTTATTTCAGCTGCTTATTTCAGCTGCTTATTTCGGCAGCTTATTTCGGCTGTCTGTTCCGGCAATCTATTCCGGCTGCTTATTCCGGCTTCGGCTCGGCCTTGTTTTCGCCCAGGTATTTGCGGTAGATGGCGTCGAAATGGCCGTTTTCCTTGATGTGCCTGAGGCCGGCGTTGAAATCGTCGCGGTAGCGCTTGTTCCAGAACACGGCGCGGTAATCCATGGGATTGAACTTGACGAAGCTTTGCTCCGTCACCGGCCGCAGCTGGATCGATTTGTTCAGCGACAGCAGCAGCGTGAAATAGCGGAAGATGTTGCGGTCGCTGAGCACCACGTCATAGCGTCCCTTGTCGAGCGTGAGCACCTGCAGCGCCTGGTCGTTCTGCTCGAAGTAGCGGCCGGCCTTGTTCACCGGACCCAGCCATTCCGGATAGCGCTTGGCGCCGCCCGGAAACGACAGCACGCTCAAGCCCTTCAAGTCCTCGGGCTTGTGGATCACCAGGTTGCGCTCCTTGAGCGTGATGAACACGTTATCGTAGAACACGGCCGGATCGGCGTAATACGCGCCCACGGCCGTCATGTCCTGGCCCAAGTCCGTCATGGCCGCGTCCACCTGGTGCGACTTGAACGCCACGGGTATGCGGGCGAACGAATAATAGACCGGCTTGAGCACGTGGCCGCGATACGCCAGCGCCTGGCTCAGCACTTCGATCTCGATGCCGGAATTGGTTTCGGGGAAACAGAACGGCGGGATCTTCTCACCGAACGCCATGGTGATCTCATCGGCGCGCGCCAGCGCCGTCCCCGCGCACCACAGCCCCATCGCCAACAACCACCAGCGCCGTCCACCACCACGCGCAGCCATGACACACTCCGTTCAGAACTGGTGGCGCATCCCCGCCGCGACCACGCGCCGCGTGCCACCGGGCAGGGTGACCTGGTAACTGGCCCCGCCATCGTTGCTCAAATGTGAGCCGATCAGATACAAATTGGTACGCCTGGACAGCGTGTGATAGTAGGCCAGCGCCAGCTGGGTGGCGTCGGCGTCGCGATTGGTGAAATCGCTCTTGTGCACATAGTCGGCCGCGATCAGGTGGCGGCCCACGGGCACACTGAGTCCGAACAGGGTGTCGCGCGTGTCCAGCGTGGTGTCGTTGCGGCTGCGGGCCAGCACCAGCCAGCCTTTGACGCGGCCGAAATCGTAGCTGCCGCCGAGCAGGTGGCTGCGGGCCTGCTTCATGCCCAGCCCGTCGTTGGCGCTGTGGAAGGCCAGCACCACGTTGAGCGGACCGGCCGTGTAGCCAAGGTCGCCGCTGAGCTGGCGGTTGGCCTGGCTGTTGCCGGCCACTTCGCCGGCGCCATAGGCCAGGTCGCCATACACTCCGCCCAGCGTGGGCGGCAGCGAGTATTTGATGGTGTTGTCCATGCGCACGCCGGAATCGTAGAACACCCGCGTCGATTCGCCAGGGCCCTTGGCGTCGAACGGGTCATTGGTGGCGATGGCGCCGAAATAGGGCGTGAACATGCGGCCCGCGCGCACGGCGCCGAACGGGCCGCTCAGGCCCACCCACGACTGGCTGCCGAACGGGCGGCCGGCAAACGAGGGCTGGCCGGTGTCGGCCTCGATCTGGGATTCGACGTCGAAGATGGCGCGCAAGCCGCTGCCCAGCTCTTCCGAACCCTTGATGCCGAGCCGGCTGGCCGTCTGCTGCCCGCTGTCGACCTTGGTGACGCGCTTGCCGGAATCGCTGTCGGAGGTGACGGCCAGATCGAGCACGCCGTACACCTCGACCTGGGCCAGCGCCGGCGGCAACGCCAGTGCGAGGCATAACGGGATATATCGTTTCACGCTGATCCTCCTGGCCATGGCCAGCCATGTGCGGCGCTGCGCGCCAGGGCGGCCGCGGGCGGCTCTGGCGATGCAAGTCACCGCTGAGTAACTGTTGTACTCCGCGGCATGCCACTGGTCAATAAGCTGTACCCCCTGGGCAACAGGATATCGCGGGTGCCGGTGGTACGCCCCGGGGCAGGCCATGCCGGCCACGCGGCGTGGAAACAACAGCTGGCGGAGCAAGCCCGGCGCGCGCCATTACGCCTTGCTTCGAGGCAAGAATGTACGGTATCGTATCGGTCGCCATTGCGGATGCGATGCGCTACCATTGTCCTTTACAATATCCCAACCTTTTTCTGGAGATCGCTATGCCACGCCAAGAAGTCACACTCGACGAAGTCACGGCGGCGGCCACCGGCCTGCAGGACGAGGGCAAGGACGTGTCGCTCGACGCCGTGCGCGAGGTGCTGGGCGGCGGCTCGGCGACCACCATCCACCGGCACCTGGCCGCATGGCGCGGGCGCGAAGCGCTGGCCCAGGCCGAACGCGACATGGACGACCTGATCAAGGCCGGCGAAGAACTCGAAGGCGAGCGCGACGAACTGCAGGCGCAACTGGCCAGCGTGACCATCGCGCGTGACCAGGCGCTGGCGCTGTCGGCCGAACAGACCGAGGACATCGAACGCTTGCGGGCCGAGCTGCGCGACGCGCGCCAGGTGGCCACGGACGCGCT
>DATFBD010000076.1:0-29970 GCA_035254005.1 Burkholderiaceae bacterium | reverse complement strand
CTCGCCGCAGGAACCGTAGGCCGCGCCCATCAGCGCACTCACCGCTTGCGGGATATCGGCGTCGGGCATGACGATGGCGTGGTTCTTGGCGCCGCCCAGCGCCTGCATGCGCTTGCCCTGCGCGGTGCCGGTGGCGTAGATATACTCGGCGATCGGGGTCGAGCCGACGAAGCTGACGGCCTGTACGCGCGGGTCCATCAACAGCGCATCCACGGCTTCCTTGTCGCCGTTGACGACGTTGAGCACACCGGGCGGCAGGCCCGCCTCCAGCGCCAGCTGCGCGATCAGCAGCGTGGACGAGGGATCGCGCTCGGACGGCTTGAGCACGAAGGTGTTGCCGCAGGCGATGGCCAGTGGCCACATCCACAGCGGCACCATGGCCGGGAAGTTGAACGGCGTGATGCCGGCCACCACGCCCAGCGGCTGCATCTCGCTCCACGAGTCGATGGACGGGCCGGCGTTCTTGCTGTGCTCTCCCTTGAGCAGCTCCGGTGCGTAGCTCGCGTATTCGATGTTCTCGATCCCGCGCTGCAGCTCGCCCATGGCGTCGCTGAGCACCTTGCCGTGTTCGGCCGTGATCAGCTGGCAGATCGCATCGGCGTTCTGCTCCAGCAGCTGTTTCAGCCTGCTCATCACGCGGGCGCGCTTGAGCGGCGGCGTGGCGCGCCAGGCGGGGAACGCCGCCTGTGCCGAGGCGACGGCGGCCGCCACGGTCCGCAGGTCGGCCAGCAGCACGCGCTTTTCAGCGGCGCCGGTGGCCGGGTTGAATACGTCCTGGGCGCGCTCGCCGGTCAGGACGGTCTGGCCGTCGATCAGGTGGCCGATGGTGTGCTTCGATTGCATGTAAGCGATTCCTTGGTTGGTAGCGGTGTCGGATTCAGGCCGTGGCGTGGATAGCTTCACCCAGCGCGCTGACCAGGCGGTCGATCTCGGCCGGGGTGGAAATGAACGGCGGCGCCAGCTGGATGGTGTCGCCGCCATAGCGCACGTAGAAGCCCTTCTTCCAGCATTGCATGGCGATCTCGTAGGGCCGGCGCGCCGGCTCGCCCGGCACGGCGGCGATGGTCAGGCCGGCGGCCAGGCCGTAGTTGCGGATGTCGGTGATGTGCTGCTCGCCACGCAGGCTGTGCACAGCCTGCTCGAAATGGGGCGCCAACGCGTTGACGCGCTCCAGCATGTTCTCGCTCACCAGCACGTCGAGCGCGGCCAGGCCGGCGGCACAAGCCACCGGATGGGCCGAGTAGGTGTAGCCATGCGCGAATTCGACCATGTATTCCGGGCCGCCCTGGGCCATGAAGGTGTCGTAGATCTCCTTCGAGGCCAGTACGGCGCCCAGCGGCTGGGCGCCATTGGTCACCTGCTTGGCCACGTTCATGATGTCGGGCGTGACGCCGAACGCCTGCGCGCCCGTGTAAGCGCCCACGCGGCCGAAGCCGGTGATTACTTCGTCGAAGATCAGCAGGATGTTGTGGGCCGTGCAGATCTCGCGCAGGCGCTGCAGATAGCCCTGCGGCGGAATGATCACGCCGGCCGAGCCGGAAAACGGCTCCACGATCACGGCCGCGATGTTGGATGCGTCGTGCAGCGCGATCAGGTCCAGCAGCTCGTCGGCCAGTTCGGCGCCCTGCGCCGGCATGCCGCGCGTGAACGCGTTCTCCTTGCGCAGCGTGTGCGGCAGGTGGTCGGCCTGGATGCCCTGGCCGAACAGCTTGCGATTGCCGGCGATGCCACCGACCGAGATGCCGCCGAAGTTGACACCGTGGTAGCCCTTCTCCCGGCCAATCAGCAAGGTCTTGCTGGCCTGGCCCCTGGCGCGCCAGTAGGCGCGCGCCATCTTGAGCGAAGTGTCGGCCGACTCGGAACCGGAGCCGGTGAAGAACACGTAATCGAGTCCGTCCGGCGTCAGCTCCTTCAAGCGGTTGGCCAGCGCGAACGATTGCGGATGGCCGAACTGGAACGCGGGCGCGTAGTCCAGCGTGGCCACCTGGCGGCTGACCGCTTCCGTGACTTTGGGATGGCCGTGTCCCAGGCCACTGCACCACAGGCCGGACAAGCCGTCGAACACCTGGCGGCCATCGTTGTCGGTGTAGTAGCAGCCCTGGGCGCCCACGATGATGCGCGGGTCGGCCTTGAAATTGCGGTTGCCGGAAAACGGCATCCAGTGCGCTTCCAACCATGCGCCGTCGGTGCGCGATTCGGCTTGTTTCATGTTGTTCTCCTGTCAGGCAGATGTCGATGCAGGCGATTCTAGGGTAGACTTTCACTTTCATAATTACAAACATATCAATGTTCAGTTAGCGATTTATGAAAGTAAAGACGAAAGCCGTACTGGGACAGCTGAGCGACATGGATTTCCGCCTGCTGCAAGTGTTCCGCAGCGTGGTCGATTGCGGCGGCATGGCGGCGGCCGGCCTGGAACTCAATATCGGCATCTCCACCGTGAGCCGCCACATCAAGGACCTGGAGCAGCGCCTCAAGCTGACCCTGTGCAGCCGTGGCCGCGCCGGCTTCGCGCTCACGGCCGAGGGCGAGCGCATCTACGAGGAGACGCAGCGCCTGCTGGCCAGCGCCGACGCCTTCCGCGCCAGCGTGGACGACATTCATCGCCGCATGGGCGGCCAGTTGCACGTGGCCGTGTTCGACAAGACGGCCAGCAACCCGGCCTGCAAGATCAGCGCGGCCGTCGCGCTGTTCGCGGAACAGGCGCCCGAGGTGGCGCTCAACTTCCACGTGGCCACCATCAACATGATCGAGCGCGGCGTCATCGACGGCCAGTTCCAGGTCGGGATCATCCCGGCCCACCGCAGTTCGGACAGCCTCAGTTACGACACCCTGTTCGGCGAAACCATGCAGTTGTACTGCGGCGCCGGCCATCCGCTGTTCGGCGCCGACGACGCGGACCTGGACTGGAACAGCATCCGCGCCTGGCAGTTCGCGGGACTGGGCTACCACTCGCCCAACATGGAACTCAGCCAGCAGGTACGGCTGCCGCGCAGGGCCACCGGCTTCGACCAGGAATCGATCGCCACGCTGATCCTGTCGGGGCGCTTCCTCGGCTTTTTGCCGGACCATTACGCGCGCGGCTTTGTGGAAGACGGCAAGATGCGCGCCGTGCGCCCCGCCCTGTTCCGCTACCACTGCGACTTCGTGGCCATCCTGCGCGGCTCGCCGCTGCCCTCGCGCGTGGCGCAAGCGTTCCGGCGATGCCTGCTGGCGGCGCATGGGCTGGAGGCGGGCGCGCGCCAGGACCAGCGCGCGCCCGGCGGCTAGCGTCATGCCGCGGCCTGCTCGGCTCGCCCCATGTCAGGCGCGGCACAAGGATCGGGGCGCCATGCCGCCAACTGCGCGAACGGCATCGGCCGCGCGATCAGGTAGCCCTGCGCGTGGTCGCAGCCCAGCGATCGCAGGAACGCCCAGTCCTCCGGCGTCTCTATCCCCTCGGCCACCGACGTCATGCCCAGCTGCTGCGCCGAGGCGATGGCCTGGCGCAGCAACGGCTCCAGGTGCGGCCGCTTCCACGCCTTGTGCACCAGGCGGCCATCGAGTTTGAGCTCGCTGAACGGAATGCGCGACATCTGCAGGATGGACGCATGGCCGGCGCCGTAGTCGTCGAGCGACAGCCGGTGCCCTTGCAGGCGCAGCTTGAGCAGCACCCGTAGCGCCAGGCTCAGGTCAGCCACTTCCGCTTGCTCCGTCACTTCAAACACGATGGCCGACGGCGGCAAGCCGGAACGCCGCACGGCTTCCGCGATCTGGTCGGCCAGGTCGGGATTGGTCAGCGACAGCGGCGACAGGTTGACGGAAATCGGCAGGCGGCAACCGGCCGCCCGCAACTCCAGGCTGTGGTCCAGCGCCATGCGCAGCACCTTCATGGTCAGCAGGTCGATCAGGCCGCCCTCCTCCGCCTGTGGCAGGAAGGCGGCCGGCGACAACACCCCATCCCGCGGGTGGCGCCAGCGCAGCAAGGCCTCGAAGCCGCAGGCGTCGCGCCCGGCCAGCGTGACCTTGGGCTGGTAGTACAACTCGAATTCATCGCGCAAGAAGCCCGAGCGGATATCGATCGCGTCCAGTTCCGGCTGCGCGCGCGGCACCGCTTCCGGCACGGCGGCGATGCTGGCGTGCGTGGCGGCGCAGTCGGCCATGGCGGCGCGCAGCGCACGCGCCGTCAACGGACCGGCCACCGTCGCACCGGCCGGCACGCCCAGCGCCGCGGCCAGCATCAGGGCCGTGTCCCGCACCCGCCCGCACCCCGCCCCGCACACGATCAGGCGCAGGTCGCGCCCGGTGGCGGCCAGCGCCCGCAGCAGGTCGGCGCCGTCCATGTCGGGCAGATCCAGGTCGATGATGACCAGCACGGGCGCGACGGCCGGCGATGCGAGCAAGGCGATGCCCGCCTGGCCCGTGCCGCAGCAGCCGTCCACCACGCAAGCCAGCTGGCGGCACGCGGCCAGCGCCCGCCCACGCTCGTTCTCGTCGCCCACGATGATGACGGTACGCGGCGGCGAATGACTAAACACATTCATGATCTCGCTCCTTGAGGACGGGGACAGGCGATGGCTGTCAGGCTGCTTCGGCCAGGGGCAAGGCGCGGGCGGACCGGCTGGCCCCATCCTGGGTCCGCGCCACGCGCGGGCTCGGCGCGGCGGCGTGGACCGGCAGCCTGGACGCGGCCTGCGCCGGCGCTGCGCCTTCGATGCGGAAGCGGCTCACGGCCAGCGCCAGCTGGCCCGCCTGGTCCTGCATCGATTGCGCGGCCGCCGCCACCTGCTCCACCAGCGCGGCGTTCTGCTGCGTGCCCTGGTCCATTTCCACCACGGCGCGACTGCAGGCGACGATGCCGCTGTGCTGCTCGGCGCTGGCGTGGCGGATCTGCGCCATGATGGCTTCGACCCGGGCCACGCTGGCGATGATGTCGCGCATGGCGCCGCCCGTCTGCGCCACCATCGCGGCGCCGGCGTGGGCCTGGCCGGTGGCGGTGGTGATCAGCTGGCCGATCTGCTGGGCGGCAGCGGCCGAACGCTGGGCCAGCTGGCGCACTTCCGAGGCCACCACGGCGAATCCGCGTCCCGCATCGCCGGCGCGCGCCGCCTCCACGGCCGCGTTGAGCGACAGGATGTTGGTCTGGAAGGCGATGCCGTCGATCAGGCCGATGATCTCGGCCATCTGTTTGGCCGAGCGGGTAATGTCGTCCATGCTGGCCGTGACCGCTGCCACGGCCTCGCCGCCGCGTTCGGCCGCCGCCGACGCCTGCTGCGCCAGGCTGTTGGCCGCGTCCGCGTTGGCGCTGTTCTGCTCGACGGTGGCGCTCAACTGCTCCATGGCGGCCGCCGTTTCCTCCAGGCTGGCGGCCTGCTGCTCGGTGCGCGCCGACAAATCCAGGTTGCCGGCCGCGATCTGGGCCGAGGCGGCCGCGATCTGGTCGGCGTCGCGCCGCACCAGCCCCACCAGGTGGCCCAGGTGGTCGCGCATGTGCTCCATTTCGTACATCATGCTGCTGCGGTCGCCGGGGCGCAGCGCGATGGCGCCCGTCAGGTCGCCCTCGGCGATGCGGGCAGCGACGGCCGCCGCCCAACCGGGTTCGCCGCCCAGGTCGCGCCGCAGGCGGCCGATGATGAGCGCGGCCAGCGCGGCGGAACACAGCAGCGCCAGCGCGCCCAGGCCCAGCATCTTGTAGCGGGTGGCCGCGTAGGCTTGCACCGCTTCCTCGCGCGAGGCGTTCATCAGCGCCACTTCATTGCGGATCTGGCCCGCCATGGCGTCGCGGCACGCTTGCAGCATGGGCTTGACGCGCTCGTTCAGGTAGGCGCGCGCCTCCGCCTCGCGGCCCGACTGCACCATGGCGATCAGCTCCTGCTGGCCAACGGCATAGGCCTGCAGCGTGCTCACCACCTGCTGCAGCGCGGCCCGTCCGCCGGGACTCACCACGCGCCGGTCCAGTTCCGCCGTGTTGGCGTCGATCTCGCTGCGGAAGGCGGCGATGTCGTCGATCTGGCGGCGCCGCACGGCCGGATCATCGGTCAGCATCATGTTGCGCAGTGCGACGGCGATGTCGGTGACGCGCAGGCGCACGTCGGTCGCCAGTTCTATCCGTGGCCAGCGGTCGCCGGCCATGCTGGCGGCGACCGCATTGAGCTTGCCTTGTTCACTCAGGCCCAGCGCGATCACGGCGGCCAGGAAAACGCAGACGGTGCCAAAGCCTGCCATGAGCAAGGTCGCGACCTTGAAGCGGGGAGTATGCATGATGGGGGGTCTCCAGTGAGGTGGGCGGCGTGAGGCGGGAAGATGCTGTCTGCCGCGGGAACAGTATGGCCGCAGGATAAATCGGCCAAGGCGGCGCCGGAGAGTACAGCTTGGGCCTGCCGGAAGCGGTACAGCCGGTACAGCCAGTACAGCCGCTACAGCCGGCATGGCCGGTACAGTCGCCTGCGCGGCGCTGTGTTCCCTGTGCGGCGTGCCGACTGTACTCCCGCGCGCTGCCGCCACGGCGCTATGCTGGCCACATGAATACGCCATCCGACCTTCGCGATACCCGTGGCCGTCCGCTCAAGGACTTGCGCCTGTCCGTCATCGACCAGTGCAATTTCCGCTGCCCGTACTGCATGCCGCAGGAAAGCTACGGCCCCGACTTTCCCTTCATGACCTCGCGCGAACGGCTGTCGTTCGAGGAACTGGCGCGGCTGGCGCGCACCTTCGTCGGCCTCGGTGTCGAGAAGATCCGCATCACGGGCGGCGAGCCCCTGCTGCGCAAGGATTTGCCGCGCCTGATCGAACACCTGGCGGCCATGCGCACGCTGGACGGGCGGCCGCTCGATATCGCGCTGACCACCAACGGCTCGCTGCTGGCGGCCAGGGTGCAATCGCTGAAGGACGCAGGCCTGCGGCGCGTGACGGTCAGCCTCGACAGCCTGGATGAGCAATTGGGCGGCCGCATGAACGGCGTCGGCTTCCCGGTAGCGGCCATCCTGGACGGGATCGCCGCCGCCCAGCGCGTGGGGCTGGCGCCCGTCAAGGTCAACACCGTGGTCGAACGCGGCGTGAACGACAGCCAGATCCTGCCGCTGGTGCGCCACTTCCGCCACAGCGGCGTGCAGCTGCGCTTCATCGAATACATGGACGTGGGCGGCGCCAGCCGCTGGAACGCGGCGCAGGTGCTGGAAGCGGACGCGATGCGCGCCATCGTCGCCGCCCATTACCGCCTGGTGCGCGACGGCGCGGCGCAGGGCCACGACACGGCCGAGCTGTGGCACCACGCCGACGGCGCCGGTTCCATCGGCTTCATTTCCAGCATGTCCCATCCATTCTGCGGCAGCTGCGTGCGGGCGCGCGTGGCGGCCGACGGCAAGGTCTACCTGTGCCTGTTCGCCCGCCATGGCACCGACCTGCGTCCCTGGCTGGGCGCGGGCCAGGAAGCGGCGCTGGCGGAGCAGATACGGTCGTTGTGGCAGGCGCGCGCCGACCGCTACTCGGAACTGCGCGGCAGCGCGGCCGCCACGTCCGGCGCATCCGGCGCACCCGTTATGCACAAGATCGTGCGCATGTCGCTGGTGGGCGGCTGAACGCGGCGGCGCCGCGCACAAGCTGCCGCCACGCCGTCAGGCCAGCTGCGCCACCAGCCGGCCCAGCATGCGCAGTGCGTCCTCGATCTCCTTCGACCATGGATAGCTGTAATTGAGGCGGATGTAGTTGGGATAGCTGCCGCGCGCGGAAAACATGTGGCCCGGCCCGACCGTGATCTTGCGCTCCAGCGCCAGCGCGTAGAGCTTCATCGCGTCGATACCGGGCGGCAGTTCCACCCACAGCACGTAGCCGCCCTGCGGCGTGCTCACCCGCGTACCGGCCGGGAAAAAGCGCAGCACGGCGGCCGCCATCATGCGGGCGCGCTGCTCGTAGCCCCTGCGCACCTTGCGCAAATGGCGGTCGTAGCCATCGTTCTGCAGGTATTCGGCGATGGCCATCTGGGGCAACGTGGGCGTGGTCAGGGTGTTGAGGAACTTGAGCTTTTCCACCTGCGCCGTGTAGCGCCCCGGCAGCGCCCAGCCGATGCGGTAGTTCGCCGTCAGGCTCTTGGAGAACGAGGAGCAGTGCAGCACCAGGCCCTTGGTGTCGTGGGCCTTGAGCGAAGTCGGATGGCTGTCGCCGTAATACAGCTCGTGGTAGACATCGTTCTCGATCACGGGTATGTCGTAGCTGGACAACAGCTCCACCAGTTCCCGCTTGCGCGCGTCCGGCATCAGGAAGCCCATCGGATTCTGGAAGTTCGGCATCACCATGCAGGCCGCCACGCGCTGCTGGGTGAGGATGGAGCGCAGCGCCTCGACGCTGATGCCCTCGCGCGGATCGGTCGGCACTTCCAGCGCCCGCATGCCCATGCGCTCGATCGCGTGCAGCATCGCGTAGAACGTCGGCGATTCGACGGCTACCGTGTCGCCCGGCCGCGCCACGGCCTGCAGGCACAGGTTGATGGCTTCGGTGGCGCCCACGGTGACGATGATCTCCGAAGGATCGACGGCCAGCCCGTTCTCCATGTGGCGCCGGGCGATCTGGCGTATCAGTTCCGGATTCCCCGGCGGCAGGTCATCCATCACGCTCCAGTGCTGGGCGCGCCGCGCCAGCGCGTTGGCGTACTGGCTGATGCGGGGCCACGGGAATGGCGACGGGTCCGGGTACGGTGAACCGAGCGGCACGGCGCCCTGGGTCCGTATCGTGCGCAGCGTGGACAACACCAGCCGGCTCACGTCCACCTCGGACGACAGCACCAGCGCGGGCGCGGCCGGCACGGCGGCCGGGCGCGGCGCGCCACCCGTCCTGGGACGCACGAAATAGCCCGACTGCGGGCGGCTCTCGATCACGCCCCGGCTCTCCAGCATCGAATAGGCGCGCAGCACGGTGCTGATGCTCAGGTTGCGGTGCTGGCTGGTCTGGCGCACGGACGGCAGCTTGTCGCCCTCCAGCAGCACGCCGCGGGCGACCTGGCTCTCGATGTCGGCAGCAAGGGATTCGTACAGGTTCATGCGAACCAGTATATCGCAGCCATCGCGCCACCGGACCGCCCCCCCGCGCTGTACTCCTCCCACGCGTGCCGTTCTGTACGCCCTGCCACCGCCCCATCGCGCCGACACTTGCACTACCTGCTGAAAGGAGTCTATCAAGATGGCTAACAAGGACAACACGGGCCGCATCGCCCCCTACCCCAACCCCGCCGGCGGCTGGGGCGCCCTGAAATATGTGGCGCTGAACCTGTATCGAGAACGGGTCAGCGCGGGCAACCTCAACACCCTGCTGTCGCAGAACCAGCCGGACGGCTTCGACTGCCCCGGCTGCGCCTGGCCGGACCGCGCCCACACCTCCACTTTCGAATTTTGCGAAAACGGCGTGAAGGCCGTGGCGGCCGAGGCCACCAGCAAGCGCGTGCGGCCCGACTTCTTCGCCCGCCACACGGTGACGGAACTGATGGCGCAGACGGACTACGAGCTGGAACAGCACGGCCGCCTGACCGAGCCGATGGTGTATGACAGCGCCAGCGACAAATACCTGCCCATCGCCTGGGATGACGCGTTCGGCCTGATCGCCCGCCGCCTGCACGCGCTCGACGATCCCAACCAGGCGGCGTTCTACACCTCGGGCCGCGCCAGCAACGAAGCGGCCTTCCTGTACCAGCTGTTCGTGCGCATGTACGGCACCAACAACTTCCCAGACTGCTCCAACATGTGCCACGAGGCCACCAGCCGCGGCCTGCCGCACACGGTGGGCATCGGCAAGGGCACGGTCACGCTGGACGATTTTGAGCTGGCCGATGCGATCCTGATCTTCGGCCAGAACCCGGCCACCAACCATCCGCGCATGATGGGCGAATTGCGCGAATGCGCGCGCCGCGGGGCGGCCATCGTCTCCATCAACCCGCTCAAGGAACGGGGGCTGGAACGCTTCCAGGACCCGCAAAGCCCGGGTGAGATGCTGCTCAATTCCGCCACCCGCATCAGCAGCATGTTCGTCCAGCCGCGCCTGGGCGGCGATTTCGCCCTGATCAAGGCCATCGCCAAGCGCGTGGTGGAGCTGGACGACGAGGCGCTGGCGACCGGCCGCTGCCGCATCCTCGATACGGAATTCATCGCCAGCCACACGGTCGGCTTCCACGCCTTCGCCCGCGACCTGCGCGGCGAAAGCTGGCACGTGCTGCTGGAGGAATCGGGCGTGGAGCGCGAACAGATCGAACGGCTGGCGCGCGTGTACGTCAACAGCGAGCGCGTGATCGCCTGCTGGGGCATGGGCCTGACCCAGCACCAGAACTCGGTGGCGACGATACAGATGCTGTCCAACCTGATGATGATGCGGGGGAATATCGGCCGGCCCGGCGCCGGCCTGTGCCCCGTGCGCGGCCACTCCAACGTGCAGGGCGACCGCACCGTGGGCATCGACGAGCGCCCGTCGGCCGCGTTGCTGGACCGGCTGGAGCAAGTGTTCGGCTTCGCCCCGCCGCGCGAACATGGCCACGACGTCGTCTCCACCATCGCGGCCATGATCGACGGCCGGGTCAAGGTGTTCGTTGGCCTGGGCGGCAATTTCGCCAGCGCCACGCCCGACACGCCGCTGACCTGGCAAGGCTTGCGCCAGTGCGCGCTAACGGTGCACGTGGCCACCAAGCTCAATCGCAGCCACCTGGTGCATGGCAGGGACGCGCTGATCCTGCCCACGCTGGGCCGCACCGAAGTGGACCTGCAACAGGGCGTGGCCCAGGGCGTGACCGTGGAGGACTCGATGAGCATGGTGCACATCTCGTTCGGCATCAACCAGCCCGCCTCGCCCGCGCTGCTGTCGGAAGTGGCCATCGTGGCCCGCATGGCGCACGCCACGCTGGGCGACGCGAGCGTCGACTGGCTGGCGCGTGCCGCCAACTACGCCCTGATCCGCGACGACATCGAACAAGTGTTCGACGATTTTTACGACTACAACGCCCGCGTGGCCAAGCCGGGCGGCTTCCACCTGAAGGTCGCGTCGCGCCAGCGCGAATGGGTGACGGATAGCGCGAAGGCGCAATTCATCGTCAACACCATCGAGCGCGACACGCCCATCCACCGTGCCCGCGCGCGCCACGGCGAGCGCCTGCTAACGATGATGACCACCCGCTCGCACGACCAGTACAACACCACCATCTACGGCCTGGACGACCGCTACCGGGGCGTGTTCGGCCTGCGCCGGGTGGTCTTCATCAACAAGCAAGACCTGGCGATGCTGGGCCTGCGGGCCGGCCAGCGAGTCGACATCACCAGCGTCTGGGACGATGGCGTGGAGCGCCGGGCGGACGGCTTCCTGCTGGTCGAATACGACATCCCGCGCGGCTGCGTGGCCGCCTACTACCCCGAAACCAACCCGCTGGTGCCGCTGGCCAGCGTGGCCGTGGGCGCCGGCACGCCCACCTCCAAGTCCATTCCCGTTCTGCTGCATCCATCCCAAGGAGACCAGCATGCATGACGCATCGCTGATGCTGTCGCGCGCACAGTTCGCGCTGACGGCCATCTTCCACATCGTCTGGCCCATCCTCACGATCAGCCTGTCCGCCTTCATCCTGCTGCTCGAAGCGCTGTGGATACGGCGCGGCGAAGTGCTCTACTACCAGCACGTGCGCTACTGGAGCAAGCTGCTGGTGCTCAATTTCGCCGTCGGCGTGGTGAGCGGCATCCCGATGGAATTCCAGTTCGGCACCAACTGGGCCCAGTTCTCGCGCTTCACCGGCTCCTTCATCGGCAATATCCTCGGCTTCGAGGGCGCCATGGCCTTCATGCTGGAGGCCGGGTTCATCGGCGTGATGCTGTGGGGCTGGGGCCGCGTGCCGCGCACCGTGCACCTGTTCGCGACGGCCATGGTGGCGCTGGGTTCCACCATCTCCGCGTTCTGGATCATGGTAGCCAACTCCTGGATGCAGACCCCGGCCGGCGTGGCCGTGGTGGACGGCCACGTGGTGGTGACGGACTATGTGGCCGCCATCTTCAATCCCGGCATGGCTCATGGCGTGGCCCACATGTGGCTGGCGGCCATGGAGACCGGCTTGTGCGTGGTGGCCGGCATCTCGGCCTGGCACCTGTACCGCAACCGCCAGGCGCCGTTCTTCGTGCAGTCGTTCCGGCTGGCGCTGGGCGTGCTGGCCGTGGTGGCGCCGCTGCAGGTGGTGGTGGGCGACGCCAGCGGCGCGGCCCTGTTCGAGCAGCAGCCGGCCAAGGGCGCGGCCATCGAAGGCCACTGGCAGACCAACGCGGCCGGCAGCGGCGCCGCCTGGTCGCTGCTGGCGTGGCCCAACAAGGCCGAGCAGCGCAACGATTGGGCCATCGAAGTACCCAATGTCCTGAGCGTGCTGGCCACCCACAGCATGGATGGCAAGGTGACCGGCCTGCGCGACATCCCCGTGGCCGACCAGCCGCCGGAACTGCCCTTGCTGTACTACGCGTTCCGCCTGATGGCGGGCATCGGCGTGCTATTCGCCGTGCTGGCCTGCTGGACCGTGTGGGCCATGCGCCGCGCGCGCGGCCAGCTGGGCGCCCTGCTGGCCCGGCGCAAGCTGCTGCTGGCATGGACGCTGTGCATCCCCCTACCCTACGTGGCCGTCGAATGCGGCTGGATCGTGCGCGAAGTGGGACGCCAGCCATGGTCCGTGTACGGCCTGCTGCGCACCAGCGACGCGGCATCGTCCGTCGCCGCCGGCGCCGTGTGGTCCAGCACCGCCATGTTCATCGCCTTCTACGCGGTGCTGCTGACCGCTTTCGCCATCTATTCCCGCAAGTGGCTGCGCGCAGGCCCGGACCTGGCGCAGCAGCCGCCCGCCATCTAAGGAGTCATCATGCATACCATCCTCACCAATGCCTGGTTCGGCCTCATGGGCCTGATGCTGGCGTTTTACGTCATCACGGACGGCTTCGACCTCGGGGTCGGCATCCTCAGCCTCGTCACCCCGCGCGAGCAGGACCGCGACCAGATCTTCTCGTCCATCGGCCACGTGTGGGACGCCAACGAAACCTGGCTGGTGGTGCTGGGCGGCGCCATGTTCGGCGCCTTCCCGGCCGCCTACGCCATGCTGATGGAGCAGCTGTACGTGCCGGTCATGCTGCTGATCGCGTCGCTGATCGCGCGCGGCGCGGCCATCGAATTCCGCCATGCGGCCGACCGCAAGCGCGGCTGGGACATCCTGTTCGGCCTGGGCAGCCTGGGTGCGGCGGCCTGCCAGGGCGTGGTGCTGGGCAAGGTCATCACGGGACTGGCGCCGGGCGCGCTGGCGGGCGCGTTCACCGGCCTGTGCGCGCTGGGCGTGATCGCCGGCTACAGCCTGCTGGGCGCCACCTACCTGGTCAAGAAGACCCATGGCGCGCTGGTGGACACGGCCCGCCGCCAGGCCACCGGCACGCTGATGGCGACGGTGGCGGCGGCCGTGCTGCTGTCGGCCGGCACCATGGCGTTCAGCGAGATCGGCCATGACCGCTGGATGCAGCCGGCCGTGCTGGCGGTCCTGATGCCGCTCGCGCTGGCGGCCGCCTGCGCCGGTGGTTACGTGCTGTACGCGCTGCACGTGGGCTCCAGCCACGGCCCGTTCCGCGGCGCCATCGGCCTGTTCCTGGCCTCGTTCGCGGGGCTGGCCGTGAGCCTGTTCCCCGACCTCGTGCCCGGCAAGCTGACCATCGAAGCGGCCGCCTCGGACGGGGCCACGCTGGCCTTCATGTTGTGCGGGATCGCCATCGTGTTCCCCGTCATGGTCGGCTACAACCTGTACCAGTACCATGTATTCCGGGGCCGCGTGGTGCTGGAACACTGAGGAGCCGCCTTGATCATCCGACCTCCAGGCAACTGGTTCCGCATGCTGCTGGTGTGGAACGGCTCCGTACTGCCTTCGATCCTGCCGCAACTGGGGCTGATGCTGGCCATCAGCCTGGTCGCGCTGCTCGGCGACGGGCGCATCTTCGGCGAGCGCGTGCCGCTCGACACGGCGCCCTTCCCCCTGCTCGGCATCAGCCTCGCGATCTTTCTCGCATTCCGCAACAACGCCAGCTACCAGCGCTACCTGGAAGCGCGCCAGCTGTGGGGCCACATCCTCGCGGCGGCGCGCAACCTGACCTCGCAAACGCTGGCCTACCTGCCGCCGCAGCGGCTGGAGCAAGCCGACGTCGCGCGGCGCCTGGTCGCCTTCGTGCACCTGCTGCGCCACCAGTTGCGCGGCACCGACCCTGGCGCCGACCTGCAACGGTTGCTGGCGCCGGATGCCGTGGCGGCGGCGTGCGCCCGCAGCTACCGCCCGGTCGCCGCGCTCAACGACCTGCGCCGCACCCTGGGCGCAGCCACCGCCGGCTTGCCAGACGGCGCGCAAGCCAGGTGGATGTTCGATGCGCAGATCAACGTGCTGGCCGACGCCGTGGCCGGCTGTGAACGGATCGCGGGCACGCCCATTCCCTATCCCTACGGCGTGCTGCTGCACCGGACCATTTACGCCTACTGCTTCCTGCTGCCCTTTGGGCTGGTGCACGCGATCGGCGCGGCCACGCCGCTGATCGCCGTGTTCGTGGCCTACACGCTGGTGGCGCTGGAAGCCATCGCACAGGAAATCGGCGACCCGTTCGGCACGGCGCCCAACAGCCTGGCGCTGGAGGCCATGAGCCGCACCATCGAACGGTCGGTACTGGAACTGTGCGGACTGCCGATGCCGGCCGAGGCGCCGGTCGGCAAGGGATACCAGGTCAATTAGGCGGAAGTGAAGGCGACCGCACCTGGCGATCGGCGTGCCGCGCGATCGCCAGGCGTGCGGGAAGGATGCGGTAGCTCAGGCCGTGGCGGGATCGGTATAGTCGACGAAGCCGTCGGCGCGGCAGAAGCTGACCAGTTTCAAGCCGGCCTGGCCCGCGATATCGATGGCCAGGCTGGTGGGCGCGGAAATGGTGGCCAGCATGGGAATGCCGACCCGCGCCGCCTTGCGCACCAGTTCATAGCTGGCGCGGCTGGACAGGAACACGAAGCCCGCGCGTAGATCCGCGCCATGCAGGGCCAGGTGGCCCACCAGCTTGTCCAGGCCATTGTGCCGGCCCACGTCTTCAAACACGACCTGCACGGCGCCATCGAGGCCGCACCAGGCGGCCGCGTGCACGCCGCCCGTTTCGCGCATCAGCAACTGGTGTTCGCCCAGCCCGCGCGCCGCGCGCGCGAGCGCCGGCGCCAGCGGCGCCGGCAGCGTGGCTGGCGGCAGGCGTGCCGGTTCCAGGTCCAGCAACGCCAGGCTCTCGATGCCGCAAACGCCGCAGCCGGTGCGGCCTGCCAGCGCACGGCGCCGCTGCTTGAGCTGCATGAAGGCGCCCTGGCCGATGGTGAGCTGCACTTCGGCCGCCGCCGGCAACTGGTGCACGGCGACGTCATGGATATCGGACTGGCCAGCCACGATGCCTTCGGTGAGCGCAAAGCCCACGGCCAGTGCTTCCAGGTCGCGCGGCGTGGCCATCATCACGACATGGGAAATGCCGTTGAAGACCAGCGCCACCGGCGCTTCCTCGGCCACATGGTCCGTCGCGCGCACGGGCGCCGGACCGCGATGGCGCGTCACCATCCGTTGCTGGTAGCCGCTGGGTTGGGGGGAGAGATCGGGTCGCATAGGTACCTCAAGGCGTGGTTGCAATCACCTTGCATGGTAAGCACGGCTTGCGCGGGCTGGGCGTACAGTCCGGCGGGCGGCGCGGGGATACAGTTGGCGGTGCAACGCTGACTAACCACCCGCAAGCGATTCCTGCGCAATGCGTTCGCCGCCCCCGCTACGGTTAAGGCCAGCCGCGCCGCAAGGTTGGGAACTACCGCGCCGGGTTCGGCCCCGCCACGATGACCTGCACACCCACGGCCTCCAGCGCGGCGCCGATGGCGGCCGGCGGCGGCTGGTCCGTCACCAGCACGTCGATTGCGTCGAAGGTGCACAGGCGATGCATGAAGGCCTTGCTGAACTTGGCGCTGTCCGCCACCACGATGACCTGGCTGGACTGGCGCA
The DNA here is from genome assembly GCA_035254005.1 of Burkholderiaceae bacterium. Taxonomy (GTDB): domain Bacteria; phylum Pseudomonadota; class Gammaproteobacteria; order Burkholderiales; family Burkholderiaceae_D; genus Rugamonas. The sequence continues at coordinate 13,973 of DATFBD010000076.1, read as the reverse complement.
TCATGGTTTGCTTGAGCGAGGCTTCCTCGTCCGACGGGCAGGTCAGGCCCAACGGGTCGATGGCGCAGGCGCCGAGGATCAGCTTATCGAACTGGAATTGCGCCAGGCAAGCGCGCGTTTGCGCCCCTTCCAGGCTGCGCTGCCAGGCATTGAAACGGCCGCCCAGCACATGCAGTTCCACGCCTTCCGCCTGGCCGAAGGTCTCGGCCACGTCGATCGAATTGGTCACCACATTCAACGGCGTCGCGCGGGTCGCGCGGGCCACCGCTTGGACCGTGGTGGAGGTGTCGAACAGGACGCGCTCGCCAGCGCGCAGCAACGCGGCAGCCGCATGGCCGATCGCCTGCTTGGCGCTGGACGCCCCCGTGCGCTGGGCATACTGCTCCACCTGCCGCACTTGCGGCGGCAGCACCGCGCCACCGCGCACGCGCAGCGCGCGGCCGGCCGCATCGAGCCGCACCACGTCGCGCCGGGCCGTGTCGCGCGTCACGCCGAACAGCTTGCAGATATCCTCGATGCCGACGCGGTAGTGCTGGTCCAGGTAAGCGCGGATCGCGTCGAGCCGCTCGGCCTGCGGCAAGGTGCCGTGCCGGTTCATGATTGCAATGCCAGGTAGGCGCGCAGCACGGAGGTCACCAGTTCGTGGTCTTCCCGCTGCGGCAGACCGGAGACCGTTACCGTGCCGACCACGCCGGTGCCGCGCAGCGACAAGGGAAACGCGCCGCCATGCGCGGCGAAATCGGCGGGATTGACGCCGCTGTCGGCCTCGAAGCTCTTGCCCTTGCTGCGGTACTGCGTGCCCACGTGCCAGGAACTGCGGCCATAACGCTGCACCACGTTGTTCTTGCGGCGCACCCAGTTGCCGTTGTCCGGCGTGGTGCCGGCCATGGCGTGATGGAACAGCTGGTGGCCATTGCGGGTGATATCCACCGTGATGGCCTTGCCCAGTGCCTGGGCGCGCTCCACCAGCTTGAGGCCCAGCGCCAGCGCGTCGCCGTTCGAGAAGGCGCTGAACTGCAACTCCTCCTCTTCGCGAACCAATGCCGCCAGCATGTCGCTGTAGTCAGTCTGCATGTCGTACTCCTTAAGCGAAATCGATGGTGCGGCGTTCATGGTGGCTGCGGTAGGCGCACTCGATCACGCGCACCACGGCCACCGCGTCCTCGGCCGCCACGGGCGGCGGCGTGCCGTCAGCGATGGCCTGATGGATGCCGGAATAGTAAATCCGGTAGTCTCCGGGAATGGTTGGCACTACGCGGCTGGCCCCGTCGGCGCCGGTGATGGTGGCGTAATGGGCCGGCAGGTCGTGGCCCCACCCCGGGTCGCCGGGATGGCCCCCGCCCTTCAGCGTGTCTTCCTGGGTGTCGACGCCGTACTTGATGAAGCTGCCCGAAGCGCCGTGCACTTCATAACGCGGGCCGGGTGCGCGCACCAGCGCGCTGGCGTGCAGGATGGCCTTGCGGTCGCCGAAGTCCAGCACCAGCTCGAACGCGTCTTCCACTTGCGCGCCGTCGCGCTGGATGCAGACCTGCGCCGTGACAGCGCGCGGAAGACCGAACAGTTGCAGGGCCTGGTCGATCAGGTGCGAGCCCAGGTCCCACAGCACGCCCGATCCCGGCTGCGCCTCGGACTTCCAGCTGCGCTTCACCTGCGGCGAGTAGCGGTCGAAATGGGCGCGATAAGTGTGGATGGGACCGAGCTCGCCGGATTGCACCATGTGGCGCAGCGTCAGGAAGTCGCCATCCCAGCGCCGGTTCTGGTAGACGCTCAACAGCAGGCCTTTCTCGCTGGCCAGCGCCACCAGTTCATCGCCCTCGGCCGACGACAACACGAACGGCTTGTCCACCACCACGTGCTTGCCGGCCTGGAGCGCGGCCTTGGCCAGCGCGTAATGGCTGGCATTGGGCGTGCAGACCACCACCAGGGCGATGGCGGGGTCGTCCAGCATCGCTTGCGGGGTGTCGTCGCGCATCACGCCGGGGTAGGCGCGGCTCAGTTGTTCCGGATCGGCGCTGCGGCTGGCGATGCGGGCCAGCTTCAGGCCGGGGATGGCGGCAATCATCGGGGCGTGGAAAATGGCGCCGCCGACGCCATAACCGATCAGACCTACGGCGTATTGCTGCATATTTCGTCCTTTATTATGCAAATCACTTGGAAATTATAAGCGATTTGCATTATTTCGTGACGCGATCAGCGCGGGCGGCGGCGAGCGCGCAAGCAAGCCAGCCCGGCCTGGGCGGCGGAGACGGCAAAGCCGGCCCGCGGACGGGAAAGGAAATTCAGGCGGCCGTGGCCTCTTGCGCGGCAGGTTGTGCCGCATGCGTCCTGACCAGCAGCGAGTCCGGCGGCAAGGCGATTGTCGGCAGCGGCAACTGCACCAGCCGTTTGGCGGCGGCGGCCGTCAAGCCCAGCCCCATCAGGATATGGGTGGTGGCCTGTTCGGGATAATTGGCCGGGACGGGGCGGCTCACGATGCTGTTGACCGCCGCCAGCGCGATGCCGGCCACGACGTCCAGTCCCATCGCCACGTCATCGATCTTGAAGCGGCCAGCCCGCAAGCCCTCGTCCAGGTGGCGCGGAATATATTCGAACACGAGGTTGGTCGGACGGGCAGCATGGATGCCGATGCGGGCCTGGAAGCCGGCGAAAGTCGGATAGTCCTGCACCGTGTGCAGGTACAAACGCAATCCCAGCGCCATGCGTTCCGCCGGGTCCTTGAGCTTGCCGACCACCGCCTCGATCATCTGCATCAGCTCATTGCCCAGCTCCTCGACCACGGCGGCCAGCAGTTCCGCGTTGGTCTTGAAGTAGTAGTAGAACGTGCCGCGCGACACGCTGGCGGCGACGAGCACGTCGTCAATCACCACTTCCTCCAGGCCCCGCTCGGCAAACAGCTTGAGCGCGCTTTCAATCAAATGCCGGCGCATCTTTTGCCTGCGCTCGGCGCCTACACGGACGCGGTGGTCATCTTGTTTCATTGCAATCGGCTTCGCCATTCTGTCGTTGTTGGGGCAAGTTCAATATTTTCCCATAGATCCACCTCAATCAACGCCAGCCGTTGGACCAACATTTCTCATTTCGACAAAAACATCAACTTGACATAAATGTCGATTCTACGTAATGTTCGGTCCAGGCGAGCACTGTCGGCCGCCATCACAGGAGACGATGCGCAATGAAAATGGAGCTTGAAATGCCAAAATTGACAACAAGAAAAGTCCAGGTCGGAAAGCGCAGCATCCACCTGGCCGAGGCGGGGCAAGGGCCGGCCGTGCTGATGCTGCATGGCGGCGGCCCCGGTGCTTCCGGGGTCTCGAACTACACGCGCAACATCGACGCGCTGGCCCGTCATTTCCGCGTGCTGATTCCCGACATGCCCGGTTATGGCCAGTCCAGCAAGGGCATCGACCGCAGCGACCCGTTCGGCGACCTGGCCGGCAGCATGGCCGGCCTGCTGGACGCGCTCCAGCTGCGCACCGCCCACCTGATCGGCAATTCACTGGGCGGCGCGTGCGCCCTGCGCTTCGCGCTCGACCATCCCGAACGCGCCGCGCGCCTGGTGTTGATGGGCCCCGGCGGCGTGGACACCACGCGCGCCCTGCCCACCCCGGGCCTGAACCGCCTGCTCGATTACTACAACGGCGACGGACCCAGCATGGAAAAGCTGACCCGCTTCATCCGCGGAGACCTGGTCTACGACGGCAGCCAGGTCGGCCAAGCCGTGATCGCGGAGCGCTATCGCTCCAGCATCGATCCCGAGGTGATCGCCGCGCCGCCGCTGCGCCGCCCCAAGGGCTGGCCCAAGTTCCGCAAGCTCGACTTCACGCGCGACCCGCGCCTGCAGCAATGCGAGACGCCGACGCTGGTGCTGTGGGGTACCGAGGACAAGGTCAACCGGCCGTCCGGCGCCCGCTCGCTGCAGCGGCGCATGCGGCGCTGCGACGTCCACCTGTTCAGTCAAACGGGGCATTGGGTCCAGTGGGAACGGGCCGACCAATTCAACGCCGTCACCACCGCCTTCCTGCTGGAACACGACGCCGGCGCGCAGGGGCAGCCATGAACGGCACCCGCCCCGCCCCCGCCTCCCTGTTCAACGCGGTGCGGATCGCCTATCTGGTGGTCGAGTCCGACCGGCTGGACGACTGGCGCCGTTTCGGCGAGGACGCGCTCGGCATGGCGCTTGCCCATCGTGACGCCAGCTTGCTCGCGCTGCGCATGGACCAGCACCAGCGCCGCCTGATCGTGCAGGCCGGCGATGCGGAAGACGTGGCCGCCGTCGGCTTCCAGTTGCGCGATCAGGATGCGCTGGACGAGGTACTGGCCCGGCTGCGCCAGCGCCAGATCGCCGTCACGCCATCGACGCCGGAACAGGCGCGCGTGCGCGGCGTGGCCGCGTTCTGGCAATGCACGGGCCCCAAGGGATTGCAGATCGAATTGTTCACCACGCCACTGCTGGACGATGCCCCGCCGCGCATGCGCACCAGCGCCTTCGTGACCGGCGCATCGGGCATGGGCCACATGGCGATCACCTCGCGCCAGCCCGAGGCCATGCTGGCGTTCTGGCAGGAAATCTTCGACGCCCGCCACAGCGACGACATCGTGGCCCATATCAGCGGGCTCACGCTCGATATCCGCTTCCTGCGGCTGAACCCGCGCCACCACTCGATCGCCGTGGCCTGCACCCGCGGCCGGCGCATGGATCCGATCCGCACCCGCATCCAGCATTTCAACCTGCAGGCCGCCACGCTGGAGGACCTGACGGGGGCCTACGTGCGCTGCCGCGAACTCGGCTATCCCATCGTACTGGGCATGGGCCAGCACACCAACGACAAGGAACTGTCGTTCTACGTGCGCACGCCATCGGGCTTTGAGATCGAGTTCGGCTGGCAGCCCATCGTCGTCGACGAGCACGACTGGCGGCCCAGCGTCCATCAGGGCATCAGCATCTGGGGTCACCGGCCGCAGCAGACGGCGGCGGACAAGCTGGGCGAACTGGGACGCGCGCTGCGCTCCCTGCTGGGCAAGGAATTCATGCCCAATGGCTTTTGACACAACACTACCAACTGGAGACAACAACATGAATGCCGACACCGAAGCCGATACCGACACGGCGGCCGAATACGACGTGGTCATCTCCGGCCTGGGCCCGACGGGCCTGACGCTGGCGCACCTGCTGGGCCAGCGTGGCCGCAGCGTATTGATCCTGGAACGCGAGCCCGAATTCTATGGCAACGCCCGCGCCGTCTATACCGATGACGAATGCATGCGCATCTTCCAGCACGCCAACCTGGGCCAGGAGCTGGCCGAGGACATGCTGCTCGACATGCCATTCCAATGGGTGCTGCCGGATGGCACCGTGCTGAACCAGTATCGCCACCTGGCGCGCCCCTACGGCTGGCCGATCTGCAACCTGTTCTACCAGCCCTTCCTGGAAGAAAAGATGGCGGCCCTGCTGGCCCGCTATCCTTCGATGCGGCTGCGGCGCGGGCGCGAAGTGACCCGCAGCGCGCAGGATGGCCGGGGCGTGCAAGTGTTCCACGTCGCCAGCACGGCCCAGCACTACAACAAGCCGGCGCCGACGTCCGCCACACCCGCCCAGCCGCAGCCCAACGAACAAGCCGTGCGCGGCAAGTACTTCGTCGCCTGCGAAGGGGGCCGCAGCGTCACCCGCACCCAGCTTGGCATCCAGATGACGGGGCAGAGTTTCCCCAACCCGTGGCTGGTGGTCGACATCAAGGAGAACCCCGGCGAAGACTGCCTGCGCCACCTGCCCTACTTCAATTTCTACTGCGATCCGGCGTGTCCGACGGTCAGCTGCCGCCAGCCTAACGGCCATCATCGCTTCGAGTTCATGCTGATGCCAGGCCAGAGCCGCGAGTACATGGAAGACCCGGCCACGGTGCGCCAGTACCTGTCGCGCTACGTCGATGTCGACAAGGTCACCATCCTGCGCCGGCTGGTCTACACCTTCAACGCCCTGATCGCGCAGCAGTGGCGCAGCGGCCGGGTGTTCCTGGCCGGCGACGCGGCCCACATGACGCCGCAATTCATCGGCCAGGGCATGAACGCCGGGGTGCGCGACGCCTACAACCTGGCGTGGAAGCTGGACGCCGTGCTGGCCGGCACGGCCGGCGAGCAACTGCTGGACACCTACCAAAGCGAACGGCTGCCGCACGCCAAATCCATGATCGACACCTCCATCCTCATGAAGGATTTCGTGTCGGTGTCCAACCCGCTCAAGGCCATGCTGCGCAACGGCCTGGTGCGGCTGGTGCAGCGCACGCCGGGGTTGAGCGTGCTGCTGCGGGAAGCGCGCTTCAAGCCGCAGCCGGTCTACCCCCAGGGCAGCTACTTCGGCCTGCCGCGCCGCAAGCGCAGCGGTCCCGAGGGACGCCTGACGCCGCAACCCATGGTCTTGACCCGCAACGGCAAGCAGGTGTTGCTGGACACGATATTGGGCCACGACTACGCCTTGATCGGCGCCAGCGTCGATCCGCGCACGCACCTCGCCCCCGCCGACCGCCAGTTGCTCGACGCGCTGGGCACCAGTTATGTCGCGCTCTACCCGCACGGCGGGCGCCCGCAGGGCGAGGTATCGCGCAGCGGCCCGGCCGGCCTGGTGGAACTGGAGGACTTGAGCGGCCAGGGCATCGACTGGTTTGCACGCAGCGGCGTGGGCGCGCATGCGGTGGCCCTGGTCCGCCCGGACAAATTCGCCTTTGGCGTGGTCCGCGCGCAATCGGCCAGCCAGTTGGTGGCCGCGCTGCGCACGCAGCTGGGACAGCCCCGCCAGCCTGCCATGCGGGAGGCCGCATGAACCTTCCCCATCATGACGCGCAACGGTGCGCCGACGCGGCCGCCGCGCTGGCCCATGCCCGCGCCAGCGGCACCACCATCGCCCCGATCACGGCCAGCCATGGCATCGCCGGACTGGATCAAGCCTACGCCGTGGCCGCCATCAACACGGCCGCGCGGCTGGCGAACGGCGCACGCATCGTGGGCAGCAAGATCGGCCTGACCTCGCTCGCCGTGCAGCAGCAACTGGGCGTCGACCAGCCCGACTTCGGCGTGCTGTTCGACGACATGGAATATGTCGATGGCGACGCCATTCCGGCGGCCCGGCTGCTGCAGCCCAAGGCGGAAGTGGAAATCGCCTTCGTCGTTGGCCAGGCGCTGGCCGGCGAGACGCCAAGCTGGGGCGAATTCCTGCAATCGATCGCCTATGCGCTGCCGGCCATCGAGATCGTCGACAGCGCCATCACGGACTGGAAAATCAAACTGGAAGACACGGTGGCCGACAACGCCTCCTGCGGCGTCTACGTGCTGGGCCACCAGCCCGTCGCGCTGGGACAGCTATCGCTGGGCGACGTGGGCATGCAGTTGTACCGCAACGGCCAGCTGGTCTCGACCGGCTCCGGCGCGGCCTGCCTGGGCCATCCCTTGCGCGCGGCCTACTGGCTGGCGCGCACCATGGTCCGCCGGGGCCAGCCCCTGCAACCGGGACAGGTGGTGTTGTCGGGCGCGCTGGGCCCGATGGTGCCCATCACGGCCGGCGACCAGCTGCACGCCATCGTCGGCGGACTTGGCAACGTCGGTTGCCGCCTAATCTGAGGATCACATGAGAACTGACAAAATCAAGGCTGCCATCATCGGCAGCGGCAACATCGGCACCGACCTGATGTTCAAAATCCTGCGCCACGCGGCGCACATCGAACTGAGCGTCATGGTCGGCATCGATGCCGGCTCCGACGGCCTGGCGCGCGCGGCCCGCCTGGGCGTCGCCACCTGCCACGAAGGCGTCGAGGGCCTGATGCGCATGCCGCAGTTCGCCGAGATCGGCATCGTGTTCGACGCCACCTCGGCCAGCGCCCATCGCTACAACGACGCACTGTTGCGGACGGCGCGCCCGGACATCATCTGCGTCGACCTGACGCCGGCCGCCATCGGCCCCTATTGCGTGCCGGTGGTCAATGGCTACATCTGCAACGAGGCACTCAACGTCAACATGGTCACCTGCGGCGGCCAGGCCACCATCCCCATGGTGGCGGCGGTGGCGCGGGTGGCGACCGTGCATTATGCCGAAATCATCGCCTCGATCGCGAGCCGCTCGGCCGGCCCGGGCACCCGCGCCAACATCGACGAATTCACGGAAACGACGTCGCGCGCCATCGAAACGGTGGGCGGGGCCCGAAAGGGCAAGGCCATCATCATCCTCAATCCGGCCGAACCGCCGATGATCATGCGCGACACCGTCTACACCCTGAGCGACATGGCAGACGAGGCCGCCATCGCCGACTCCGTGGCCACCATCGCGGCGGCCGTGCAAGCCTATGTGCCCGGCTACCGGGTCAAGCAGCAGGTCCAGTTCGACCGCTTCGGCCCCGATCATGCCATCAACATTCCCGGCGTGGGACCGCGCATGACCGGCCTGAAGACTTCGATCTTCCTTGAAGTGGAAGGCGCCGCCCATTACCTGCCGGCCTATGCGGGCAACCTCGACATCATGACCAGCGCCGCCCTGCGCACCGCCGAGCACATGGCGCTGCGCCAGCGCCGGGCTGCCGACATCGCCCCCACCGCCACTCCCTGGAGCCTGCCATGAACAAGAAACTGACTATTTCCGATGTCACCCTGCGCGATGGCAGCCACGCCATCCGCCACCAATACAGCCTTGCGCAAGTGCGCCAGATCGCCAGCGCGCTCGATGCCGCCGGCGTGGACTCGATCGAAGTGGCCCATGGCGACGGCCTGCAGGGCGGCAGCTTCAATTACGGCTTTGGCGCCCACACGGACGTGGAATGGATCGCGGCCGCGGCCGACGTAGTGCGGCACGCGAAGATTGCCACCCTGATGTTGCCTGGCATCGCCACGCTGCACGACCTGCGCGCCGCCTACGATGCGGGCGCGCGCGTGGTGCGCGTCGCCACCCACTGCACCGAGGCCGACATCGCGCGCCAGCATATCGGGTACGCGCGCGAGCTCGGAATGGACGCCGTCGGCTTCCTGATGATGAGCCACATGCAAAGTCCACAAGGCCTGGCGGAGCAGGCCAGGCTGATGGAAAGCTATGGCGCCACCTGCTGCTACGTGGTCGATTCCGGCGGCGCGCTGGGCATGGCTGACGTGCGCGACCGCTTCCGCGCCTTCAAGGACACGCTGCGGCCGGAGACCGAAACCGGCATCCACGCCCACCACAATCTCAGCCTGGGCGTGGCCAACAGCATCGTCGCCGTCGAGGAAGGCTGCGATCGCATCGATGCCAGCCTGGCCGGCATGGGCGCGGGCGCCGGCAACGCGCCGCTGGAAGTGTTCATCGCCGCCGCTACCCGGCTGGGCTGGAACCACGGCTGCGACCTGTTCGGGCTGATGAACGCGGCCGACGACATCGTCCGCCCGCTGCAGGACCGGCCGGTGCGGGTCGACCGCGAAACGCTGGCCCTGGGCTATGCCGGCGTCTACAGCAGCTTCCTGCGCCATGCGGAGGCTGCGGCCAGCAAATACGGCCTGGCGACGATGGACATCCTGGTCGAACTGGGGCGCCGCCGCATGGTGGGCGGGCAGGAAGACATGATCGTCGATGTCGCGCTGGACCTGCTCAAGGCGCGCGACGCCGGCCTGCCGGCACGGGAGGCGCGATGAACATGCAGCCCCCCCATCCCGCGCGCCAGTTGGCGACGCGTTCCCGCCGCGCCGACCGGTATGGCGACCTCCTGCTGCTGACGTCACGCATCCTCATGGCGCTGATCTTCGTCGCCGCCGGCGCCGACAAGATCGGCCGCTACGGCGCCACGGTGGCGATGATGGAGGCGGCGGGCGTGTCCGGCGTGCTGCTGCCGGCCGTGATCGCGCTGGAACTGGGCGGCGGGCTGGCCATCCTGCTGGGTGCGTCGACACGCTTGGCGGCAACGGCACTGGCCATGTTCTGCGTGGTCTCCGCCATCCTGTTCCATCACCATCTTGGGGACGCGACACAGGCCGCCATGTTCATGAAAAACCTCGCCATGGCCGGCGGCTTCCTGGCGCTGGCCGTGGCCGGGGCGGGCACGATCAGCATCGACGCCCGCCAGCGCCCCGCGCGCACTGGCCCGCCCTGATGTGGGAGCCGGCCGGGGCTAGAACCCGGCCGGCAGATATTCCTTGCGCAGCAGCGAGGCCACGCCGCGCCCCAGCTGGCCCAAGCGTCCGGCCAGCGACTGTCCCTCGAAGTGATGGCCCCAGTTGCTGATGCGGTCCCATACGGCCGGCTGCCAGCTGGCCTCGTCCACCACCACGGGATTCCAGCCAAATTCGATGTCGAATCCCGACGGCGTGGGAACGTAGAAGGAGATGGCCCTGTCGTTGGCGTGCTGGCCCACGCTCATGGCCACCGCCAGCCCCAGTTCACGGCAACGCTCCCAGGCGGCGCTCAAGTCCTCCAGCGTCGCGGCCTGTACCTCAAGGTGCTGGATGCGGGTGCGGATCGGGTCCAGCCTGACCTTGGGGGTGTAGACGAAGGCGATCGAATGATGGCGTTCGTTGAACCGCATGAACTCAAACTGCAAAGGCACGCCGCTGATCGTGTAATGCACGTCGTCGGTGTGGCGCAGGTCGAAGATCTCGCGCCAGAACTGCTTCATCTGCTCGGGCCGGCGGGTGGACATGGCCACATGGCCAAATCCCTTGTCGCCGGTGACGAAACCACTGGTGGCCATGCGCGGCGCGCTGTCAACCAGCCGGGGCTGGTAATACAGCTCGATCTCCAGGCCCTTGGGGCCGGTGAAATGCCAGAAGCGCCGCACACCGCGCTGTTGCGCGGCCGCCGCCGTGGATTCAAGCACCTTGATGCCGCGCCTGTCCAAACGCTGCAAGACGATGGCCAGTGCCTGCTCGTCGGCCAGTTCCAGGCCCAGCGCCTGCAGGTCTTCCGACGGGCCGGGCACCACGATCAGCCGCCGCTCATGGTTATCCATGCGCGCCGCCACCGCCCCGTCGGGCAGTACCTCCGCCTGCATGCCGAGCGCCTGGCCCAATAGCAGCCGCCATGCCTCCCCCTCGCGCGATTCGATCACCGCGTAGCCCATCCGCACCCGATTGAACACGCTGTCCTGCGCGGCCACCGTCTGCCCCTGCTCCGTCCTCACGTTGTTGCCGTCCATGCCGGTCTCCTTGTCATTGGTATTGGTTGTATCGGGAGCGCCGTTGCCCATGCTGGCCATGCGCCGCTTCCCAACAATTGAATCATCTGTCATACTGACATTGACGTCAATCTGAAAATTTGATGCTTATCAACCAAGACAAAACCCGCCTCACCCCAAGCAACTGCAAGCAACTGCACGCTGCCGCGTGCCGGCGCGTGCCACAACAACAAAACATTTTGGAGATACGATGCAAAAGCTCACCCTGCGCACCATCCTCTATTCGCTGACGCACGTGCTGCGCCTGAGTGCGATGCGCCATGCGCCACTGGCGGCGTTCATGCGCCGTAATAATTGCGTGGCCCAGATCGGCCTGCGCGACGGCAGCGTCGCGCGCCATTACGTGTTCTCGGGTGGCCGCGTCACCGCGCGCGCCGGCACGCATCCCAAGCCGGACGTGGCGATGACGTTCCGCGACCTGCGCACCGCGCTCACGTTCATGGTGCCGCCGGTGCGACAGGCCGATGTCGTGCACGCCGCCAAGACCTTCAAGGTGGTCGTCACGGGCCGCGATGCGCTGGTGGTGTGGTTCATGCAGATGCTGAACATGATCCAGACGGCGGGCCTGCCGTCCGGCCGCCAGATGGCCGATGGCAGCACGCGCCACACCACCAACACCAACGGCGGCCCGCTGTTCGTGTATGTGAAGGATGGCCGCATCGTGCGCACCACGCCGATCGACCTGGACGCCGACGATGCGCCCAGCTGGACGATCCGGGCGCGCGGCCGCAGCTTCACGCCGCGCCGCCAGGCCACCGTCAGCGCCCACGCGCTGAGCCTGAAGTCGCTGGTGTATTCCGAACGGCGCCTGCTGTATCCGATGAAACGGGTGGACTTCGACGTCAACGGCGAGCGCAACATCGCCAACCGCGGCATCTCGGACTATGTGCGCATCAGCTGGGACGAGGCGCTCGATATCGTCTCGGGCGAGATCAAGCGCATGAAGCGCCAGTATGGCCCCGGCGCCATGGCCATCTACCAGAGCTCGCATCACTCGTGGGGCAACGTCGGTTACTACCTGAGCTCGCTGCTGCGGTTTGGCAACCTGATCGGGTTCACGCGGGTGCATCCCAACCCCGATTCCTGGGAAGGCTGGTACTGGGGCGCCATGCACCATTTCGGCAATAGCCTGCGGGTGGGCCTGCCCGGCCCCTACGGCATCGCGGAAGATTGCCTCCAGCACGCCGAACTGGTGGTCTACTGGTCGAGCGATCCGGAGAAGACGGCCGGCGCCTACGCCGGCTCCGAAGGCACTGAGCGCCGGCTGTGGAGCAAGGAATTGGGCATCCCCTCGGTGCACATCGACCCCGTCTTCAACGCCACCGCCCAGCTGATGGGCGGCAAGTGGATCGCGCCCCGCCCCGCCACCGATCCCGCGCTGGCACAGGCCATCATGTACGTGTGGGTGGACGAAGGCTTGTACGACAAGGAATACGTGCGCACCCGCACCACCGGCTTTGATGAATGGCGCGATCACCTGCTGGGCAAGGACGACGGCATCCCCAAGACGCCGGAATGGCAGGAACCGGAAACGGGCGTGCCGGCCGCCACCGTGCGCGCGCTGGCGCGCCTGTGGGCGACCCGCAAGACCCACCTGGTCCCTGGCGGTGCCGGGCTGGGCGGGGCCAACCGTACCGCCACCGGCGCCCAGTGGGCGCGCGCCATGATCATGATGATGGCGATGCAGGGCTGGGGCAAACCGGGGATCAACCTGGGCGCCATGCAGTTCGGCACGCCGCTGGACTTTTCCTTCTACTTTCCCGGTTACGCCGATGGCGGCATTTCGGGTGAATTGAACTGGACCGCGTCGGCGCTGCATAACTACGTGCGCATGCCGCACGTGCTGACCGCCAACCCGGTCAAGCAGATGGTGCCGCGCCAGCGCTTCCCCGAGGCCATCGTCAACGGCCATTGCGAGGGCCACCTGTGGGACGGCATGACGCTGGAGGCACAATTCGCGCCCTACACCTATCCGATGCCGGGCTACTCGAAGATACACATGCTGTACCGTTATGGCGGCTCATCGTTCGGCACCATCGCCCGCTCGGGGCGCTTCGTCGAGGCCTACCGCCATCCGTCGCTGGAGTTCGTCGTCAACCAGTCGATCTGGTTCGAAGGCGAAGCCAGGTTCGCCGACGTGATCCTGCCCGCCTGCACCCAGCTCGAACGCTGGGACATCGGCGAGTGGGCTGGCGCCGGCGGCTACGCGCACGACGCGCAGGCCCAGCTCAACCACCGGATGATGGTGATGCAGCACAAGTGCATCAAGCCGCTGGGCGAATCGAAATCCGATTACCAGATCTTCCTCGAGATCCTCAACCGCATGGACCTGGGCGCCGTGTTTTCGGAAGGTTGCAGCGAACTGGACTGGTGCAAACGCGTGTTCGATTCGTCCGACCTGCCCAAGCATATCTCGTGGAAGAAATTCCTGGAGAAAGGCTATTACGTGGTCCCGCCGGCGGCCTCGGAAGCGCTGCGCGAACCGCCCTACTTCCGCTGGTACGCCGAAGGGCGCAAGAAGGACGCACCCGAGCCCAGCCCGTTGCCGTCGCAGTACGCGGAGGATTTCGGCGTCGGCCTGCAGACGCCCTCCGGCAAAATCGAATTCGTGCCGACGACCTTGCGGCGCAATTGCCCCGACAGCGAGGAGCGGCCGCCGCTGAACCGCTACGTCCCGTCCTGGGAAGGCCTGCAGACCCGCGAACTGGTGGCGCGCTTCCCGCTGCAGATGGTGTCGTCCCATTCGCGCTACAGCTTCCACACCCATCATGATGGCAAGGATGGTTTCCTCAACGCGCTGGC
>DATFBD010000075.1:0-25775 GCA_035254005.1 Burkholderiaceae bacterium | reverse complement strand
TGTGAACATTTGATATTTTAAGTATCGCGGAGACTAGCTCCGCGTGCACTTCCATCAAACGTCCACACTTATCGACTGTGAATTGTTAAAGAACTTTATTCGGTACTGCGTCGCTGCGAAGCGTTTTGTTCGTCAGCAGAGGAGCGAGATTATGCGGTGTTTCGTGCGGCTCGTCAACCCCTCGTTTTCTTCACTTAACTCGCATTTGCATGCGTCGTTTCGCGAGGGACCGAACTATAGCAAACTGTTGCCCTCACTGGCAAGGCGGTTTTGAAATAAATCGATGTGCTATCGTAACGCCGGTCAAAACCAGCCATTGCACATTTACCATGTCCATTCCCGCTATCGCCTCCACCCAAAACGACGCCCTCGCCACGCTGCTCGATAACGCCATCAATAACAAGACCAAGCCGCTGGGTAGCCTGGGCATGCTGGAGGCGGTGGCCAGGCAGATCGGACTGATCCAGCGCACGCGCGAAATCGCACTGGAAAAGCCGGCCATCCTCGTGTTCGCGGCCGACCATGGCGTGGTCGCGGAGGGCGTATCGGCCTACCCGCAGGACGTCACCTGGCAAATGGTAGAAAACTTCCTCGCACGCGGCGCGGCCATCAACGTGTTCGCCCAGCAGAACGGCTGCGCATTGCATATCATCGACGCGGGTGTGAACCACGACTTCGGTCCGCGCGCCGGCCTGACCGACCGCAAACTGGCCCGCGGCACCCACAACTTCGCCCGGCAACCCGCCATGAGCGCCGACACCTGCGCCACCGCCCTCGCCGCCGGCATGGCGCTGGTGGCTGAACTGGATGGCAACGTGGTCGGCTTTGGCGAGATGGGCATCGGGAACACCACGGCAGCCGCCGCACTGATGCACAAACTGACCGGCATTCCTGTCGCCCAATGCGTGGGCGCCGGCACCGGCTTGTCGGCCGAAGGCATCTCGCACAAGCAACGTGTGATCGAGGCGGCCGTCGCCCTGCACGCCTCGGCCACCGAACCGCTGGACATACTCGCCACTTTCGGCGGGCTGGAAATCGCCATGATGGCCGGCGCCATGCTGAAGGCGGCCGAACGCCGCATGGTGCTGCTGATCGACGGCTTCATCGTGACCAGCGCCCTGCTGGTGGCGGCGCGCCTGCAACCGGCCATCCTCGACTACTGCGTGTTCTCGCACTGCTCCGACGAGAGCGGCCACAGGAAGATGCTGGATAACCTCGGCGCCCGCCCCCTGCTCCAACTGAACCTGCGCCTGGGCGAGGGCACCGGCTGCGCGCTGGCCCTGCCGCTGCTGCACGCCGCCGTCAATTTCCTGAACCAGATGGCGACCTTCGAATCGGCCCAGGTCAGCGAAAAATCGGAATAGCAGGAAGACGCGAGGACCAGCCATGCACCAGATTCGCCTGTTCTTCACCGCGCTGCAGTTCTTCACCCGGCTGCCGATTCCGCGCTGGGTGGGATTCGAAGCGGCATGGCTGAACCACGCGTCGCGCTACTTTCCGCTGGTGGGCGTGGTGGTCGCGGCCATCGCCGCGGCCGTATATGCGCTGGCGGCATGGCTGTTCCCCGCCCCCGTCGCCGCCGTGATGGCGACGGCCGCCACCATCTACGCCACCGGCGCCTTCCACGAGGACGGCTTTGCCGACATGTGCGACGGCTTCGGCGGCGGCCTGACCGGCCAGCGCGTGCTGGAGATCATGAAGGATTCGCGCATCGGCGCCTACGGCGCCATCGGCATCGTCTGCATGCTCGCGCTCAAATGCGTGACCTTGTCCTTGCTGCCGCCGCCCGTGGCGATCGCCGCGCTGTTGGTCGCCCATCCGCTGTCGCGCCTCACGTCGACGGCGCTGATCTGGCGCCTCGACTACGCGCGCGACGAAGGCAAGGCGAAGCCGCTGGCGCAAAAAATGAGCAACGCGGAATTTGCCATCGCCAGTGCGTGCGCGCTGCTGCCGGCCATCGCGTGCGGCTGGTACGGATGGCTGTCCTGGCCCGCGCTGGCCGCCAGCCTGCTGGCCGCCAGCGCCGCCGCGTACTGGCTGGCGCAGAAATGCGTGAACCGCATCGGCGGCTACACCGGCGATTGCCTGGGCGCCGTGCAGCAGCTATCCGAAGTGGCCATCTACCTGTGCGTGCTGGCCAGCCTTGGCCACGGCGCCTGGCACTGATGCGCATTACGCTGATACGGCACCCGCAACCGCAGGTCGCCGCCGGCGTCTGCTACGGCAGCACCGACCTGCCGGTCACGCAAGAACAAATCGACCGTACCCTCGCCACGCTGGCGGACTCACTGCCGGCGCGCGCGCCGGTGTATTCCAGCCCATTGCGGCGCTGCGCCGACCTGGCGAAGCAGCTCGCCACCGTCCCGCCCACGTATGACGCCCGCCTGGCCGAAATGCACTTCGGCGCCTGGGAGATGCGACGTTGGGACGACATCCCGCGCGCGGAAATCGACGCCTGGGCCGCCGCCCCGGCCAGTCATCACCCCGGCGGCGGCGAAAGCGTGCTGCAGATGGCCACGCGCGTGAGCGCCTTCTACACCGCCTTGCGAGCGGACTCGCCATCGGATGCCATCATCGTTTGCCACGCCGGCACCATTCGCCTGCTGATGGCCTGCCATGCCGGCCTCGCCCCCGCCGACATGGCCCTGCGCGCCGCCAACACGCCGCACAGCATCGCCTACGGCCAGCGCATCGTGCTGCAGGACTGACAGGCAGATCGCAAGCCGCGCTTGCCGCCAGGCCCGCAAGCCGTATAATGACAACGTTTTGGTGCCCGCATGTCTGTCCAGATGTGCAGTTAAACGGGAAACACGACGCCATCCCGATGGCCAACGTGTGCTGCCCCCGCAACGGTAAGCAAGTGTCGCGCAACCTGCGACGAACCGCCTCGAACAACCACTGTGCTTAGGCATGGGAAGGTGAGGCGGCGCCACTTGCCAGCCCGGATACCGGCCAAATCAGGTGGAAGTGAGCGAACGGGGAGTTGCGCGACACGGACCATGCCTGCCACAGCGGGCTGCCATGCGCTATCCCGGTTCACCGCTTCTGTTCAATCTGGCCCACGGGGACGTCGGCCGGTTGCTCTCTTACAGAAGATTTGCCATGACTTTTCCTGTTTCCCGCCGCGCGGTAGCGACGTCGATCGCGCTCGCTTTTGCCACGCCCTCCGCGTTCGCCGACACCCACAACGATATCGCCGGCAGCGCCGTCTTCATCACCGCCGCGCGCGCGCCGCAACTGGCGGCCGACATCCTGAGCGACACGCTGACCATCGACGCCGCGCAGATCGCGCAATCGGGTGCCGGCTCCGTGATCGAACTGCTGCAACGCCAGCGCGGCATCGAAGTGGCGCGCAACGGCGGGCCGGGCACCAGCGCCAGCGTGTTTATCCGCGGCGCCAATGGCAACCAGAACATCGTGCTGGTGGACGGCGTGCGTATCGGCTCGTCCACCACGGGCGCAGCCAACTGGAGCGCGCTCCCGCTGACGGCCATCGACCACATCGAAATCGTCTACGGCCCGCTCAGCACCATGTATGGCGCGGATGCCATCGGCGGCGTGATCCAGATCTTCACCAAACAAGGCCAGGGCGCACCCGCGCTGTCGGCCGCCGCGGGCTACGGTAGCGACCACACCCGCACGGCGAACGCCCGCGTATCCGGCGCGAGCGGCGGTGAGCACAGCGTCAGCTACGCGCTCAGCGCCGGCAAGGAAAAGTCGGACGGCTACTCCTCCACCGTTCCCGGCAACTACTCCTACAATCTGGACAAGGATGGCTACGACAAGGAAAGCGCGGCCGGCCAGGTCAGCCTGCGTCTGGCCCCCGGCCATGAACTCGGCGCGCTGTTCATGCACAGCAAACTCGATGCCCAATACGACAGCGGCCCATCCAGCTACGACACGCGCAGCGTGCAAAAGCTGGAAAACGCCGCCATCTACAGCCGCAACCAGCTGCTGCCCGGCTGGACCAGCCTGCTCCAGTATGCGCAAGCGCGCGACGAGTCGGGCAATTTCACCAGCGACCTGCCCAAGGACCGCGCCCAGCTCAACACCAAACAGACCGGCTTCACCTGGCAGAACGATATCCAGATCGGCGCCGACGTGCTGCAACTGCTGTACGACCACCGCCAGGAATCGGTTACCTCGACCAGCGTCACGGCGCTGAACCGCGAGCGCAGCACCAATGCCTACGCCGCGTCCTACAACGCCAAGCGCGGCGCCCAACTGTTCAACGCCAGCATCCGCCGCGACAATTCCGAATATGGCGGCAAAACCACCGGCGCGGCCGGATACGGCTACAACTTCACCCGCCAGTTGCGCGCCAGCGCCAGCGTGGGCACCAGCTTCCGCGCCCCGACCTACAACGAATTGTATTACCCCGGCTACGGCCTGCTGACCAACAAGCCGGAGCTGGGCCGCAATGCGGAGGCGGGCCTGAACTACGACGACGGCAGTACCGCGCTGGCCGCGCGCTACTACCACAACCGGCTCACCGACCTGATTGTCAGCGTCACACCCTGCCCCTACAACACCGTTCCGAAAAGCAGCAGCTGCGCCTACAACGTCAACCACGCGCTGCTTGAAGGCCTGACGCTGGAGGGCGCTCGCAAGCTGGGCGACTTCGAACTGGCCGCCACGGTCGACCTGCAGGATCCGAAGGACGAAACCACCGGCAAACACCTGGCACGCCGCGCGCAGCGCCACGCCAACCTCGCGCTCGATTACGTCACGGGCCCGGTCAAGGGCGGCGTGGAACTGACGCTGTCCGGCGCCCGCTACGACGATGCCGCCAACAGGAACCGGCTGGGCGGCTACGGACTGGTGAACCTGTACGCCACATGGCAGATCACGCCGGACTGGTCGGCGCTGCTGCGCTGGAATAACGTCGCCGACAAGCAGTACACGCTGGCGCGCTACTACAGCACCGCCGGCTCCACCGTGTTTGCCAGTCTGCGCTACGGCTACAAATAAGGTATAACCTGCCGGGCGAGGCTTCCCCGTCCGGCGGCAGCAGACTTACAACAGAAGGCAGTTCATGCATCCATCCCTCCACAACCTGCGCCAGCGCACCAGCGTGATCGTCACCAC
The DNA here is from genome assembly GCA_035254005.1 of Burkholderiaceae bacterium. Classification (GTDB taxonomy): domain Bacteria; phylum Pseudomonadota; class Gammaproteobacteria; order Burkholderiales; family Burkholderiaceae_D; genus Rugamonas. The sequence continues at coordinate 20,687 of DATFBD010000075.1, read as the reverse complement.
GCTGCTGCTGTTGGCCGTCGCCAGCCTGCTGTTCGCCAGCATGACAGGATCGGTCGCGATTCCGCTGTCGGACCTACCGGGCGCCATCGACGCGCTGCTGCATGGCCGCGCCGATTCGCTGGCCGCCACCCTGCTGGAACTGCGGGGCGGCAGGGCCTCGACGGCATTCGTGACCGGCGCCGCGCTGTCGCTGGCGGGGGTGATGATGCAGGCGCTGTTGCGCAATCCGCTGGCCGATCCCTATGTGCTGGGCATTTCCGGCGGCGCCTCGGTGGGCGCGCTGGCCGCGCTGCTGTTCATGTGCGCCACCTGGATGATAGACGCCGCCGCCTTCGCGGGCGCCGTCACCGTATCGCTGCTGTTGTACTTCCTGGCCCGGCGCGACCTGCGCGGCGGCACGGCGGCCGAAGGCGGCACCGCGCTGCTGCTGCTCACCGGTGTGATCCTGGCCTCGGTCTGCATGGCCATCGTCACCCTCATGCTGTCGGTCGCGCCGGAGAGCCGCTTGCGCAGCATGGTGTTCTGGCTGATCGGCGACCTGGCGGGCGCGCCGCAACGGTGGATGCCATGGGCCGTGCTGGCGGGCGGCCTGTGGTTCGCGCTGCGTAGCGCGCGCGCCATGAACGTGATGGCGCTGCACGCCGAGGCGGCCGCCACGCTCGGTATCCGCGTAGGCGCCCTGCGCAAGGGATTGTTCTTCTGTTCCGGCCTGCTCACGGCCAGCGCCGTGACGAGCGCCGGCAGCATCGGCTTCGTGGGCCTGATCGTGCCCCACGCTTGCCGCTTCGCGTTCGGCCCCGACCATCGCGTGCTGATCCCGGCCGCCGCACTGGCCGGCGGCAGCTTCCTGGTACTGGCCGACACGCTGGCACGCACTGTGCTGGCGCCGCAGCAGCTGCCGGTGGGCGTGGTCACCTCACTGGTGGGCGCGCCCATCTTCCTGTATCAACTGCACCGCTTGCGCAAATAACATGATCCATACCCACCAACTCACCCTGCGCGCCGGCGCGCGCACACTGGTCGACCAGTTGACCTGGCACGTCGAGGATGGCCAATGCTGGAGCGTGATCGGCCGCAACGGCGCCGGCAAGAGCACGCTGCTGCGCACCCTGGCCGGCCTGTGCGAGCCGGATGCGGGCAGCGTCAGCATCGGCCAACGTCCCCTGCGGGACTGGCCGCTGGAAGAGCTGGCGCGCACCCGCGCCTTCCTGGCCCAGGCCCGCAGCGACGCCTTCGCCTACACGGCGCTCGAAACCGTGCTGGCCGCACGCCACCCCTACCACAGTAACCGCTACTGGGAAGGCAGCGACGACCACAAGCTGGCGCTCGACGCGCTGGCTGCGATGGAAGTGGCCGACCTGGCCGCGCGCGACGTGCGCACCTTGTCCGGCGGCGAACGCCAGCGCGTGGCCATCGCCGCCTTGCTGGCGCAGGACACGCCGCTGCTGCTGCTGGACGAACCGGCCAATGCACTCGACCTGGCGCACCAGGTCAGCGTGATGCGCTTGCTGGCCCGCCTGTGCCGCCAGCAAAACAAGACAGTGGTGATGATAGGCCACGACCTGAACCTGGCCCACAGCGTCTCCACCCACGCGTTGCTGTTGATGGGTGACGGCCGCTGGCGCGCCGGCCCCGTCGCCGACGTGATGCAAGCCCCCATCCTGAGCGACTACCTGGGCCACCCGATCGAGACCGTACAACACGGCCAGCGCAGCATTTTCATCCCCACCGAGGACCACCCATGAGCGACGCGAACACCGACGACATCAACCTGCGCCACCGGCTGCGCATGGAGCGCAAGAAGGCCATCATCGACGCCAAAATCGCCGCCGCCGACAAGCAGATCGGCATCATCATCGTCAACACCGGCAACGGCAAGGGCAAGAGTTCGAGTGGCTTCGGCATGGCCATCCGCGCCATGGGCCACGGCATGAAAGTGGGCATCGTCCAGTTCATCAAGGGCGCCATGTCCACCGGCGAGGAAAAATTCCTGCGCCGCTTTCCCGACGAGGTGAGCTTCCATGCCATGGGCGAAGGCTATACCTGGGTCACCCAGGACCGCGAGCGCGACATGGAAAAAGCCAGGGCCGCATGGGAACAGGCCAAGGCCTTCCTGTCCGATCCCGCCATCGGCCTGGTGCTGTTCGATGAACTGAACATCGCGCTCAAGTACCGCTATCTCGACCTCGACACCGTGATCGCTGACCTGCTGGAGCGCCCGGCCATGCAGCACGTCGTCATCACGGGCCGCGGCGCGCCGCCGGAACTGATCGCCATCGCCGACACGGTGACGGAAATGGGCGAAGTCAAACACGCATTCAAGGCCGGCATCGGCGCACAGGAAGGGACGGAGTGGTGATGGGCAAGCAGATCGCAGTGAAAGCCGTGCTGGTGGCGGCCGTCGCATCCGGCCAGGGCAAGACCACCACCACCGCCGCGCTGGCGCGCAAGCTGGTGCGCATGGGCCGGCGCGTGCGCGTATTCAAGTGCGGCCCCGACTTCATCGACCCCATGCTGCTGGAACGTGCCAGCGGCGCGCCAGTGCGCTCGCTGGACCTGTGGATGGTGGGCCACGAGCAGTGCCGCGCCCAATTGGCGCAAGCGGCCGCCGAGGCGGACGTGATCCTGATCGAAGGCGTGATGGGACTGTACGACGGCACGCCGTCCAGCGCCGACCTGGCCCGCGAATTCAAGGTGCCGGTCATGGCCGTGATCGACGCATCGGCCATGGCGCAGACGGCCGGGGCGCTGGTGCACGGCCTGCGCGACTACGGCCCGGTCGAGATGGCCGGCGTGATCGCCAACCGCGTCGCCAGTCCCGGCCACGCCGCCATGATCGCCGCCTCGCTGCGCGACATTCCCCTGTTCGGCACCCTGGGACGCCAGGACAGGTCACTGCCGGAACGCCACCTCGGCCTGGTGCTGCCCGATGAAGTGGGCGGAATTGACGCCCTGCTCGACCAGCTGGCCGACGGCCTCACCTTCGACGAAGCGGCCTGGGACCGCCTGCCGCCCGTCCTGCTCGACGTACCACCAGCGCCAGCACGGCCGGCACAAGCCGCGCCGCAACTGCAAGGCAAGACGGTCGCCGTCGCACGCGACGCGGCCTTCATGTTCCTCTACCCGGCCAACCTGGACACGCTGCAAAAGCTGGGCGCCACGCTGCGCTACTTCTCGCCGCTGGCCGATGAACCAATTCCGGCCGATGCGGACGCCGTCTACCTGCCAGGCGGCTATCCCGAACTGCACGCAAAGGCGCTGTCGCAAGCGCACACCTGGCGCGACTCGATCCGCGCCGCCCACGCGGCCGGCATGCCCATCGTGGCCGAATGTGGCGGCATGATGGCGCTGGCCGAAACATTGAGCGACCCGCAAGGCGGCGTATGGCCGATGGCCGGCCTGCTGCCGGGCGAGGTGCGCATGCAAACGCGGCTCGCCGGACTGGGTTCGCAAGGCATCATCACGCCCCATGGCCTGCTGCGCGGCCACACCTTCCACTACTCGCAACTGCAGACGGAGCTGGCGCCCATCGCCTACACCATCAAGCATCCGTCCGACGCACAGGGCGAAGCGGTGTACCGTACCGGCTCGCTGACGGCCTCCTACTTCCACGCCTATTTCGCCTCCTGCCCAGCGGCCACGGCCGCGCTGTTCCTGCGCAGGGGCGTGGCATGACCCGCACCCTGGTGCTGGGTGGGGCGCGCTCGGGTAAGAGCGGCTTTGCGGAAAAGCTGGCGATCGCCACTGGCAAGGAACTGGTCTACATCGCCACCGCGCAGGCGGGCGATGGCGAAATGGCCAGCCGCATCGCCCACCACCGCAGCCAGCGCGACCACCGCTGGATCACGGTGGAGGAGCCGCTGGCGTTGGCCGAGGCGCTGTCGCACTGGTGCGCGCCGCAGCGCGTGGTACTGGTGGACTGCCTCACGCTGTGGCTGTCGAACCTGTTGTTCAGCGATGGCGACGCCGGCCCAGACGACGAGGATATCGCCCTGCCGCCCCGCTTCCACGCGGAGCGCGCCGCGCTGCTGCAGGCGCTGGCCGACTGCGGCGGCGACGTGCTGTTGGTGTCGAACGAGGTCGGCATGGGCATCATCCCCATGGGCGCCATCTCGCGCTGCTTCATGGACGAGGCGGGCCGCCTGAACCAGGCCGTGGCCGCCGTGTGCGACCGCGCCATCTTCGTGGCCGCCGGCCTGCCGCTGTACCTCAAGGGCGCGCCGTGCTGACAGGACTGAGCCTGCCCGCCATCGCCGTGCTGCTGGCGGCCGGCGTGCTGCTGGACCTGCTGCTGGGCGAAGCCCGGCGCTGGCATCCGCTGGTCGGCTTCGGCAACCTGGCCTACGCGCTCGAACGCAAGCTTAATCGCGGCGGCTTGCGCTTCTGGCGCGGCCTGCTGGCCTGGCTGCTGGCCGTGGCCCCGCCCGTGCTGGCGGCCACGCTGCTGTGCATGGCCGGCGGTCCCGCCGTGGATGCACTGCTGCTCTACTTCTGCCTTGGCCTGCGCAGCCTGCGCGACCACAACCTGCCCATCGCCCAGGCGCTGCACAGCGATGACCTCGATGCGGCGCGCCGGCTCACGGCCCGCATCGTCAGCCGCGACACGGCCAGCGCCAGCGCCGCCGACCTGGCCAAGGCCAGCGCCGAATCGCTGCTGGAAAACGGCAACGACGCCGTGTTTGGCACGCTGTTCTGGTTCATCGTGGCGGGCGGCCCCGGCGCCGTCCTGTTCAGGCTCGCCAACACGCTGGACGCCATGTGGGGCTACCGCACGGCGCGCCTGCTGCGCTTTGGCTGTGCCGCCGCCCGCATCGACGATGCGCTGAACTACCTGCCGGCCCGGCTCACCGCCCTGTCCTACGTGCTGCTGGCGTCCACCATGGCAGGCAAGCGGCGCGCCTGGCGCTGCTGGCGCGCACAGGCACCGGCATGGAGCAGCCCCAATGCAGGTCCTGTCATGTCCAGCGGCGCCGGCGCGCTGGGACTGGCGCTGGGCGGCCCGGCCACCTACGACGGGGAAGTTGAACTGCGCCCGCCGCTGGGCAGCGGCCTGCCCGCCGGCGCGCACGACATCGCGCGCGCATGGCGCTTGGTCGCCAACACGACCTGGCTATGGCTGGCATGCGCCGCCGCCGTCGCCATTTCCCTGTACCTGAAGGACCACTATGCTTGAACACGGCGGCAACCTGCGCGACGCGGCGCAGCGCTTCGGCCAGCACGACTGGCTCGATCTCTCCACCGGCATCAACCCGCACCACTATCCCGCACCGACTGTGACGGCCAATGCGTGGCATCGCCTGCCGGAAGCAGATCCCGCGCTGGCCGCAGCGGCAGCCGCCTACGCCTACTACGGGGCGCCGCTGATGCTGCCCGTGGCCGGCACCCAGGCCGCCATCCAGGCCCTGCCCCGGCTGCGCGCGCCGTCGCGGGTCGTGGTGGCGGCGCCGTCCTACGCCGAGCACGCGCACCACTGGTCGGGCCACGGCCATGCGCTGCGGCAGGTGGACTACGCGCAGCTCGATAGCGCCGTCGATAGCTGCGACGTGCTAGTGGTCTGCAATCCCAACAATCCCACCGGCGCCACGGTGCCGCCGCAGCAGCTGCAGCGCTGGGCCGACGCACTGGCCGAACGTGGCGGCTGGCTGGTGGTGGACGAGGCATTTGGCGACACGGCCACCAGCGCCAGCATCTGCGCGCACACCGGCAAACCCGGTCTGATCGTGCTGCGCTCCGTTGGCAAGTTCTTTGGCCTGGCCGGTATCCGGCTTGGCTTCGTGGCGGCCCCGCCGGCGCTGCTGGCCCAGCTGGCTGACCTGCTGGGCCCCTGGACCATCAGCGGCCCGGCCCAACAGGTCGCGCTGGCCGCGCTGAAGGACCAGCCGTGGCAGGACGCCATGCGCGCGCGCCTGTGCGCGGAGGGTGAACGATTGCGGCAACTGCTGGCCGCCCACGGCATCCGCGCCAGCGGCAGCGCCCTGTTCCAGTGGTGGCCGGAGCCGGAGGCGGAACGCTTCTGGCAGCACATGGCCGAACGCGGAATCTGGGTACGCCTGTTCCGCCAGGCCGCGCGCGGCATCCGCCTCGGCCTGCCGCCCGATGAAGCGGGCTGGCGCCGGCTCGATCATGCATTATCCGAATGGAAGGCAAGCAATTCATGAAGATTCTTCCCAGCCTGTTCCTCTTGCTGGCCGCCTGCCACGCCAGCGCCGCCATCACCGTGCGCGACGACGATGGCGTGCCCGTCACCGTGCAGCAGCCGGCCCGCCGCATCATGTCGCTGGCGCCGCATGCGACCGAGCTGTTGTTCGCAGCCGGCGGCGGCGACCGCATCATCGGCACCGTCAGCTACAGCGACTACCCGCCAGCGGCGAAGGCCATCCCGCGCGTGGGCGACAACCGCGAAGTGGACCTGGAACGCATCATCGCCATGAAACCGGACCTGCTGGTGGTCTGGCTGCACGGTAGCGCGCCGCGCCAGATCGACGCGCTGCGCCAGTTGGGCATCCCCATGTTCCACAGCGAGCCGCACAGGCTGGACGCCATTCCCGACAGCCTGCTGCGGCTGGGCCAGTTGATGGGCACCGAAGCCGTCGCCCAGCCGGCGGCGGCCGCCCTGCGCCAGCAGCTCGACGCGCTGGCGGCCAGATACGCGGGCCGCCCGCCCGTGCGCATGTTCTACCAGGTGTGGGACAAGCCGCTGTACACGCTCAATGGTGCTCACATCGTCAGCGACAGCATGCGACTGTGCGGCGGCGAAAATGTCTTTGGCAAGCTGAAGACGACCGCGCCCACCGTCAGCGTGGAAGCGGTGCTGCAGGAAGACCCGGAGGCCATCTTCGGCACGGCCGAGAAGAACTATGGTGGCGTCAACCTGTGGCGGCCCTACGGCACCATGAAGGCCGTCCGCAATGGCAATCTGTTCACGTTGAACGGAGAACTGCTCAACCGCGCCGGCCCCCGCATGGTCGCCGGTACCGCCGCCTTGTGCGAAAAACTCGAGCTGGCGCGCCAGCACAGGAACAAACCATGAGCCACTACCAACGCATCGCCTGCCTGTCCACCGAGTCGGTGGAAACCCTGTACGCGCTGGGCGCGGAACACGCCATCGCCGGCATCTCCGGCTTCACCGTGCGCCCGCCCCGCGCGCGCGAAGAAAAGGTCAAGATCAGCGGCTTCTCGTCGTCCAAACTGGAACGCATCCTGGCCGTGCAGCCGGACCTGGTGATCGGCTTTTCCAACCTCCAGGCCGACATCTGCCGCGACCTGGCGCAGGCCGGCGTGGAAGTCCACCTGTTCAACCAGCGCAGCGTGGACGGCATCCTGCGCATGGTATCCGTACTGGCCGCGCTGGTGCAGCGCGAGCAGGCCGGCCGGGAACTGGTGGCGCAATTGCGATCGTGCGTGGACGCGGCCCGCGCCCGCGCCGCGCAATGGACGCGCAAGCCCGTGATCTACTTCGAGGAATGGAACGACCCGCTGATGAGCGGCATCGGCTGGGCGGCGGAACTGATCGTCATCGCCGGCGGCGAGGATGCGTTCCCCGCGCTGTCCCTCCAACAGAGCGCGAAGGACCGCATCATCGCCGACCCGATGGAGGTGGTGCGGCGCGCGCCGGACATCATCATCGGCTCCTGGTGCGGCAAGAAATTCCAGCCCGATGCGCTGCGTTCCCGCCAGGGCTGGGATACGATTCCCGCCGTCCGCAACGGCATGCTGTTCGAGATCAAGTCGCCCGATATTCTCTCGCCCGGCCCCTCCGCCATCACGGAAGGACTGCGCCAGATCAGCGACATGGTGGCCCTCTGGCAGGAGCGCACGCAATGAGCTTCCCATACGCTACCCTGATGGTGCAAGGCACCACGTCCGACGCCGGCAAAAGCACGGTGGTGGCCGCGCTGTGCCGCCTGCTCAAGCAGCGCGGCGTGCGCGTGGCGCCGTTCAAGCCGCAGAACATGGCGCTCAACAGCGCCGTCACGGCCGACGGCGGCGAGATCGGCCGCGCCCAGGCGCTGCAAGCCATCGCCGCCGGCCTGGCGCCGCACACGGACATGAACCCGGTGCTGCTCAAGCCTTCCAGCGACACGGGCGCCCAGGTCATCATCCACGGCCAGGTGCGGGCCGACATGAACGCGCGCGACTACCACCAGTACAAGACCATCGCCATGGAAGCCGTGCTGGCCTCGCACCGGCGCCTGTCCGCGCAATACGAAGCGGTGGTGGTGGAAGGCGCGGGCAGCCCGGCCGAAATCAACCTGCGCGACCGCGACATTGCCAACATGGGTTTCGCCGAAGCCGTGGACTGCCCGGTGATCCTGGTGGCCGACATCGACCGTGGCGGCGTGTTCGCCCACATCGTCGGCACGCTGTCCTGCCTGTCCGACAGCGAGCGGCGGCGCATCGTCGGTTTCGTCATCAACCGCTTCCGCGGCGATATCTCGCTGCTGGAGCCGGGCCTGGACTGGCTGGAGCAGCAGACCGGCAAGCCGGTGCTGGCCGTGCTGCCCTACCTGCACGGCCTGTTCCTCGATGCGGAGGACGCCGTGCAGCCGGTGCAGGCCGCGCGCGGCGCGTTCCGCGTGGTGGTCCCCAGCCTGCCGCGCATGAGCAACCATACGGACTTCGACGCCCTGCGCGCCCATCCCGACGTGGACCTGCGCTTCGTGCGCCAGGGTGAGGCGATACCGCCCGCCGACCTCGTGATCCTCCCCGGCAGCAAGAACACGCGGGCCGACCTCGAATGGCTGCATGCGCAAGGCTGGCCAACCGCCATCGCCCGCCACCTGCGCTACGGCGGCAAGGTGATCGGCATCTGCGGCGGCTTCCAGATGCTGGGCCGCGCGGTGTGCGACCCGGCTGGTATCGAAGGCACGCCCGGCACCTCGCCTGCGCTCGGCCTGCTCGACATGGAAACCGAAATGACGCCGGAAAAACGGCTGGTCCAGGTACACGGCATGTGCGCATTCGACGATGGCGGCGCCCCCGTGACTGGCTACGAGATCCACATGGGCATCTCCACCGGCGCCGCGCTGGGGCGGCCGGCGTTCAGCATCAACGGCCGCCCGGAAGGTGCGCGCTCGGAGGACGGCCAGGTGCTGGGCAGCTACCTGCACGGCCTGTTCGACACACCGCAAGCGTGCAGTGCCCTGCTGCGCTGGGCCGGACTGAACTCGGCCGCCACGGTCGACACGGCGCAGCTGCGCGAAGCGAGCCTGGACCGCATCGCCGAAGCCAGCCGCCCATTGCTGGACGCGCTGCTCGCGCTGCCCCCACGGAACCAACATCAGGAGTCAGCATGAACCCGCTCGCCTTTGACGACGCCGAAATCGCCGGCGTCTACCGCGCCATCCGCGAACGGCGCGACATCCGCCACTTCAGCTCCGATCCGCTGGAGCCGGGCCAGCTGGAACGCTTCATCGCCGCGGCCCACGCCGGCCCCAGCGTGGGGCTGATGCAGCCGTGGCGCTTCATCCGCATCGCCAGCGCCGAGCGGCGCGCGCGCATCCACGCCCACGTGAACGAGGAGCGCATCCTCACCGCGCAGGCGCTGGGCAAACGCGCCGAGGAGTTCATGCAGCTCAAGGTGGAAGGCATCCTCACCTGTGCCGAAGTACTGGTGGTGGGACTGATGGACCAGCGCGACAATTTCGTCTTCGGCCGCCGCACCATGCCCGAGATGGACCTGGCCTCCGCCGCCTGCGCGCTGCAGAACTTCTGGCTGGCCGCGCGCGCCGAAGGCATAGGCGTGGGCTGGGTCTCCATGTTCGATCCCCAGCGCCTGCGCGAACTGTGCGCCATGCCCGAAGGCAGCCAGCCCATCGCCGTGCTATGCGTGGGCCAGGTGCCCGAGTTCTACCGCGCCCCCATGCTGGAGCTGGAACGGTGGGACACCCGCCGGCCGCTGGCCGAGGTGATGTTCGAGGATAGCTGGGGCAACAGCGCCGGCTAGCCGGTGCACTCCTCCAGCCTGCGGTTGCCCGGCCCCGGCAGCGTGCGCAGGCTGCGTTCCGTGGCCGCCGTGTAGCGCCGGTCGAACACGGTGTCCACGAAACGCCAGTCGCAGCGCACCTGTTCATGCGACGCCGTCACCACCATGTAGCCACGCTTGCTGGTCTGGGCGTAGTACAGCGGCGCGATCAGGTCCACCATCATGGCCGCCACGTCGTCCGGGTCGCGGTCCGGGTAGGCGCCCTCCATGCCCGGCGACGAGACGGACGCGGTGGCGAATTCCACCCCCACCTGCCGGCCCTGCGCGTCGTGCAGGTCGCTGGCCCAGGCATTGTGGGAATCGCCGGCCAGCACCACCATGTTCTTGCGGTGGCGCTGCATCATGGCGAACACCAGCTCACGATCATTCTGGTAACCATCCCATGAATCGAGGTAGCACGGCAGCGAAGGCGCGGACAGCCAGCGCCGTTCCCGTTCGCCCACGCTGGCCGGGTCGCATCCGGCGCGCCGCTTCAAGGCCGCAAAGTCCGTGCAATTGCACTCGCCCATGGCCACGGCAGTCGGATATTCCATGCGCGCCATCAGCACCTGCTGGCCCAGCATCTGCCACCGCGCCTGCGATGCGGCCACCTGCGACTCCAGCCATGCCATCTGCTCGCCGCCCATCATCGTGCGGCTCGGGGAGCACAGGTCGTGCCGGTACTTTTCCGCATCGAAGCGGCGCTGCTCGTCGTAATAGGAGGCCAGCACCAGCTGCTGGTCACGGCCGATCAGGCGCGTGTCGAGCATGTGCAGCGACAGCACATTGCCGAAATCGAAGGAACGGTAGATCTTCTCCGGCGTCGATGGATCGGGCGCCCGGATCGGCATCCATTCGTGATAAGCCGTCATGGCGGCCGCCTTGCGCAGCGAGAATGGGCCCTGGCGCGAACTCACGTGGTCGGCCGAACCATCGCGCCATGCATCATCGGCGAATTCATGGTCATCCCAGACGGTGATGAACGGCACGCTCGCGTGCAGCGCCTGCAGGTCGGGATCGGTGCGGTATTGGGCGTAGCGGCGCCGGTAGTCGTCCAGTTGCAGCAGCAGGTCGCGCGGCTCGGATACGCGGCCCAGTTCCCCGGCGCGGTCGCAGGCGTAACCGTCGCTTTCGTATTCGTAGATGTAGTCGCCGATGTGCAGCGCCACGTCGATATCGTCGCGCAGCGCCGCATCGGCATAGACGTTGAAGTAGCCGGCCGGGTAGTTCGCGCACGAGAACACGGCCAGCCGGACCTGGCGCACGTCCGCGCGCGGCAGCGTCCTGGTGCGGCCCACGGGCGACCTGGCCGTATCGGCCGCGAACTGGTAGTAGTACACGTGGCCCGGCAGCAGGCCGGTCGCATCCACCTTGACCGTGAAATCGAGATCGGCGCTGGTGATTGCCGTGCCGGCCGCCACCACCGATTCCATGGCGGGGTCGGTGGCCACCCACCAGCGCACGGCGACATCCGCAGCCTGGCCCTGCGCTGTGAGGTGGGGCGCGAGGTGGGATGTGATGCGCGGCGTGACCCGGGTCCACAGGATCACGCGGTCCGTGAGCGGATCGCCGCTCGCCACGCCATGGGCGAAACTGGCCGCCACATGCGCGGCAGGGCCGCCGCCGGTACTTCCGCAACTGGCCAGCGCCAGCCCGCTTGCGCCCAGCAGGGCCGTGGAACACGCCTGCCGCATGAAATTGCGCCGGCCCGCCACCGCCGCCGGTGGAAACAACACCTTGCCGTCCATCGCGCCTCCATCACCACGTCGATGAGACGCAACTTACGCGCCATTCGTGACGGCCTCGTGACGTCCTCGTGACGGCGCAATGACGCGCGGCCGGAAAGCGGCATCCTGTCGCGGATCCGACACGGATTGGCCAATTATGTGACAATCGGTGTATTGCATCGCGCGCATCGACAGGCAAAAACAGGCACCATGACCGAGACGACCAGTTCCGCCGCCAAACGCTACCTGCCCTGGGTGGTCGCCACCGCCCTGTTCATGGAACAGCTGGATTCCACCATCGTCAACACGGCCGTGCCCAGCATGGCCGCCAGCCTGCAGGTGACGCCACTGAGCCTGAAAGCCGTCGTCACCAGCTACATCCTCAGCCTGGCCGTCTCCATCCCCGTCAGCGGCTGGATGGCGGACCGCTTCGGCACCCGGCGCGTGTTCACCACGGCCGTGGCCATCTTCACCATCGCCTCCATCCTGTGCGGGCTGGCCGTCAATTCGCCCATGCTGGTGGCGGCGCGGCTGCTGCAGGGCTTTGGCGCGGCCATGATGATGCCGGTCGGGCGCATCACCATCATCCGTACCTTCCCCAAGTCCGAACTGCTGCGGGCGATGAACTTCGTGATCGTGCCTGCCCTGATCGGGCCATTGCTGGGCCCCACCGTGGGTGGCCTGATCGTGCACTGGCTGTCCTGGCGCGAGATCTTCTTCGTCAACGTACCGGTGGGGGTGGCGGCCATCGTACTCGCGCTGCGCTACATGCCGGACTACCACGGCGAACAGGAACGGCCGCTGGACCTGATCGGCCTGGTGCTGTTCGGCGCCGGCATCGCGCTGCTATCGTGGCTGCTGGAGATTTTCGGCGAACACCGGATCGATGCGACATCGACCGGCGTCCTGTTCCTGCTGGCGGCCTGCCTGCTGGGCGCCTACGTCTGGCACGCCAGGGACGAGCCCCACCCGCTGCTGCGGCTGGCGTTGCTGCGCATCCGCACCTTCCGGGTGTCGGTGGCGGGCGGCTTCGTCACGCGGCTGGGCGTGGGCGGCATGCCCTTCCTGCTGCCGCTGCTGTACCAGCTGGGCCTGGGCCTGCCGGCCTGGCAATCGGGCTTGCTGATGATGCCGGCCGCCGCCGCTGCCATGGGCATGAAGTTCATCTCGGTGCGCCTGCTGTCCACCTTCGGCTACCGCCAGGTGCTGGTGGTGAATACGGTGCTGATCGGCCTGACCATCAGCCTGTACTCGCTGGTGCGGGCCGGCACCCCGATCTACGCCATCGTGGCGATCGGCCTGTGCCTGGGCTTTTTCAACTCGCTGCAGTTCTCCAGCATGAACAGCATCGCCTACGCCGACGTGGAAGGGCGCGACACCAGCATGGCCAGCACCATCGCCAGCTCCATGCAGCAGTTGTCGATGAGCTTTGGCCTGGCTTGTGGCTCGCTGGTCACCGGCTGGTACCTGGGCGGCCTGCCGCAGACCAACCGGGCGGCGCTCACGTCCGCCCTGCACCACGCCTTCCTCACGCTGGCCGTGCTGACCATCCTGTCGTCGCTCACCTTCTGGACCCTGCGCAAGGGCGATGGCGACAACATGAGCAAGGGCGCCGCCTAGTGCCCTATTTCAGGGGCTTGTAGATGCCGCAGCCAACCAGCGTATCGTCCAGCCGCTCAACGTAGCTGGACTTCTGCTCGATGGCCTTGCTGACCGGATTGGGCCACTTGTAGTCGAACCAGCCCTGGCCCTTGGTCTTGGCCACATTGACCAGTCCCTTGATCAGGTAATTGCCTTCCGCGTCACGCATGTCGATCAGGTTCTTGCCCACCATGCGCGCGCTGTTGCCATTGCCGATGGCCAGGTTGACGCCATTGAGGTCGTACACAAAAATGTACAGGTTGCCCTCGACGAACTGGCCCTTGGGATTGCTGAACTCCGCATAGGCCTTCTCGGTGCCGTTGGCCTTGATGTAGGCGACGGCGCGCTTGACCAGCGCCACCGCTTCGTCGGCGCTGCCGCCGGTGTTGGCCGCCAGCGCGCTGGCCTGCATCAGCAGCGCCGCGCACAGCGCAGCCAGGACTCTCCATAAGGTTTTCATGCTCGTCTCCTTGTCGTTTAGTCTATGTCGCCTGCGCCAGCAGCTGGTCGACCAGTTCTATCCAGTGGCCGACCGGGAGCGCGGTCCCGGACTGCAAATGGGTCTGGCAACCAATATTAGCCGATACGATGCGGGCCGCGCCGGTCGCTTCCAGATTGGCCACCTTGTTGTCGCGCAGTTGGTACGACAGTTCCTTTTGCAGCACGGAGTAGGTGCCAGCCGAGCCGCAGCACAGGTGGCTGTCGGCGCACAGGCGCACGTCCACGCCGATGGCCCGCAGCAGGCCTTCCACCCCGCCCCTGATCTTCTGGGCGTGCTGCAAGGTGCAAGGCGGATGGTAGGCGACCGGCTGCGCCAGCTTGCCACGGATGCGCGACGCCAGCGCGTCCTCGAACTCGCACACCACCTCGCTCACGTCTCTCGCCAGCGCCGAGATACGCTGCGCCTTCCCGGCATAGGCCGGATCGTCGCGCAGCAGGTGGCCATATTCCTTGACCGTCGCGCCGCAGCCCGAAGCCGTGATCACCAGCGCCTCCACGCCGGCCTCCACTTCCGGCCACCACGCGTCGATATTGCGGCGCATGTCGTCCAGGCCACCTTCCTGGTCATTGAGGTGATAGCGGATCGCACCGCAGCATCCGGCGCCCGGTGCGACCTCCAGTTCCACGCCAACGGCGGCCAGCACACGGGCGGTAGCGCTGTTGATGTTGGGCGCCATGGCCGGCTGCACGCAGCCATCGAGCAGCAGCATGCGCCGCGCCTGCGGCGCGGTGGGCCAGGCACCGGCGGGATGCGCATGCGGCACCTTGTCGCGCAACGACTGCGGCAGCAGGGGCCGCAGCATCTGGCCGGCTTTCATGGTGGGCGTGAACAGCCATTCGCGCGGCAGGGTTTCCTTGAGCAGGGTGCGGGCGAAGCGCTGCCCTGCGGGCCGGGGGACTTGCTGGTCCACGATCTTGCGGCCGATGTCGAGCAAACGGCTGTAGTGGACACCGGATGGGCAGGTGGTTTCGCAATTGCGGCACGTCAGGCAGCGGTCCAGGTGCGACTGGGTCTTGGCCGTGGCCGGACTGCCCTCCAGCACCTGCTTGATCAGGTAGATGCGGCCGCGCGGTCCATCCAGCTCATCGCCCAGCAGCTGGTAGGTGGGACAGGTGGCCGTGCAAAAGCCGCAGTGCACGCAGTTGCGCAGGATCGCTTCGGCTTCGTCGCCATCCGGGGTATTGAGAAATTGGGCTGCGAGATTGGTTTGCATGGCTACAGGTCCTGGTACATGCGGCCCGGGTTGAAGATGCCCGCCGGGTCGAAGGTGTGCTTGAGATTGCGGTGTATGGCGTGGACGGCCGGTGCCAGCGGGTGGAACACGCCGCCGTCGCCAGCATCGCGTGCGCCGCCCCGGTACAGCGTGGCGTGCCCGCCCAGCTCCTGCGCCAGCGCACGCACGCTGGCCGGATCGGCGGCCGAGCGCAGCCAGCGCTGGGCGCCGCCCCACTCGATCAGCTGGGCGCCAGCATGCGGGATAGCCGGGGCGACCGATGGCACGGACAGGCGCCACAGCGGCGTCGCCTGGTCCGCCGTGAAGTAGGCGTCGGTCTGCTCGCGCAGGCCCTGCCAGTAGGCGTCCGCTTCGGCCGCGTCCATCACCACGCCACCGATCTGGCGCAGCGCCGCCGTCACGGCCGCCTGGGCGCCGGACAGGCGCACGGCCAATATGTCGTCGCGCCAGGCGCTGGCCGACAGCGGCAAGGGCTTGCCGCCCCAGCGGTTCAAATTGTCGAGCGCCTGCTGCTGGTTCATCTGCAAGCGCACCGTGGTTTCCGCCACCGGGCGCGGCAGCACCTTGAGCGACACTTCCAGGATCAGGCCCAGCGTGCCGAGCGAACCGGCCAGCAGGCGCGAGACGTCATAGCCGGCCACGTTCTTCATCACCTGGCCGCCAAAGCGCAGCGCTTCGCCGTGGCCATCCATCAGCACGGCGCCCAGCACGAAGTCGCGCAAGGCGCCCACGGCGGCGCGGCGCGGTCCGGACAGGCCACAGGCGACCATGCCGCCAACGGTGGCGCCGGGGCCGAAGTGCGGCGGCTCGAACGCCAGCATCTGGTTCTGCTGTGCCAGCGCCGCCTCGATCTCGCGCAGCGGCGTACCGCAGCGCGCCGTGATCACCAGTTCGGTCGGTTCATAGGCCACGATGCCGCTGTAGGGCGTGGTGTCGAGCAGGTCGCCGCGCGGTTCCTGGCCATACCAGTCCTTGCTGCCGCCGCCGCGCAGGCGCAGCGGGGTGCGGGTGGCCGTGGCCGCGGCGATGCGCTCGCGGAATTGAGTCAGTTGCGATTGCATGCCGGTCATCCTTTGACGAACTTGAACAGCCCGCCCCGCGTCTGCCGCTTGCCGTAGGCGGCGCAGCGGTCCAGCGTGGGGATGGCCTTGTTGGGGTTGAGCAGGAAGGCCGTGTCGAACGCGCGCTTGACGCCGATGAAGGCCGCCACTTCCTGCACGGTGAACTGGGCGCACATGGAGTCGATCTTTTCGATGCCCACGCCGTGCTCTCCGGTGATGGTGCCGCCCACTTCCACGCACAGCGCGAGGATCTCCTCGCCGAATTGTTCGGCGCGGTGAAACTCGCCCGGCAGGTTGGCATCGAACAGGATCAGCGGGTGCAGATTGCCGTCACCGGCATGGAACACGTTGGCGCAGCGCAGCTCGTATTTGGTTTCCATGGCGGCGATCCCCAGCAGCACTTCGGCCAGGCGCTTGCGGGGGATGGTGCCGTCCATGCAGTAGTAGTCGGGCGAGATGCGGCCCGCCGCCGGGAATGCGTTCTTGCGGCCGGACCAGAAGCGCATGCGCTCGGCCTCGTTCTGCGACACGGCGATGGCGGTGGCGCCGGACTGCTTGAGCACCGCGCTCATGCGGCCAATCTCCTCCTCCACTTCCTCGGCCAGGCCGTCCGATTCGCACAGCAGGATGGCTGCGGCGTCCGTATCGTAGCCGGCCTTGCAGAACGGCTCCACCATGCGCGCGCTGGTGCGGTCCATCATTTCCAGCCCGGCCGGGATGATGCCGGCCGCGATCACGCTGGCCACCGCGTCCGCGCCGCGCACCACGTCATCGAACGAGGCCATGATGACGCGCGCCACGGGTGGCTTGGGAATCAGCTTGACCGTCACTTCCGTCACCACACCCAGCATGCCTTCGGAGCCGATGAACACGGCCAGCAGGTCCAGGCCGGGCGCGTCCAGCGCGCCGCCACCGAGTTCAACGATCTCGCCGTCGATGCTGACCATGCGCACCCGCATCACGTTGTGCACGGTCAGGCCGTATTTCAGGCAGTGCACGCCGCCGGAGTTTTCGGCCACGTTGCCGGCGATGGTGCAGGCGATCTGCGAGGACGGATCGGGCGCGTAGTACAGGCCGTGCTGGGCGGCGGCATCGGAGATGGCCAGGTTGCGCACACCCGGTTGCACGACGGCCGTGCGCGCATTGGCATCGACGGCGACGATGCGGTTCATCTTGGCGGTCGATAGCACGATGCCGTCGGCAATCGGCATGGCGCCGCCGGACAAGCCGGTGCCCGCGCCGCGCGGCACGATCGGCACCTGCAGCGCGCGGCACGCCTGCAACACGGCGATCACCTGCGCCTCCGTTTCGGGCAGCGCCACCACCATGGGCAACTGGCGATAGGCCGTCAGGCCGTCGCATTCATAGGGTCGGGTATCTTCTTCGTTGAACAGCACGCAGTGCGCGGGCAACGCGGTGCGCAGCGCGGCGACGACGGCGCGCTGGCGTTCTGCGGTAAAGGGAATGTCGGGGGACGGCGCGTTCATGGATGGCCTCACGATGGGAATGCCGTCCAGTGTAGCGACACAAGGTGGAGCGCTGCGGTGAAAAGAATTAACCGCAGAGCTGAACTATTTTCATGTGCCGGCGTAGGTCGCCATCAGCCAGTCGATGAACATCGTCACCTCCGGCCGCAGGCCCGGGCTTTGCTCGTACACGATGTAGTAGGCATGCGGCGGCGAGGCCAGGCGGATGTCGAACAGTTGCACCACTTCGCCGCTGGCGATCATCTGCTGCGCGAAGTGTTGTCGCGAGAGCGCCACGCCATGGCCGTGGCGAACCGCTTCCAGCAGCAGGCCAAGGTCGTCCACGCGCAACGCGTTGGTCGGTTCCGGCCAGTCCAGGCCAGCTTCCTTGAACCATGGCTGCCACGGCTCCAACGCGGAGCGCAGCAATGTGGCCTTGCCCAAGTCGGCCGGAGTGGCGACCCCACCGATGCGCTCCAGGTAGGCGGGGCTGGCCACGGCGAAGGCCGGTTCCTCGAACAGCTTGGTGGTCACCATGTCCGGGTATTTACCCGCGCCAAAGCGCACTTCCAGGTCCGATTCGTTCAGGCACAGGTCGTAAAGGGGCACGGACAGGAACACTTCGACCACGATCTCGGGATGGGCCTCCGTGAAACTGGCCAGCTTGGGCATCAGCAGGTAGCGCGCGAAGGTGGGCGGCACCGTGATCTTCACGCGCTGCTGGGCGGGCATGGTCTTGTGCGGCAGCGGAAAGTCAGTCAGCACGCGCAGCGCCTGGCACACCACATCCAGGTAACTGCGGCCGAATGGACTCAGCGTGGCGGCGCGGCCATCGCGGATGAACAGCCGCTCACCGACAAAGTCCTCCAGCAGGCGAATACGGTGCGACAGCGCGGAAGGCGTGATGCAAAGGGTGTTGGCCGCTTCCGCGAAGGAGCCGGCGCGGGCCGCCGCCTCGAACGCGGACAGGGCATGGACAGGAGGGAAACGACGTGGCATGGTGCTCTCACCGGCGGTACATTAAATGCAACAGCGCCCGTCCGGTGAAGGACGGGCGCTGCAAACAGCCACGGAGGAGAATTAGTGCGGAATCATCCCCGTGAACACATAAGCCTGCAGCACGGTCATGATACCAACGATGGCCGCAAATAGCAGGCTATGTTTGAGCGTAAAGCGGAATAGCTCGGATTCACGTCCCACCAGGCCCGTGGCGGCGCAGGCGACGGCGATCGACTGTGGTGAAATCATCTTGCCAGTCACGCCACCGGTCGTGTTGGCGGCCACCAGCAGCGTGTCGGACACGTTGATCTGGTGGGCGGTGGTGTTCTGCAGGGAGCAGAACAGGGCATTGGAGGACGTATCGGAACCGGTCAGGAACACGCCCAGCCAGCCGAGGAACGGCGAGAAGAACGGGAACGCGGCGCCGGTACCGGCCAATACCAGTGCCAGGGTGGAGGACATGCCCGAGTAGTTGGCGACGAACGCGAACGCCAACACCAGGCCGATCGACAGGATGGGGCGGCGCAGCTCGACCACGGTGGCACGGAAGGCGCGCGCGCCGTCGCTTGGCTTCATGCGCAGCAGCAGCATCGAGATGAAAGCCGTCAGCAGGATGGCGGTACCAACGGCCGACAGCAGGTCCAGCTTGTACAGTGCCTCGTAAGCCTTGGGCGTGGCCACGATAGGCGCGGTCTTCATGACCATCTGGTCAAGGAACGGTACGTGGAATTTCAGGACCGCGCCAGCCAGCGCACCTTTGGCACCAAACAGCGCCTTGAATTGCGGCAGGCTCCATACCGTGACGATCGCGGTCAGGATGCCGAACGGTGCCCAGGCGCGAATGGTCTGCGCCGTGGTGTAGGGCGATTTGGTACGGCCGCCGACTGGCGCCGTGCCGGCCGCCGGGAAACCACCGAAAGTAGCCATGGCCGCCGTGCCGCCCCCCATCGAAATGGTACTGCGCGCGCCAGCCTTGGCGCCGGCCGGTTGCCATACCTTGAGCAGCGCGGTGAGCGACACCAGGCTGACCAGGGCCGAAGTGATATCCGGCAGTTCAGGGCCGAGGTAGTTGGAAGTCACGTATTGGGTCACGGCGAAGCTGCCGCCCGCCACCAGCGCTGCGGGCCACACTTCCTTGATGCCGCGCTTGCCATCCATCATGAACACCAGCCAGAACGGCACGGCCACCGACAGCAGAGGCAACTGGCGGCCGGCCATGGCGCCGATCTGCATCGCATCGATGCCCGTCACCTGGCCGGCGACGATGATGGGAATGCCCATGGCGCCGAACGCTACCGGGGCCGTATTGGCGATCAGGCACAGGCCTGCTGCGTACAGGGGATTGAAGCCCAGGCCGACCAGCAGCGCCGAGGTGATCGCCACCGGCGCGCCGAAACCAGCCGCCCCTTCGAGGAAGGCGCCGAAGGCAAAGCCGATCAACAGCATCTGCAGGCGCTGGTCATCCGTGATCGAGAGGACGGAAGCGCGGATGATTTCGAGCTGGCCGGTCTGGTCCACGATCTTGTAGAGGAAAACGGCGGTGACGATAATCCACGCGATTGGCCACAAACCGTAGGCAAAGCCGAAGCCGGCGGCGGCCAGGGCCTGCGGCACGGGCATGCCATAAGCGAAGATGGCGACGGCCAGTGCCAGCGCCAGCGTAATGGCGGCCGCTACGTGACCTTTGATGCGCAAGACGGCAAGCGCAAGAAAAAAGAAAATGATGGGAATGGCGGCGACCAGGGCGGATAGCCCCAGGCTGCCGAATGGCGTGTAGATCTGATTCCAGGCTTGCATGTCTTCTCCTCCGGTGTGGAATTTCTTTGTTGTGGAAGAAGTGTATGCCGGGCGCACCCGCTTGCACCGCCGGGAGAGGTTGAAATGAATTGACCGCTGAAGTGAAAAGTTTTCACCGCGCGCTGCAACAAGGGCGGCTGATGGGGAGGGGTAGGGACGAAAAAAAACCCCGCCAACACAAGAGTCAGCGGGGTTTTTTCATATAACTAGCTTGACGATAACCTACTTTCACACTGGTTGCAGCACTATCATCGGCGCAGAGTTGTTTCACGGTCCTGTTCGGGATGGGAAGGGGT
>DATFBD010000074.1:0-31907 GCA_035254005.1 Burkholderiaceae bacterium | reverse complement strand
TTTTTCCAGGATGCCGCCGGCTTCGGCATGTCCTCGACCTGCGCGAGGCGCGTGTCCAGTGTAGCACTCTGAAAAATTAATTTCCTGCATGGCGCATGCAGATTTTTCTTTACATCTTGTCCACTTCGAACGCCGCGCCCGTCTCGAAGAAATTGCCGCCGGCGATATAGTGAATGCTGCGCGGGCAGCCCTCCTCGAAGGACCAGTGGCCGCCCTTGAACGCGCGCGGGTCAGCCCACGCCGCCACCACCTCGCCGAGGAACAGGTCGTAGCAATTCTGGATATGCGGTTCCGCAATCACCCTGCATTCCAGCCAGCCAAGACAGCCCTCGAGCAAAGGCGCCGCGATCTTTTCAGCGGCAAAGGTCATCAATCCATGCGCGCGGAACTTGTCGATGTCACGCCCTGATTCCGAACCCACCTGCAGCGCCGCCTGCGCCATTTCACGCGACGGAATGTTCAGCGCGAACTCGCCGGATGCTTCCACCAGCTCGCGTGTGCGCGTCGCACGGTCGATGACTACCGCGATTTTCGGCGGCGAGAAATCGAGCGGCATCGACCAGGCCGCAGCCATCACGTTTTTCGCATCGCCGTGTGCGCTGCTGACCAGCACTGTCGGGCCGTGGTTGAGAAGACGGTAGGCTTTGGAGAGTTCGACGGGAAGGCGGGTGGGCATGGCGGGGAAAACTATTTGATCAACGATAGGCGAACAACTTCTATAGCCTGATTATCGCTGAAGACAGAAATTCAAGCAGAGTCAACCAGCGGCATCCCGAAACCCGCGCAGCACCTGCGCCACATTCACTCCGATCTGTTCCACCGCATACCCGCCCTCCATCACGAACAGCGTCGGCAATCCGAGCCCCGCCAGTTGCGCGCCCATCCGCAAGTACTCCGGCTCATCCAGCTTGAACTTCGAAATCGGATCACCGGCATACGTATCCACGCCCAGCGACACCACCAGCGCATCCGGCGCATAAGCCCGGATGCGCTCGCATGCGGCATCCAGCGCCGCGAACCACTGCTCGTTGCTGCTGCCCGCTGCCAGCGGATAGTTCTGGTTGAACCCCAGCCCCTCCCCGACTCCCGTTTCATCCGCATAGCCGAGAAAGAATGGATACTCCGTCTTCGGATCGCCGTGGATGGACTGGAACAGCACATCGGCCCGACCATAGAAGATCGATTGCGTGCCATTGCCGTGGTGATAGTCGACATCCAGCAGCGCAACACGCGAAGCGCCGCCGTCAAGAAACGCCTGCGCCGCGACCGCCGCATTATTGATGAAGCAATATCCACCTAGGAAATCCGTCCCTGCATGATGGCCAGGCGGACGGCACAACGCAAATGCCGCGCGCGCGCCCTCCGCAACGCGCCGCTGCGCCGTCAGCGCCACCTCTGCAGCAAGCCGCGCCGCTTGCCACGTTCCCGCAGTAAGCGGCGTACCGCTATCGAACGAATACATGCCGAGCTGCGCGATGAAATTCTCCGGCTCGACGTCATGCCGAAATCCGCGAATCGGCCAGACCGCAGGAATCGCGTCGCGCGTGTTGCCTAGGGCGGTCCAGTTGTCCCATGCGCGTTCGAGGAAGCGCAGATAACGCGGCGCGTGCACGCGCTCAATGGGGGTAAGCGGGAAGCTATCTGGCGCGGAGATTGGCCCGATGTTGTGATCGGTGACAGCTTTGAAGATGTAATCGGCGCGCTCGGGTTTTTCGAAGCAGGGGACGAGTTCGCCGCGGAAGAACTCGAGTTGACCTCGGTGGAGATGGTGATCAGGGGTGTAGATGATGTGCATAAGATGAAAGCCACATTTCGGCTTATACGAATGGGAGTGATATTACGTCTTTCGGTCGTTTACTGGCGAAACAGTCGCGATTTCCCATTCTTGGGGCGCACAAATGTGACTCATAGTCCGTAGACCTATTAGTCTCAGCGGCGGATTATCGTTCAGTCAATTTTGTGGGATTGAACATGGCACACGAGCAGCTAGCTGCATTCGGTTTACGTCTAAGAGAGTTGCGCCTCCAGCGGGGGCTTAGTCAAGAAGAACTCGGATCACTTGCGGAACTGGACCGGACCTACATTAGTGGCATTGAGCGCGGTACTCGGAACGTCGGGCTCATTAATGTCTTTCGGATAGCGAAAGCCCTGAACGTTCACCCATCTGAGTTGTTTAGCGGTGCAAAGGCATACTAATGGGAGCTCGTGCCTTTTATGCTGCGACTGTCGCTCATTTCCTTCATGAGTCGATCGACTCAATTGTCGGAAAAATTAGCCGACAGCACTCTCAAGACATTGTTCAATCCCAGATGGGGGCGTGGGTAACAGAAATTGAACTGCTAAAACAATGTCTCCCTTCGTGTGCAAGTGGGCACATTCTGTTGGAACTCCAAATTCCCCGAATGGGTCGTCGTGCAGATGCTGTTTTGATCTACAAGAACGTTATTTATGTTTTAGAGTTTAAGATCGGCGCGCGGGACTATCTATCCCAAGATTTACGGCAAGCTCATGGGTATGCAATCGATCTTCATCATTTCCATGAAGGTAGCCATAACAAGACCATTGTTCCGATTCTCATTGCAACCAATGCACGTGAACTACGAACTGTATTGCCAGTTGTAGTAGACCACGTCTATTCACCGATTCGTGCTTGCAGCAAGAATCTTCAGGATGTGCTTGCGTATTGCAGTCGCTCTGTGAATGAATCGACTCGAATCGACTTCCATAGTTGGTTCAGCGCTGCCTATAAGCCGACACCAACAATTGTCGAAGCAGCCCAAGCACTTTATGCAAATCATGATGTGTCCGATATCGCTCGAAATGATGCAGGAGCGCACAACCTGCATGTCACATCATCTGAGATATTGAAAATTGTTCATCATGCTCGCATAAAAAAGCAAAAAGCCATTTGCTTTGTGACCGGCGTTCCCGGCGCTGGAAAGACATTAGTTGGTTTAAATATTGCAACAACGAGCGTGAATATCGACAAGGATGAGCATGCGGTTTTCCTGTCAGGGAACGGCCCATTAGTTACTGTGCTGACAGAAGCATTAGCGCGAGATGCGAAAGCTCGAAATTCAAATACGAATATAGATCACGAACGACGTAGCGCATCAGCAAGAATTCAAAACATTCATAAGTTCAGAGATGAATCGCTCTTAAATCCCAAAAAAGCTCCTCCAGAACGTGTTGTAGTTTTTGACGAAGCACAGCGAGCGTGGGACGCTGCGAGCACCAGCAAATTCATGGTTAAGAAGCGTGGGCAAAAGAGCTTCACTCAATCTGAGCCAGAGTTTCTTATTAGTGTCATGGATCGACATCCCGACTGGTGCGTAATCATTGCATTAATTGGCGGAGGACAAGAAATCAATACTGGTGAGGCGGGGCTCATGGGATGGGTAGAGGCTTTACGCAGCGGCTTCAAGCATTGGCATGTTTATTACTCTCGCAACTTGACACAGGAGGAATATGCCGACGGTGAGATTTCATTTGACCGTATTCCGCGCGCGAACTCAAATGCGGGGCTACATCTTGCAACATCAATGAGGTCATTTAAGGCTGACCGACTTTCGCATATGGTCCATTATTTAATTGAGAATCGACCTGATGTTGCGTCAGAGTGTTTCGCGTCTTTCCGTTCTCGTTATCCGATCGTAATCACTCGGGACATTCGTAAGGCTCGAGCATGGATAAAAAACAGTGCGCGTGCGAACGAAACGAAGGGTGTAATAGCATCATCAGGCGGTGCTCGATTAAAGGCCGATGGAATTTTTGTGAAGAATGAAATATCTGCCGCCGATTGGTTTCTCAATGAACCAGATGATGTTCGCTCCTGTCACTTCCTAGAGGACGTTGCTACTGAATTTGATATTCAGGGCCTCGAACTTGACTGGTGCTTGATTGCGTGGGACGCGGACTATCGATATATCGCCACCGAATTTCAGCACTGGAAATTTACTGGATCAAGTTGGAAACGGCGAAACGGAGTAGAGCAAAGACGCTATTTAGAAAATGCTTACCGGGTTTTGCTTACCCGGGCGCGACAAGGGATGGTGATTTTTGTCCCTTGTGGTGATCCAAACGATATAACGAGGTTACCTGAGTACTATGACGGCACCTACGATTATCTCGTTCGATGTGGACTAACTATTCTTGAATAGTCTCTCATAGCACACGGTGGATCTCATCAAAAAAAACGCCGGCAGAGAAACCGGCGTTTTTACGACGAGGCATTAAGAGTTCGTAATCAAACGTCAATATTCCCCGCCTGCAGCGCGTTGGTTTCGATGAACGCACGACGTGGTTCCACATCATCCCCCATCAGCGTCGTAAAGATCTGGTCCGCCGCAATCGCATCCTCGATCTGCACCTTCAACAGGCGGCGCACTGCCGGATCCATCGTGGTCTCCCACAGCTGCTCCGGATTCATCTCGCCCAGACCCTTGTAGCGTTGCTTGGAGACGCCGCGTTCGGCTTCGTCGCGCAGCCAGTTCATCGCTTCGTGGAAGTCCTTGATGGCAATTTCCTTGGCCTTGTCGCCCTGGCCGCGGCGGACCAGCGCGCCCGGGCCGATGAGGCCCTTGAAGGTGGCGGCGGCGGCGGACAGTATCTGGTAATCCGGGCCGTGCACGAAGTCGGCGTCGATGGTGCTGATCTTCAGGTTGCCGAAATGGCTGCGTTCGATGCGCAGCATGTGCTTGTCGGAGAGTTCGTCAGATTTGACAACGACGGCGATGGCCGGGTCATTGATGGCCCTGGTCAGCGCTTGCGCGGAGGCTTCGGCATCGGCAGCAGTGTCGAGCTTGAGCGTCACGCCAGTCATGATGGCCGACAGCGCCGCTTCGTCGACGGCACGCGCCAGGCGCATGATGATGGCGTTGGCCGTGTTGTACTGCCGAACCAGTTCTGACAGGGCTTCGCCGACGATGGGTTGCGCGCCTTCGTTCGGGATCAGTGCGGCATCGTGCAGTGCGATCTGCATCATGTATTGCGCTTCTTCGACGTCGTCCTTGAGATAGCGCTCATCCTTGCCGTGCTTGACCTTGTACAACGGCGGCTGCGCGATGTAGACGTGGCCGCGCTCGACCAGTGCCGGCATCTGGCGATACAGCAGCGTGAGAAGCAGGGTGCGGATGTGCGCGCCGTCAACGTCCGCGTCGGTCATGATGATGATGCGGTGGTAGCGCAGCTTTTCGACGTTGAATTCGTCCGGTCCGATCGAGGTGCCCAGCGTGGCGATCAGTGTGGTGATCTGCTCGGACGACAACATCTTTTCGAAGCGCGCCTTTTCCACGTTCAGCACCTTACCGCGCAGCGGCAAAATAGCCTGGAACTTGCGGTCGCGCCCTTGCTTGGCCGAGCCGCCTGCGGAGTCACCCTCGACGATGTACAGTTCGCACAGGGCCGGGTCTTTTTCCTGGCAGTCGGCCAGCTTGGCCGACAGGCCCAGGCCGTCCATCACGCCTTTGCGGCGGGTCAGGTCGCGGGCCTTGCGGGCCGCTTCGCGCGCGCGCGCCGCTTCCACGATCTTGCCGCAGATGATCTTAGCGTCGTTCGGCTTTTCCATCAGGTAGTCGGCCAGCGTCTTGGCCACGATCTCTTCGACCGGCCCGCGCACTTCGGACGACACCAGCTTGTCCTTGGTCTGCGACGAGAACTTCGGCTCCGGCACTTTCACCGACAGCACGCAGGTCAGGCCTTCGCGCATGTCGTCGCCCGACACTTCCACCTTGGCCTTCTTGGCCAGTTCGTTCTCTTCGATGTACTTGTTGATCACGCGCGTCATGGCCGCGCGCAGGCCGGTCAGGTGGGTGCCGCCGTCACGCTGCGGGATGTTGTTGGTGAAGCACAGCACCTGTTCGTTGTAGGCGTCGTTCCACTGCATGGACACGTCCACGCTGATGTTGGTGCCCTGGTCGGACAGGCGCTCGCCCGTGGCCTGGAACACGGTTGGGTGCAGCACGGTCTTGGCCTTGTTGATGTATTCGACGAAGCCGCGGGTGCCGCCTTCGAACGCGAACACTTCTTCCTTGCCGGTGCGCTGGTCGGTCAGCTTGATGTTCACGCCGTTATTGAGGAACGACAGTTCGCGGATGCGCTTGGCCAGGATCTCGTAGTGGAATTCCACGTGGGTGAAGATGTCCTCGTCGGCCCAGAAGTGCACGTCGGTGCCGCGCTTGTCGGTCTCGCCGATCACCTTGATGGGCGACACGGCCACGCCGTCGCGCATTTCGATTTCACGGTTCTGCGCCACGCCGCGCGCGAATTCCATCTGGTGCACCTTGCCGTCGCGGCGGATGGTCACGCGCAGCAGCTTGGACAGCGCGTTCACGCACGATACGCCCACGCCGTGCAGACCGCCCGATACCTTGTACGAGTTCTGGTCGAACTTGCCGCCGGCGTGCAGCTCGGTCAGCACGATCTCGGCGGCCGAGCGCTTCGGTTCGTGCTTGTCGTCCATCTTCAGGCCGACCGGGATGCCGCGGCCGTTGTCGGTGATGGAGATCGAGTTGTCCGAGTGGATGGTGACGTGGATTTCCGTGCAGTGGCCAGCCAGCGCTTCGTCGATCGAGTTGTCCAGCACTTCGAACACCAGGTGGTGCAGGCCGGTACCGTCCGAGGTGTCGCCGATGTACATGCCGGGACGTTTGCGCACCGCTTCCAGGCCTTCCAGGATCTGGATGGAGGCGGCGCCGTATTCTTCGGTCTTGACCGGTACTGGGTTCTCTTGGGGGTTAGCGGACATGGACTGCTTTCTCAAATAACGAATTGCTGGAATGACTGGTTGGATTCAAGGCGCAGCTTAAATCCGCATCGGCATGACGACGTACTTGAAGTCGGCGTTGTCCGGGATCGAGATCAGGGCCGACGAGTTGGAGTCGCCCAGCGCGATGTTGACGTAGTCGCACTTCAGGTTGTTGAGCACGTCGAGCAGGTAGGTGACGTTGAAGCCGATGTCCACGCTGTCGCCGCCGTAGTCGATTTCCAGTTCTTCCACCGCCTCTTCCTGGTCGGCGTTGGTGGAGCTGATCTTCATGCTGCCGGGGGTGATGATGCAGCGCACGCCCTTGAATTTATCGCTGGTCATGATGGCGGCCCGCTGCAGCGAACGCAGCAGCTCATCGCGGCCGATCGTGAATTCGTTGTGGTAGCCCTTGGGGATCACGCGCGTGTAGTCGGGGAACTTGCCTTCCACCAGCTTGGAGATCAGTTCGATGTCGGCGAAGGTCAGCTTGACCTGGTTGGCCGCGATGTCCAGCTGCACGGTGTCGTCGTTCTCTTCGAGCAGGCGCTGCAGTTCGATGATGGTCTTGCGCGGGATGATCACTTCCTGGCGCTCGAAGCGCTGTTCCGTCTCCACCTGGCAGAACGCCAGGCGGTGGCCGTCGGTGGCCACGGCGATCACGTTATTGCCGTCCAAAACCAGCAGCAGGCCGTTCAGGTAGTAGCGGATGTCCTGCTGGGCCATGGAGAAGTGCACCATGTTGAACAGGTGCTTGAGCGTCTTTTGCGGCAGGGTGACGGTGGCGTTGTAGCTTTCCGCTTGCTGCACGGTGGGGAATTCCTCGGCCGCCAGCGTTTGCAGCGCGAAGCGCGATTTGCCCGTTTGTACCGTCAGGCGCTTGTTCACCAGCGTCATGGTCACGTCGCCCGCTTCGGGCAGCGCGCGCAAAATGTCGAGCAGCTTGCGGGCCGCCACCGTGGTGCCCGTCACTTCCGCGCCCGAGCCGATGTCGGCGTGGGTGGTGATCTGCACTTCCGTGTCGGTCGACAGGAACGACACGCTTTCGCCTTCCTTGCGGATGAGGATATTGGCCAGAATCGGCATGGTGTGCCGACGCTCGACAATACCGCTCACGATCTGCAGTGGCCGGAGAAGCGTATCTCGGGTGGTTTTGACCAATTGCATATTTATCCTCGAAAGTAAAAATTAACGATACAACTTTAACAATTCCGCCTGCCTGGCGGTTCGCTGGTTTGCCAGAATCATAATGGCAATCCCGGCGGGCCGCTACTGCGCCGGCTTGGCTTGCGGCGCTACCTCGGGGGCAGCCCCTCGCGTTACCTCGGGGTCAGACCCTCGCGTTACCTCGGGGTCAGACCCTCGTGTGGCGGCGCTGACTACGGCCTGCGGCAACAATACAGGGTCTGACCCCGGTTTGTTGCTGGCGGCCGGTTCCGCTTCCACTTTTCCTGCTTAACCCTTCAGCGTTTGCTCCAGCACGTGCAGCTCGTGGTTGCATTCCGGGTTCTTGGTGCGGTCCAGCGCGATCTTGCGCACGGCGTGCAGCACCGTGGTATGGTCGCGCCCGCCAAACAGCTCGCCGATCTCGGGCAAGCTCTTTTGCGTCAGCTCCTTGGCCAAATACATGGCGATCTGGCGCGGCCGCGCGATGTTGGCCGGCCGGCGCTTGGAGTACATGTCCGCCACCTTGATGTTGAAGAAGTCGGCCACCGTCTTCTGGATGTTCTCCACCGAGATCTGGCGGTTCTGCACCGACAGCAAGTCCTTCAGCGCTTCCTTGACGATGTCGATCGTGATGTCCTTGCCGTGGAAACGTGAGTACGCAAGGATCTTGCGCAGCGCGCCTTCCAGTTCGCGCACGTTCGAGCGCAGGTGCTTGGCCACGAAGAAGGCCACGTCGTCCGAGAAGGTCACGCCTTCCTGCTTGGCTTTCTTGAGCAGAATCGCGACCCGCATTTCCAGCTCCGGCGGTTCGATGGCCACCGTCAGGCCCGAGTCGAAGCGCGAGATCAGGCGGTCGTCCATGCCCGTGATCTCTTTGGGATAGGTATCGCTGGTGATGATGATCTGCTTCTTGGCCGCGATCAGCGCTTCGAACGCGTAGAAGAATTCCTCCTGGGTGCGGCTCTTGCCGCCGAAGAATTGAATATCGTCGATCAGCAGCATGTCCAGCGAATGGTAGTAATGCTTGAAGTCGTCGAAACCCTTGCGCTGGTAGGCCGTCACCACGTCGCGCACGTACTGCTCGGCGTGGATGTAGCGGATCTTGGCGCCCGGCTGGTCGGCCATCACCTGGTTGCCGATCGCGTGGATCAAGTGGGTCTTGCCGAGGCCCACGCCGCCGTAGAAGAACAGCGGGTTGTACGACACGCCCGGATTGTTGGCCACTTGAATAGCGGCGGCACGCGCCAGCTGGTTGGCCTTACCGGTCACGAAGCTGTCGAAGGTCAGGTCGGTGTTGATGCGGCTTTGCTCGCGGCGCGGCGCGGCGCTGGCCGGCAGCTCGGGCACGCTGGGCACCGGATCGGCCATGCGCGCGTTGCCGGTCGGGACGCCGCCATTGGCGTCCGGCACCGGCGCCACCGTGGCCGCCTTCTTGGGCGCGGACAGGCGCGGATCCAGCACGAACTGCACTTCGGTCGGCGCTTCCCAGTACTGGCAGGCCAGCGCCGTGATGCGGCTGGCGAACTGGGTCTTGACCCAATCGAGCTTGAAACGATTGGGCGCGGCCACGCGCAGCTTGCCCGCCTCGTAATCGAGGGGGATAAGCGGTTTTATCCACGCACTGAATTGTTGCGGCGTCAGCTCCAGTTCCAACTGCGCGGAACAGGTCTGCCAGAAATTTTCCATGAATCGTCTACTGTGAAAAGGTGTGGGAGGGCGTCTCGAAACTGCCCCGGTGCCGCATCCGGACTCGGGCCGTTTACGCCAGGGCTCGCCACACGTAACGCGCTATTCTACTCTCGACCGCCCAAGTTATCCACAGGCGCGCTGCTTATTTTAACGATGCGTTCATGCTGCGGCGCGGCGGCCGGCATGTCGGCGGGGCCAGAGAAGTGTTGACATGCGGGATCGAAATGCTGATAATTCAGGGTTCCCCGCCCGTATTCCGTGTTTATTCACTTGAACGACAATATGGAGTAAGCGTGGATATCAGCGGGCGATGAGATGGACCCAGCTTGTGCCGTGGCAGTTGGCATAGGTGCGCGAAATGTCATTGGCACCAAAAACTGACGGGACGTCAGACCCGATTTTGCATTTTTTTGCTTTTTAGCGAGACCAACATGAAACGTACTTACCAACCTTCCGTCGTGCGCCGCAAGCGTACGCATGGCTTCCGCGCTCGTATGGCTACCCGTGGTGGCCGTGATGTGCTCAACGCACGCCGCGCAAAAGGCCGCAAGCGTCTGGCTGTATAAGCCTGAAGCTTGTTAGCTGATCGCGTGGAAAGCTGTATTTCAAGCGGCTCGACAGGCGAAGGTTCACACGACTTCGCGCGCGTTCGGCGTATCGTTAAAACGGATGAATTTTCATCCGTTTTTCGTTTGCGCCCGGCGCAAAAGACGGCGCACTTCGTACTGTACACCCGCCTGAACCAA
This sequence comes from Burkholderiaceae bacterium, assembly GCA_035254005.1. Taxonomy (GTDB): domain Bacteria; phylum Pseudomonadota; class Gammaproteobacteria; order Burkholderiales; family Burkholderiaceae_D; genus Rugamonas. The sequence continues at coordinate 21,563 of DATFBD010000074.1, read as the reverse complement.
TTGCCGCATGCGCGGCTGGGCGTCGTGGTGGCCAAGCGATTCGCGCCGCGCGCCGTGACGCGCAACACGATCAAGCGCGTCACGCGCGAACTGTTCCGCGTGACCGGACTGCCGGCCATCGACTGCGTCGTGCGCCTGGCCAAGCCGGTCAACAGCAAGGATGGACCCGCCACCACTGCAAAGCTCAAAGCGGCCTTGCGGGTGGAACTGGCACGTCTGTTCGCCGCGCAGGCCAAACAGGGCCGCGCGCCGGTTGCGCCGGCGCCGGCCGCTGTGCCGCCGAAGTTGGCGCCGACGCTGGCGCCCACGCTGGAGCCGAAAACGCCATGAGCACCTTGCTGCGCTGGCTGGTCCGGGCCTATCAGCTCACCATCAGCCCCATGCTGGGGCCGCGCTGCCGTTTTTACCCAAGCTGTTCGAACTACGCGCTGGAGGCACTGCAAGTGCACGGCGCCGCGCGCGGCAGCCTGCTTACCGTCAAGCGCCTGTGCCGCTGCCACCCGTGGCACGCGGGCGGCCCTGACCCGGTGCCGCCCAAGGGCGCCGCACCGGATGATTCCTCTACGACCGCTTGCGGTTGCAACCACTCCTGACAAATACCGTAATGGATATCAATAAACGTACCATCCTGTGGATCGTGTTTGCCGTGTCGCTGGTAGTTCTCTGGAACAACTGGATGGTCTCCAATGGCAAGCCATCCATGTTCGCTCCGGCGCCAGCCCCGGTGGCCAAGGCCACGGACGCGAAGAAATCCGACCTGCCAGCCGTGGCCAGCGCCGCCGCATCGGCCGCCACCGTGACGCCGGGCGCGCCCGCCGCAGCCGGCGCGGCCGCGCCGTTCAAGAGCGAGCGCATCACCATCACCACCGACGTGATCCGCGCCGACATCGACACCCTGGGCGGCACCATCAAGCGCCTGGAACTGCTGCAGTTCAAGGACGGCATCGACCCGACCAAGAACCAGGTGCTGTTCGACGCCGACGCCACCAAGACCTACCTGGCTGAAACGGGCCTGATCGGCGCGGCCGGCCTGCCCAACCACACCACCGGCTTCGTGGCCCGTCCCGGCGCGCGCATGCTGAACGACGCCAACCAGGTGCAACTGGTGCTGGAAGCGGAGCAGGGCGGCGTCAAGCTGACCAAGACCTTCACCTTCAAGCGCGGCGACTACGTGATCGACGTGCGCCACGACGTGACCAACGTCGGCACCGCGCCTGTGAAGCCCGAGCTGTACCTGCAGCTGGTCCACGACGGCAACAAGCCCGAGGGCGATTCCTACTTCAACAGCAGCTACACCGGCCCCACGCTGTACACCGAAGCCGACAAGTACAAGAAGCTGAAATTCGAAACGCTGGAAAAGGAAGCCCAGGAAGCGGCCAAGACCGGCAAGCCGGTGGCGCAGGACCATCCGACCAAGGCTGACAATGGCTGGATCGCCATTTCGCAGCACTTCTTCGTGTCCGCCTTCGTCCCGCAGGACAAGCTGACGCGCGACATCTTCACCAAGAAGATCGACACCAACCTGTACGCCATCGGCACCGTGCAGCCGCTGGGTACGCTGGCGCCCGGCGCCACCGTCTCGAACGACGCCAAGCTGTATTCGGGTCCGCAGGAATCGAAGCTGCTCGACAAAGTGGCGCCTGGCCTGGAACTGGTCAAGGATTATGGCTGGCTGACCATCATCGCCAAGCCTATCTTCTGGGTCATGGAACAGCTGCACAAGGTACTGGGCAACTGGGGCTGGACCATCATCGTGTTCACCATCCTGATCAAGCTGGCGTTCTTCCCGCTGTCGGCCGCTGGCTATCGCAGCATGGCCAAGGTCAAGCTGGTCACGCCGAAGATGCAGGCGATCCGCGAGCGCTACAAGGGCGACCCGGCCAAGATGAACCAGGCCACCATGGAACTGTACAAGGCCGAGAAGATCAACCCGCTGGGCGGCTGCCTGCCTATCCTGGTGCAGATGCCGGTGTTTATCGCGCTGTACTGGGTGCTGCAGGCGTCGGTGGAAATCCGCGGCGCGCCATGGATCGGCTGGATCCACAACCTGGCCGCGCCGGACCCGTTCTACATCTTGCCGGTGCTGTACGCGATTTCGATGTTCATCACCACCAAGCTGAATCCGCAGCCAGCGGATCCGATGCAGGCCAAGATGATGATGTTCATGCCGCTGGCATTCTCGGTCATGTTCTTCTTCTTCCCATCCGGCCTGGTGCTGTACTGGGTGGTGAACAACGTGCTGTCGATCGGCCAGCAGTACGTGATCTCCAAGAAGTTCGCACCGGCCGCCGCCAAGTAAGCAGCGGCCACCGCAAAGAGCCCGCGCCGAGCGCGGGCTTTTTTTTGATGAGCCGCCTGGCGACCTTGGGGCCTGACCCTTGGGTCTGACCCCGGTTTTGCGCCGCGCTGTGCTGGACGCTGAAACACCAGCGCCAGGCGCGAGCGAATACTCTAAAATCTCTCCCCATGAACCTCGACTCTTCCCCCATCGCCGCCATCGCCACCGCACCGGGCCGGGGCGGCATCGGCGTCGTGCGCGCCTCCGGAAAAAATTTACAGCCACTGATCGCCGCCCTGTTCGGCGCCACCAAGCTGCAAGCGCGCCACGCCAGCTACATCCCGTTCACCCAGGCCGACGGCGCCATCATCGACCAGGGCATCGCCATCTGGTTCAAGGGCCCGCAATCGTACACCGGGGAAGACGTGCTGGAACTGCAGGGCCACGGCGGCCCCATCGTGCTGCAACTGCTGCTGGCGCGGGTGCTGGAGGCGGGCCAGCAGATGGGCTTGCGGCTGGCCGAACCCGGTGAATTCACGCGCCGCGCCTACCTCAACGACAAGCTGGACCTGGCCCAGGCCGAAGCCGTGGCCGACCTGATCGACGCGTCCACCGAGGCGGCCGCCAAGTCGGCCTCGCAGTCGCTGTCGGGCGCTTTCTCCAAGACCGTGAACGCGCTGGTGGACCGGGTGACGGGCTTGCGCATGCTGGTAGAGGCCACCCTCGATTTTCCCGAGGAGGAAATCGACTTCCTGGAAAAATCCGACGCGCGCGGCCAGCTGGCCGCCATCGTCGAGGCGCTCGACCAGGTGTTCCGCCAGGCGGCGCAAGGCGCGCTGCTGCGCGAGGGGCTCAACGTGGTGCTGGTGGGCCAGCCCAACGTGGGCAAGTCTTCGCTGCTGAATGCGCTGGCCGGCTCGGACGTGGCCATCGTCACGCCGATCGCCGGCACCACGCGCGACAAGGTCAGCGAAACCATCCAGATCGAAGGCATCCCGCTCAACATCATCGACACGGCCGGCATTCGCAGCACGGAGGAGGCGGTGGACCTGGTGGAGCGCATCGGCATCGAGCGCACCTGGGCCGAAGTGGGCAAGGCCGACGTGATCCTGCACCTGCTGGACGCCGACCATGGCCCGTCGCGCGCCGATGAAGCCATCGTCGCCGCGTTCCCGTCCGGCGTGCCGGTGCTGCGGGTGTGGAACAAGATCGACCTGTCCGGCCACAAGCCCGGCATCGACGCGCACGACGACGCCACCCACGTCTATCTGTCCGCCCACGAGCACACGGGCATCGACCTGCTGCGGGCGGAACTGCTGCGCATCGCCGGCTGGCAGCAGACGGGCGAGTCGCTGTACCTGGCGCGCGAGCGGCATCTGATCGCGCTGAAGAACGCTGGCACGCACCTGGCCCGCGCCGGCGAGCACGCGGCGCAGGACGACCAGTCGCTGGACCTGTTCGCGGAAGAACTGCGGCTGGCGCAGGCGCAGCTGTCGAGCATCACCGGCGCGTTTTCGTCGGATGATTTGCTGGGGGTGATCTTCAGCCGGTTCTGTATCGGTAAATAGCCCGGTCTGGCGACGATACCTTCAGTCAAGCCGGCGATTTTGTGTCACCTCGGTTTAAGCTATCTTGCAATACGTTGTTTCTTGGCTTTTTTGATACCAGAAACTCCAACACTTCCGGCTTTGTAGTAACCTCACCATCATGGGGTGTATCTTGACGGAAATTATAGTGGGCTGACCGTAATGATCCCGTTGCAACGGGGCGGGTTGGCCACCACATGCTGGGCGCTGGACTGGGGTAGCACGGATGAGGGAACGATCGACACCATCGCGCTGGACGGGGCTGCTCGCCCCGCTGTTGCTGTTGCTGTTGCTGGCCCTGGCCGGCTGCAGCGATGACAGCCAGGTATCGGGCGCGCCGTCGGCGGCCGGTGCCGCGCCCGCCACCATCACGGCCCTGGTCTGGGCTCCCGACTGGCCCAAGGAAATGCACGACGTGGCGGCCGCCTTCAGCCGCGAACACCCCGATATCCGGGTCGATGTGCAATTCATGATCGGCAATTCGGTCGAGGAAAACCTCAAGCCCAAGGTGGCGGCCAACCAGTTGCCCGACCTGATCTCGATTAACCCCAATGCTTACGCGGCCAGCCTGGCCGAGCAGGGCGTGCTGGCCGAGGTGGGCCAAACGGCCGCGTGGAACAATATGCTGGACCTGCTCAAGCCCGACTGGACCAGCGCCGGCGGCAAGCACTTCGGCGTGGCCGGCGGCGTGGCCGCCACCGTCATCTACTACAACAAGGCCATGTTCCGCGACGCCGGCATCAGCCGCCTGCCGCAGAACTTCGACGAGTTCCTGGCCGTGTGCGCGCAGTTGAAGAAGGCCGGCTATACGCCACTGGTGCTCGACGGCGGCTTCCCCAACATGCTCGGCAATGGCCCGTTCAGCCATGGCTTCGCCAACCTGGTGGCGGCGTCCCGGCCCGACTGGCGCACGGCGCTGGCCAACGGCACCCTGGATCTGGACACGGCCGCCGCCGCCGACATCTTCGGCCGCATCAAGCTGCTGGCCGCGCGCGGCTATGTGCAGCCCGATTACCTGAACACCGGCTACGACGAAGGCATCCGCCTGTTCACGGCCGGGCGCGCGGCCATGGCGTTCGAAGGCACGTGGGCGGCCGGCCGGCTGATGGTGGGCAAGCGCGACGAGGTGGGCGTGTTTCTCCCGCCGTGGAATGCGGCCGGCAAGCTGGCCGTGCCGGTGGTCGGCAGCGAGACCGGTTTCGCGGTCTGCAATACCCGTCACCGGGCGGAGGCCATGCAGTTGCTGGACTACCTGGTTGGCAAGGGCTTCGTTATCCAGCAGAACGCACGCCGCAACATCCCGCCCATGAAGCAGTTGCCGGGCCGGATGGTGACCGATCCCCAGCTCACCGCCTATATCCGCGAAGTGAGCGCCTACCCGCAAGTGGTGCCGCCGTATTACGTGTTCCTGCCCGCATCGACCATCGAGCAGTTGCACCCCTTGCTGCAGGATGTGTTGGCCGGTAAGACCTCGCCGCGCGACGCGGCCCGCCAGCTGGACCGTTCGCTGCGCGCCGAGGCGCGCGGCGGCGTCCACTGACATCGCCCGGAACCACGGCATGAGACGCCTGATCGCCCTCTACCTGCCCGCGCTGCTGCGCAAGATCGCCATCCGCTACCGGCTGCTGGCCTCGTTCATCCTGATCTCGCTGACCCCGCTGCTGGTGTCCGGTTACATTTCCTACGCCGAGTCGAGCAGGGCGATCGAGCAGAAGACCCGCTTGTTCACCACCGAAGTGGTCAAGCAGATCGCCAAGAATGTGCAGTTGCGCATGGCCGAAATCGAGTCGGACAGCGAAACGCTGGTGCTGTCCGATCCCGTGCAGTATGCGCTGGCCCGCTATGCGCTCGACAGTCCCGAGGACAAGGGCCGGGCGCGCGCGGCGCTGACCAAGATTCTGCTCGACAGTTATGGTTCGTTCCAGGACTTCGGCCAGAAGTACTTCCTGGACCGCGACAATCATGTACTCGACCCGCAAGTGTTCGCGCAACTGGGGCGCGGCGTGGTGGAGTTCAGCGCGGCCGCCCGCGCCAGCCAGCGCCGCGTGGTGTGGGGCGCGCTGGAGCTATGGGATGGCCAGAAGAGCATCGCCATGGTGCGCCAGATTTATTCGAAGAACGACAACCGCTTGATGGGCGGCCTGTTGCTGGGGGTGCGGGCCACCCGCTTCGCCGCCATCTTCGACAACGCCAGCCTGGGCGCGGGCAGCGATATCTTCATCGTCGATGCGCGCGACGGCACCTTGCTGGTCCAGCGCCGCGAACGGGCCGCCACGGTGCCGGCCGCGCCGGCCCTGCTCGAGCAACTGGCCGCCAGCATGCGCGGCGGCGAGCAAAGCGGCTTCCTGGCGTACCAGCAGACGGTGGCGGAAGGCCATCCGCCGGCCGGCTACTTTGCCGTCTATACCCAGGTACCCAACACCAGCTGGTATGTGGTCAGCACCCTGCCCAACCAGTTGCTGCTGGCCGAGGCGCAGGCGGTGCGCAAGGAGATTGTGCTGATCGGCCTGATCTGCTTCTGCGGCGCGCTGGTGCTGGCCTACGTGGTGGCGCGCAGTATCTCGATGCCGCTGGAGCGGCTGGCCGGTGCCATGCGCGCCACCCGCACCGGCGATTATGCCCAGCGCGTGGAGTACGAGGGCCGCGATGAGCTGGCCCTGCTGGCGCAAAAATTCAACGACATGGCGGCCAATATCCGCCAGACCCACGAGCAGCTCGAAAGCCGCGTGGCCGAGCGCACGCGCGACCTGGAGCAGGCCAACCTCAAGCTGGCCGCGCTCACCTTGACGGACCCGCTGACGGGCATCGCCAACCGGCGCCGCTTCGATGAGATGCTGGCCTCGGAGCTGCACCGGGCGGCCCGCTGTTCCCATCCGCTGGCGCTGCTGATGATCGACGTCGATTTCTTCAAGAGCTACAACGACCATTATGGCCACCAGGAGGGCGACAGCTGCCTGCGCAAGGTGGCCACGTTGTTGCAGACGCACGCGCGCCGCGCCAGCGACCTGGCGGCTCGCTACGGCGGCGAGGAATTCGTGATGCTGGCGGCCGAAACGGATGCCGACGCGGCGCTGGCGCTGGCCGAGCAGGTGCGGCTGGCGCTGGAATCGCTGCACTTGCCGCATGCGCTGTCGCCGATCGGCTGGGTCAGCATCAGCGTGGGCGTGGCGGTGCAGGTGCCGGACGAGCTGCAAACGCCGGAGCTGTTTCTGCGCATGGCCGACAAGGCCATGTACCGGGCCAAGGAGCAGGGCCGCAACCAGGTGGTGCTGGCCGGGCGCAAGTGATGCCGGCGCGGCCGGCGCGGCCCCGCTGCTATCGCCGTCGCCGTTTCCATTGAAAAATATTTTCCTCCCGAAATCCCCGGCGCGGCCGATTTGTGCAGGGGCTGTGTACTGTGCGCGGCGTCCGATTTTTGCCGATTTGCCGGACTAGGCGGTGGCGCCGAAACTGTTATGATAGGTCTCAACGCGGGGCCGTTTGCGCATGATCATGCCCGCCGACGTCCGCTGACGTAACCTGCTGGTAGACCTGTGTACTGCCGCGAAAGGAGGGAGCCTTGGAACCGAAACCAGACAGCGTGCCAGATGACGGGGCCGAGCGCCCGCCCCCCACACTATCCCCCGCCGCGCGGGCGCGCCAGTTGTTGCCGCCCAAGGGCGCTTGCTGGTACTGCGACAAGCCGCTCGACAGCGTGCGCCGTTTCTGCGGCAAGGAATGCGCCGACGCCTTCGACGAGGAAAAGGAATACACGCGCTGAGCCGCCCGGCACCGGCACGGCGCGGCCGCTACAGGTGCGGCGCCAGCGCCGCCAGCGCCGCCTCGAAGTCGAACTGGTGGGCGGCCGCCGCCACCCGCTGGTAGCGTTCCACGCCCAGCCGTGCCGCAAGCGACGAGGCCGATTGCTCCAGCACGTCGATCGCGGCGCCATCGCCGGTGTCGAGCAGGCGCGCCAGCCGTGCCAGCAGGGCGGCATCGGCCACCGGGCCGGCCGCTTCGTCCGGCAGCACCGTCGTCGGCATGGCTGGCGACGCGCCCGCATCCTGCGGGGTGTCCAGCAGGGCATCGATGGCCGCCAGCAGCGCGCACAAGGCCTCCTCCAGTAGCAGCACCGTTTCCGTGCAGGCCGCCGGCGGCAGGTGGCAGGCCGGCTCCAGCGCGGCGGCCAGCTGGCACACGGCGCGTGCCCCTATCATGCCGGCCGCGCCCCGCACCATGTGCACGCGTGGCCGCAGCGCGGCCAGGCCGTTGCCGGCCAGCGCATCGCGCAATTGCCGGCCCAGGCCACGGTAGTCGTCGCGGAAGCGGCGCAACAGCTGCAGGTAGAGCGCACGGTCGCCCATCACCCGCTCCAGCCCGTCGCTCACGCACAGGCTGGCGCTATCGCGCGCGGAAAGCAGCAAGCCAGCAGCGCCGGGCATGGTCATCGCGGCGCTACCGCGTGGTGAACGACCAGCTGCGCGACAGCGGTACGCCATCGACGGCGCCGCTGAACGCGACGTCATAGGTGGTGCCCGGTTGCAGCACGGCCAGCGGCACGATGGCGGCGGCCGAGGTGGGCGTTTCCGTATCCGTCGCATGGCTCAGCAGGCGCGTGGCCAGCGGCGCGCCGCCATGCGGACGCACGGTGAAACTTTGCACCGTCATGGTGGTCGTGATGTCGGCATGCATGCTGATCGGGTAGCCCACCTCGTTCAGGTCGGGCACGGGGTCCGGCGTCTCGTTATTGCTCAGGAAGCTAGTCGGCACCTGGGTCTGGCCATTGACCGGATAGCCGGCCGCACGGCCGCCACCGAGGCCGAGGCCATAGCCGTTGTTGGCCGCCATGTCGCACGTGAAGTAGGAATAGCCGCCCGAGCCCAGCGCGGCGCCGGTGCCCATTTCCTTGAACACCGGTTCGAACATGACGAAGCGGTGGTAGATGGCCGTGACCAGTTCCTCGGCCAGCACGAAGCCGGACGTGCTGTTGGTGGCCGAGATGATCTCGCCATAGGCATAGGGCCGCACCAGCACATAGCCGGCGTTGGCCAGCCGGTCCGCCAGCGTGGCGCCGGTGAAGCCGGGCAGCCCGGGCGTCTGGATATGGGTGACCGTGTTGTTGATGCGCTGGTAGTCCGCGTGGCCCTGGGCCGCCGTCGCCAGCATGCTGTTGCGCGACAGGACCGCCACGCCCAGCTGGGCGCGGCGGAAGTTGATCCAGTTGAAGCCATCGAGGGCCGCGTTGCCGGTCAGCGCGGGCGCGCCGGGCTCGGCCGGCAGGTTGCTGCTGCTGGCCGGCGGGTTGGCGCTGGCGCCGCTGCTGGTGCCGCCGCCACCACCGCCGCATGCCGCCAGGGACAGGGCCAGGGCCAGGCTGAGTACCGCGAGCGGAAGGTGCCAACGTGGACGGCTATGCATGGAGAGCTCCTGTGTCGTGATCCGGACCGCCGCTTGCGATCAGCCCGCTTATGAGTCGATTCTAAGGCAACTCCGGCCGCGCCGCACCCGATATGCGCAATCGCGTGCGCGGGCCGGCGTGCCGCGTGCCGGCGGGGCGGGTTAAAATAGTCCGCCACCATGCCGGTGGCGCTGCATCGTCGCTCTTAGACCAGCCTCTTATTGGAATACGCCTGATTTGACTTCCTTACCACACCGCCCGCGCCTGCAGCGCGCCAAGTTCGCCCTGCCCAGCTTCGTCACGCTGCTGTCGATCGCCTGCGGCTTCGGCAGCATCGTCATTTCCGTCGACAACGCCTTCATCGGCAACCCGCATGACTACCGGCTGGCCGCCGTGCTGCTGGTGCTGGCCGGCGTGTTCGACGCGCTCGACGGCATGGTGGCGCGCGCCACCGGCACCAGCTCGGACTTCGGCATGCAACTCGATTCCATCGCCGACGTGATGAATTTCGGTTGCGCGCCCGGCTTGCTGCTGTACTGCTATGGCTTCGTGCAGCTGGGCGCGCACCAGCCCACGCTGCTGCGGCTGGGCGGCATGGCCAGTTTCTTCTTCGTCGCCTGCGGCGCCCTGCGCCTGGCCCGCTTCAACGTCAACGTGGGCCGTACCGATCCGCGCTACTTCGTCGGCATCCCCATCACGGCCGGCGCCGCCTGCGTGGCGTCGGTGGTGGTGGCCTGGCCCGATCCGCCCACCGGCACGCTGCAGGCCGTCATGCTGGCGCTGCTGTTATTTGCCGTCGGCGGGCTGATGGTATCGACCATCCGCTTCCCCAGCACCAAGCAAAAGAAAAGCAAGGCGGCGCTGGTGCTGCTCTTGGTCAACCTGGCCCTGCTGGCGTGGCTGCAGACCGTGTTCTTCGTGCTGTTCTTCGCCGTCTACATCGGCGCCACCGTGGCCCTGAACGTGGCCTGGAAGCTGGGCTGGCGCGGCATCGCCCCGCCGGCCGTCTACACGGATTGAAGCGCAAACCGGGGTCAGGTCATGCGTCCAGGCATATCGTCACGCGACATGCCTGGACGCATGACCTGACCCCGGTTTTGTCGCTTTATGCCACCTCGTGCCCGCGCGCGGCGCGCAGGATCTCGAACCATTGGCTGCGGCTCAGGCTGAATTGGGTGGCGCGCACGGCGTCGACGATGGCGTCGATGCGCCCGCTGCCCGTCAGCGGCAGCGGCCGCGATGGCAGTTGCATGATCCACGCGAACACCACGCTGGTGAACGGTTGCTGCAGTTCGTCGGCGATGCGCTGCACCACGGCGCGCACGCGCTGGCCGGCGGCGTCGCCATCGCTGAACAGGCGCCCGCCGGCCAGCGGCGACCACACCATGGGCCGCACGCCCAGGTCCTGCAGGCCGTCGAAGGTGGCGTCGAACAGCGGCGCCACGTGCAGCGGCGAGCATTCGACCTGGTTGGTGGCCAGCGGCACGCGCCGGTTCAGGCATTCGAACTGGTGGCGGCTGAAGTTGGAGACGCCGAAGTGGCGTACCTTGCCTTGCAGCCGCAAGCGGCTGAAGGTGCCGGCGATTTCGTCGAAATCCATCAGCGGGTCGGGCCGGTGGATCAGCAGCAGGTCCAGGTAGTCCGTCCCCAGCGCTTTGAGCGATTGCTCGACCGAGGCCGTGATGTGGGCGGCGCTGGTGTCGTAATGCTGGATGGTGTGCCCGGGCCGGGCCGGCGACACCAGCTTGATGCCGCATTTGCTCACCAGCTGCATGCGCGCGCGCAGCGACGGTTGCAAGGCCAGCGCCTCGCCGAACAGCGCTTCGACGCCGTAGTCGCCGTAAATGTCGGCATGGTCGAAACTGGTCACGCCCAGCGCCATGCAGCGCTTGATCAGGGTCAGGCGCTGCTGCGGCGTCAAATCCCAGGCACCCATGCGCCACATGCCGGCCACGATGCGCGACAGCGTGGGGCCGTTATTGCTGGTGACGATGGAGGGGCAAAGCAGTCCGACGGGCGGTTCGTAGTTCATGGCGGGCTTTCGGGCGTGGGAGGGAAGGGATTAAGTTCCATTTTGCAAGTAGTATTGTTACACGACTACTTGGTCCGGGTGGCACATTTTGCTTTTTAGCGACCTCGACCGTTGCAAGCACCGCATAGAGCACACCACAATAAACAAAAGTCCACCGAAGTGGACTTTTGTTCATCGAGGCAGCGGCGGCTTATTTCATCCAGAGGCGGATGGAATCCCAGGCGCGGCCGAAGATGGAGGCCTGGTTCACCGGCTCCAGCGCGACCACGGGCAGTTCCAGCAGCGGCTTGCCGTCGACCATCATCTTGAGCGTGCCGACGCGGCTGTTTTCAGCCAGCGGGGCCACCAGCGGGTCCTTGCGTTCCAGCAGCGGCTTCATCTTGCCGGCCACGCCCTTGGGCACGGTCACCAGCACGTCGTTGGGGAAACCGATCTTGACGTTGCCCTTGGAACCCTTCCAGATTTCCGGGGTGGCGATGGCCTGGCCCTTGGAGTACAGCTTGACCGTGTCGAAGTTCTGGAAGCCCCAGTTGAGCAGCTTCTGGCTTTCCTGGGTGCGCGCGCTGTCGGAGCTGGTGCCCAGCACGACGGCGATCAGGCGGCGCTCGCTGGCGCCGTTGGGGCGGTGGGCCGAGGCGATCATGCAGTAGCCGGCCGCTTCCGTGTGGCCGGTCTTCATGCCGTCCACGGTCGGGTCCAGCCACAGCAGGCGGTTGCGGTTCTGCTGGGTGATCTTGTTGTAGGTGAAGCTCTTGACCGAGTCGATCTTGTAGAACTCGGGGTAATCCTGGATCACGTGCTTGGCCAGCACCGACAAGTCCTGCGCCGTCGAATAGTTCTCGGGGCTGGGCAGGCCGTGCGGGTTGGCGAAGTGGGTCGAGGTCAGGCCCATGCGCTGGGCTTCGCGGTTCATCATCACGACGAAGGCCGACTCGTCGCCGGCCACGGCTTCGGCCAGGGCCACGGCCGCGTCGTTACCGGACTGCACCATCAGGCCGTACAGCAGGTCGTTGACCTTGACCGGGGTGGCCGGGTCGATGAACATCTTGGAGCTGCTGGTATCGACCTTCCACGCGTGGGTGGAGACGTTGACCATCTGGTTCAGGTCTAGCTTCTTGTCCTTGACGGCGGCGAAGGTCAGGTAGGCCGTCATGATCTTGGTCAGCGAGGCCGGTTCGATGCGGGCGTTGGGGTCTTGCGAGGCGATGATCTGGCCGCTGGTGGCATCCAGCAGCAGCCAGGACTTGGCGGCGATGGTGGGCGGCGGCAGCGTCTGGGCGACGGCGGCGGTCATCATCAACACACTGGTGGCCAGTGCGGCGAATAATTTTTTCATGTTGCGTATCGGGTGTCTAAGTTGGGGGACGGGCGGCCTGCAAAAGGCGCGCCCATTATAGGGCTTCAGGCCGCCGTCGCGGTGTCCTGTTCCGGCCGCGTGTGCCACAACTGGCTGACCCAGCCTTTGATGTGCTGCAGCTTGCGGTGGAAGAAGTGGTCGGCGCCGGGGATGACGATCACCGGCAGGTCCTGCGGCCGGGCCCAGTCGAACACGTCCTTCAGGGGGATGGTTTCGTCCAGCTCGCCGTGGATGACGATGGTGTCGGCCGGGACCTTGGCCACGTCCCACTTGCCGGCCGCCGTGCCGATCATGACCAGCCGCTCGGCCGGGGTGCCGGCCGCCACCAGCTGTTCCTGCAGGCGCCCCATCACGAAGGTGCCGAACGAGAAGCCGGACAGGGCCACGGGCAAGCCCGGATAGCGTTGTTGCATGTGGGCCAGCAGTACGGCCATGTCGTCGGTCTCGCCGTGGCCGTGGTCGTGTTCGCCTTCTGAGGCGCCCACGCCGCGGAAGTTGATGCGGGCCGCCACGTAGCCGAGGCCGACAAAGGTGCGGGCCAGGGTCTGGGCCACCTTGTTGTCCATGGTGCCGCCGTACAGCGGGTGCGGGTGCGCCACCAGCGCGATGCCGCGCGGGGCTTGCTTGGGAAAGTCGATCAAGCCTTCCATCAGGCCGGCGCCGCCTGGCAGCGTGAATTTTTCAGAGTTCTTGTTCATGTGAATCAGGGGTCAGATTTTCAAACGTTCCACCACCTTGCCGTTGACCAGGTGGCTGTCGACGATTTCGTCGATGTCGGCCGTGTCCACGTAGGTGTACCACGTGCCTTCGGGGTAGACCACCAGCACCGGGCCTTCGTCGCAGCGGTCCAGGCAGCCGGCCTGGTTGATGCGGACCTTGCCGGCGCCGTTGATGTCCAGGTCCTTGCAGCGCTTCTTGGCGTGCTTCTGGGCCGCGATGGCGTTGTGGTCGCTGCAGCAGGGGCGGCCGTCGTCGCGCTGGTTGACGCAGAAGAAGACGTGGCGTTGGTAATACAGGTCGTCGCTCATGGCAGTCTCGTGTTGGTTGGCAGCCGATATGATACCCGCGATCGCGGCCCCATGCGGGCCGCCGTCACGTCCGCTGCTGGCCGTGCGCGGGCAGCCACAGGTACCAGACCGTGAAGAAGGGCCACAGCAGTGCCAGGAACTGGGCCGCGCCGTTGAAGTTGAGGAACTTCCCTTGCACCCAGGTTTGCAGCGTGGCCACGAAATACGGGTTGGCCGGCGTGGTGTTGACGATGAGCAGGCTCAGCAGCAACGTCAGGGCCGCCAGCCGGCGTTGCGCCACGTGCGGCGCGAACGCCAGGCCGGCCAGCATGATGGCGCCGATCAGCAAGCCACCCTCGGCGCCCGGCGTGACCCACACGAACGCGTTCTCGGGCGAAAACAGCAGCGCCGTGGCCAGCGCCTTGACGACGATGGCCGCGCCCACCAGCGCCGCCACCAGCGTGGCGCGCGGCGCCGGGCGGCGCAGCAGGCACAGCAGCGTGAGCGCCGCGCCCACCATGCCGCAGGCCGTGACGATGGTTTCGGACAGCCAGTATTGCTCCACCGTCAGCGTGGCCACGGGGCGCAGCCAGGCGCCCAGGTCGATTTCCGTGTCCAGCAGTTCGGACAGCCATTCGGACAGGATGGGCAGCAACTGGCCGTGGCCGAACAAAAAGCTTTGCGGGTAGATTTGCGCCAGTGGCCACAGCGCCAGCAGCACCAGGCCCTGGCTGGCCTGCGGCGCGAACCAGCGCCGGCGCAGCTGGGTCAGCTGGCTCTGGTCGAGCAGGCGGCGCACGGTCAGCACGCCGATCAGCGCGCCCAGGCTGCAGCCGGCCGCGTTGGTGTAGAAGTCGAGGTTGGATGAGACGCGGCTGGGCAGATAGGTCTGCACGGCCTCCATCAGGCCGGACAGCAGCACGCCGCTGGCGCTGGCCAGCAGCCAGGCGAACACTCTCGTCACACGCGGGTAGAGCGCGTACACGAGCAGGGTGCCGAGCGGGATGTAGCCGACCACGTTGGTGACGGCGTCGAACTTGGTCCAGTAGCGCGGCAGCTCGAAATGCTCGAGGAAGATCAGCGGCGACAGGCCGTGGTTCTGCCAGCCCGAGAATGGATACCAGCTGGCGTACACGATCAACAGCACGTAGGCCAGCAGCGCCGCGCGCGCCAGCGAGGAACTGCGGCCGGCGGCGGACGCGTTCACTGGCTCCGGGCCATGGCCTGCCACGGGGCGGGACGCGCGCGCCGCTGCCGGATCGGCTGCGGACGGATCGCTTGGTTGCTTCATCGTCGCTTGATTGCTGCGTTATGGCTGCGTTACGACCGCGTTATTGCGGCGGCAGCGTGGCCAGCCACGCCAGCAGGTCGGCGGCCAGCGCGTCGCTGGCGTCGGCCAGCGCGTGGGCGCCGCCGGCCGCGTCGGCGCTGGGCGCCGGGCTGCTGCGCTGGAAGGTGCGCTGGTCCACCAGCCGGTGGTTGCGGAACAGCGAGGCGCGCACCGCCAGCGCGCCGCTGCTCTGGGTGGCGCTGGTGAAGTTCTGCGCGAAGTCGTCCAGTTCCAGCCGCAGCATCGGCGCGCCGCTGCCCACGTCGGTCGAGGTCAGCACCTTGACGCCGGCCTGTGCCAGGCGCGCCTTGACGCGCTGGGTCAGCAGCTGCGGCGGGGTGCTGGTCCACTGGTTGTAGGCGTAGGGGCGGGCCTGGCGCGCGTCCGCGTACAGCAGCCGGTATTGCATGCGTTCGGAGTCGAGCGCGGGCGGGCCGTCCACGTCGGCCACGATCAGGGCCGGCAGCGGCGCGGGCGTTGCTGCGGCCGTGGTCTGCGGCAGCGGGCCGAAGTCGTACAGGGTGGTGGTGGTGCGGCCGCCGCCGCTGGCGCAGGCGCTCAGCAGCAGGGGGGCGGCCATGGCGGCCAGCATGGACAGGCGGGATAGGTTGGTCATCGCGATGCTCCTCATTTGGCCGGTGCCGTGAAGCCGTCTTCGCCGGGGCCGGGCGGGGTGCCGGGTGCGCCGAACAACAGGCTTTGCGGACGTTCATTGAGCTTGTTCATGGTGTTCTTCAGGGCCCGCATCGACGAGCGCGATTCGTCGGTGAGCGAGATCACATGCGGCAGGGCGTCCATCTCGACGCCGCTGGTGACCGCTTCCACCGACATGCCGACCCGGTCCACCGTGCCGCTCATGCGCGCCAGCGGCCCGTCGGGCGCCTGCAGGCTGGTGGTCAGGCGGCGCGCGTCGTTGGCCAGCGCGGTCACCGATTGCAGCGCGCCGTGGGCCTGGTCGGCCAGCGCGGGCAGGCGGGCTATGGTGGGCTGCAGCTGTTCCGGCAAGGCGCCGTATGCCTTGGCGGCGGCGCTGATGTCGCTGAAGGCGGACAGCATGACGCGCTGGTTGGCGGGGCTGAGCAGGGCGTTCAGGCGGTCGGCCGCCTGCTCGGCCTGCGACAGGATTTGCTTGCCCCGCTTTTCCAGCTGGTCGAACAGGCCGGGACGCAGCGGGATGCGGGTGGGGTTGTCGGCATTGGTGCCCAGCAGCGGCGAGCCGACCTTGTCGTCGTCCAGCTGGACGTAGGCGATGCCGGTCACGCCCTGGTAGCCCAGCGTGGCGAAGGTGGTCTTGGTGATGGGCGCGTCCGGGTTGATGCTCAGGGTGACCAGGATCTGTCCCGTCACCTTGGGGTCGAAGCCGATGCTGGCCACTTTGCCCACCTGCAGGCCGCGGTAGCGCACCTGCGCCTGCGGGTTCAGGCCCGGCACCGGCTGGGTGGTGGCCAGCTGGTAGGGTACGCGCTCGATGCGGTCGCGGTTGAACCAGAGGCCGAACAGCACCGCCGCGATCACCAGCGTGATCGTGAAGAAGCCTGTCATGAGTGCGTGCGATCTGTTTTCCATGGATGCTCCGATGCGTGTTCAGTGTCCCGCTCAGTGTTTGCTCAGTGTTTGGGCCCAGGCGCGCCCTTGGGCTGCGGCGGGGGCGTGTCGAGCGCTTCCAGCGCGCGGCGGCCGCGGTCGCCCAGGAAGAACTCTTTGATGAATGGGTGGTCGATCTTCAACAGCTCGCGCGTGGGGCCGATGGCGATCACGTGTTTTTCGGCCAGTACCGCGATCCGGGTCGAGAGCGCGAACAATGTGTCCAGGTCGTGCGTGACCATCACCACCGTCAGCCCCAGTTCGCGGTGCAGCGATTTGATCAGCGCGACGAAGCTTTCCGACAGGTCGGGATCGAGGCCGGCCGTCGGTTCGTCCAGGAACAGCAGTTGCGGCTCCAGTGCCAGGGCGCGCGCCAACGCCACCCGCTTGACCATGCCGCCGGACAGGTCGGACGGCATCTTGTCGGCGTGTTCAGGGCCCAGCCCCACCATGTTCATCTTCAGCAGCACCACGTCGCGCACCAGGTCTTCCGGGATCTTGTGCAGTTCGCGCAGGGGTTGGGCGATATTCTCGAACACGGTCAGGGCCGAGTACAGCGCGCCCTGCTGGAACAGCATGCCCCAGTGGTTGCGCAGCTTTTGCAACTGGCTCGCATCGACCTCGCTGATGTCCTCGCCGAACACGCGCACGCAACCGCGCGCGGGCCGTTCCAGTCCCAGCATCTGGCGCAGCAGCACAGTCTTGCCGGTGCCGGAGCCGCCCACGATGGACAGGATCTCGCCCGCCTGTATCGCCAGGTTCAGGTCCTGGTGCACGACGGTGCGGCCGAACTTGGTCCACAGGCCCGTGATCTCCACCACCGGCACGCTGCCATCGAGTTTCAGCACACCCGTGTTGGGCGCGCCGCAGTTGGAGGTGGATGCTGGCAGGTTCTCGTCCATCAGTACCCCACGCCGTTGAACAGGATCGCGAACACGGCATCGGCCAGGATCACGACGGTGATGGCGGTGACCACCGAGGTGGTGGTGCCACGTCCCAGGCTTTCCGTGTTGGGTTTGATGCGCAGGCCGAAGTGGCAGGCC
This sequence comes from Burkholderiaceae bacterium, assembly GCA_035254005.1. Lineage (GTDB taxonomy): Bacteria > Pseudomonadota > Gammaproteobacteria > Burkholderiales > Burkholderiaceae_D > Rugamonas. The sequence continues at coordinate 3,969 of DATFBD010000074.1, read as the reverse complement.
ACCAGCGCGATCAGCACGCCGAACACGGCGCCCTTGCCCAGGCCGATCATGTAGTTCGCCAGCGGCACGGCGTCCGGCAGCTTCTGGATGAAGTATTGCGGCGACAGGTGCAGTTCCACGTTGGCCGATACCATGCCGCCGATCAGCGCCATGACGTCGGTCCAGATCACCAGCAGCGGCATGCAGACGGCCAGCGCGATCACCTTGGGCAGGATCAGGCGGAAGCCATGCGAGATGCCCATCACCAGCATGGCGTCCAGTTCCTCCGTCACCCGCATCACGCCCAGTTGCGCGGTGATGGAGGAACCGGAGCGGCCGGCTACCAGGATGGCCGCCAGCAGCGGCCCCAGTTCGCGGATGATGCTCATGCCGAGCAGGTTGACCAGGTAGATGTCGCCGCCAAAATTGCGCAGCTGCTGGGCCGACAGGTAGGACAGCACCACGCCGATCAGGAAGCCGACCAGCGCCGTGATGCCCAGTGCCTGCGGGCCGGCGTGGTAGATGTTGGCCGAGATTTCGCGCCACGGGCCGCGCAGCGGGTGGCGCGCGAAGCGGATCGCGTCCTGGGTGACGGCGCCCACCAGCGAGATCATGCCGTGCAGATGTTCGAAGAACTGCATCATCGCGAAGCCGAGCACCATGACGGAGGTCAGGCGCTGCTTGCGCGGGGCTTTCAGTTCCAGGTTGCCGGCCGCTTCGAGCCGCTTGAAGAATTCCTCCTGCCCTGGCGCCAGCCGCAGCGAGGCGGGGCGGGTCTTGCCCCAGGCGTTCCACAGCAGTTGCGCGCCGATGTGGTCCATGCTGTCGATGGCTGTCAGGTCCCATTTGATCTGGGCCTTGTCCTTGATGGAATTGAGCTGGCCGGTGAGCGTATGCATCGCGCTGCCCAGCGTGAGTGCGTGGACCTGCCAGGTGCCGGCGGCAGTGGCGGCGCCGGAATCGAGAGTGAGGGTGGGCTCTGGGGCGGTGGGCATGACGCCAGTTTAAGGGAGATTGGGCGGGACCGCCACCGCTGTCGCCTGCGGTCCCGGGGCGATTCAGGCCGCCAGGTGGCGCGCCTGGCGTTGCGGCGCCGCCGTTTCGGCCCGCACCGCAGGCGTGTTGGCGGCGGCCGGCTTGAGGCGCGAGCCCGATTCGTTGCGGCCGGCGTAGTCGCTGGCCAGCAGTGCGTCGGCCGCCGTTTTGCTCATGCCGCGTGTCTGCAGCCACTTCGATACCATGGCGGCGAGGCGGTCGAGGGCGATGCGGTGGGTGGCGTCGGTGTTCGCATACAGCCAGTCGGAGAAGGCCATGAAGTTCTCGAACGCGGACTCGCCCAGCAGCACCGGCAGGGTGTGCGCGAAGCGGCCCGAGTTGGCTACCAGGTCCCAGTAGCGGGCGAAGCGCACCAGACGCTGCATGGTGGGGAAGCCGATGTCCTTGTTGGCCAGGATGGTGTAGGGCGCGTATGGCTCGAACACCAGCCCATATTCCTCCGTGTGGCGGATGATGGGCGTGCCGCGCAGGCGCTTCAGGATGCCGAACTGGATCTCGTGCGGCTGCAGCGACCACAGATGGTTGAAGCCGCGTGCGAAGCTGGCCACGTCCTCGCCGGGCAGGCCGGCGATCAGGTCCACGTGCATGTGGGCGTGCGATTGGGTGGTCAGCCAGCGGATGTTGTCGGCGGCCTTCTGGTTGTCCTGCCTGCGGCTGACGAGGGTTTGCACCTCCGGGTTGAAGCTCTGGATGCCGATTTCGAACTGCAGCGCGCCGGGCGGGAATTTGCTGATGCCTTCCTTGAGCGCGTCGGGCAGGTGGTCGGGCACCAGCTCGAAGTGGGCATAGACCGGATCGTCGGGATGGGCGGCCAGCTTGTCGAGGAAGAACTGCATGATCTTCAGGCTGGTCTTGATGTTCAGGTTGAAGGTGCGGTCGACGAACTTGAACAGGCGTGCACCGCGCGCGTGCAGCGCTTCCATCTCGGCCAGGAAGGCGTCGAGCGGGAACGGCCACGCCGTCTTGTCGAGCGACGACAGGCAAAACTCGCACTTGAACGGGCAGCCGCGCGACGCTTCCACGTACAGCGTGCGGTGCGCGATGTCGGCATCGGTGTAGAGCGAGTACGGCAGCTTGATCTCCGACAGCGGCGGCTGCGCGCCGGCGTGGATCTTCATCAGCGGCTTGGGACCGTCGAGGATCTGCCGGCACAGCGACGCGAACGTGATGTCGCCCCAGCCCGTGATGACGTAGTCGGCCAGCTGCGTGATGTGGCGCTCGGCGGTTTCGTGCGAAATCTCCGGGCCGCCGAGCACGACGACGACCTCGGGCGCGACGCGCTTGAGCAGCGCGACGATGCGCTCGGTTTCTTCCACGTTCCAAATGTAGATACCGAAGCCGACGATGCGCGGCCGGTAGGCGAGCACACGCTCGACCACCTCGGCGGGCTTGGTGCCGAGCACGAATTCATGCAGCTGCGTGGCTTGCTGCAAGTCGCCCATGTTGGCGAGCAGGTAGCGCAGGCCGAGCGAGGCATGGGAATAGCGGGCGTTGAGGGTGGCGAGCAGGATGGTCATGGGGCGGGAGGCAAAAGGCAGCGAGCCGTCATTTTACGCGTGCTGCACCTGCCGTGTGAGGTAGGCCGGCAATTCCCTGGGTGAAATGCCGGCCGGGCGCCGCGTCGGGCGCCCTCGCTCAGAACTCTTCCCAGTCGTCGCCGCTTTTGAGCGGCGCCCGGCGTGCCGTGGTTGCTGCCGAAGCCAGCCTGGCTGGCTGCGGCCGTGCTGCCGGCTTCGGCGTGCGCGCCTTGGGTGCGGCCCCCGCATGCGCGCCGGATATCTTGAATGCCCCTACCACCTGCACCAGATGGCCGGCCTGCTCCTGCATCGCTTCCGATGCGGCGGCGGCCTGCTCCACCAGCGAAGCATTCTGCTGCGTGACTTCGTCCATCTGTGCGATGGCCTGGTTGATCTGTTCGATGCCGGCGGTTTGTTCGTGGCTGGCGGCGCTGATTTCGCCCATGATGTCGGTCACGCGCCGCACGCTCTCGACGATCTCCTGCATGGTGGCGCCGGCCTGATTGACCAGGCGCGCGCCGCTGTCGACCTTGTCGACCGAATCGTTGATCAAGGCCTTGATTTCCTTTGCCGCCGACGCGGAGCGCTGCGCCAGGTTGCGCACCTCCGATGCCACCACGGCAAAGCCGCGCCCCTGCTCGCCGGCACGCGCCGCTTCCACCGCCGCATTGAGCGCGAGGATGTTGGTCTGGAACGCGATGCCGTCGATCACGCCGATGATGTCGACAATCTTCCTGGCCGAGTCGTTGATCGCGCCCATCGTGTCCACCACTTCCGCCACGACGGCGCCACCCTTTTGCGCGATGTCGGATGCCGAGCTGGCCAGCGTGTTGGCCTGACGCGCATTGTCGGCGTTCTGCTTGACTGTCGTGGTCAGCTCTTCCATCGAGGACGCGGTTTCCTCGAGCGAGCTGGCCTGCTGCTCAGTGCGCGAAGACAAGTCGAGGTTGCCGGCGGCAATTTCGCCGGAAGCATTGGCAATCGTATCGGTGCCCGAACGCACTTGCGCCACGATGGAAGCGAGGTTGTCGCGCATCTTGTGCATGGCAAACAGCATGCTGCGCTGGTCGCCCGGACGCAGCGCGATGTCGACCGTCAGGTCGCCGTCGGCGATGCGGCCGGCGATCGCCGCCGCGTAATCCGGCTCGCCGCCGAGCTGGCGCAGCAAGCCGCGCGTAATCGCAAAGCCGATCAGCGCAGCCAGCATCACCGTGGCCAGCCCGAGCACCACCATCAGCATGCGCGCGCTGGCATGCGCCTCGTCCGCCTCCCGTCCGGCGATTTCGATCAGTTCGACCTGGAACCGGATCAGGTTGCTGAGCGCATCCTTGTAGTTTTTCAGTAGCGGGCGCAGTTCATTGCTCAGGTAGGTTCTTGCTTCTGCCGCCTGCTCCTGGTTGATCAGCGCCATCAGCTT
>DATFBD010000073.1:0-84422 GCA_035254005.1 Burkholderiaceae bacterium | reverse complement strand
TGCTCACCGCGATCGAGAACCGGCTGTTGAAATGGCGTCCGGCCCAGCTTGTTGAGCACGGGATGTAAGCAGGTCGTGCCTTCGAACTGCTTGCTTACGACCGTCCCCGCTGCCCATACATGCGACATTCCGCCGCCAGGGCCAGCAGGTTGGGGCTGCGCTCGCGGCTACGTGGTAGCAGCAGGGTGATGCGCTGGTGCGACACGTAGCGCGCCGCCAGCGGGATCAGCTGGATACGGGCGCTGAATTCCGCCACCCGCCCCGGCAACAGGCTGTAGCCGATGCCGCCGCTGACCAGGTTAATCAGGGAGAAGATGTCGCCAACCTGCATCACAGTCTCCGGCACGAAGCCAGCTTGGTTGAAGGCGTGCTGGAAGCTGGCCGAGGTCACGAAGCCTTCACCCAGGGTGATGAATTTTTCCTCGCGCATGGCTTGCAGGTCCACCGGCGCCTGGCCGGCATAGGGCGAGCCGCAAGGCGCGGCCAATTGCACTTCATCGTCGAATAGTGGCACCGCCACCAGGTCCTTGTCATCGAGCGGATCCTGCAGCCCGATCACAATGGCATCCAGCCGGCCGTCGGCCAGCTTGTGCAGCAGTTCTGTGTTCGAACCCAGCGTCAGGTCGACCTGTAGCTCCGGCTTGCGCAGCTTGAGCGCGATCAGCAGTTGGGGGACGCAGCGCAAGGTTAGCGAATACAGCGAGCCTATCCGCATGCGACCAGCGTCGAAACCGGCCAGCTCGCGCACCTTGCTGATGCCGTCCTCGCATGCGCCCACGGCGCGCTGGGCGTGCTGGGCGAAGGCGTAAGCGGTCGGCAGCGCAACCAGGTTGCGGCCTTCACGCTTGAACAGCGGGCAGCGCAGGCCATCCTCCAGCGTGTGCAGCGCCCGGTGCACGCTGACCGTGCTCTGCCCCAGTTCTTCCGACACGCGCGCCAGGCTGCCTAGCCGCATGAAGGCGAGGAATACTTCCAGCTTCTTGAAGGTGATGTCGTCATCGATGGGCATGCGCAGATTGTAACGCAAATATTTAACCTTAGAGTAAACGTTGAGCGGCCATGCTGATTGTTTCGGAGGTGATTTCTTTCTATTCTGATTCCACCAATCGCTCAGTCGGAGGAAATCAGCAATGCAAACAACACCACCCCCCGCGGACGTGCCCGGCCGACGCTGGGACACGCGGCGCAGCGAGAAGCGCCGCCGCCTGGCCGCCGTGGCCCATCTGTGCGACGGCCCGGTGCTGCGCGCCGATCGCATCGTCGAGGCCCTGCAGCAACTACTGGTCAGTGGCGACCGGGTTGTACTCGAAGGTAACAATCAAAAGCAGGCCGATTTCCTGGCCAAGGCGCTGGCGCGGGTCGACCCTGACCGGGTCAACCATTTGCACGTGGTGATGCCATGTGTCTCCTTGCCTGAACACCTGGAATTGTTTGAGCGCGGCATCGCGCGCAAGCTCGATTTCGCCTATGCAGGTACGCAAAGCCTGCGTATCGCCCAATTCCTGCAGGATGACATGCTGGAATTGGGCGCCATCCACACCTATGTCGAGTTGTACAGCCGGTTGTTCGTGGACCTGCCGCCCAACGTGGTCATGGTGGCCGGCTACATGGCTGATCGCCAGGGCAACCTGTACACCGGCCCCAGCACCGAAGACACGCCTACCCTGGTGGAGGCCGGCGCCTTCCGCGACGGCATCGTCATCGCCCAAGTCAACAAGATCGTCGACGATCCGGGCGAGCTGCCGCGCGTGGACATTCCCGGCTCCTGGATAGATTTTGTGGTGCAGTCGGACCAGCCGTTTTATATCGAGCCTCTGTTCACGCGCGACCCGCGCCTGATCAAGCCATTGCACATCCTGATGGCCATGATGGCGATCCGTGGCGTCTATGAACGGCACCAGGTCCGATCGCTCAACCACGGCATCGGTTTCAATACGGCCGCCATCGAGCTGATCTTGCCGACTTACGGCGAGCAGTTGGGCCTGAAGGGCAAGATTTGCCGCAACTGGACCTTGAATCCCCATCCGACCCTGATCCCGGCCATCGAAAGCGGCTGGGTCGAGAGCGTGCACTGTTTTGGCGCCGAGCTGGGAATGGAGGCTTATGCCGCCGCCCGGCCCGACATCTTCTACACCGGCCGCGATGGTTCCATGCGTTCCAACCGCGCCTTGTGCCAGCTGGCCGGGCAGTACGCGGTGGACCTGTTCATCGGCTCCACGCTGCAAATGGATGGCCTGGGAAATTCGTCCACGGTCACGCGCGGTCGGCTGACGGGGTTCGGTGGCGCGCCGAACATGGGGCATGACCCGCACGGCAGACGCCACGCGACGCCGGCGTGGCTGGACCTGATCGAGACCGACGATCCGCTGGCGCGCGGCAAGAAGCTGGTGGTGCAGATGGTGGAGACTTTCCAGGATAGCGGCCAGCCATCCATCGTCGAGTCGCTGGACGCGGTGGCGGTGGGCAAGGCATCCGGTATGCCGCTGGCGCCCGTGATGATCTATGGCGATGACGTGACCCACGTGCTGACGGAGGAGGGCATCGCCTATATGTACAAGGCGCGCTCGCTGGAGGAGCGCAAGGCGATGCTGGCCGCCGTCGCCGGCGTGACGCCGGTGGGCCTGCGCCACGACCCCAAGGACACGGCACGCCTGCGTCGCGAGGGACTGATCGCGCTGCCGGAGGATATGGGCGTGCGGCGCGGCGATGCCACCCGCTCGCTGCTCGCAGCCAAGAGCATCGGCGAACTGGTCGAATGGTCGGACGGCTTGTATGACCCCCCCGCTAAATTCAGGAGCTGGTAATGGGCACGCGACTTCTGTTAATCAACGAAGATGAGACCGCTCGCGGCATCGGGCTGGCCGATTGGCTTGCCGATGCGGCGGTGGCCGCGCTGACCGAGGAGGCGACGCTCACACCCAAGCCCGGCTTGGTGGACTTGCGCGGCAATGGCGCCCATGAGGACTTGAACTGGCGGCTGATGTGCCATTCCGCCAGCACGCTGCGGCCGGCGTTCCTGGCCATGGCGCAGGCGGGCCAGCGCATCCCCGGCCAGCTGGCGCTGCGCCAGCATATCGGGGCAGTGGGGCGCGAGGGCGAACGGCGGATGATGCAGGCCACGGGCGGCGTTAACACCCATCGCGGTGCGATCTGGGCGCTTGGCTTGCTGGTCACGGCGGCGGCGCAGCCGAGGGGCGAGGGCCATGCGCGTGCGGTGGCCCAGCGTGCCGGCGCGCTGGCGCGGCTGCACGACAGCCATGCGCCTGCCGTTACTGGCAACAAAGGGGCGCTGGCCTGTTTGCGCCACGGTGTGGGCGGCGCGCGGGCGCAAGCCCAGGCCGGATTCCCGCAAGTGACGAAGGTGGCGTTGCCGGCCCTGCGCGCGTCGCGCCGCCGCGGCGAGAGCGAGGACGAGGCACGGCTGAACGCCTTGCTGGCCGTGATGGCGCGGCTGGACGATACCTGCTTGCTGGCGCGCGGCGGTCTGCAGGCGCTGGAGGCGGCACAGCAGGGCGCGCGCCGCGTGCTGGAGGCGGGCGGCGCCGGTAACGCGCATGGGCAGGCGGCATTGCGCGTGCTTGATGCGGACTTGCTGTCGCGCCGCGTTTCCCCCGGCGGCGCGGCGGATTTACTGGCGGCGACGCTGCTGCTGGATCGGATCGAAAACAAGGATAAGGACATCAACATGGAAGTGGAGCGCGATCATGGAACTATTGCGGTTTGAGTACGTGGCCGGGGACCCGGCCAAGGGGCGCGCGTTGGCTGGGGTGGTCAGCTCGGGCGATTTGGAAGTCTTGCTGGAGCCAGCCGCCGCTGGCCGCACCACGGTGTCGGTGCAGACGTCGGTGAACGGTTTCGGCGCCACCTGGCAGGCGGTGCTGGAGCGACTGTTCTCGGCCGCACCGCTGCCGGCAGCAGCCATCGAGATCCATGACAGCGGCGCCACGCCGGGCGTGGTCCGCATGCGCATCGAGCAGGCATTTGAAGAAGCGGGGCGGCTATGAGCACTCGACAACTCCTCGCGCGCGACAGCTTCATCGAGCGCAGCGCCCGCCGCCGCGCCCAGTCGCTGCTGGACGCCGGAAGTATGCGCGAATTGATAGGCCCCTTTGACCGCCTCACTTCTCCCTGGCTCGCCATGCAGCAGTTGGTGGTGCAGTCCGACGATGGCGTAGTGGTGGCCAAGGGCACCCTCGAGGGACTGCCCACCGTGGTGCTGGCGATCGAGGGTGCATTCCAGGGCGGCAGCATGGGCGAGGTTGGCGGCGCCAAGATCGCCGGTGCGCTGGAACTGGCCGCCGAGGACAACCGCAACGGCGTGCCGACCCAGGCGGTGATCCTGTTCGAGACGGGCGGTGTACGGCTGCAGGAGGCCAATCTGGGGCTGGCGGCCATCGCCGAGATCCAGGCGGCGATCGTCGATTTACGCCGCTACCGGCCGGTGATCGGTGTCAGTGCGGGGACAGTGGGCTGCTATGGCGGCATGTCGATCGCGGCGGGCCTGTGCTCCTATCTGGTGTTTACCCGCGAGGCACGCCTTGGTCTGAACGGACCGCAGGTGATCGAGCAGGAGGCCGGTGTGGCGGAATTCGATTCCCGCAACCGCGCCCTGATCTGGAGCCTGACGGGCGGCGAACAGCGTCAATTGTCTGGCTTGGCCGACCTGTGCGTGGATGACGACACGGGCATCATGCGCGCCACCGTGGCGCAATTGTTCCGGCAGGGGCTACCCGTGCGGCATCGCAGCGCGCGCCACGCGGAATTCATCGCCTGCCTGGACCAGCTGGATGCATCCGAACCGGCCACCGCACAGCAGGTGCGCGCCCTTTACGCAAGAGGAGTACAGTCATGACCATGTTTCTGAACCAGACGCCGGACGGCGGGCTGGCCGCTCCGGTGGCCGCGCCCGCGACCGGCGCCGGTAGCCGGGGCGCCCGTTGGCTGGCGGCCCTGAGCGACGGCGCCAGGCTTGTGGAGGGCTATTGCGCGACTTTGCAGGTGGCCGACGCGAAGCTGGCGGGCCTGTCAGCGCGCTATATCGCGGTGGTGCCGGATCCGCACAACCGCTTTGCCCGGGTGCGCTGCGGCGAGATCGGCCTGCTGGAGGGGTGGCAGCTGGCGCGCGCCGTCGATGAGGTCGTTCAGGCCGATCGCGACGCACCGTGCAAGCGGCCCATCGTCGCCGTCATCGATGTCGCCAGCCAGGCCTATGGGCGTACGGAGGAAGCGTATGGCATCCACCAGGCCCTGGCCGCCGCTGCCGGCGCCTACGCCGAGGCACGGCTGGCGGGGCATCCGGTCATCGGGCTGATTGTCGGCGGCGCCATGTCGGGGGCCTTCCTGGCCCACGGCTACCAGGCCAACCGCCTGATCGCGTTCGATGATCCGAACGTCATGGTACATGCAATGGGCAAGGCTTCCGCCGCGCGCATCACGCTGCGTTCGGTCGAGGCGCTGGAGGCGTTGGCGGCCAGCGTACCGCCGATGGCTTATGACATCCGCAGCTACGCCGCGCTGGGCATGTTGTGGCGGTTGCTGTCGCCGCTGGCACCGGATGTGCCGTCTGCGGCAGACCTTGCGCTGGTGCGGGCGGCACTGGAAGACGCGCTGGACGACATCGTTGCCAGCGGCCGCCGCGACCTGTCGGTACGGCAGAACGATGGCCTGCGGCAGGCGTCGGGAAAGGTGAGGGTGCTGCTGCGCCAGCAATGGCAAGGCGCGAGATGAAGCACCTGAATGAACAAGCGGCGGCCGACACAAAAAAGAGCACTGGCCGCCCGCCGATCTGACTTGGATAAACCGGAACGAGGAGACATCGTGATTATCTACGGAACCGCATTACTGGCTGTTTGCCATTTATTGGGCATTTTCCTGGGCGACCTGCTGGGCGCCCTGATCGGTGTGAAAACCAACGTCGGCGGGGTGGGCATCGCCATGATCCTGCTGATCGCCGCGCGCCTCTACATGCACAAGCGCGGCCTGATGCCGCACAACACAGAGTTGGGCGTGACCTTCTGGGGTGCCATGTACATCCCTGTGGTGGTGGCCATGGCGGCCCAGCAGAACGTGGTGGCCGCCTTGCGCGGCGGGCCGGTGGCGCTGCTGGCCGCCATGGGGGCACTGGCGCTGTGCGCCTGCGCCATCGCGCTGATCAACCGCACCGAACGTCCCGCGGCCGCCGATGAGGCGGACGGCGAGCACGACTCGAAGTCTGCTGTCCAAACGGCATAAGGAGAAACGCCATGCTTGAAATGCTCGAAAAGACCGTGCTCCATAACGGACTGGTGACCGCGTTCGCCGTGGTGGGCTTGATCACTTATGTGTCAATGCAGTTGTCGCGCTATCTCACCCTGGGCCGCGTCCATGGCTCGGCCATCGCCATCTTGATCGGCTTGGGCCTGGCTTATTGGGGCGGCCTCCACTCGGGTGGGCAGAAAGGCCTGGCCGACCTGTCCCTGTTCAGCGGCATCGGCCTGATGGGGGGCGCCATGCTGCGCGATTTCGCCATCGTCGCCACCGCGTTCGAGGTGCAGGCCAGCGAGGCGCGCAAGGCCGGCCTGATCGGCGTGGCTGCCCTGGTGCTGGGCACCGTGCTGCCCTTCATCGTCGGCGCCAGCGTGGCCTATGCGTTCGGCTACCGGGATGCCGTCAGCATGACCACCATCGGCGCCGGCGCAGTGACCTACATCGTCGGCCCGGTCACCGGCGCGGCCATTGGCGCCAGCTCCGAGCTGGTCGCGCTCAGTATCGCCACCGGCCTGCTGAAGGCCATCATGGTGATGGTCGGCACGCCGGTCGCCGCCCGTTTCCTGGGCTTGAAGACGCCGCGTTCGGCGATGGTGTTCGGCGGGCTGGCCGGCACAGTCAGCGGCGTGTCGGCTGGCCTGGCGGCCACCGACCGCAAGCTTGTACCCTACGGGACGCTGGTGGCGACCTTCCACACGGGGCTGGGCTGTCTCCTTGGCCCGTCGGTGCTGTTCTTCGCCACCCGCTCGCTGGTGGGCTGAGTCATGCCAGCCGTCGCCTACCGGCCGCACGACCTGCTCTGGGTGCCAGCGGACAGCCTGCGGTTCCCGGCCGGTTGGCCGGCATGGGCCGATGCCGACTGGCTGTTCCATGCGCCGGTGGTGGTGCGGCGCGAGCGCACCGTCGCCGCACTGCTTCCGGTAGGGCTGCGCGGGAGGGCGCGTAGCGAGCGCAGTCTGGCGTACCTGCCGCGTGCGGCGGTGCGGCGCAGCGTGACGCCGGAGATGCTGGCGGCGGCAGTGCGCACCGGGAGCGCCGACAGCGCTGGCCTGGCGGTGCTGCAGGCGCTGCGGGCCAGCGTGGCGGCGCTCGACGCCACCGGCCTGGCTTGGGGGCCGACCGGCGGCGCAGGCTTTTTCCTGGCCACGGGATTGCCGGTGCTGCGTCCGGACAGCGATCTGGACTTGGTGGTGCGCGCGCCGGCGCCGCTGGCCCGTGCCCAGCGGGCGGCGCTGGAGGAAATACAGCGCCAAGCCGCCTGCCGCATCGACATCCAGATCGATACGGGCCGAGGCGCCTTCGCGCTGGCGGAATGGACCAGGGATGCGGGCCGCGTCCTGCTGAAGACCGGCGATGGCCCGCTGCTTTGCACCCATCCATGGCAGCCGGAGACGCGCGCATGAGCATCCTGTACAGTTTTCCAGGCCAGGGCGCGCAGCAGGTCGGCATGCTGCACGTGCTGCCCGCACACGAAGAGACGGCGCGCACGCTTGCCGAGACAGCGGGCGTGCTGGGGTACGATCCGCTGGCGCTGGACAGCGCGGAGGCCTTGTGCTCCACGGTTGCCACCCAACTTTGTCTGCTGGTGGCGGGCGTGGCGATGGCGCGCGTGTTGGCCGCGCACGGGGCCGTGCCGCACATGGTGGCGGGCCTGTCAATCGGGGCCTGGCCGGCCGCCGTCACGGCCGGCGTACTGGCCTACCCGGACGCTGTGCGATTGGTGGAGCTGCGCGCACGGCTGATGGAACAGGGCTACCCGCAAGGCTACGGCATGTGGGCCGTCAGTGGCTTGGACGTGGGGCAGATGGAAGGCGTGCTCGCCCACGTCCACAGTACCGCCACGCCTGTGTACCTGGCCAACCTGAACGCGCCACGCCAGCAAGTGTTGGCCGGCACGGACGATGCGCTGGCGCGGGCAGGCGCGCTGGCGCTGGCGTCCGGTGCGACCCGGGCCGAACAGCTGGCCGTGCGCGTGCCGTCACATTGCGAATTGCTGGCCACGCAGGCGGCCACGCTGCAGCAGGCGTTCGGTGGAGTAGCCCTGTCCCGGCCCAAGGCGGTTTATCTGAGTGGCAGCCGGGCGCGGGCGCTATTCGACCCGGCGGCAATCAGGGATGACCTGGCCTGGAACATGGCGCGCCAGGTGCACTGGTACGACACGGTCCGCCACGCGTGGGAGCGGGGCGCCAGGCTGGCGCTGGAAATGCCCAGCGGCGCCGTGCTGACCAGCCTGACCGCGCCGGTGTTCAAAGGGGGGCTGGCGCTGTGCTGCCAGCACAATCGTCTCGACTCGCTACTGACGTTATTGGGGCGGGAATATTCTGACCATGACCTCGAATATCCCTCGCCGGCACCTTAGTGACCAGTTTTCTGCTCAGGGATAGCGAAAATCCGGCGCGGCCTCCGTGGGGCGAGGCTGGTCATCTCGGACGCCCAAAAAGGCCTCAAAGCGGCTTTCGGCAAGGCGCACTTTCTGCGCAATGCGCTGGCCTGCGCCAACAAAGGCCAGCACCACGCCGTGCTCGCCGTAATCAATACCCAGGACGCGCAACGCCCGAGTCGCCGCACGCGCAACCGCATCGTTCTCCAGCTCTATTCCCCCCTTGTGTTGTCCATGCCCCACCCGCCTCCAGGGCGAGGCGGCTCCGATTTTCGGACTTGCAGCGTCCGAAAATCGGACGCTGGTCGTGCTCGGACGTTTTCGCGAAATAAATATTAAAGTCCATTAATTCAATGGCTTACGAAATATTTCCGACCTGGCACAAGGATTGCGTTATCAGCTGTCAGGAGGCCGGTCAGCAGGATGGGACGACCCGGCCACTTACACAGAAGGTTTCGCTTGGGGCCAGATGAAACGGCCTTGTTCCGCTCCCGGCAGGGACGGGCGAAAGCGGACCATCGTTAGCAAACCGCAGTGAGGAGGAGACGTAGCATGGGATTACAAATCAACATCGATAACGGTGGAACGCTCACCGATATCTGCATCATGAATGGGAAGTCGGTCAACAAGACCAAGGTGCTGACAACGCCTTACGACTTGAGCAAGTGCTTCTTCGAGGGCCTGCAGAAAGCCTCGGCCGTCGTGTACGGCGAGCCGGACGTGGCGCGACTGCTGGAAGAGGTCGAGCTGATCCGTTACTCCACCACTCAGGGTACCAACGCGATCTGCGAACGCAAGGGGCCGCGCCTGGGTCTGGTCTTGTGCGGCGTCAGCAGCGATTTCGTGGTCCGCCTGGCCGAACAGGACCTGGATCTTTACGAGGCGTTGGTTGGCGCTCGCGTCACGGTGCTCGATCCCGACGTCATGGCGCGCCCTGACGCCGACGTCGAGGTGGTCAAGGCCATCAACGCGCTGACCGCGTCCGGCGCCAACCGGCTGGTGGTCAGTTTCGACGGCAAGGACTTCGCGCACGGCGAGGCGCTGTTCAAGAAGGTCGCGCTGCGCAAGTACCCGCGCCACCTGTTGGGTGCGGTGCCGATTCTGTACGGCAGCGACCTGGGCACGGATGGCGACGGCGTGCGCCGCACCTGGACCGCGTTGATCAACTCGTTCCTGCATCCGGCGATGGAATCGTTCCTGTACAACGCCGAGAACCGCCTGCGCGACTACCGCACCAAGAATCCGCTGCAGATCTTCCGCAACGATGGCGCTTCTTCGCGGGTGGCCAAATCGGTGGCGATCAAGACTTACAGCTCGGGTCCGCGCGGCGGCATGGAAGGCATGAAGACCTTCGCGAAGAAATACGGCTTCGACGATGTGGTGGCGATCGACATCGGCGGCACCACCACCGATATCGGCCAGTACATCGACGGCACGGTCGCGGAGCAGCGGCGCGGACGCGTCGAGGGCATCAGCGTCTCTCTGCCGCTGTGCGAGGTGCTCAGCGCCGGCGTGGGTGGCAGCTCGGTCTTCAGGGTCCAGCAGGGCCGCATCGCGATCGGACCGGATAGCGTTGGCGCCTTGCCTGGACCGGCCTGCTTTGGCCGGGGCGGCAAGGAGGCGACGATCACCGATGCCAGCCTGTTGTGCGGCATCCTCGATCCCGGTTCGTACTTCGGCGGCGGCATGAAGCTCGACATCGATCGCGCCGCGACCGCCGTCGAGTTGAGCGTCGCCGCGCCGCTCGGCCTCAAGCTCGACGCCGCGCTGCTGGAGATGGAGCATGCGTACGAGGACAAGGTCGCCGTCGAGTTGCACCGCTTCACCAAGGTGTCCAAGGGGACGACACTGCTCGCCTTCGGGGGCGCCGGTCCGCTCAACGCCTGTGGCATCGCCGACAAGGCCGGCATCGATACGGTGGCCATCCCACTGATGGCGGCGGTGTTCAGCGCCTACGGCATCGGTGCCTGCGACATTTCGCAGAGCTACTCGGCCACGCTCAACGGCGCCGACGACGCCGGCTTGCGCCAGGCGCTGGCTGGCCTGCGTAACAAGGCGGCGCGCGACATGTATGCGGAAGGCTACGCCGAGGGCGCCTATGTGGTGCACACGCGCCTGGTGGCGACGTCCGAGGGGCGCGAGACGGTCTATGAATTGGTCGGCGACGAGGTCCTGCCCGCCGCGTTGCAGGGCCGGGACGGGATCGAGCTCGAACTGAGCGCGGTCAAGGTGCTGCGCGACGAGAGCGCACAGCATGCGACGTTCGCACCGGCCGCGGCGGCGGTGCCGGACGGCACCCGCACCTTGCTGACCAAGGCCGAAGGACGGGTCGCGGTGCCGGTCTACAACCTCAATCAAATGAAAATCGGCGACCACGGCACCGGCCCGGCCATTATCGAAGAAGACTTCTTCACTTGCCGCGTGCTCGACGGCTGGAGTTTTGTCATTAGCGATGCGGGCGACATCCTGCTGAAAAAGAAAGGCAACTAATCATGAAAGTACTGATGACCGAATATCTCCGGATCGATCTGGAGAAGGAAACCTGGGAGTGCCGCGTTTGCGACCACGAAGTCGGCCCGGCCGCCAGAAGCTACAAGGAAGGCATGCTGGTGCATAACCGCGACCCGCGCGAGATCCACCCGCCGGTGATCGATCCGGAACAGTACCGCTTCACCTTCAGCCCGGATCCCGAGTGGGTGCGCATTCTCGAGTACTACTGCCCGTGCTGCGGCACCCAGGTCGAGACCGAGTACGCCATCCCCGGCCATCCGCCACTGTACGACATGGAGGTGAACCTGCCGGCGCTCAAGGCCCAGTGGGCGACCCGCGAAGAGGTGCGCGAACCGGTGATTGGGCCCGAAGTCGTGCTCGATGCCGGGCACGCGGGTCACTAATGCATACCCCCATCGCGCCGGCCGCCCGTTTGGGCCGGCGCGTAGCACAAATCAAGAATTAAGGAGATAGTATGAGGCGCGTATCAGTTGATATCGGTGGCACGTTCACCGATTGTTTCGTGGTCTGGGATGGCAAATACATCGAGGCGAAAGCGCTCACCACCCACCACAATCTTGCGCTCGGCTTCAATGAGGCGCTGGGCAAGGCATGCCAGGTGCTTGAACTGGAGCTCGAGCAGATTCTCGCCGAAGTCGATTCGGTGCGCTATGCCACCACGCTCGGCACCAATGCGCTGATCGAGCACAAAGGCCCGCGCATCGGCATGCTGGTGACCGCCGGCTTCGAGGCGACTGTTCCACTCAGCCGTGCCCGTGGTTACGGCGAGGGGCTCGACAACCTGGGCCAGCAGGACATGCCGAACGCGGCGCGCCCGGCCCCGCTGGTCGAGGCCGACATGATCCGCGGCGTGCGCGAGCGACTGGACTTCCAGGGCGACCAAGTCATGGGGCTGGACGAGGACGACGTGCGCCAGCAGATCCGCACCCTGGTCGACAAGGGCGCCCAGATCATCGTTGTCGCGTTGGTCAATTCGGTGGTCAATCCGTTGCATGAACAGCGGATCGAAGAAATCCTGCTCGACGAATACCCGTCCCACCTGCTCGGTGCGATTCCCGTGATCCTGTCGTGCCAGGTGGCTGGACGCAAGGGCGAGTATGTGCGCGCCACCTCGGCCATCATCGACGGTTACCTGCACTCGACCATGTACCACGCGCTGTCGGCGCTGGAACAGAACCTGCGGGCCCACCACTACGAAAAGCCGATGCTGGTCATTCACAACTCGGGTGGCATGGCACAGCTTAACTCGACCGACGCGCTGCAGACCATCCACTCCGGTCCGGTGTCGGGCATCGCCGCGTCCGAACACCTGGCCATGCAGGCCGCGCTCGGCAACGTGGTGGCCACCGACATGGGCGGCACCAGCTACGACATCGGCATTGTGGTCGACGGCGGCATCAAGCACTACGACTTCAACCCGGTGATCGACCGCTGGCTGGTGTCGGTGCCGATGGTCCACCTGGTGACGCTGGGCGCCGGCGGCGGTTCGATCGCCAGCTACGACCGGATGTACGAGACGGTCAAGTGCGGTCCGCAGAGCGCCGGCTCGGACCCTGGACCGGCCTGCTATGACCGGGGTGGCATGAATCCCACCGTCACCGACGCCGACCTGTTGCTCGGCTATCTCGATCCGAACAACTACGCAGGGGGCTCGATTCCCCTGAGCCCACGCCGCGCCTCGGCCGCGGTCGAAGATGCGCTGTGCGAGGAGCTCGACTGTTCCGTGATCGAAGCGGCCCTGCTGATTCGCTCCAAGGTCGACGACAACATGGCCAACGGCCTGTTCACCGAACTGCGCGCGCGCGGCTACGATCCGAAGGACTTCACCATGCTCGCTTACGGCGGCAACGGCCCGCTGCACTGCTGCGGCATCGCCCAGAACCTGGGCATCGACAAGATCCTGGCACCTCCGTTCAGTTCGGTCTTCTCCGCTGTCGGCGCCGGCAACATGCACCAGCTGCATATTCACGAGAAGTCGCTCTACATGGTGTTGTACGACTCCAACACCCGCCACATCTACGACGACTACACGCGCTTTAACGCGATCGTGGAGGAGCTCAAGGAGGCGGGCACCCAGGACCTGGTGCGCCAGGGTGTGCCGAAAGAGCAGGTGCTGCACAGCCTGGAGCTCGATATGCGCTACGGCAACCAGCTGGTGCAGACCACGGCCGTGATTGCAGGCCACGCGCTCAAAGGGCCGGGCGACGTGATGGCGATCATTGCCCAGTTCGCCAACGACTATGGCAAGCGCTTCGGCGAGGGCAGCCAGGCGCCGGAGGCGGGCATACGCATCAACACGATCCGGGTGGCCGCGTTCGTGCGCCACGAAACGGTCGAGTTCGAGGACATCAAGCCGGTCGCGCCATCCGAGCGGCGCGCCGCCCCGGCGCCTTCGGGCATGCGCAAGTGCCACTTTGTGGGCCACGAAGGCGCGCTCGACACGCCGGTGTGGGACCGCGCCGCCGTCAAGCCGGGCGTGCAGATCGCCGGGCCGGCCATCGTGGCGTCCGAGGTGACCACCTTCCTGGTCAACCCGGGCTGGAATTTCGTCGCGGCCAAGCAGGGCGCGTCATGGTTCCTGCGCGCCTGAGGCGCCAGGACTGTACCAATACACCATCCAAGGATTCATTATGAACGACATGAAGATGCCGGCCGCGGCAACGGCGCCGAGCCCACAAGAAGTCGAACTGATCAAGAAATTTCTCAGCGACACCACGCTGTTCCTCGGGCCCGATCCCGAGATCATGCGCAACCATGACCTGATGCCGCGCACCGATATCGAGGACGAGGCCATGCGCGGCATCAGCGATGCCCACATCATCGCCAAGATCCGTGACCGGGTCCAGTCCGGCTGCGACGAAGGCTATGAGATGGTCGAACAAATGGGGGCGGCGCCCGGCGCCAAGTGGGGTGACGTGATCACCGGCGTGTACTCGGCCTCGGGCGACCTGGCCATCGCCAGCGCCGGCGGGGTGCTGATTTTCTCGGCGCTGGTGCACCACCCGATCAAGTTCATCATCAAGAACTGGATGAACGATCCGACCGTGGGCGTGCGCGAGGGCGACGGCTTCATCCACAACGACTCGCGCTACGGCAACGTCCATAACACCGACCAGAGCATGATCCTGCCGATCTTCTGGGAAGGCAAGCTGGTGTGCTGGGTCGCCTCCACCGTGCACGAAGGCGAGAATGGCGCGATCGAGCCGGGCGGCATGCCGTCGATGGCCGAGACCCCGTACGACGAAGGCCTGAAAATGAGCCCGTTCCGGGTGGTCGAGAACTATGAGATCAAGCGCGATATCCTGACCTTCCTGCAAAACTCGGTGCGCGAGCCCAAGCTGCAGTATGAGGACATGAAAGTGAAGCTGTATGCCTGCCTGCGCATCAAGCAACGGCTCGAGGAGACCCTGCGCACGGACGGTCCGGGCGCCTTGATCGGCACCCTGCGCACGACCATGGAAAACGTGCGCAACGAGGTGCGGCGCCGCATCGCCGAATGGCCGGACATGTCGGTGCGCACCTACATCATCCAGGACTCGACCTTGCGCGAGAACTGCGTGGTGAAGATCAACTGCAAGCTGACCAAGACGGGCGACCGCCTGATCTTCGATTTCCGCGGGTCCAGCCCGGAATTCACCAACCGCGCCACCAATACCATCCTGGCCGGCCTGAAGGGCATGCTGGCCCAGGTGTTCCTGTGCTACGTGTGGCCGGACTTGCCACGTGGCCAGGCCGCGTTCGCGCCGATCGAGGTGCTCACCGATCCGAACTCGATCGTCGACTGTGGTTACGACGCGCCCAACTCGCAGAGCCTGATGTCGATTTTCACCGGCTTCACGGCCGGCCAGCACGCCGTCGCGAAGTTCCTGTACAGCTGTCCGGAGAAGTACACCAAGGTGCACGCGCCGACGTTCAACATGATCAACACCTTCATCTGGGGGGGCGTCAGCCAGCACGGCGAAACATTGGGCAACCTGTGCGCCGACTTGAATGGCATGGGCGCGGGCGCCCGCTCGGATGCGGACGGCGAGCATGCACTGGCGCCGATCTTCGCCACCATGGCCGACATCGGCGAACAGGAGCTCAACGAGGAAGACGTGCCGTTCCTGCAGCTGGTGTCGAAGAAGATGACAATGGACGCCATCGCGCCCGGCAAGTACCGCGGCGGCCAGGGCTACACCATGATCGTCTCGACCAAGGACAGCGATCAATGGGGTTTCATGACGGTTTGCCAAGGCGCCAAGATCCCGCCGATCCAGGGCCTGTTCGGCGGCTACGCCTGCGGCACCTATCCGCTGTGCAAGGTCAAGGACGTCAATGTCTACGACGTGCTGAAGAACGAGCCGGCCCGGTTCAAGCATTCGATCGCCGAGATCATGAACGAGCAGCCGTTCGACAACGCCACCTACACCACCCACCACATGGGCATGGGCTTCGAGATCTCGAAGAAGGGCGAGCTGTTCATGATCTCGCAGGGCGCCGGCGCCGGTTATGGCGACCTGCTCGAACGTAACCCGGCCGCGGTCATCAAGGACATCGAGGAGGGCCTGATGTCGCCCGGTGTGGCCGAGCGCCTGTATAAGGTCAAGTTCGATCCGGTCACGCTGGCGATCAATCACGACGCCACCAAGGCGGCGCGCGACGACGAGCGGCGTGCGCGGCTGGCGCGCGGGGTGCCGTTCGGCGAGTTCATCAAGACCTGGAACACGCCGAAACCACCGGCCCACCTGCAGTACTTCGGTTGCTGGGGCGACGATGTGGAGACGCTGTACGCGGGCAGCCCGGACATCACCCGTCCGGCCAGCCAGCCCAAGCCGAACTACATGCGCCATCCGAAGGACGTGCGGATCGAGGAACTCGAGGCGCGCCTGCTGGCCCTGGGCGCCCTGGGGGATGAAAAGCGATGAGCCAGAACCTCGCCGATCTGGTGCCGGCCGACGGCGCCCTTGCGGGCCTGCGGCTGTGGCTCAAGTCGTCCGCCTATACCCGGCGGCTGCTGCTGGGGGAGACGGGCGACCCCTGGCAGGGCGCCAGCAACTACCTGGCCTACTTCTCCCAGGCGCAAGGCTTGCTGAAGCCGGACGTGGCGGTCATCGAGGTCGGCGAGCTGTTCGCGTCCTGGCTGCGGCGCCATCCCGGCCTGGCAGCCGGGATGGCAGCCAAGCGCAAGGCGTCGTTCCCGCTGCGGCACCTGCTCGAACAGGCGCCGGCGCGCACGCTGCTGGCCGAGGTCGTTGCCGCCGTGCTGGCCAACCTGGGCGGCCAGCTGCCGCTGGTGCTGGCGATGCCGTCGCCACGGCAGTGGCTGCTGCAGGCCAGCCGGGCGGCCGGCCGCGACGCGTCCGAGCCCGACCCGGATGGCATCGAGGACGCGGCCATGTACATGGCCGACCTGATGCGCTCCGTATCGGACCAGGCCGTCGGCGGCCTGCTGTTCGAGGAGGCCCAGGAAGGGCCCGACTGCGCCGCCGTCGATCTGGAGCTGTACCGCCCGATGATCAACGTGGCCAAGCACTACCGCTGGCCGCTGGCGCTGCGGGTTGGTCCAGGCGGCGTCGCCGACGGCGCCGCCGTGGCGGAGTTTGACGTGTTCATCGGCGCTGCCGGTGTACCCGCCGCGGCGCGCGTCCATGGCATTGACGCGAGTGCCCGGCTGCGCGCTGGCCAGGCGCTGCCTGACCTGGCACCAAGGCAATTCTATTACATCGAGATCGCCAGTGATGCGACTCCGGAGCGTGTGCTCGACGGCCTGGCGGCGTTGCGCAGCCGCTGAAACCAACACGGCGTGTCATACGCTGGAGGGGAAACCGATGGAAAACAACGCGCAACAAGACGGCGCCCGGGCAGCGGGGGGCGATAAGCGGATACCGGTGACGTTGCTGACCGGCTTCCTGGGCGCCGGGAAAACCACTTTGCTCAATCATTTGCTGCGCCATCCGGATCTGGTCGGCGCGGCGGTGCTGATCAACGAATTCGGCGAGATCGGGATCGACCATCATCTGGTTGAGCGGGTGGACGAGACCATGATCATCCTCGATTCCGGCTGCATCTGTTGCAGCATGCAGGGCGACCTGGTCAAGGCATTGAAGAACCTGTCCGAACGCAGCGCCAGACGCGAGATCCCGGCGCTCAGGCGGGTGCTGATCGAGACCACCGGGCTGGCCGACCCGGTGCCGGTGATTTACACCTTGACCCAGGAGCGCTTCGTCGCCGCGCGCTTCCAGTGCGACGGCGTGATCACGGCGGTCGACGCCACCCATGCGCTGGGGCAGCTCGGCCGCCATCCGGAGGCGGTGCGCCAGGTGGCGATGGCCGATCGCCTGCTGGTCACCAAATGCGACCTGGCGGCGTCCTCGAGCCGGGCCGCGCTGACGGCCCGGCTCGAGCAACTCAATCCCGGCGCGACCCGGATCGACGTCAGCCAGGGCCAGGTCGGGCCGGAGGCGCTGTTTGGCTGCGGCCTGTACACCAGCGTCGGCAAGATCGCCGACGTCGCCGCCTGGCTGGGCGAGGAACAGGTGCGGGCCACGCATTTGCGCGCGGCCGGCGCGGGTTCGCAGCTGGCCTGGCGCCGGCGCGGCATCGTGTCGTCCCACGCGCCGGCCGGCGCACATGCGCGGCACGATGCCGGCGTCACCAGTTTTGTCGTCAATTTCGACGCACCGGTGGCATGGTCGTCGTTCGCGCTGGCGATCGGCCACATCCTGCAGCGGTACGGCGCGAAGATCCTGCGTGTGAAGGGTTTGATGAACATCGCCGGCAACGCCCAGCCGCAAGTGATCCAGTGCGTGCAGGACGTCGCCTACCCGCCGCTCGGCCTGGCCAAATGGCCGGAGCAGAGCCCCTTCAAGGATCGTCGCGGGCGCCTGGTCTTCATTGTGCGCGACCTGTCGCGCGCGGCGGTCGAAACGGTACTCTCCGCGCTGTCCGAGGCGACCGGCGAGGTCGACACGGTGAGCGCGCAAGCGCTCGCGTTGACGCTGCCCACGCGCTGCTGGCTGACCCACAAGCAGCCGGTGGCGCCCGCCGCCTCCGGTCCACTCGACGGCTGGTTGGTGCAGAGCAAGCACTTGAAGGCGAGCTAGTCGCCGCGCAGGCAATGCGGTTGCGCCGTAACCGGCAATGCCCTTTGGCGCGCCTGGCGCGCTGAATCGAACCGAAAGAACTACCATGTTTTCAAGATTGTTCAAGCGCGCCGGCCGGAGTGCCGACGCGGCGCATGCCGCTGCCCGGGCACGCGCGCAACTGGGCGCGCGTGACCGGCGCATCGGGCAACTGGAGGAGCAGCTGCGCGTCCAGCAAAGGCGCTTCGCGCTGGTGCGGCAGGCATCCGGCGAGGCCTGGTGGGACATGCAGGTCGATCCCGCCGATGCCGGCGGCGCGACCCGGTCTTTTATCTGGTCCGACCAGATGAGGCAGTTGCTGGGCTTTCGCGATGCGCGCGACTTTCCCGATTCGGCGGCCAGCTGGGCCAGCCGCCTGCATCCAGAGGACGCGCAGCGCACACTGGCCGCTTTCGACGCCCACCTGGCCGACCGCCGCGCGCGCACGCGCTATGACGTGCGATACCGTCTGAAATGCAAGGATGGCGTCTATCGCTGGTTCCGTGCGCGCGCGGAAACGGAACGCGACGCGCATGGCCGCCCGCTGTACTCGGCCGGCGGTATTTGCTCGATCGAGGATGAAGTGCGGCGCGAGGCCGAGTTGCAGGTCACGCTGACACGCTTTGCCCTGTCGCGCGAAATGCTCAGCGACGGCATCTGGGATTTGGCCGTGGTGGCGGGCGATCCGCTCAATCCCGACAATGCCTTCTGGTGGTCGCCCCAGCTGCGCCGCCTGCTCGGTTTCGAGACCGAAGCGGAATTTCCCAATGTGCTCAAGAGCTGGGCTTCGCGCCTGCACCCGGACGACGCCCAGGCCACGTTGGCGGCCTTCATTGCCCACTTGTCCGATAAGTCCGGGAAGACACCCTATGACGTCGAATTCCGGCTGCGCTGCAAGGATGAATCGTACCGCTGCTTCCGGGCGCGTGGCCAGACCCGGCGCGCGCCCGATGGCACCGCCTTGCATGCGGTCGGCGCCTTGACCAATATCGACAGCCAGAAGGCGTCGGAGCAGGCGCAAAGGCAGCGCGCCAGCCACCAGGCCAAGCTGGAGGGGGGCTTGCGGGCGATCGCCGCCATCGTCGGCAGTATCCAGGAGATCGCCCGCCAGACCAATCTGATCGCCATCAATGCCGCCATCGTGGCGGCGCGCGCGGGCAACGCCGGGCGCGGCTTTTCCGTCATCGCGGGCGAAGTGCGGGCGCTGTCGCTACGCATCGGCGACGCGACCAGCGACATCCGACGGATACACCGGGAGCTCGACCAATAGGCGCGCGTGCGGCGTCCGGAAATCAGACGTACGTATGGCCGCAGCGTCCGATTATTCCATGCATTTTGTGCGACGCAACAACCCTGCCCAGCCATCGCGCACGCCTTCACCGTTTTGATTTTTTGTTTAGAAACAATGACTTGTAAGGTGTTCGGCGGGCCGCTCGTGGCATGGCACATATGTTGCGAACAGGTTTGTGCAAGAAGCAACGCCAGCGCCATCGCAGCGCCAGGCGGGCAACCTGGCCGGCAAGGCTTTTATCCATCAGCAAAGAAGGAGAGACATGATTAAAAGTTCAGGGAGATACGAACGGCCGCTGCGGCTGGCAGTGACGGTGGCGACGTCATTGATACCGATGGCGGTGGTGGGAGGATTGCTGTACGCGGCATTCTTCGTGAAGGCTTCGGGTGTGGTGGCGTCGATCAAGCCGCCCGCGATCGAGCGGCGCGACAGCTTCCTGGGGGCGGCGCTGCCAGCGGACGGCACCATCTGGGCCGCCGGTGGCAACGGCAAGGTGATCCGCAGCGACGACCATGGCGTGCACTGGCAGGTGCAAGCAGTGCCGGTGGGCGAGAACCTGCAGGGGATCGCGGCCTGGGATGGCATGCGGGCGGTGGCGGTGGGCGGCGCGGGCGTGGTGATCCGGACCACGGACGCCGGCAACAGCTGGCGCGAGGTCGCGGTGCCCAAGTCGGAGGTGGCCAACAAGCTGCTGACCGTGCGTGCCTATGCCGACGGCGTGGCATGGGCCGTGGGCGAGCTCGGTGCGGTGCTCGGCACCACGGATTACGGCGAGCACTGGCAGCGCGCGGTCCCTGAAAAGGACCAGGCATGGAACGACATCAGTTTCTTCGGCGCGCGCGGCATCCTGGTCGGCGAGTTCGGGCAGGTCATGCTGACCGACGACGGCGGCAAGAGCTGGCGCCCGGTCCAGAGCGGCACCCAGTCCAGTCTGATGTCGGTCTACCTGCGCGATGCGTCGAACGCGGTGGCGGTGGGCTTGTCGGGCGTGATCCTGGTCAGCGCCGACGGCGGCACGCAATGGCGCCTGGCGCCGCGCCAGACCATGGAACACCTGAACAACGTGATCTGGGACGGCGCGCACTGGGTGGCCGTGGGCGACAAGGGCGTGATCGTGACCGGCGATGCAAATGCGCTCGCATGGCGCGCGGCGCGCGTGAGCGAGGGCAACCTGGGCTGGAATACGCAGGTCCTGCGCGCCGGCGCCAACAGCGGCGACTACATCCTGGCGGGGGCCAGCCTGGCGCACCTCGACGGCGGCAAGTTCACCGTGTTCGGTCGCGCGGCCAACTGACAAAAAATGGAGGAGACATGAAAAATACGACATTCAAGACGGTGGGGCGCGCCATCGAGTGGCTCATCCGCCATCGTATCTGGGTGATCGCCACGGTGCTGGCGATCACCGCGGTGATGGGCTACCTGGCCGCCCGGATCGAGGTCAAGACAGTGTTTAGCGACCTGCTGCCACGCAACCATCCCTACATCAAGGTCAACAACCAGTTCAAGCAAACCTTCGGCGGCTCGAACATGGTCAGCATTATGCTCGAGGTCGACAAGGGCGACGTGTTCCAGATGAAGGTGCTGGAACGGGTGCAGAAGATCACCAAGGATCTGCAGCGGGTGTCCAATGTCGATTCCTACCAGATCGTCTCGCTCGCTTCCAAGAAGATCAAGGAAGTGCGCGCGTCGACCGACGGTATTGAATCGCGTCCGCTGATGTGGCCCAACCTGCCCAACGGCGCCGCCGAGATCGCGGTGCTCAAGGAAGCGGTGCTCAACAATCCGCTGGTGTTCGGCGCTTATGTGTCGCTGGACATGAAGGCCACCCTGATCACGGTCGATTTTGTCGACACCGGCATCGACTACTCCACGGTGTACCGCCAGATCAGCGCCATTACCGACGCCGCCCAGGGCGATGGCGTGAAGGTCAGCGTGGTGGGCGAGCCTATGCTGTACGGTATCGTCAACCACTACCTGAGCGAGACGGTGCGCATTTTCCTCATCACCGTGGCGGCGCTGGTGGCGCTGCTGTTGCTGATCACCCGCAGCTGGCATGGCACGCTGCTGCCGCTGGTGGCGGGCGTGCTCAGCGCATGCTGGGCGCTGGGCGCGGCCAGGCTGATGGGATTTCACCTCGATCCATTGGTGATCGTGATCGCCTTCCTGATCACGGCGCAGGCGATCTCCAACTCGGTGCAGCTGGTGGCGCGCTTCGATGACGAAGTGGCGCAAGGCAGCCCGAGCGCGGCGGCGGCGGCCAAGGTCGCGCTGCAGAACTTATTCAAGCCGGGTCTGTTGGCGGTGGTGGCCGACGCCGGTTGCGTGCTGGTGGTGGCGCTCACGCCGATCCCGATGCTGCAGAAAATTTCCTACATCGGCACGGTGTGGGTGTTCTCCATCGTGGTGTCGGCGCTGCTGATGACGCCGGTCCTGCTGTCATGGTTCCCGACCGGCGCACGCAAGGTCCATCCGCTCAATATCACGCCCCTGCTCGAGCGGGTGCTGGGCACGGGCATCGCGATCGTCGCGAGCCGCTGGCGCTATACGGTGCTGGCGGCGACCGGCCTGTTGTTCGTCGTGACGGGCATCTACGCCTTCAACCTGAAGGTGGGCGACGCCAATCCGGGCTCGCCCATTCTGTGGCCCGCTTCGCGCTACAACCTGGACGCCGCGACCATCAACGGCAAGTTCCAGGGCTCGGACCGCATGTTCATCGTCGTGTCCGGCAAGAACGATGGCGCGCTCAAGGAACCGGCCGTGCTCAAATGGATGGAGAACTTCCAGAAGTATATGGAGGCGCAGCCCGAGATCGGCGGCAGCATCTCGCTGACCGACATCCTGCCGGCCGTGAAGCGGGTGGTCCGGGAAGGCAATTCGCGCTACCAGGAGCTGGGTAACAGCGCCAACGAGAACGGCGAGCTGGTCTACATGTTCGTGTCCGGCACCGATCCGGGCGACATGGACCGCTTCGCCGACCCGCAGGCCAGGAACGGTGCCATCACGCTGTACTTCCGCGACCATCAGGGCGTAACCATCAGCACCGCGATGCGCCGCATCCAGGACTACATCGCGGCTCATCCGATCAAGGACGTCGAGATCCGCCTGGCCGGCGGCCTGGTCGGGGTGCTGGCCGCCGTCAACGAGGTGATTCTGTCGGGCCAGATCGAGGCCATCGCGCTGGCGCTGCTGGTGCTGGTGGCCTGCTGCGCCATCACTTACCGCTCCACGGTGGCGGGGGTGTTCTTCATGATCCCGGTGCTGTTGTCGAACACGCTGACCTTCAGCTACATGGCGTGGCAAGGGATCGGCATGAACATCAACACGCTGCCGGTGGTCGCGCTGGGCATCGGGCTGGGCGTCGACTACACCTTCTACATTGTGGACGGCATCCGCGAGGAGCTGCACCGCGGCGGCAACACACTGGGGCAGGCCATCGCCAAGGCCCTGCTGAGCGCGGGACGCGGCGTGCTGATCACCGCCATCACCCTGATCACGAGCGTGATCATCTGGAGCTTCTCGTCGCTGCGCCTGCAGGCCGACATGGGCATCCTGATCGCGATCTGGCTCGGCATCTCAGCGGCGACCGCCTTGTTCGTCATGCCGACCATGGTGTACGTGTTCAGGCCGGCGTTCATTGTGGGCGGCGGGAGACATCCGATCGAAATTGCAGAGGCGCAATACAGGACGGCGTAGCCGTCGCCGGTGCGCTCCTCCAGAGCGCATCACCCATCACAACAACAGGAGGAGACATGAGTAAACAATCATCCGGGGGCGGCGCGTTGCGCCGCCATCTGATCGGGGCTGCGATCGCGCTGTGCCTGGGCCAGTGGAGTGCGCACGCCGAAACGGCGGCGGAGCCGGCCGGGGAATCGGGCAACAGCTTCCACGTGGGCGGCTACCTGCGGGCCTGGGCCTCGTTCAATCTGCAGGACCTGCCCGAAACGGCCGGCAACGACAAATGGAAGCCGTCGATGGTGCGCGGCTCGGCCCTGATCGACCTGGACGCCACCACGGGCCCGTTCAAATGGAAGGCGGTGGGACGGGCCGACCGCGAGCTCAAGACCGGCTTCCTGAAGGATCTCGAGCGCCTGCGGGCCGGGAACGGCACCGCCGTCGGGGGCGAGAGCGCCAGCATCACCGACAACTACAACAATGCCCAGTTGCGCGAACTGTGGGCGGAGTTTCCCGTCGGCGAAATCGCCTCCGTGCGCGTCGGCAAGCAGCAAATCGTCTGGGGCGAGAGCGATTTCTTCCACGCGATGGATGTGGTACACGGCTATGACATGAGTTGGCGCCTGTTCTTCGAAGGCGAAAACGAGGAGTGGCGCAAACCGCTGTGGCTGGTGTCGACCAAGATACAGGTGCCGGACGCCAGCGGCCAGATCCAGGCATTCGTGCGGCCCGGCATCGATCCCTGCAAGGATATCGGCAACAGCTACGACATCCGGGGCGGGCGTTGGTTCTTCCAGCCTTACCGCGGCTTCGACCTGTCGGCGGTGACTGACAACGACTGCCGCCATCCCGACGGCGACTACAAAAAAGTCACCGGCGGCGTGCGCTGGTCCGGCACCTACGATTCGCTGAACTATTCGTTCGCCGCCGTGCGCACCTTCGCCGGCGACCCGGTGGCCAACTCGGCCGCCGCGCCGTACATGAAGGTGCCGACCGGCGCGGTGTTCGACCTGATCCATCCGCTCATCGACGTGTTCGGCACGACGGTGAGCGGTTACAGCGCCGCGCTCGATACGGTGTTGAGCGCCGAAGTGGCCTATACCAAGGACCAGCCGTACAACGTCGGCACCGGTGTGCTCGGTGCGCCTGGCGTGGCCGGCAACGTCGGCCTGGGCCTGGGGGGCGTGATGAAGAAAAACACGCTGACCACGATGCTGCGGGCCGACAAGAACCTGAATTTCCAGCAACTGCTCGGCACCAACCGGCCATCGCTGTCGTCGATCCAACTGTTCGATACCACGGTGCTCGATTACCGCCAGTCGGACGATCTGGTGCGCCTGTTCGCGTATGGCGCGCCCTTGAAGCGGCACAGCACGATCCTGACCGCGTTCACACTGCTCAACTACGCCAGCGACACCATCAATCCCTCGCTGGCGCTCGGGGTCGACCTGCACAACGGGGGCGGCTTCTTTATCCCCGCGGTCGAGTTCGTTCTCGGCGACAGCTGGCGCGCGAAGGTCGAAGCCGATGCGTTGTGGAGCAGGCAGTCCAGTACCAAGCTGTTCGACACCACGAATCCAGGCACGCAACTATTCGGCTATTTCGCCAACAACAGCCAGCTGGTTTTCCGGTTGACCCGTCAATTCTAAGCAAGGAGATGAAATTGAATACCGATAAGTACCAAGGCATGCATGGAGCGGCGCGCCGCGCCGCCGTTTCGCTGATCGTGATGGGACTGGCCGCCGGCTGGGCTCAGGCCGCCGAGCTGGCCGCCGGCACCGTCATCGGCAAGGATAACCTGGACAAGGTCCGGGGTGACACCTTCGAAGGCAAGACCGTCGGCAGCATGATTCCCGAAAAGATGGCCTGGATGATCACGAACCAGGGCCTGACCATGACGATCGCTCACTCGAAGAAGATCCAGATGGATCCGAAATACACCGAGGCGACCCAGAAACTGGCGAAGAACGTTAAGTTCAATCCGGCCGATCGTACAGTCAGCGGCTGGAGTGCGGGGATGCTGTTCCCGCCCGAAGCGATCAAGATGGACGATCCCAATGCCGGCGACAAGGTCATCTGGAACCTGAGGGCGGCCACCTATGGCGCCACGATGGATCTGCGTGACATCTCCTTTGTGTTCATCGCAGGCGACAAGGGCATGGAACGGGTGCAACGCTGGCAGTCGCGCCGCTACTACATGGAGGGGCGCCTGGACGGCGGCGCGACCACGGTCGGTGATGGCTCCATCGCGCAGAAGACTTACCTGTTCGCCACCAGCCCGCAGGACATCCGCGGCCTGGGCACGTTCTCGATCCGCTACAACAAGGCCGACTCGACCAAGCCGGACGATACCTGGGCTTACTTGAAGTCGGTGCGCCGCACGCGCCGGCTTTCGGGCGGTGCGTGGATGGACCCGATCGGCGGCACCGACCAGCTGTACGACGACTGGGATATCTGGGACGCGTTCCCCACCAAGTACCGCGCCAACAAGCTGGTCGGCAAGCGCTGGGTGTTTGCCATCGCCCATAGCCCGGAGTTGAGCGTGGACGTGGCTAAGAAGGATACGGTCGAAGAGTTTCCTTCTATCGGCCTGAAGAACGCGCCGTATTTCTATCCCGCCAAGCACGTCGTGTGGGAGCCGCGCGAAGTGTATGTCGTCGAGGGAACCCCGCCACCGGAGCACCCGTACAGCAAGAAGGTGGTCTACCTGGAGGTCGATTTCCCGCGCCCTTACCTGGCCGAGGTGTATGACCAAAAAGGCGAATTCTGGAAATACATGATTTTCCAGAACCGTCCGGACGTGGGCGAAGACGGCTACAAGGCAGTCATGCCGGTGGTCGGCCATGTGATCGACGTCAAGCGCCACCACTCGACAACCTGGGCCGCCAACATGAAAGCCAATCCCAAGGGCGTCAAGGAGTCGGATGTCTCGCTTGAAAAGCTGGAGCAGGTGGCAACCGGCGGCAAGTAAGCAGCCCGCGACTGCCCCGCCGCGAGCGCGGGGCAGTCGCCGCAGGTGAACCCACAAAGGAAAATTGATGACAGCACATATCGTCGGATGGGGACATACCCCATTTGGCAAACAGGCACAGGACCTGGAGGCGCTCATCGTCGCCGTTGCGCGCGCAGCCGTCGCCGACGCCGGCGTGACGGCCGCCGAGATCGATGCAATCTGGCTCGGCAATTTTAATGGCGGGCTGGTGCCTGACCTGTTCTGTTCGTCGATGGCGCTGCAGGCGGATGATGGCTTGCGTTGGAAGCCGGCCACCCGCGTGGAGAACGCCTGCGCCTCAGGCGCGGCGGCAGTGTATGCCGCCATCGATGCGATCGAATCGAAGCGGGCCAAGCTGGCACTCGTGATAGGGGCCGAGAAGATGTCCGGCGTGGCCGGGGCCGAAGTGACGCGGATCCTGGCCCATGCCAGCTATGTGCCGGAAGAGGCGGCGCGCGGGCTGAGCTTCCCGGCTATTTTCGCGCAGGCCGCGCAAGCCTACTTTGCGCGCTATGGAGAACATGGCGCCACGCTGGCGCGCATCGCCGCCAAGAACCATGCAAACGGCGCGCGCAACCGCTACGCGCAGATACGCAAGGACCTCGGCTTCGAGTTCTGCAACACCGTTTCCGATAAGAACCCGCTGATCGCCGCGCCGCTGCGCATGAGCGACTGCTCGCTGGTGTCCGACGGCGCGGCCGCGCTGGTGCTGGCCGACGCCGACACGGCGCGCGCGATGAAGAAGTCGGTGCGCTTTCGCGCCCGTGCGCAAGTCAATGATTTCCTGCCGATCTCGCGGCGCGATATGGTCACCTTCGAGGGGCCGCGCCGGGCCTGGTCGCAGGCGCTGGCCGGTGCTGGCTGCACCGTGCGCGACCTTTCGCTGGCCGAAGTGCACGACTGCTTCACGATCGCCGAACTACTGACTTACGAGGCGATGGGCCTGGCCGCGCC
This sequence comes from Burkholderiaceae bacterium, assembly GCA_035254005.1. Taxonomy (GTDB): domain Bacteria; phylum Pseudomonadota; class Gammaproteobacteria; order Burkholderiales; family Burkholderiaceae_D; genus Rugamonas. The sequence goes on along the minus strand of DATFBD010000073.1, from coordinate 57,273 downwards.
GGGGCAGGGGGCGAGCGTGCTCGACAGCGGACTGGTGTTCGCCGACGGCGCGCTGCCGGTCAATCCTTCCGGCGGCTTGAAGGCAAAGGGACATCCGATCGGCGCCAGCGGGGTGTCCATGCACGTACTGGCCGCGATGCAGTTGTGCGGCATGGCGGGCGACATGCAGGTGCGGGCGCCTCAGCTGGCCGGCGTGTTCAACATGGGCGGCGCGGCGGTGGCCAACTATGTGAGCATTCTGGAGGCGGTCAAATGAACATGTGCCAGCTGCTGGTCGTAGGGCCGATCAACGCCATGCTGTATCCGAGGACGGCCAAATGCACCATCGAGGATGCCGGCGCGGCGGCGTGGTGCCTGTTGGAGCAGTTGGCCGGGCCGGGCGATCGGGCGCAGGCGACGGCGGCGCTACGCGATGGGTGGCCGCGCAGCGTCCATCTTGGCGGCCTCGATGATCACGCCCTTCTTACGCTTAAGAACAGGTCGACAGAGATGACGTGCGGCCCGTCTGGCGACGATTTCCAACCACCCTCAGTCCCCTTTATGGAGCTCCTATGACGCAATCCCGCAAGGTCATCATTACCTGCGCCGTGACCGGCGCCATCCACACGCCGTCGATGTCGCCCCATTTGCCGGTTTCGCCGGCCGAGATCGCCGATGCGGCAGTGGACGCGGCGCAAGCCGGTGCCGCCATCATTCATCTACATGCACGCGATCCGGTCGACGGCAGGCCTACCCAGGACCCGGCCATCTTCGCGCAGTTTTTGCCGGACATCAAGCGACGTTCGGACGTGGTGATCAATATCACCTCCGGTGGCAGTCCCCACATGACGGTCCAGGAACGGCTGCGACCGGTTCAATTTTTTCAGCCTGAGCTCGCGTCACTCAACATGGGATCAATGAATTTCGGCCTGTTCCCGATGCTCGATCGCTTCAAACAGTTCAGGCACCCGTGGGAATTCGCGCACCTGGACAATAGCCGCGACCTGGTTTTCAAGAATACATTTGCCGACATCGAATATATGCTCGCGACGTGCGGCGCGCATGGCACCCGCTTCGAATTCGAGTGCTACGACATTTCGCACCTGTACAACCTGGCCCATTTTGTCGACCGCAAGCTGGCTGCACCGCCTTTTTTCATCCAGAGTGTGTTTGGCCTGCTTGGTGGAATCGGTGCGCATCCGGAAGACTTGATGCACATGAAGCGCACCGCCGAGCGCTTATTTGGCAACGATTTTGTGTGGTCGATCCTCGGTGCCGGCCGTAACCAGATTCCACTGGCGACGATGGGCGCGATGCAAGGCGCAAGCGTACGCGTCGGGCTGGAGGATTCGCTATGGATAGCGCCGGGCCGGTTGGCCGAGTCGAATGCCGATCAGGTGCGTCAGATACGACAGGTGCTCGCCGGCTTGTCGCTGGAGATTGCAACGCCGGACGAAGCGCGCCAGATGCTTCTGCTGAAGGGGGGCGGCCAGGTTCTGTTCTGATTGCGCTGTGCGCCCGCTGACACGGCGGGCCGGCTGATGCCTGATACGCGCGCGCCGCGTCGACTGGTGTGATATGCGGCCGCGTTCTCTGCAATAAAGTACTATAGAATAAACCGAGTTCGACGTGATCCAGTCCATCTCATTCGAAAACGGCAGCAAATTCGTTGCGCCGCGCGGCACAAGGTTAGGTGAGAGACCGCGCAGGTACCGGTACAGACATTGGACAGGCGCAAGCAGTCGCTGCTCAGCACTAGTCCCTATGAGTATTTAGAATAAAAAAACCGCAACAATATAAATGCGGAAAAATGTTCTTTTTGACAAAAGAACAAGGAGGGGACATGAACGAACACATTAATATGCGAGACAGGTTTTCGCGGCCCGAGCACGACCAGAAGGTGCAGGCCACGTGGGAACAATTTCTCAAGAACGGCGGCGCCCCGCCTGATGCGCTGCGTTGCCTGGTCGAAGATTCCTGGCGCCGCTGCGTTGGCGCGAACGTTGATCCCACCATCAGCCAGGCACCCAGTCCGCTGGGAGAGCTGGGCATCTCCGAGCTGCGCCAGCAAAATTGGGACTTGATCGAAGCGTCCAAGCCGGTGATGTTGCTGGCCAGTGATTTTCTCACCGAGACGGGCACCGTGATGGTGCTGACCGACCAGCGTGGGGTGGTGCTGGATGTCGAAGGCGACTGGGCCGCGATGGCGCCGGCCGAAAAAGTGCATCTGCTTCCCGGCGCGAGCTGGAATGAGGCCGAATGCGGCACCAACGCGATCGGCACGGCGTTGTCATCGGGCCAGCCGGTACAGATCCACTCGCAGGAGCATTTTTGCGAGGGGATCAAGCGCTGGACCTGCTCCGCTTCGGTGATACGCGATCCACTCGCCGGCGGGGTACTGGGCGTCATCGATGTGTCCGGGTTGAGCAGCAGCTACTCGCGCCATAGCTTGTCCTTGGTTGTGACGATCGCGAACCGCATCGAGAGCTACTTGACCAAGAAGGAGATGCAATTCCGGTATCAATTGATTGAGCGCTCGATCGGCCGTTTTGCCAGTGCCGATGGTAGCGGCGCGATTCTGGTGGATCGGCATGGTCTGCCGATCAAGCTCAACGAGCATGCCCCCGCCTTGCTGGCCTCGATGGGGCATCCGCTTGACCTGAACCGGCCGAGTAGATTGATCGGCGTCGACGGCGTGCATGAGCCTGCCGGCAAGGAGACGCTGCCGGCGTGGCTGCGGCCGGAATGGATCGAGCCGATTTTCGATAAGGGCGAGCGGGTTGGCAGCATGGTGCGGGTTCCCGCGCCCGGCCTCAAACACCGGGTCAAAACCACGCCCGTGGGCGCGCCGGAAGTGGATGCGGACCTGCAATTTTCCGGGGCGATTGGACGCAGCGTGGAATTGCGCGAATCGGTTGAAAAAGCGGTGCGGCTGGCAAAATCGCGTGTCTCGGTACTGTTGCTCGGCGAAACGGGCGTTGGCAAGGAGGTGTTCGCCCGCGGTATCCACGCCGCCAGCCGGGTGCACGACGGACCTTTCATCGCGCTCAATTGCGGCGGCCTGAATCGCGACTTGCTCGCCAGTGAGCTGTTTGGCCATGTGGAGGGCGCTTTCACGGGGGCGCGGCGTGGCGGGATGGCGGGCAAGATCGAAGCGGCCGAGGGCGGTACCCTGTTTCTCGACGAGCTGGGGGAGATGCCACTGGACCTGCAGCCGCAATTTCTGCGTGTGCTGGAAGACGGTCAGATCTATCGCCTCGGCGATACGCGGCCGCGCCAAATCCGCTTTCGCCTGATTACCGCCACCAATCGCGACCTGCGCCAGGAGGTGGCCAATGGACGCTTCCGTATGGACTTGTTCTATCGTGTCTCGGTGACGAGCATCCGCATTCCACCGCTGCGCGAGCGCCGTGGCGATGCCGGTGAGCTGGCGCGTCTGTTCGTGCGCCAGTTGTGCGAATTGCATGAGATTCCCGCGAAGACGCTGGATTTCCAGGCATTGGTGCAATTGGAGGACTATGGGTGGCCAGGCAATGTTCGTGAGTTGCGCAACGTAGTGGAGAGTCTGGTGCTGACGGTGCCCGGCAGCGTGATCGGCGTGCAGGACTTGCCGCCGGAAATACGCGGCAAAACGAACGCGCCAGCGCCGGCGAACGAACGGCCCGTCGTGCTGGCTGCGCGGGCCGGTCTGAGCGCGCGTGAAAAGAGCGAATTCGACCAAATATGTCAGGCACTGCAGAGTACAGCTGGGAATGCGACGCTGGCGGCCAAGCAGCTGGGCATGGCCAAGAGCACGCTCTACCTGAAGCTGAAGAAATATTCACTTGATGATACCCTCGAATCATGGCGAGCGGGTGCCGTCGAGATTGATTGAAGCGCCGAATGGTGCCGCGCCCACGCCCGGTGCATGTCCCGCCACGCGCGGACGACCCAGGGCGGTGGATTGGTTGGGGTGACGGCATTTTGATGGTATCTCACTTTTCGTCGGCAGGAAAATCGAACAAAATCAAATGTTTAGCGAGCTTATTGATCATTGGGGGAGTGATTCGATGTCCGGCAACTGCTGGAAATAACACATACCTAAGCCCGTGATTTCACGGGCTCTTTTTCGTCCGGCACCTCTGGCAACGAATCGGTGCCACAATTCGGTGTCAGGCTTGGTTCCTGCCGGGAGATAACGGGCGAAGCCTGCAACAACATCCTGAATCGCTATCCGGAGTTCTTAACGTAACAACTGAAGTTACCGCTTGCGTCCGTCTATCAGATGCGCAACGCGGCTGTCCACGGTTACTTTAAGGTCGACAACGAGATGGTGTGTAAGACAGGACCGCGATGGAGCAGGGCATGGCACTTACCAAGCGTAAGCCTTCGACAATCCTGATCAAGCGAGCGTATGACGACGCGAGCCCGGATGACGGCTACCGGATCCTGGTCGACCGCGTCTGGCCTCGCGGGCGCAGCCGGGAAACGCTCGCATTGGCGCAGTGGATGCGCGACATCGCGCCGAGCGACGCATTGCGCAAATGGTTCGGCCACGATCCCCAGCGTTGGGAAGCCTTCCAGCAACGCTATCTGGCCGAACTGCATACTGACGAGCAATTGCAACGCATGCGTAGCCTGCTGGCCGACGCCGCTGGCCAGCCGGTCACGCTGGTGTATGGCGCGAAGGACCCGGAACACAATCAGGCTGTCGTGTTGCGCGAGGCTTTATTGCAGCTGCAGGACGGTTGATTCCATTTCCTGGCGTGAGACGGCACGATGCTACTGCTACTGCTACTGCTACTGCTACTGCTACTGCTACTGTGCGCATCGTTGCCGCGGCCGTGGTCACACCGCAGTAAGCGACGCGATCCGTTCGCGTAGCGCCGGCAACAGTTCGCGCTCGAACCAGGGATGACGCTGGAACCACGGCGTGTTGCGCGGCGAGGGATGCGGCAATGGCAAATAGCGCGGGCCGAACTCGCGCCATGCCCGCACCGTCTCCGTCAATGACGATTTGCGGCCGCTGCCCAGGAAGTGCCGTTGCGCATGCAGGCCGATCAGCAAGGTCAGTTCAATATGGGGCAATTCGGCCAACAGCTGATCGAGCCACAGCGTGGCACATTCGCGCCGCGGCGGCAGGTCGCCGCTTTGCCCCCGGCCCGGATAACAATATCCCATCGGAATGATCGCAATGGACGAGGCATCGTAAAAGTTGCCCGCCTCCAGACCCAGCCATTGGCGCAGGCGCGCTCCGCTTGCGTCATCCCAAGGGATGCCCGAGGCATGCACGCGTGCGCCGGGCGCCTGCCCGACGATGAGGATGCGCGCCGATGCGCCCGCCTGCAACACTGGCCGGGGCCCGAGAGGCAGCTGGGCCTCACAGGCGCGGCATTGGCGCACCGCCGCCAATAGCTGGTCCAGCCCGGCGTACGCCGGTGTGTTTGCAGGGCTGCGCGAGCCGTTCATGCCGTCACTGCGTTGCCGGTGGCGCGACGGACGTGACGGTGAACAGGTCAGGGTCGTCCGCGTGATCGATCAGGATGCGCTGGACACGGTCCTGCCACATGGTGGCGAAGGTGTGCCTGTCGTCCGGCGCGGCGAGGCCATCGAGGATCTTTCTCAGCAGGACACTCATGCCCGGGTCGGCCGCGACCCGTTGCATGTGCATGCTGAGCCTGACCGCCGCGCCATTATCGCTACGTTCGAACACCACCTCGCCCGCATCGCCGCTGTCAAATTGCAGCAGATGCTGGCGCTGGAAATGACCGCCGATGCCCTTGAAGCCGCCAATGCCTGCCGCACCCGTGATCAGGCCGACGACGCTGCCGATGACGCCGCTCACGCCTTCGTCCTGCGCCGCCGCGAACCGTACCCGCAGCGCGCCCCGTTCCGGTGTGCCGTCGGGGTACAAGGCGCGCAAGGCACGCCGCGTCATGAGGTAGGCGCCGGCGACCGTCGGACACGAGTGCCCGGCCAGCTTGACGGCGTCGATATAGCGGTAGGTGATCATGCCGTCGGTGCAAGCACCAAGGAACTCGGCCAGGCCGTCATGGACGGTGATGGTGGGGGCCTGGTCGAAAAAATCAGGGAAGCTCATGCGCTGTCTGCCTTTCTGGATGGGGCGGCGCGGGCCGCATGCGGTAAATGGGCACCAGGAAGTGGGCACTGGAGCTGCCCGCACGCCGCGCCACTGCCGGACCTGCCATTGTAAGGCAGGGCGGTGGCGCTGCGAGGCATTGCCACTGCTGGCCGAATGGCCTATTTGTTTCATTTTGTGTTTCATTGTGTTTCGCCTTGGCGTGATGAAAATTACATGCAACACGGAATGAAACAAACGCAGCGGAAAAAATACATGATTTGTATGCACAAATGATAATGATATTAATCAATTCTGTTTTCAAGTAATTGAATGGAAAGGATTATATTGACGGTCTCCCGGTCCGCGATGCCCAGCTCATCGTTTGGCACGGCAATTGCACTAGCGACCATGACAGTACGGTGCAGCGCGCTGAATGAAACGGCAATCAAAATACCTGGAGACGACATGAGCTACGCAGATTTCTACCAAGAATCCATTGACGAACCGGCTAAGTTCTGGGGCAAGGAAGCCCAGGCCATCGATTGGCAGACGCCCTACAGCCAGGTGCTCGACTACAGCAAGGCGCCGTTTGCCCGGTGGTTTGTCGATGGGCGTACCAACCTGTGCCACAACGCCGTCGATCGCTGGCTGGCAACGCAGGGCGAGCAGCCGGCGCTGATCGCCATCTCGACCGAAACCCACCAGGAGCAGGTGTACAGCTTCAAGCAATTGCACGCGGAAGTGTGCCGCATGGCGGCCATCCTGAGCGGGTTGGGCGTTGGCAAGGGCGACCGCGTGCTGATCTATATGCCGATGATCGCCGAGGCGGCGTTCGCGATGCTGGCCTGCGCCCGCATCGGCGCGGTCCATTCGGTGGTGTTCGGCGGCTTCGCATCCCACAGCCTGGCCACGCGGATCGACGACGCGCAGCCCAAACTGGTCATTTCTGCCGACGCCGGTTCGCGCGGCGGCAAGCCGGTACCGTACAAGCCCCTGCTCGACGCGGCCATCGCCCAGGCCAGTTTCAAGCCGGCCAACGTGCTGCTGGTTGACCGTGGCCTGGTACCGATGACGCTGGTACCGGAACGCGACGTGGACTACGCCAGTCAGCGCGCCCAGCACTTGGACGCCGATGTGCCCGTCACCTGGCTCGAATCGAACGAGCCGTCCTACATCCTGTACACCTCCGGCACGACCGGCAAGCCGAAGGGCGTCCAGCGCGACGTGGGCGGTTATGCGGTCGCATTGGCGTCGTCGATGAAGCATATTTTCTGCGCCAAACCGGGCGAAGCCTTCTTCTCGACCTCGGACATCGGCTGGGTGGTCGGCCATTCCTACATCGTGTACGGCCCCCTGATCGCGGGCATGGCCACCATCATGTACGAGGGCTTGCCGACCTCGCCCGACGGCGGCATCTGGTGGAGCATCGTCGAGAAATACCGGGTCACCCGCATGTTCTCGGCCCCCACCGCGGTGCGCGTGCTGAAGAAGCAGCCGGCGGAATTGATGAGCAAGTACGACTTGTCCTCGCTCAAGGCCCTGTACCTGGCCGGCGAGCCGCTCGACGAAACCACCTCGAACTGGATCGCCAACGCGCTGGGCGTACCGATTATCGACAATTACTGGCAGACCGAGACCGGTTGGCCCATCCTGTCCATCGCCAAGGGCATTGAAGACCAGCCGACCAAACTGGGCAGCCCCGGTGTGCCCGTGTTCGGCTACAAGGTCAAGATTCAGAACGAGGCCACGGGCGAAGATTGCGCCGCCAATGAGAAGGGCGTGGTCGTCATCGAGGGGCCGTTGCCGCCGGGCTGTTTGCAGACTGTGTATGGCGACGACCAGCGCTTCCTGTCCACCTATTGGAGCAAGATCAACGGCAAGCAGGTCTATTCCACCTTTGACTGGGGCATCCGCGATGCGCAAGGGTATTACTTCATACTCGGACGCACCGACGACGTGATCAACGTCGCCGGCCATCGCCTGGGTACGCGCGAGATCGAGGAGAGCATTTCGTCCCATGCCAACGTGGCCGAGGTGGCGGTGGTCGGGGTTGAAAACCAGCTCAAGGGGCAGGTGGCGGTGGCGTTCGTGGTGCTCAAGCATCCGGACGCGGCCGCCGGCGCCGAAGCCAGCGCGGCACTGGAAAAGGAAATCATGGGCGTGGTCGACCAGCAGCTCGGCGCCGTCGCCCGGCCGGCGCGCGTGGTGTTCATCCACGCCTTGCCCAAGACCCGCTCCGGCAAGCTGTTGCGCCGTTCGATACAGGCCGTCTGCGAAGGGCGCGATCCGGGCGACCTGACCACCATCGAAGATCCCAGCTCGCTGGCGCAGATCAAGACCGCATTGTCCGCAGCGCAGTAAGCATGCAGGGGCAGGGCGGCAGCCTGTGGCTGGCCGCCTAGGATGCGGCCTGGCGCGGCACCACCGATGAGACCGGCTCCCTCAGCACGGCGCCGCGCACCTGGTTAGGCGAGCCCGGCCCTGGGCCCCCGCCCGGCGCCAGGCGCGACACCGACAATCGCCTGGAGCCGGCAGCCAGGTCGCCGGGCCGGTTCAAGCCGGTGGCGACCACGGTCACCCGCATGGCGTCGCCCAGCGCGTCGTCGAAGACCGCGCCGAATTTGATCATGGCGTCGTCGCTGACCTGTGCGCAGATCACGTTCATTACCTGCTTGGTTTCACGCAGTTTCAGTGTTTCTTCGGATGCCGTGATGTTGACCAGCAGCCCGCGCGCCGCGTGCAGGTTGGAGCCGTCGAGCAGCGGGCAGGAGATCGCCTCCTCGGCCGCCTTGATGGCACGGTCCTCGCCGGCGTGCTGGGCGGAACCCATCATGGCGATGCCGGACAGGCGCATGACCGTGCGCACATCCTCGAAGTCGACGTTGATCATGCCTGGCACGGTGATGATTTCCGCGATCCCGGCAACCGCCTTGCTCAACACATCGTCGGCGGCGGCGAACGCCTGCTTTTGCGTGGCATCGCCGCCCAACACTTCTTCGAGGCGGCTGTTGAGGACGATGACGAGCGAATCGACACATTTCGCCAGCAAGGCGATGCCTTCCTCGGCCACCCGCATGCGCCGCGGGCCTTCGAATTCGAAGGGCTTCGATACCACGCCGACCGTCAGGATGCCCATCTCGCGGGCCACTTCGGCAACCACGGGGGCGGCGCCGGTGCCGGTGCCGCCCCCCATGCCCGCGGTGAGGAACAGCATATGCGCGCCCTTGATGGCGTCGGCGATGGCCGCGCGTTCGCGCAGGGCCTTTTCGCGGCCGACGATCGGGTCGCTGCCGGCGCCAAGGCCGCTTTCGCCGAGCTGGATACGTTTTTCGACGCGGGTTTGGGACAGTGCCTGCGCGTCCGTATTGGCGCAGATAAATTCGAAAGTGGACAGTCCGGAGGCGGCCATATGGTTGACGGCGTTGCCGCCGGCACCGCCAATGCCGATCACTTTGATGACTGTCGCCGCCTGGGTATTTTTAAGGTCTAGCAAAAGAGACTCCTGTCGATGGAATTGCGCCTGGCCAGTCGTCCGTCCGGCGACGCGCCGAGTTGCCTCTACGCATGCGCGAACGGCGCGGAACAGCCGGGGACGCAACCGTCCCCTGGCGACCGCAAGCAATGCTGGCCAATGCCGAGTCCATTAGCCTACTTGCTGAGGCGCGCACGATACAGGTTTAAATCGTTTCAATGGAAAGCATTTGTAAATCTGCGTGCAATTGCGGCCAAACGCTGGCTGCCGGCGTTCAACCTGCGGCCGCCAGGGGGCACTCGCCTGAGATAGCAGTCAGGCAGCAGCCAGCAGCAGCCAGCCGATCAGCCCCGACAGGACCAGGAACGGGAAGGAGTAGAGGTGAAAGCGCAGCCACAAATGGCGCTCGGGCGCCATGCGCAGGGCGATGATATTGGCCAGCGATCCGATCGCCAGTCCGAACCCGCCCGCGTTGACGCCGTAGGCGATCACCTTGTAGGCCGTCGAATATTGCACCAGCAGGATAGTCGCCGGAACGTTGCTGATGACCTGCGAGCCGAGCAGGGCGGCCGCATACAGCTTCAGAGGCGTAAATTGCGGAATTCCTTCCACCCAGGCCTGAACCAACGCCAGCTGGGAAAGCAAATGGATGTCGACAAACATGAGGATGAACACCAGGATCAGGGACCAGTCGACTTTGGCGATGATCTCCCGGCAGAACAGCAACACCGCGACGCCCACGCCAACCAGGCCCCATCCGGGATAACCCAGTTCAACCGTGGCCAGGAACGCGGCATAGAGCAGCGCGCACGTCCTGAGCAGCGCCGCGCTGTAGGACGTGGCGTCGTCCTTCAATTCCGCGTGGATCACTTGCTTCGGGAAGCATAGCCAGGTCGCCAGCAGCAACAGCGCGAAAATCGCCAGCGCCAGTGGCGCCATGTGCCACGTGAAATCGGCGAAGGACAAATGCGAGCGCTGCCATAACAGGATGTTCTGCGGGTTGCCTATCGGGGTCAGCAATGAGCCGGCGTTGACCGCCAACGCTTCAAAGATGACCAGCCGGCCGACCGGCAAGTTGCTGATGCCGGTCAGGCCCACGGTCAGGGGAACGACGATAAACAGCGCGATGTCGTTGGTGAGCACGGTGGACAATACGGTCGAGGCGGTGACGAGAAACAGCGCCAGTGCCCGTTCCTGCCGCAGCTTGTTGATGATGACCCGCCCCAGGTGTTCCAGGTAGCCGCTGGCCTCGATGCCCGTGGTCAGCAATAACATGCCGGCCAGTGTCGCGATGGTGTGCCAGTCGATCCAGGTAAGATATTCCGGGACTGGGTGCGGTGACAGGAGGGAAAGGGCGATGGCGGCGATCAGCAGCAGGTGCATCAATCGGTCGCGAAGAAACGGTTTGCAGATCTGGTGGATGAAAGATGGTGCGGTAATGGCAGGCATGGAGACTTTCCGGCAGATAGAGGGCGAGCTTTCGGCAGCCACTTGTTTCATCATATCAGACACGCTGATGAAATAAGCCGGAGACGCGGTCTTGTACGGTAGAATCCCGTACGAGAGGAGATTGTCATGACGACTGCTACCGCCCGCCTGGATCTTCGCCTGGAATCGCGCGAGAAAGATCGTATCGCCAAGGCCGCCGCCCTTCGTGGGATGCCGGTGTCCGCCTTCGTGCGCGACGCCGTGTTACGTGAGGCGGATGCCACCATCGCAGCCGATAGCATCGTCACGCTCTCTGAGCAGGAGTCGCGGCGATTCCTTGCCGCACTGGACGCGCCATTCGAACCCAGTGACCGCCTGAAGCAGGCGATGGATGAGGCTGCGCAGCTATCGCAGCGCTGATCCATGGCCCTGACATTCACTGTTCTTGATGGCGCAAGCCACGATCGGGGCAGTTTCACTTGCGGCGTCGTCGCCCTGGATGACTACCTGCGCCAACGCGCCGGCCAGCATCAGCGTGACGGTATCGCTACGACCCATGTGCTGATCGACGATACCCAGCCAACGCGCATTTTGGGCTACTGCACACTGTCGGCAGCCCAGCTCTACCTGTATGAACTTCGCGAAGAGGACCGTAAGCGCTTGCCAGCTTATCCAGTACCGGCTGTTCGGGTGGCACGGCTGGCAGTATCGCAAGCTGAGAAGGGCAAAGGCTATGGCCGGTTGTTGTTGGGGCACGCGGTCAACCTAGCATGTTCAGTACGGCGGACAATGGGAGTGCGTGTGCTGGTGGTGGACGCCAAGGATGCCCAAGCCGTGGGGTTCTACAAAGGATACGGGTTCCGACGCACGGCAAATGCAGCGTTGACGTTGTATCTACCTGTGGGGGAGGCTGGCGCAGCGTAACGCGGTGGACGGTATGGCCTTTCCCGACCACAAGGAAAAAGCGAACCCCTCTTTTTGCGGACGGCAAAGCATGTTACTCTCCGCTTGCTTTCCAGAAAATATTTTCGTGCCCGTTGCGCCAGCCGCGGCGGGCGATTCCACAGTCCTGGCCGGCCGCCGCTACCCGCCCCAAGCCCACCAGGACTGACCACCATAAGTGCGACACCATCGCACATGAAGGAATGAGAATGAGCAAGGGCGAACCCTTACGCCTGCACGTGCCCGAACCCACGGGACGGCCAGGCTGTAACACCGATTTTTCCTATCTGCGCCTGTCGCCGGCCGGCGCCGTGCGCCGGCCCGAGGTCGACGTGATTCCCATGGACACGCGCGACCTGGCCTATTCGCTGATCAGCGTGCTCGACGCCGACGGCAACGCCGTCGGGCCCTGGGTGCCGCAAATCGATATCGAAGTCGTGCGCAAGGGCTTGCGCGCCATGATGAAGACCCGCATCTTCGACAGCCGCATGCTGATGGCGCAGCGCCAGAAGAAGATGTCGTTCTACATGCAGAGCCTGGGCGAGGAGGCCATCGGCACCGCGCAGGCGCTGGCGCTCAATGTGGACGACATGTGCTTCCCCACCTACCGCCAGCAAAGCATCCTGATCGTGCGCGATTATCCGCTGGTCGACATGATCTGCCAGCTGATGTCGAACGAACGTGACCCGCTCAAGGGCCGCCAGTTACCGGTCATGTATTCGGTGAAGAAGGCCGGCTTCTTCTCCATTTCCGGCAACCTGGCCACGCAGTACATCCAGGCCGTGGGCTGGGGCATGGCCTCGGCCATCAAGGGCGACACCAAGATCGCGTCGGCATGGATAGGCGACGGCGCCACGGCCGAGGCGGACTTCGATACGGCCCTGACCTTCGCCCACGTCTACCGCGCGCCGGTGATCCTGAACGTGGTCAACAACCAGTGGGCCATCTCCACCTTCCAGGCCATCGCCGGCGGCGAGGACACCACCTTCGCCGCCCGTGGCGTGGGCTGCGGCATCGCCTCGCTGCGCGTCGATGGCAATGACTTCCTGGCCGTGTACGCGGCCTCGTGCTGGGCCGCCGAGCGGGCCCGCCGCAACCTCGGTCCCACCCTGATCGAATGGGTGACCTACCGCGCCGGCCCGCACTCGACCTCGGACGATCCATCGAAATACCGTCCCGCCGATGACTGGTCGCATTTCCCGCTGGGCGATCCGATCGCCCGCCTGAAGCAGTACCTGATCAAGGCCGGCGCCTGGTCGGAACAGGAGCACGAGGAAACGCAGAAGCGGCTGGAGGCGGAAGTGCTGACCGCGCAGAAGGAGGCCGAGCAGTACGGCACCATGGCCAGCGGCCACACGTTTAGTCCTGCCGAAATGTTCGATGGCATCTACAAGGAATTGCCCGAACACTTGCGCGTGCAACGTCAGCAACTGGGGATCTGAGATGGCGGAAAATACAGTGAAAACTCCGATGACCATGATCCAGGCGCTGCGTTCCGCGATGGACGTGATGCTGGAGAAGGATGAACAGGTGGTCGTTTTTGGCCAGGATGTGGGCTATTTCGGCGGCGTGTTCCGCTGCACCGAAGGGCTGCAAAAGAAGTATGGCACCTCGCGCGTATTCGATACGCCGATTTCCGAAGGCGGCATCGTCGGCGTGGCCATCGGCATGGGCGCGTATGGCCTGCGGCCGTGCATCGAGATCCAGTTCGCCGACTACATCTATCCGGCCTACGATCAGATCGTGTCCGAGGCGGCGCGCCTGCGCTTTCGTTCGGCGGGCGACTTTACCGCGCCCATCACCATCCGCACGCCATGCGGCGGCGGCATCTACGGCGGCCAGACCCACAGCCAGAGCCCGGAGGCCGTTTTCGCCCACGTCTGCGGCCTGCGCACGGTGATGCCGTCGAATCCCTACGACGCCAAGGGCCTGCTGATTTCCTCGATCGAGAACGACGATCCGGTGATCTTCCTGGAACCCAAGCGGCTGTACAACGGACCGTTCGACGGCCACCACGACAAGCCGGTCGTGCCCTGGTCGCAGAATCCGCTGGGCGAGGTGCCCGAGGGCTATTACACGGTACCGCTCGACAAGGCGGCCATTTTCCGGCCCGGCAAGCAGCTCACCGTGCTCGCTTACGGCACCATGGTGTGGGTATGCGAGGCGGCGGCGCGCGAGACTGGCATCGATGTCGAGATTATCGACCTGCGCAGCCTGTGGCCGCTGGACCTGGAGACCATCGTCGCCTCCGTCAAGAAGACCGGCCGCTGCGTGGTGGTGCATGAGGCCACCCGCACCTGCGGCTTCGGCGCCGAGCTGGTATCGCTGGTGCAGGAGCATTGCTTCTACCATCTGGAAGCGCCGATCGAACGTGTGACGGGGTGGGATACGCCTTACCCGCACGCGCAGGAGTGGGCGTATTTTCCGGGGCCGGCGCGCGTGGGCGCGGCCTTCAAACGTGCGGTGGAGGCATAAAGATGGGTATTCATGTCATCAAGATGCCGGACATCGGCGAAGGCATTGCGGAAGTTGAACTGGTCATGTGGCATGTCAAGGTAGGCGACGCCGTCACCGAGGACATGGTGCTGGCCGACGTCATGACCGACAAGGCCACCATTGAGATTCCCTCGCCGGTGCACGGCACCGTGGCCATGCTCGGTGGCGCGGCGGGGCAGGTGATGGCGGTGGGCGCGGACCTGATCCATATTGAAGTGGAAGGCGCGGGTAACTTGAAACCGCAAACCGCTGCGGGTACTGGTGCTGCTGGTGCTGCTGCTGCGCCGGCCCAGCCTGTGGCAGCGGCGCCGGCTTCCGTGGCGGCTGTCGCACCGGTTGCTCCGGCGCCTGCCTCCTCGGCGCCGGTGGCCGCCAAGCCCGCGGCGGCGCCTGCCGTGGGCGCGCACGCCGCGCCGGCGCACGCGTCCGCGCCCACCCGCGTGGCGCGCGTGGCGGGCGAACGTCCGCTCGCCTCGCCCGCCGTGCGCAAGCGCGCATGGGATATGGGCGTTGAACTGCAGTTCGTGCATGGCAGCGGCCCGGCCGGCCGTATCCTGGATGCTGACCTGGACGCCTACGTGGCACGTGGCGCGCAAGGCGCGGCTGCCGCCGTTACGGGCGGCTACCGCGAAATCCACACGGAGCAGACCATTCCGCTCATCGGCCTGCGCCGCAAGATCGCGCAGAAGATGCAGGACGCCAAGCGCCGCATCCCGCATTTTTCGTATGTCGAGGAGATCGACGTCACCGAGCTGGAGAGCCTGCGCGCGCGCATGAACGAGCAGTGGGGCAAGGAGCGCGGCAAGCTGACCGTGCTGCCCTTGCTGGCGCGCGCCCTGGTGGTCGCATTGCGCCAGTTCCCGCAGATGAACGCGCGCTTCGATGACGATGCCGGTTTCGTGACGCAATACGGCGCCGTCCATCTTGGCGTGGCCACCCAGACCGACGCCGGCCTGATGGTGTCGGTGCTGCGCCATGCCGAGGCACGCGACCTGTGGTCGTGCGCCGCCGAGATCGGCCGGCTGGCCGATGCCGCCCGTACCGGCAAGGCCACGCGCGAGGAGTTGTCCGGTTCGACCATCACCATCACCAGCCTGGGCGCGCTGGGCGGCATCGTCACCACGCCGGTGATCAACCATCCAGAAGTGGCCATCATCGGTGTCAACAAGATCGTGGAGCGGCCCGTGGTGCGCAATGGCGGGCTGGTGATCCGCAAGATGATGAACCTGTCGTCCTCGTTCGACCATCGCGTGATCGACGGCATGCACGCGGCCCAGTTCGTACAAGCGATCCGCGCCTTGCTGGAATGCCCAGCGATGCTCTTTGTGGAGTAACAATGAACCAACATACCACTACGCTGCTGGTGATCGGCGGCGGTCCTGGCGGCTATATCGCGGCCATCCGCGCCGGCCAGCTGGGCATTCCCACCACGCTGGTCGAAGCCGGTGAACTGGGCGGCACCTGCCTCAACGTCGGCTGCATTCCGTCCAAGGCGCTGATCCATGCGGCCGATGAATTCGAAAAAGCCAGCCATTACGCCAGCGGCTCGGCGCTGGGCATTTCGGTGCAGGCGCCGCGCATCGACATCGGCCAGACCGTGCTGTGGAAAGACGGCATCGTCGGCCGCCTGACGGGCGGCGTGGCGGCACTGCTGAAGAAAAGCGGCGTGCGCGTCGTCAAGGGCTGGGCCAATATCGTCGATGGCAAGACCGTCGAAGTGGTGCGCGATGGCGAGAGCCCGCAGCGCATCGGCTGCGAGCACCTGTTGCTGGCCACCGGCTCGCACGCCACCGAATTGCCCTTCATGCCATTCGGTGGGAAGGTGGTCGGTGCGACGGAAGCGCTGTCGCCCAAGACCGTGCCGGGCCAGCTGGTGGTGGTGGGCGCGGGGTATATCGGCCTGGAGCTGGGCATCACCTATGCCAAGCTGGGGGCGCAGGTGCACGTGGTGGAGGCGCAGCAGCACATCCTGCCCGCCTACGACGCGGACTTGACACGTCCGGTGGCCATCGCGCTCAAGGGCTTGGGTGTGGAAACGCATCTCGGTTGCTCGGTGTTGGGCCTGGACGGGGAGGGCGCAGCGGTGAGGATACGCAATGCCGCCGGCGAGGAGTCGGCACTGGCGGCGGACCAGGTGCTGGTCGCCGTCGGGCGGCGGCCGAACACGCGCGGCTTCGGCCTGGAGAAGCTGCGCATCGACATGGATGGCCACTTCATCAAGGTCGATGACCAGTGCCGCACCTCGATGCGCGATGTGTGGGCCGTCGGCGACGTGACCGGTGAGCCGATGCTGGCCCACCGCGCCATGGCGCAGGGCGAGATGGTGGCCGAGATCATCAGCGGCAAGCGCCGCCATTTCACGCCGGCGGCCATCGCTGCGGTGTGCTTCACCGACCCGGAAGTGGTGGTGGTCGGCGCCACGCCACAGCAGGCGCGCGCGCAGGGCATCGTCTGCATCGACGCCATCTTCCCGTTCGCCGCCAACGGGCGCGCCATGTCGCTGGAATCGAAGGATGGCTTCGTGCGGGTGGTGGCGCGCAGCGACAATCATTTGATCGTCGGCTGGCAGGCGGTCGGCAAGGCGGTGTCGGAATTGTCCGCCGCCTTCGCCCAGTCGATCGAGATGGGCGCCACGCTCGAAGACGTGGCGGGTACCATCCATGCGCACCCCACCTTGGGCGAGGCGATCCAGGAAGCGGCGCTGCGTGCATTGGGGCATGCGCTGCATATTTAGGCGATCGGCCTGCGGGTGCTGACGATTGGTGGCAGCGCTTCACCCGCAACAGTCGATCTTAGGAGATGACCATCATAAGTGGCGGGGTGCATCCATGCGATTGTGCAGGATTCGTATGATTGCAATGCCATAGGTCGTAACGCGAAAATAGATGGTGTGCTGCGCTACGTTCCGGCGTCGATAGCCGGACCGAATATGGTCGCAGGCTGGGGCTGTCTTGGGGGCGCGGGCTAAGTCCGCGAAGGCAGCCGCCAGCATGTCCGTGTAACGATCGGCTTGTTCTTGCCCCCATTGTTGCGCCGTATATACCCAGATTGCCTCTAGATCACGTTCGGCCGCAGGGGTAAGCCGATATTCAGCCATGTTTGGCTAACATTCTTTGCTTGAAAGCGGCGACGTCGAATTGGCGCGGTTCGCCACTGGCCTCGCCATCCTGAAGCGAGGCACGAATCGCCTCGATCTCGGCGCTGCGTTCTTGTTCGCGCCGGATCAGGTCACGAATATATTCGCTGTCGTTCGTATAGTGGCCAGCGTCAATCTGATCCTTGATCCAACGGTCTTGTTGCTCCGTCAGCGTAATGGTCTTGCGCACCGTTGCCATAGCTATCTCCCTACGAGTTCGTAAAATATCATACTATTGGTGCGCTACGGTGTAAGCAGAGCGATCCCGTGAGGAATTCTCAGCCGGCGCGTTCGACGATGACGTAGTGCTTCCGGACCGGCTCGACCACTTCGAACACCCCCTTGAAGCCGGCCGGAATCACCAGCGCGTCGCCGGGGCCTGCTTCGGCGGCGTGGCCTTGTTCATCGATGACGCGGCAACGGCCTTCGAGCACGTAGAAATATTCGTCCTTGTTGGGGGCGAAGGCGATGCGCCAGCTGCCGCGTTCGCAGGCCCAGATGCCGGCGCTGACTTCGCCGCTGGCGTTGGTGTAATGGTTCCAGGTGGTGCGCTGGGGCTTGCCCTCCAGCCTGCGGTCCTCGCGTGGATAGTCGTATTCGGGCGTGGGCGACTGGTGGCGGAATGCGGTGATGGCTGGCATGGTCTGGCGTGGTCAATGGTGGAGGCGAGATTATATTCGCCATTGGCGGGCGATGGGCGCCGCCTCACGCGGCGCTTCATGCGCCGCCTCACGCCACGCTTCATGCGGCTCCTCAAGCGGCTCCTCATGCGGCGCCGCCGTGTTGGCGCAGCGTCTCGGTGAGCATCTCGAACAACATGCGGGAGGCCGGCGCCATGTAGTGGTTGCGCTTGCTGATCAGGCCCAGCGTCCGGTGGATCGCGGGATTGATCAGCGGCACGCCGATGATCGCGTCCGTCCCGCCGGCTGGCACCGACAGGCCGGGCACGGCGGCCACGCCCATGCCCGCTTCCACCAGCGCCAGCACGCCCGAAACGTGGTTGACTTCGCACAAGATGAGCGGATGCTTCTCGACCCCGGCCAGGGCGGCGTCGATCACGCTGCGGTTGCCGCTCGACTTGGCCACCGAGATGTAGCGCTCGTCCACCGTCTCCTTCCAGCTCAGTGACTTGCGGCGCGCCAGCCGGTGATCGCGCCGCATCGCCAGCACGTAGCTCTCCACATACACCGGTTCGAATTCGATTTCCGGGTCTTCCGCGCCGGTGAAATTGATGCCGAAATCGGCCTGGCCGTCGCGCACCAGGTTCAGCACGTCCTGCGCGCTCTCATCATGCACGCGCACGCGGATGCGCGGGAAGCGCTCGCTGAACTGGCGCAGCACCGCCGGCAGGAAATGCCGCACGGCGGACGGCACGCAGGCCAGCGTCACCGTGCCGGTGCGGTGCGCCGCCAGGTCGGCCACACCCAGCACGGCATCCTCCAGGCCATCGAGCGCGGTGCGCACATTGACCAGGAACGCTTGTCCCACGTTGGTCAGTTGTACCCGGCGCGTGGTGCGCTCGAACAACTTGACCCCCAATCCTTCTTCCAGCTTCTCGATCCGCCGGCTGAGCGCCGGCTGCGACAGGAACAGGGCGGCCGCGGCCTGGCGGAAACTGGCGTGTTCCGCCACGGCGACAAATGCCTGCAAGTCGTGCAGTTCGTAATTGATGCGCATGGTGCATGAATGATCGTAAAAAATGCAATTATCAAATTATGCCATTTGGCGGATCATTCGTGCACTGATCAATAAGCCTCGACAAGAAGGCAAACCTGGAACAAGGAGACCTCATGCGCCATTCCTGCGCCTTCACCGCTTTGCTGCTGGCCAGCGGCACCTGCCTGGCCCAGTCCGGCATCGACCTGTACGGCATCGTCGATGTCAGCCTGCGCACCACCAGCGGCCTTGGCGCCAACAACGCTCCCACCCCGGCCGGCATCACCCACGCGGTCAGCAGCGGCGTCGACGAGACCAGCCGCTGGGGCATCAAGGGCCGCGAGGCGCTCGGTGGCCAGTGGGCGGCGCTGCTGCGCCTGGAAGGCGGCATCAACGCCGACACGGGCGCCTCGGCCAAGAGCGACCGCCTGTTCGACCGCCTGGCCTGGGTCGGGCTGGACACGCCCTATGGCACGCTGGCGCTGGGGCGCCAGACCAATCTGCTATCGGACGCGCTGGTGCCCGTCGATCCGCTGGGCAAGCGCGACGCGTCGTTCAATCCGAACATCAACATCGCCGGCTTGAGCAACACCGCCTTCGGCACCCATGCGTTTGGCCGCCAGTACGGCCCCAGCGGCTACGCCGACAATTCCTACCGGCTCGACAACACCGTGAAATACAGCATCACCGCGGGCCCCTGGCAGGCGCGCGCGGCCTGGTCGGCCGGCGAAGTGGCGGGCGACGCGTCGGCCTCGTCCAGCCATGGCGTGGCGCTGGCCTACCAGCGCACGGACTGGGCTGTGTCGGGCGCGACCACGCAATTCCGCAGCCGCGAAGGCTTGCCGCTCGACGCCTGGACCCTGGGCGCCGCGTTCCACCTCGATGCCTGGCAGTTCAAGGCCAACCTGGCGCGCAACGTGGCCGACACGGGTGCGGGCAAGAACGTGCGCCAGCGGGTGCGCTCGGCCGGCGTGAGCCGTCCGGTGGGACGCGACCTGCTCATCACGACGGCCTGGTACAGCGTGCGGCGGGAAGCGTCCGGCTTCGTCGATGACGGCTTCGACCGGGGCTTCCTGTTTGTCGAGCAGACGCTGGCGCCGCGCACGACGGTCTATGCCGAAGCCGACTACACCACCTGGCGCGGCGACGCCGCTGGATTGACCAAGGCGCGCCCCAACGATCGCCATGGCGCCGGCCTGTCGCTCGGCCTGATGCAGAAATTCTAATCATCCATGACACCCGGACCCACCTACAAGGAGAACACCATGCGATCACATCACCTGCCGCTCAAGGCGCTGGCGGCATGCGCCGCGCTGACGATGGCACTGGCCGCCCATGCGGCCGACGTGCGCGTCGTCAGCTCGGGCGGCTTCGCGCAAGCGTACAAGGACCTGTCGCCGGCTTACGAACGCAGCAGCGGCAACCATCTGTTGTCGGAATGGGGGCCATCGATGGGCACGACGAAAAATGCGATTCCGGCCCGCCTGGCGCGCGGCGAACCCATCGACGTCGTCATCATGGTGGGCGACGCGCTCGACAAGCTGATGGCCGAGGGCCGGCTGGAACCGGGCAGCAAGGTCGTGCTGGCCGATTCGCCGATCGCGTGCGCCGTCCGGCATGGCGCGCCAGCGCCGGACATCAGCACCATCGACGGCCTGCGGCAGGCTTTCCTGCGCGCCTCGCGCGTGGCTTATTCGGACAGCGCCAGCGGCGAGTACATCAAGCGTGAACTGCTCGACAAGCTGGGCATCAAGCAGCAGATGGAAGGCAAGGCGGCCCAGATTCCGGCCACGCCGGTGGGCGAGATCATCGCTCATGGCGAGGCCGATTTCGGCTGCCAGCAGCGCAGTGAACTGAAACCGGTGGCCGGCATCGACATCGTCGGCCTGCTGCCACAGGAAGTGCAGCTCAAGACCCAGTTCTCCGGCGCCGTGGTGCGCGGCGCCAGCCAGCCGCAAGCGGCGCGCCAACTGCTGGACTTCCTGGCCGCGCCCGCCAACGCCGACGCCATCGAGCGCACCGGGCTGGAGCCGGCCGCTCCCCGGCACTGAATCACCTCTCCGCGCCGGCGCCCCGCGCCGGCCGATTTTTTCGAAAGCGCATCATGACCTCTATCTCCACCGCCACGGCGACCATCGCGGCGCCGGCCGCGTCCGCCCCCGCACGGGCTCCGTCCAAGCTCGGCAGCGTCATCCGTGTCACGAGCGGAAACTTCATCGAAATGTATGATTTCTTCCTGTTCGGCTTTTACGCGCAGCAGATCGCCAACGCGTTCTTCCCGGCGTCGAGCGAATACGCGGCGCTGATGATGACGTTCGCCACCTTTGGCGCGGGCTTCTTCATGCGGCCGCTGGGCGCCATCGTGCTGGGCAGCTACATCGACCGCATCGGCCGGCGCAAGGGGCTGGTGCTGACGCTGGGGATCATGGCATCCGGCACGGCGCTGATCGCCTTCGTGCCCGGCTACGCCAGCATCGGCCTGCTGGCGCCGCTGCTGGTGCTGATCGGCCGCCTGCTGCAGGGCTTTTCGGCGGGCGTGGAACTGGGCGGGGTATCGGTCTACCTGTCCGAAATGGCCACGCCGGGCAACAAGGGCTATTACGTCAGCTGGCAGTCGGCCAGCCAGCAGGTGGCCGTGATCTTCTCCGCCGCGCTGGGCTATGCGCTGAACCACGCCATGCCCAAGGAAGTGATCGCCGACTGGGGCTGGCGCATCCCGTTCTTCATCGGCTGCTCGATCATTCCGGTGGTGTTCTATATCCGCCGCTCGCTGCAGGAAACGCAGGCTTACCTGACCCGCAGGAGCCATCCGACCTTCCGCCAGATGCTGCGCACCATTGCCGTCAACTGGCCGCTGGTTACGGCCGGCGCCATGCTGATCGTGCTGACCACGGTTGCGTTCTACATGATCACCGTGTACACCCCCACGTTCGGCAAGAGCGTGCTCAAACTGAGCACCGAGGAGAGCCTGCTGGTGACCTTGTGTGTCGGGGTCTCGAACTTCATCTGGCTGCCTGTCATGGGCGCGCTGTCGGACCGCATCGGCCGCTGGCCGGTGATGGCCGCCTGCGCGGCGCTGACGGCGCTGAC
This sequence comes from Burkholderiaceae bacterium, assembly GCA_035254005.1. Classification (GTDB taxonomy): domain Bacteria; phylum Pseudomonadota; class Gammaproteobacteria; order Burkholderiales; family Burkholderiaceae_D; genus Rugamonas. Next base: position 35,013 of record DATFBD010000073.1, on the reverse strand, counting down.
GGCCTATCCGGCCCTGTCATGGCTGGTCGCCCACCCGAGCTTTGGCAACATGGTACTGGTGGAACTGTGGCTGTCGTTCCTGTATGGCAGCTACAACGGCGCCACCATCGTCGCGCTGACCGAGATCATCCCCCAGCAGGTGCGCACCGCCGGCTTCTCGCTGGCCTACAGCCTGGCCACGGCGCTGTTCGGCGGCCTGACGCCGCTGCTGTCGACCTGGCTGATCGAGTTCAGTGGCGACAAGGCCGCACCCGGCTATTGGCTGGCGGGCGCTGGCGCGATCAGCCTGGCCGCCACCTTCCTGGTGTACCGCGGCGTGGTCCGGGAACGCTGCGTCGTGGCCCACTGAGCGGCGGGGCGGGGCAGGGCGCCAGCCGCCCTGCCGCGACAGGAAGTTGCAAATACGTTGGCCATACTCCTACGTCGCCATCAGAAGGTCGCTCATGACGGAACAATCTCGTCAAACCTAAGATGAATGCTCGTCATCGCGCTGCAATCGCAGACGGCGACGTGCTTTTCATATCATCAAGGAGAACGAGATGGCTACATCGAACCAAGGCGGTAATCAGGATAGCGAACGCGGCAAATCGCAGTCGGGCAGCTCGCAACAGAGCGGCAGCAGCCGCGACACCCAGGGCGGCCACGGCAGTTCCGGCAGCCGCCAATCGCACAGCGGCAGCGACAACAAGCAGTCTGGCCGCGACGACAATACGCAAGGCGGCGGCGGTGGCCGTGGCTTCGCGTCGATGGACCCCGATCGCCAGCGCGAGATCGCGGCCGAGGGCGGCCGCGCGGCCCACGCCTCCGGTCACGCCCACGAATTCACCCCGGAAGAGGCGCGTGAAGCGGGCTCCATGAGCCACAAGAACGACCCGAATCGCCAGAGCGAGGATGAGGAGAGCAGTTCGCGCAGCAAGAGCGGCGGTCAGGGCAGCCAGGGCGGCCATGGCGGTTCCCAGGGCGGTTCGTCCGGCTCGCGTTCGAAATGACGGAAGCGGGGAGCGCGGCGCACGCCGATGCTGCGCGTGATCCGCGTTCCCCGCGCTGGCGAGGAGAACATCATGGCCAAGCAAAAGACAGACAGTGGTAACAAGCAGGAGGCCGTTGCCGGCCGCTCATCGCAGTCGGCGCAACCGGCCCAGCAAAAATCGGGCAAGGAAGCGGCCAGCCAGGGCAAGGAAGGCGGCAAACGTGGCGGCGGCGCCAAACAGAAGCGCAAACATTGACGCCGGAGGCTGCGATGACCGACCAGACCAGGCAAGGCGCCGACCCGGCCGGCGCAGGCTCCGTGCTGAGTAGCGTGGGCGGTTCGGGCGCCGTGCCCGCCGCTGTGCCCCCGGCGGCGCCATCGGGTGCATCCGGCCCGTCGGGCGGCGGGGCGCCGGACCAGGCGCTGGCGCGCCAGTTGCGCGCCAGCGCCCATCTGGCGCAGCGCATGCCATTCAACGCCGACAAGCCGCTCGAATACGGCGACGCGGCGCGCCAGCCCCACGCGGGCACGACCACGGCCAGCGACGAGGCGCTGGCCGGTGCCAGCACGGTGGCCGAACACAAGCAGTCGCCCAAGCTGGGCAGCGCGCCGGCCGAAGGCGTCAACCGCAACAACGCCTCGCTGGACCGGGTGCGCGTGGACAGTAGCGGGCAGCCGCTGACCACCAACCAGGGCGTGCCCGTGGCCGACAACCAGAGCTCGCTGAAAGTCGGCATGCGTGGTCCCACCGTGCTGGAAGACTTCATCCTGCGCGAGAAGATCACGCAGTTCGACCATGAGCGCATACCGGAACGGGTGGTGCACGCGCGCGGCGCGGCCGCCCACGGCTGGTTCGAATCCTACGGCGATCTCACCGACCTGACCCGTGCCGCGCCGTTCCAGCGCGCCGGCAAGGTCACGCCCGTATTCGTGCGCTTTTCCAACGTGGCCGGCGAGCGCGGCTCGGCCGACACCGTGCGCGACGTGCGCGGCTTCGCCGTCAAGTTCTACACCGACGAGGGCATTTGGGATTTGGTGGGCAATAACATCCCCGTCTTTTTCATCCAGGACGCGATGAAATTCCCGGACCTGGTGCATGCCGTCAAGCCCGAGCCGCACCATGCGATGCCGCAAGCGTCCAGCGCGCACGACACCTTCTGGGATTTCGTGTCGCTGACGCCGGAATCGACCCACATGCTGCTGTGGCAGATGTCGGACCGCGCCATCCCGCGCAGCTACCGCACGATGCAGGGCTTCGGCGTGCACACCTTCCGGCTGGTGAATGCGGCGGGGGAATCAGTATTCTGCAAGTTCCACTGGAATCCGCTGGCCGGCACCCACTCGCTGGTGTGGGATGAAGCCGCCAGGATCATGGGCGCCGACCCCGATTTCCACCGGCGCGACTTGTGGGAGGCGATCGAGGCGGGCGCTTATCCGCAATGGGAGTTGGGCCTGCAGGTATTCACCGAGGAGCAGGCCAGCCAATTCCCGTTCGACGTGCTCGACCCGACCAAGCTGGTCCCCGAGGAGTCGATACCGGTGCGCGCCGTGGGCCGCATGACCTTGGACCGCAATCCCGACAATTTCTTCGCCGAGACGGAGCAGGTCGCGTTCTGTCCCGCCCATCTGGTGCCGGGCGTCGACTTCAGCAACGACCCCTTGTTGCAAGGGCGCGTCCATTCCTACCTCGACACGCAAATCTCGCGCCTGGGCGGGCCCAATTTTCACGAACTGCCCATCAACGCGCCGCTAAGCCAGGTACACAACAACCAGCGCGACGGCATGCATCGCCAGGCCATCCATCGCGGCCGCGTCAGCTATGAACCCAACTCGCTGGCCGGCGGCTGTCCGTTCCAGGCCGGGAAGCGCGGTTTCCTGTCGTACCCCGAGCATCTCAATGAAGACAAGGTGCGCGGCAAGCCGGCCAAATTCGCCGAACACTATGGGCAGGCGCGGCTGTTCTATGAAAGCCAGACGGCGCCAGAGCAGGCCCATATCGCGCAAGCGTTCCGCTTCGAATTGAGCAAGGTGAAGACGCCGGCCGTGCGTGCGCGCGTGGTCGCCCAGCTGGTGCAGGTCGATCCCGACCTGGCCGCGACGGTGGCCGATGGCCTGGGCATGGAAGTGCCACCGGCCGCGCCGCTGGACCAGCTGGCGCCACCGCAGGCCTACGCGCTGTCGCCGGCGCTGTCCTTGCTGGCGCGCCCCGGTTCGACCGGCGCCGCCACCCGCCGCGTGGCGATCCTGGTCGGCGACGGCGTCGATGGCGCCGGTGTGCGCGCCACCTGCGCGGCCTTGCTGCGTGCGCAGGCCGTGCCGTTGCTGGTGGCCACGCGGCTGGGCCCATGTGCCGTGGCCGGCGCCGACAGCATCGAGCCGGATCTCACGCTCGAAGCAGCGCCGTCGGTGCTGTTTGACGCGGTGATTGTGCCGGATTGCGTGCCCGACGGCGCCCAGCGTGGCGCGCTGGCCGGCGCCGGACAGGCGCTCGACTTCCTGCGCCAGCAGTACCGTCATTGCAAGCCGATCTACGCCTGGGGCTGCGGCGCGGCCCTGCTGGCGGCGGCAATCCTGCCTGTCGACATTGCTGGCGGGCGCGCCGACCCGGCATTGCTGGTCGCCGAGCGCGCCGACGACGCAACGCTGGATGCGTTCCTCGCGGCCCTTGGCGCGCATCGGGCCTATGCACGCGAGACGGATCCACCACGCGTGTGACGGCCCGCCGAGTTTAAGCACCTGCCTTTGAGCACCTCCTTTGAGGACCTCCTTTGAGCACCTCCTTTGAGCACCTCCTTTGCGGACCTGCCGGGTGTGCGCGCCTGCTTGCATGGCCAGCCGCGGTTCAGGCGAGCTTGAACCGCACTTTCGCGTTCTGGTCCTGGGCGAAGGCGGCGCACAGGCGGTGAAAGCCATCGGCCACGATCAACTTCCCGCCGCGCCGGTCGCACACCAGCAGCAAGGGCGCGAATGGCCGCCCGTTCTTGATATCTTTGTTCTGCCGTACCCAGTCGAACGCCCGCACTTCGGACATTGGCGTGCGCGACGCCCGCAGGATATCGCGGGCCGGCAATTGGCGCAGCGGCGCCGCGCGCAGCCGCCGTACCAGATCCTCGGCCCGCTCCGGGCCCACGATGAGCGACAGGTAATCTTGCGCGGCCGGATAATCCTTGTTGCGTGGCCGCTTGCGCCATTTCACGGACTTGCTCATGTTCCGCCCAGCTTGTGCCCCTGTTGTGCACATGGCCGTTGCGCCATGCCCGTATGACGTGCGGGCGCGAACACGTGCTCACGCGCCGTAATCATGGGCGTGAACGCGCGCTCACGTGCCGTGCTCATGACGCGCGCGGCGCACGCTGGCTGCGCAACTGGTCGATCTGTTCGGCGGCGCGCTTGCCGGCCAGGAAGGCGTGGTCGGAGTTGTAGTACTCCCATTCGCTGTAGCGTCCGGCCAGCAGGATGTCGTGGCGCGCCAGCCAGTCACGCACCACGGACACGTTATGCGCGCGCTGGTGGTCGTACACCACGTAGGCGACGGGAATGTCGACCTGGTTGGCCACCAGCACCTGGTCGTCGCCGCGCATGAAGCCGACCTTGATGGCGTCGTCCACGCAGCGCTGCACCAGGGCCGGGCCGTCCAGCGGCAGGGGCTTCCACGGCGAGTAGGAAATCTCGCAGGTGAAGCCGAATCCGCCGGGCCGGTTGCAGGCCGGGCTGGCGTTGCCCTGGACGAAGATGCGGTGGAAAATGCTGTCTTCCGGGTAGTAGATCCAGTGCTTGTCCGTCACGCCGGCGCGGGCGATGCCGATGTTGACGCAGCGGATGGACACATGGCGCAGGCCTCGCGCGGCCGCCCGCACGTCGGACGGTGCCGCCTGGCCCAGCAGCTTGACCAGTTCCGGCAGCGGCATGGTGCTCACCAGGTGGCCGTACCGGTAGCGGCGGCCATCGGCCAGCGTCACCAGGTGTTTTTCGGGCAGCACTTGGGCCACCTCCGCGTTCAGTTCGATGCCGCCCCGGATCAGCGGCAGGAAACCGTTCATGAGTGCCTGGAAACCGCCCCGGCGCGGGTAGCCGAAGCGCGCGTTGGGGCCCATCGGCCGGGGCACGGGCCGCAGCGCGCCCTCGATGATCTCGGCCAGGTCCGGCAAGGGCACGCGCCCGCCCAACCACGAGGTTTCCATCTGGTCCAGCGGCACCGTCCACAGCTTGCGGTTGTACGGGATCGCGAAGTGTTTCGCGATGCCGGCGCCCCACACCTGGTAGATGAACTGCTCGAAGCTGTCGGTGGCGCGTGCGCGCGCCTGCGGACCGGCGCCGGCCACACTGGCGCTGCCGTCGGCGCAGCAGTCCTCGACGGCGGCGCTGGCGCAGACCGGCGCCTGCTTGTCGCCGTAGCGCGCCTCGATCGCGCCCAGGATGCATTCCTTGATCACCTCGGGCGGCAAGCCGTGCAGCGCCCCCTGGAAGGGATAGCGTGTGTGCACGCCCTTGCTGTAGATCCATGCCTCGCGCATCTGCCAGTGCTGGTTGTCGCCCAGCAGCTTGTCGTACAGCGCCTGCACGTAGGGATCGTTGGAAAACATGATGTGGCCGGCATGGTCGAAGGTGAAGCCGCCGTCCTGCAGCGAACGGCAGCAGCCGCCCACGCTGGCGTTGCGCTCCAGCAGCAGGTTGCCGGGTCCCGCGTGGTAGGCCGCCGACAGGCCGGTCGGCCCGCCGCCGATCACGATGCTGTCGTAGGCGCGCCGGCTGGCGCGGGGCGGATGGAGCGTGGCCGGTCCGGGCGTGGCGCGGGCATCGGCGCCATCGTCAGTGGCGGCCGGGCCGTCCACGCCATCGAGCCTGGCCGCCTTGCCGCCCGGTGGCGTTTGCACCATCAGCGCGTGCATGCGTTCGGCCGTCGCGTCCCAGGACGTGCTGGCGACGATGGCGCGCATGGCGGCCGCCTCCGCGTCGGCCTGGCCTGCCGTGCGCACCAGCGCCGCTTCGCAATGGGCGATGAACTCGTCATGGTCGTGGCCGATGGCGACGATGTGGCCATAGGGTTGCTCGACGTCGCGGATGGCGGTGCTGACCACGGGCAGCTCGGCCGCCATGTATTCGAGCACCTTGGTCGGGCTGATGTAGCGCGTGGCCTCGTTCAGCGCGAACGGCAGCAGGCACACATCCCAGCCGGCCAGCAACTGGGGCAGCGCCTTGTACGATTGCTGGCCCAGGTAGTGCACGTTCTGGCGCTGGGGCAGCGAGGCCGGGTCGATCTTGAGCACGGGCCCCACCAACACCAGTTGCCATTCGGGATGGGCGTCGGCGATGTCGGCGATCAGCGCCGCGTCGAAGCGTTCATCGATCACGCCGAAAAAGCCCAGGCGCGGCCTTGGAATATCGTCATGCAGTGGATGGTGGTTGCCGCGGTCGCGCGCCTGCTCGAAATGGACGGCGTCCACGCTGCTGGGGAAGCAGTGGGCGTTGGCATGGCGCGTGCGCTTGGCTTCGTACAGGCTGGGGCCGCCAGTGAAGACCAGGTCGGCCATGCTGAGCAGCGCCGTCTCGCGCTGCAGCAACTGGCGCGGCGCCTGACTGAACGCGCTCAGCTCGTCCATGCAATCGTACACCACCAGCGCGGGCTGCAAGCCTTGCAGCAGCGGCAGCGCCATCGGCGTGTAGAACCAGGCCAGCACCGGCTCGCCGGGCGGCGCCAGCGCTGCCACCAGCGGCTGCAGCAAGGGAATCTGCTGGTCGTGGAAGCCGGCCGCGCGCACCGGCGTATGCGGCTGGCACACGGTCAGGTTGGGCGCCGGCTGCGATGTGACCATGTGCGCCTCGCCTGCCTCGTACACGGGCTCCTCCACGAAGAGGACCTTGTAATACCTGGCCAGCCGGGTGAGCAGTTGTTGCGGACGCTGGTACACGAAATCCCAGCGCAGGTGGCAAAAGACGATCAACGTTCGCATGGTGTTCTCCTCGGTTTGACACAGGCTGTCAGTCAGCCTGATCGCTTGCTGCAAGGCGGTGGCGTAGGGCGCCACCGGTACGCGGGCCAGCGGATCGGCGCCGCCGTGGTCGGGTTCCCACAAGCCGCTGCGGTGCCAGTGCGCGGCGTCGTCCCAGTCGGGCCGGTCGATGGCCGGATACAGGCACAGGCCGCGCACGTCGGCGCCGCGTTCGCGCGCCATGACCACCTGCTCGGCCATTTCCCGTATCCAGCTGCCACGGCCGCTGCCGACGTGGCTGGTTTCGGCCAGCAGCACCGGCTTGCCGTAGCGCTGGTGCAGGGCCAGCAAGAGTTCCCACAACGGCATCCGGCGCGGGTCGTCCAGGTGCCACCACAGGCGCAGGTTGGTGCCGCTTTCCCATTGGTTGCTGTGGTAATAATTGGCGCCGATCAGGTCCAGGTAGCGCGGATCGCCGCCCAGTTCCGGGGCGACCCGGCCACACAGCATGTCCAGCGCCTCGAACTGGGACGCGCTCCAGCCGGCCGCCTGCGCCGCCCAGTCCGGCCGGTCGCGCGGGGCGATCACGTGGATCAGCGGATCGCACTGCAGGAAGCGGGCGCCGGGACTGATGGCGCGGATCGCGTCGATGGCGGCGATGGAGGCGCGCACCAGTTGCCGCTTGCCCAGTTCGCCAGCCTGCGCGTGGTGCATATTGCGGCACCTGAACATGTGCACGGACAAGCCCCAGGCCATGAACGACAGCTCGTTGACGGGCGAATACAGCGGCTGCTCGCCCAGCCACGGCGCCAGGAAGTGGGCGGCGGCCTCGCAAAAGCGCACGAAGCGCGGCACGAAATCGTCGCTGAACAGGTCGACATCGTCGGGCCAGCCGTAGTGGCAGAAGGTCCAGCCGGCTTGCACGCCCAGCGCGCGCGCCGCCTCCAGGCGCGGCAGCAGCGGCGAGAAATCGAAGCGGCCGCCATGTTCGGTCAGCCGCCAGCCGATGGATTCGCGCACCGTGCCGATGCGGAACGGGGCCAGCAGCGCATAGTCTTCCCGGGCGCGCTGCTGGTGGCCGGTGGTCCGGTTCATGTCCAGCGGCTGGCCGGCGTGGTTGACGTGGTCGGCGCCCTCGTAGCCGGCTTGCCAGAAGGTCGCGAACGGATGCCAGGGTGGCGGTGGCATGGCGCACCTACTGCACGTTGCGGGTGGCGTCGCTGATCTGCTTCAGCGGGATCTTGGGCGTGCGGTCGGCCTTGAGCAGGCCGTTCGCTTCCTGGAACGTGTCGGCGAACTGGGTGTAGCAAAAGCCGCTGAACATGGGGGTCTCGCTCACCACCTTGAGCAGGGCGCGGTAGTGTTCGAGAAAGCTCTCGGCCGTGTTCTGGCGCGCATAACCCCAGGTGGGGTGGGGCGGCGCTGTCGGATCGAAGGCGATGCCGCCGAATTCGGTCAGCACGATGGGCTGGCCACGGTGGGGAAAGCCGTCGAGTGTGAGGATGCGGCCGCCGGGGCGGCGCTGGTCGAACAGGGTGCGCACCGGGTCGGCCACCTCGTAGCGCTGGCGCAGCCGCTCCGGGTCGGGATCGTAGTCGTGGATGCCGAGGATGTCGGTGGCCGACGCTTCCCAGCCATCGTTGCCGATCACGGGGCGGGTCGGGTCGAGCATGCGCGTCAGGTGGTACAGCGCTTCGACGGCGTTGCGGTGGGCCTGCACGGCCGTCAGGTTGGGTACGCCCCACGATTCGTTGAACGGCACCCACACGATCAGGCTGGGATGGCTGTAGTCGCGTTCGATGGCTTCGGTCCACTCGCGCACCAGTCGCGTCATGGCGCGCGCCGTGAAGGCGTAGGCGGACGGCATTTCCTCCCACACCAGCAGCCCGAGCCGGTCGGCCCAGTACAGATAGCGCGGGTCCTCAATCTTCTGGTGCTTGCGCACGCCGTTGAAGCCCATTTCCCTGGCCAGTTCGACATCGCGCCGCAGGGCCGCGTCGGACGGCGCCGTCATCAGGCTGTCTTCCCAATAGCCCTGGTCGAGCACCAGCCGCAGCGGATAGGGGCGGCCATTGAGCATGAAGCGGTCGCGGTTGATCGACACCGAGCGCATCGCCGTGTAGGAGCGCACGAAGTCGAGCACCTGGCCGTCGCTGTGCAGGGTCAGCTCGGCGCGCAGCAGCGTCGGGCGTTCCGGACTCCACAGCAGTTCATTGCGCGAATCGTCGATGCCGGGATCGGACAGGGCGATCTTGCGGTTCGCTTCCTGGCCCACCAGCAGGTAGTTGTCGGCCGCCAGCAGGCGCTCGCCGTGCCAGATCCGCACTTCGGCCGTCAGGCCCGGGCAGGCGTCGCCGCCGGCCAGCACTTCGCAGCCCAGCTCGTAGCCGTCGAACACCGGGGTCCAGCGCAGCCGGCGGATATAGGTAGGGCCCACCGCTTCGAGCCAGACGGTCTGCCAGATCCCCGTGGTGCGCGGATACCAGATCGCGTGCGGATCGCGCTGCCAGTCCTGTTTGCCGCGCGGCTTGGCCAGGTCGGCCGGGTCGTCCTCCACCAGCACCACCAGGGTCTGTTCGCCGTCCACCAGTTCGTTGGTGATGTCGGCCGTGAATGAGGTGTGGCCGCCTTCATGCTCGGCCACCATGTGGTTGTTGATCCACACCCGGGCCTGGTAGTCGACGGCGCCAAAATGCAGCAGCGTGCGCGCGCCACGCGGCCCCGGGTGGAAGCGGCGCCGATACCAGCAGGCGGAATGAAAGCCGGTGTCGCCGATGCCGCTGGCGGCGGACTCGGGGGCGAATGGCACCACGATGCGCCGCGACCACGGGATGGGATCGGAGGGCAGGGCATACGCGCGGTCGTCGTCGAACTCGAACTCCCATTCGCCGTTCAGCGATTGCCAGTGGTCGCGCACCAGTTGCGGCCGCGGATAGTCGAACTCGTCCATTGCTGTCCTTGCATCATTGTCAGGAAATTACGGCTCATCGTAGCAGCGCACCCGCGCCGGCGCGCTCACGATACGAAGGGGAAATTCCGGGGCGCGCGGGGTGTGGCGGGTGGGATCGCCTTGCCGGCGCGCGGCCCAGTTCCATGTAAATCTGGCAATGTTGGCCGGCTGGAGGCCCCGGCTTTCCCTGCGCGCGTGGCGCCGGCATCCCAAAATGTGGCAAAAAAGATCGGCATGTCTCGTGTTATATGTCTTATATAAGACTTCCTGAGGTACAATAGCGCTCAGTACTGGCGGTGCTACTCCGCTTTTCCCGCAATCTATCCTGACTGAGAGATTTTTTCATGCTAGCTGCCTACCGCAACCAAGTCGCCGAGCGCGCATCCCTTGGCATCCCACCGCTGCCGCTGACCGCGGCCCAGACCACGGACCTGGTCGAACTCCTGAAGAATCCGCCAGCAGGTGAAGAGCAATTCCTGGTCGATCTGATCACCAACCGCGTGCCGGCCGGCGTGGACGACGCCGCCAAGGTCAAGTGCGCCTTCCTGGCCGCCGTGTCCAAGGGCACGGAAAGCTCGCCGCTGATCTCGCGCGAACTGGCGACCCGCCTGCTGGGCACCATGCTGGGCGGCTTCAACATCAAGCCCATGATCGACGTGCTGGACGACGCCGTGGTCGGCCCGGTGGCCGCCGAAGGCCTGAAGAAGACCCTGCTGATGTTCGACTACTTCCACGACGTCAAGGACCTGGCCGACAAGGGCAGCGCCCGCGCCAAGGAAGTGCTGCAATCGTGGGCCGACGCCGAGTGGTTCACCTCGCGTCCCGAAGTGCCGCAAAGCCTGACCCTGACCGTGTTCAAGGTCTCCGGCGAAACCAACACCGACGACCTGTCGCCGGCGCCGGACGCCACCACCCGTCCCGACATCCCGCTGCACGCGCTGGCCATGCTGAAGAACCCGCGTCCGGGCATCAACCCTGACGAACCAGGCAAGGTCGGCCCGATCAAGCAGATCGAAGCGCTGAAAGCCAAGGGCAACCTGGTCGCCTACGTGGGCGACGTGGTCGGCACCGGCTCGTCTCGCAAATCGGCCACCAACTCGGTGCTGTGGTTCACGGGCGAAGACATTCCATTCATCCCCAACAAGCGTTTTGGCGGCGTGTGCCTGGGCGCCAAGATCGCCCCGATCTTCTACAACACCATGGAAGACGCCGGCGCGCTGCCGATCGAGCTGGACGTGTCGCAGATGGACATGGGCGACGTGGTCGAACTGCGTCCATACGAAGGCAAGGCCCTGAAAGATGGCAAAGTGATCGCCGAATTCAAGGTCAAGTCCGACGTGCTGTTCGACGAAGTGCGCGCCGGCGGCCGCATTCCGCTGATCATCGGCCGCGGCCTGACGTCCAAGGCGCGTGAAGCGCTGGGCCTGGCCCCATCGACCCTGTTCCGCCTGCCGCAGAACCCGGCCGACACCGGCCGTGGCTACTCGCTGGCCCAGAAGATGGTCGGCCGCGCTTGCGGCATGCCAGAAGGCCAGGGCATCCGTCCAGGCACCTACTGCGAACCGAAGATGACCACCGTGGGCTCGCAAGACACCACCGGCCCGATGACCCGCGACGAGCTGAAAGACCTGGCTTGCCTGGGCTTCTCGGCCGACATGGTGATGCAGTCGTTCTGCCACACGGCAGCCTATCCGAAGATCGTGGACGTCAAGACCCACCGCGAACTGCCAGCGTTCATCGAGAACCGCGGCGGCGTGGCGCTGCGTCCGGGCGACGGCGTGATCCACTCGTGGCTGAACCGTTTGCTGCTGCCTGACACCGTCGGCACCGGCGGCGACTCGCACACCCGTTTCCCTATCGGTATCTCGTTCCCGGCAGGTTCGGGCCTGGTGGCCTTCGCCGCCGCCACCGGCGTGATGCCGCTGGACATGCCAGAATCCGTGCTGGTGCGCTTCAAGGGCAAGATGCAGCCTGGCGTGACCCTGCGTGACCTGGTCAACGCGATTCCGCTGTACGCCATCCGCCAGGGTCTGCTGACCGTGGACAAGAAGGGCAAGAAGAACATCTTCTCGGGCCGCATCCTGGAAATCGAAGGCTTGCCAGACCTGAAAGTGGAACAGGCATTCGAACTGTCCGACGCCTCGGCTGAGCGTTCGGCCGCCGGTTGCACCGTGCACCTGGACAAGGCCCCGATCATCGAGTACATGAACTCGAACATCACCCTGATGAAGTGGATGATCGCCACCGGCTACCAGGACAAGCGCACGCTGGAACGCCGCATCAAGGCCATGGAAGCCTGGCTGGCCAAGCCGGAGCTGCTGTCGCCGGACGCGGACGCCGAGTACGCCGCGGTGATCGAGATCGACCTGGCCGACATCCACGAGCCTATCGTCGCCTGCCCGAACGACCCGGACGACGTGAAGACCCTGTCGGAAGTGGCTGGCGCCAAGATCGACGACGTGTTCGTGGGTTCCTGCATGACCAACATCGGCCACTTCCGCGCCGCTTCGAAGGTCCTGGAAGGCAAGTCGGACATTCCAGTCCGCCTGTGGATCGCCCCACCGACCAAGATGGACGCGCAAGTGCTGACGGCCGAAGGCCACTACGGCACGCTGGGCCGCACCGGCGCCCGCATGGAAATGCCGGGCTGCTCGCTGTGCATGGGTAACCAGGCGCAGATCCGCAAGGGCGCCACCGTGATGTCGACCTCGACCCGTAACTTCCCGAACCGCCTGGGCCTGGACACCAATGTGTACCTGGGTTCGGCCGAACTGGCGGCCGTGTGCTCGGCGCTGGGCCGGATTCCGACCAAGGAAGAGTACATGTCGCAGATCGGCGTGCTCGACAAGAGCGCCGACCAGATCTACCGCTACATGAACTTCGACCAGATCGAAGAGTTCCGTTCGGTGGCCGACAAGGTGGAAGTTGGTGCCTGAGCGACACTGAAGCCAGCGCGCTAAGCTGAGCTGAACCCCGCCAAGTCGGCAACGACTTGGCGGGGTTTTTTATTGGACGGGCGTCTAGAAAGTTGCATATTTCACCATCTTTAATCATAATAAAGTTTTAACTTTTATTAAGGGGAAATATGACTATCCGCGCCATCGCCTGTGGGGCCTTGCTTGCCATCGCCGGGGTCAGTTCGGCCGCCGACATGACCTACACCTATACGGGCAAGCTCTTCGAGCATAACGACATCACCAGCGTACCGTCGCGGTTGGTGGCGCACTTCGTCTTCGATTTCGAGCATTCGCCGCAGGCGGCCGACAATATCTACGCCATCAAGCATTGGGACGTGGAGGCGGCCGGTCTGCATTTCAGCGAGGCGATGCCGATGGACTTACAGTTCTTCCGGTTTAACTTCGACCATAACAAGAAAATTGTTGACTGGCAGTTTGGCGCGGCCGAAGCGTCGCGCCTGAGCGGCTTCCTGTCCACTTCGTCCTTGTATGGGCAGCCCATGGACCTGGCCGGCGTTGACGTGATCTCCGGCCCATGGGCTAGCGTGTATAACAATCCGGGCAGCTGGACCGTGTCGGCTGTGCCTGAACCGGCGGCCTATATGACGCTGGTCGCCGGCCTGGTTTGTGTGGCTGGCCTGCGGCGCCGGGCAGGCCAGCGCAAGGCCGCGTAAGGGAAGCGGGCCGGGCGCGCGCATCGGCTCGCACGCCCCCACGGCCGCAGCTTACTTCACATTGACGGCCACGATGCTGGTGCCGCTGTTGATGTACAGGATGCCGCTCGACGACAGCGACAGCTGGCCGCTGAACGGGTAAGTCCACACGGCCGTGTGGGTGGCGCGGTCGATCGCGTAGGTCGCGCCGTTGGCGCTGGCCAGCACCAGGTTATTGGTCAACACGACATTGCTGCCGGGGTCTTGCGCCAGTGCCGGAGCCGTCCAGCTCCAGGCCAGACCGCCGTCCGCTTCATTGCGCGCCTGGAGTATGACCGGATTGAGGTGCATGGCGTAGATCACGCCGCGGTCGTAGGCAGCGCCATCGTGGAAGTTGGCTTCCACGCTCCAGCGTATCGCCTGTGCAGCCGTGTCGTAGTTGGTCAGGCCGCTGGTGCGGCTGACGATGACATTGTCGGGCGCGCCCAGCAGCGGCGTGGACGGCAACAGGCTACCGACGTCCGGGGCCGAACTCGGGTTGGACAGGGTGCCGGACAGCCGGTCGATCACCCGCGGCCGGCCGCCCACATAGATGTAGGCATGGCCGGCGTCGACGGCGGGGGTCCAGTCGAAGATGATGTCGGCGTCAATAAACCATTGCTGCGCCCCGCTGGTGGCGTCGAACGCATACATGCCGCCATAGTAGCCGCCACCCATGTAGATACTGCCGCCGAAGGCAACAGGTGCCCGGTAATGCGCCCATAGCGAGTTGGTTGGCGTACTGAACAAGGGCGCCCCGCTGTTGGCGTCGTAGGCGAACAGTGCCGTCGACTCCTGCGAACCGGCCGACAGGTACACCTTGCCGTTCGCGTAGGCGGGTGGGTTGGTGGTTGCGTATTTGAGGTCGCCGAAATCGTGGCGCCATGCCTGCGACCCGTCGCGCTCGTTGAGCGCGAACAGCAGGTGTCCCTGGGCGTTGGCGTCAAAGTAGGGGCCGGTGGAGAAATACAAACGCCCATTGCCGCTGGCGATGTCCGAAATGCGCATTTGGCGGCCGCTGACGGCGGGCGCTTCATATTTCCAGCGGAGCGAGAACGCCGACGGGTTGAGCGTCACCGGCACCAGGCCGGTGTGGGCCGCATTGGCCTGGTATCCGCTCCAGTCGCCGGCGCCGGCCAGCGTGGCCAGTGGCGTCAGGTTGGACGCCACCACGCCGCCGTTGGGCGACACGACGTCGATCACATACGGCACCTTGAATGGCGCGCCTTCCAGTTGGGCGGCGCAATTCGTGTCCTTGCACACATTGACCGTGATATTGCCCGCGTAATGCCCTGGTGCGGCCGACGCCGACGTTGCGATGGCGATGGCGACGCTGCCGTCGCTGTTCGGCGTGACCTGGGCCGAGGCGATGATGTCGCTGTCGGCCTGGGGCTTGACGTAGACGACACCGACGAATGTGGTCGTCTGGGTGGCCGTGGCGCTGTTGTATTTGGCCGCAATATTGACCGGCAGGCACATTTATCCGCTTGGCAACATGTGTTTATGAAAAGTATAATGCGGCGCGCCGCGAACGTTGTGTGCGCCACGTGGTGCCTACCTGCGGAGCAAGCTGCGGCTTGCTCTTTGTTTTTTCAGCCGAATCCAGACTATGAAACTAGAGAATTTGAAGATAGGCCACCGCCTCGGCATGTTGGCCCTGTTCCTGATCGTGGCCATGCTGGCCGTGGGTGCGGCCGGTTGGTGGACCTTCAGCGCCATGGGCGCGCGCGGTGCGCAGGAAGTGGCGCGCGAAGAGCGGCTGGTGATGGCGGTGGATGCGGCGCGCGGCGCCCAGGTGGAATTCAAGAAGCAGGTGCAGGAATGGAAGGACACGCTGCTGCGCGGCGGCGATCCGGCTGCCTTCGACAAATACAGCAAGGCGTTCGCGCACCAGCACACGCTGACCCAGGCCCGGCTGGCCACGCTGAAGACGGAACTGGGCCTGCTGGGACTGGAAACGCAGCGCGCCGACCAGGCCATGCAAGCCCACCAGGCCCTGTTCGCACAATATCAACAGGCGCTCAAGCAATACGATGGCGCCCAGCCCGAGAGCGCGCACGTGGTCGATGGCCTCGTCAAAGGCAAGGACCGGCCCGTCAACCAGCAGATCGACACGATCGTCGCCTATGTGCTGGAGCAGGCGCATGGCTCGATGGCGGCCGCGCGCGCCGAGTTCGCGGCGCGTGATGCGGCCGGCAGCCGGGAGTTGCTGGCCATGCTGGCGCTGGCGATCGTGGTGGGCGTGGCCATGACGGTGTGGCTGGTGCGCGGCATCGTGCTGCCATTGCAGCGCGCGATCAGCGTGGCCGAGACGGTGGCCAACGGTGATTTGACCAGCCAGATCGCGGCCGCCGGCGCCGACGAAGCGGCGCAATTGATGCAGGCGCTGCACGCCATGAACGGCAGCCTGGCCCGCGTGGTGGAGCAAGTGCGGGCCGGCAGCATCGGCATCGAGCAGGCCGCCGGCGAGATCGCCCAGGGCAACAGCGATCTGTCGGCCCGCACCGAGTCGCAGGCCAGCGCCTTGCAGCAGACGGCGGCCTCCATGGTGCAGCTGACGGGCACCGTGCGCCAGACGGCCGACCACGCGCTGCGCGCCAACCAGCTGGCGCTGGCCGCCTCCGACGTGGCCGCACGCGGCGGCGAGGCCGTGGCGCAGGTGGTGACCACCATGGGCGCCATCGACCAGGCCGCGCGCGGCATCGCCGAGATCACCAGCGTGATCGACGGTATCGCCTTCCAGACCAACATCCTGGCGTTGAACGCGGCGGTGGAAGCGGCGCGCGCGGGCGAGACGGGGCGCGGCTTTGCCGTGGTGGCGACGGAAGTGCGCAACCTGGCCCAGCGTTCGGCGGCGGCGGCCCACGAAATCAAGGACTTGATCGACAATTCCGCGCGCCAGGTGCGCGCCGGCAGCGAGCTGGCCGACCATGCGGGCGCCACCATGCGCGACCTGGTGGCCAGTATCGGCGAGGTCACCGGCATCATGGCCGAGATCAGCGCGGCCAGCCGTGAGCAGTCGCAGGGGCTGGAGCAGGTCAGCCGCGCGATGGTGGAAATGGACGGCGTGACCCAGCAGAATGCGGCGCTGGTGGAGCAGGCCGCCGCCGCCGCTGGCGCCATGCGCGACCAGGCTGGCCAGCTGACGGCCGCCGTCACCCAGTTCAAGCTTGGCGCCGCCAGCGCCAGCCGGGCCGCCAACGCCGGTCAGCGCCGTATTGCGGCTTGAGCGCGGCCTGACGGATTCAGCCCAGGGATTTGATGTAGCGGCCGTCCACCTGCGCGCAGTAGCTGGCGCAGGCCAGGCGGGCCGCGTTGGCCGCCGCGTGCACCACCATCTCGGCATTGGTGTGCAGGCACATGGAAACGATGATGGACGGCGGCTCCGGCTGTACCGGCAATTGCACGAATTCGCCGCTTTCCAGGTAGCTGCTGACGAACAGGCTGGGAATGGCGGCTACCCCATAGCCATCCTTGACCAGCTGCACGATGGCCGCCACCGACGGCGAGCAAGTGATGCGCGTCTGTTCCAGCGGGATGGCGGCCAGGTTGGCCATCTTGCTGACGATTTCCTCCAGCGCCCGCTGCGGCGCCGTGCCCCGTCCGAACGTGAGGATGGGTAGCGCCAGCAGGCGCTGGTGCAAGCCTTCCTTGCGGCCATCGACCAAGCCCTTGCGGGCGATCCAGTGCACCGGGTAGACCGCCAGCGCCTCGGACACGATATCGCTGCTGTCCACCCCCTCCACCTGGATCACCAGGTCCAGCTCGCGCGCCCGCAGGCGCCGTTCCAGCACATTGCTGATGTCGACCGCCAGGTCGATTTCCAGTTCCGGATAGTTGGCGTTCATCTCCCGGATGTACTGCGCCAGCCAGCTGTGCACCACCGATTCGATCACCCCCAGCCTGAGCCGTCCGCGCACGGCGCTGTCCTTGCGGGCCGCCGCCTGCAGGCGGCGGGTGGCATCCACCACGGCCTTGGCGTGACTCAGCAGGTATTCGGCCTGCGCCGTGAGGCGGAACTCGCTGGCCTCGCGGTCCACCAGTTCCGTCTGCAATTCCTCCTCCAGCGCCTTGATGCGCAGTGAAATGGCGGCCGGCGTCGCGTGCAGCGCGCGCGCGGTGGCGCGAAAACTGCGCAACTGGGCGAGCGTGACGAAGGTTTCGAGGAAGCGTGTGTTCATGGCCGGCGGCAAGGGTTAGGACAAGAATACCTTAACCATAGTCGCGCGCATAGCGTCAGGCGGTAAGAAAAACTTTACAACAACAGCAAAAATTACTAGATAGCTCACCGCCTACTTGAAGATTATTCTTACATCAATCCCTTCATCAGCAGCGAGATTGAACATGACACCACGCGAATTCCGACACGCAGTACGCAACGGCCAGTTCCGCCTTCCCACGGCCGGCCAGTGCGGCGCCTACGCCCAGGCCAACCTGGTGATCCTGCCGCAAGCCCACGCCGATGCGTTCCTGCTGTTCTGCCAGCGCAATCCCAAGGCTTGCCCTTTGCTTGCCGTGGGCGAGCCTGGCCAGTGGAACGTGGCCGCGCTGGGCGCCGACATGGATCTGCGCGCCGACGTCCCCGGCTACAACGTCTACCGCGACGGCCAGCTCGCGTCGCAGCCCCACACGTTGCACGACGTATGGCGCGATGACCTGGTGGTGTTCGCCATCGGCTGCTCGTTCTCGTTCGAGCAGATGCTGATGGATGCAGGCATTCCATTGCGTCACGTGGAGCAGGGCAGGAACGTGGCCATGTACCGCACCAGCATCGCCAACCAGAAGGCCGGGCCGTTCGGCGGCAACCTGGTGGTATCGATGCGGCCGATGAAAGCGCGCGACGCGATCCGCGCGATCCAGATCACCAGCCGCTATCCGGCCATCCACGGCGCGCCGGTGCACCTGGGCGACCCGGCGCTGATCGGCATCACCAATATCGGCCAGCCCGATTACGGCGATGCGGTGGCCATCGCCGCCGACGAGCTGCCCGTGTTTTGGGCCTGTGGCGTCACGCCGCAGGAAGCCATACGCGAGGCGCGGCTGCCGCTCGTGATCACCCACCAGCCGGGCTACATGCTGGTGACGGATATCCCCAACACCAGCCTGGCCGCGTTCTGAATTCATACCACAGCACTTATAACAACGACGGAGACAACAGCATGAACACCAGAGTCATACCCAGCATCGAGCAGGAAGGCTACTTCGCCTGGTTCCACGCGCTCACCGGCAAGGAGCGCCGCACCTTCTGGAGCTGCAAGATCGGCTACGCGCTCGACGCGATGGATACCCAATTCCTCAGCTTCGTGATCCCCACGCTGATCACCAGCTGGGGCCTGTCCAAGGGCGACGCGGGCCTGATCGGCACAGTCACCTTGCTCACTTCGGCCATGGGCGGCTGGCTGGCCGGCATCCTGTCGGACCGCATCGGCCGCGTCAAGACGCTGCAACTGACCATCCTGTGGTTCGCCTTCTTCACAGTGCTGTGCGGCCTGGCGCAGAACTTCAACCAGCTGCTGCTGGCGCGCGGCCTGATGGGCTTTGGCATGGGCGGCGAATGGACGGCTGGCGCCATCCTGATCGGTGAAGTGATCCGCGCCAAGGACCGCGGCAAGGCGGTCGGCATGGTGCAGGCCGGGTGGGCCATCGGCTGGGGCGTGTCGGCGCTGCTGTACGCGCTGATGTTCTCGCTGCTGCCGCCGGAATGGGCGTGGCGCTCGCTGTTCCTGCTGGGGATACTGCCGGCCATGTTCGTGATCTTCATCCGCCGCTTCGTCGATGAACCGGAACTGTTCGTGGCCCAGCAGAAGCAGCAGGAACGCAGCGCACAGCGCGCCTCGTTCGCCGAGATCTTCTCGCCCAAGATGCTGTCCATCACGCTGCGCGCCGTGCTGCTGACCACCGGCGCCCAGGGCGGCTACTACGCCATCACCACCTGGCTGCCCACCTTCCTGAAAACGGAACGCCACCTGACCGTGCTGGGCACGGGCGGCTACCTGGCGATGGTGATCGTCGGTTCCTATGTGGGCTACATCGTCAGCGCCTTCCTCACCGACCTGCTGGGCCGCAAGAAGAACTTCATCCTGTTCGCACTGGGCTCGCTGTGCATCGCCTTCGCCTACACCCGTTTGCCCGTGACCGACAACGTGATGCTGTTCCTGGGCTTCCCGCTGGGCTTCTTCGTGTCTGGCGTGTTCAGCGGCATGGGCGCCTTCCTCACCGAATTGTTCCCGACCCGCGTACGTGGTTCGGGCCAGGGCTTCAGCTACAACATGGGCCGCGCCGTGGGCTCGCTGTTCCCCCTGATGATAGGCCTGACCAGCCACACCATGGCCTTGGGTGAAGCGATCGGCCTGTTCGCCGGCGCCGCCTACGGCGTGATGATCCTGGCCGCATTGACCCTGCCCGAGACGGCCGGCAAGAAGCTGGAAGCTTGAGTCATCAAGTATCGACAGTCGCAACTGAATCAATAGAACCAACCGAAACAACGCGAGAGACACCATCATGAAAAACGACATCCCCACCCACCAACTGCGCTGGCAATTCTGGGTTGACCGTGGCGGCACCTTCACCGACATCGTGGCGCGCCGCCCGGACGGCAAGCTGGTCACGCACAAGCTGCTGTCCGAATACCCGGAGCGTTACGACGACGCCGTCACGCAGGGCATGCGCGAGATGCTGGGCCTGAAGACGGGCGAGCCGCTGCCGGTGGAGCAGATCGAAGTGATCAAGATGGGTACCACGGTCGCCACCAACGCGCTGCTGGAACGCAAAGGCGCACGTACCGCGCTGGCCATCACCCGTGGTTTCGCCGACCAGCTGCGCATCGGCTACCAGGACCGGCCCGACATCTTCGCCATGCGCATCGAACTGCCGGACCTGATCTACGAAGAAGTGATCGAAGTCGATGAGCGCATCGGAGCGCACGGCGCCGTGCTGGAGGCGCCGGACGAGCAAGTGCTGCGCGGCCAGTTCGCCGCCTTGCGGGCCAAGGGCATCGATGCCATCGCCATCGTGCTGATGCACGCCTACCGCTATCCGCAGCACGAGCAGCGCCTGCGGGCGCTGGCCGAGGAGGCCGGCTTCAGCCAGATCTCCGTCAGCCACCAGGTCAGCCCATTGATGAAGATCGTGGGCCGGGGCGACACGACGGTGGTCGATGCCTACCTGTCGCCGGTGCTGCGCGACTACGTGGCACGGGTGTCGGCCGATACGGGCGCCGTGCGCCTGATGTTCATGCAATCGAACGGCGGCCTGACGGACGCCAGCCGCTTCCAGGGCAAGGACGCCATCCTGTCCGGCCCCGCCGGCGGCATCGTGGGCGCCGTGAAAAGCTGCGAGGCGATCGGCCTGAAACAGGTGATCGGCTTCGACATGGGCGGTACCTCGACCGACGTGGCCCATTACGACGGCGCCTACGAGCGCGTGTTCGAGACGGTGGTGGCTGGTGTGCGGGTGCGCGCACCGATGATGCATATCCATACCGTGGCGGCCGGCGGCGGCTCGATCTGCAGCTTCGAGCATGGCCGCTTCAAGGTGGGGCCGGAATCGGCGGGCGCCAATCCGGGCCCGGCCAGCTACCGCAAGGGCGGCCCGCTGACGGTCACCGACTGCAACGTGATGCTGGGCCGCGTGCAACCCGAGCACTTCCCCCACGTGTTCGGCCCCAACGGCGACCAGCCGCTGGACCGCGACGAAGTGGTACGCCGCTTCACCGCGCTGGCCGCGCAGATCGAGCGCGAGACGGGCACCAGCCTGTCGCCGTCGGCCGTGGCCGATGGCTTCCTGGCCGTGGCGGTCGATAACATGGCGCAGGCCATCAAGTCGATTTCCGTCGAGCGTGGCTACGACGTGAGCCGCTACGCCATGTGCTGCTTCGGCGGCGCCGGCGGCCAGCATGCCTGCCGCGTGGCCGATGTGCTGGGCATGACGCAGATCGTGATCCACCCGTTCGCCGGCGTGCTGTCGGCCTTCGGCATGGGCCTGGCCGATATCCGCGCCATGCGCGAGGCGGCCGTCGAGCAGGTGCTGTCCGAGGCCACGCTGGCGGCGCTGCAGCCGCGCCTGGGCGCGCTGGCCCGCGAGGCCGGCGCGGAACTGCTGGCGCAGCAGGTGGCGCCGGCCGACATCAAGGTGGAGCTGTGCGCCCGCGTCAAATACCAGGACAGCGATTCGGCTTTCGTGGTTCCGGTCGGCGGCCTGGTGGAGATGGCCGAGGCGTTCGCCATCCAGTACCGGGGCCGCTTCGGCTTCGTGATGGACGGCCAGCCGCTGGTGATCGAATCCGTGTCGGCCGAAGCCATCGGCGAAGGCAAGGGCGCCGATTTCGTGATCGAAGTGCCGGCCGGCGAACAGGCCGAAGCACCGGACGAGGTATTGAGCTACGTGGATGGCCAGACCGTGCCGATCGCACTGCACGTGCGCGCCGCGCTGCCGGTCGGCAGCCGCATCGCCGGCCCGGCCATCATCCGCGAGGAGATCGCCACCACCGTGGTCGATGCCGGCTGGAGCGCCAAGGTGCTGCCCGACCACACGCTGCTGCTGGAGCGCACCGTGGCGGCCGGCAGCATGCACAAGATGACGACGGCCGTGCATCCGATCCACCTCGAAATCTTCAACAACCTGTTCATGGCCATCGCCAAGCAGATGGGCACCACGCTGGAGAACACGGCCTATTCCGTCAACATGAAGGAGCGGCTGGACTTCTCGTGCGCCATCTTCGACCGCCACGGCAACCTGATCGCCAACGCGCCCCATATTCCCGTGCACCTGGGGTCGATGAGCGACAGCGTGCAGTGCGTGATCCGCGAGCATGGCGCGACCATGGCGCCCGGCGATGCCTACGTGCTCAACGTGCCCTACAACGGCGGCACCCACCTGCCCGACATCACGGTGGTGAGCCCGGTGTTCAGCGCCGAGCACAACGCGCCGCCATTCACGGTGCGGCCGGAACCACTGTTCTACGTGGCCGCGCGCGGCCACCACGGCGACGTGGGCGGCATCACGCCCGGTTCCATGCCGCCCAACAGCACCACCATCCTGGAGGAGGGCGTGCTGCTCGATAACGTCAAGATCGTGGACCAGGGCGTGTTCCTGGAACCGCTGGTGCGCGAACTGTTCGGCGCCGGCCCGTGGCCGAGCCGGAACATCGACCAGAATATCGCCGACCTGATCGCCCAGCTGGGCGCCTGCGAAACGGGCGCCAATGAACTGCTCAAGGCCGTGGCTACCTACGGCGAGGACGTGGTGCTGGCCTACATGCAGCACGTGCAGGACAACGCGGAAGCGGCCGTGCGCAAGGCCATCAGCGGCCTGCGCGACGCCAGCTTCGAGTATGAGATGGATGACGGCGCGCTGCTCAAGGTGCGCCTCACCATCGACCACGCCAGCCGCAGCGCCACGGTGGATTTCACGGGCACCAGTGCCCAGCGTCCCACCAACTTCAACGCGCCGCTGTCGGTGTGCAAGGCGGCCGTGCTGTACGTGTTCCGCACTCTGCTCGACAGCGATATTCCGATGAACGAGGGTGTGCTCAAGCCGCTCAACCTGATCATCCCGCAAGGCTCGATGCTCAACCCCGTGTATCCGGCGGCCGTGGTGGCGGGGAACGTGGAAGTGTCGCAGTACGTGACCGATGCGCTATATGGCGCGCTGGGCGTGCTGTCGGCCTCGCAGGGCACGATGAACAACTTCACCTTCGGGAATGAGGAGCACCAGTACTACGAAACCATCGCCGGCGGGTCCGGCGCCGGCCCCGGCTTCAATGGCACGGCCGCCGTCCAGACCCACATGACCAACTCGCGCATGACCGATCCGGAGGTGCTGGAATGGCGCTTCCCGGTACTGGTGGAGACGCACGCGATCCGGCGCGGCAGCGGCGGCGCGGGCCGGCACCAGGGCGGCGACGGGGCGCTGCGCCGCATCCGCTTCCTGGAAGGGATGACGGCCAACATCCTGGCCGGCCACCGCCGCGTGGCGCCGTTTGGCCTCGATGGCGCAGCGGCCGGTGCGCTGGGCCGCAACTGGGTCGAACGCAGCGACGGCAGCGTCGAGCGATTTGGCGCCACCCACACCGCCGAGATGCGGGCCGGCGACGTGTTCGCCATCGAAACACCGGGTGGCGGCGGCTACGGCGTGTAATTTTTACCGGCGGCGCGGTCAGGGCTCGCGGCGCCGCCGGCTATTCCACCGAGCCCGTATCACACTGGGGACACCAAAAAAATGAAGAAGACTATGCTTGCGCTCGCACTGGGCGCATCGGCAGGGATGGCTGCGGCCCAATCGGCCGTGATCGTGTATGGCATCGTGGACATGGGGCTGGTGCGCGAGAGTGGCGCCGCCGCCGGCGCCAGCACCAAACTGACCAGCGGGGTCGAATCCGGCTCGCGGCTTGGCTTCAAGGGTAGCGAAGACCTGGGCGATGGCATGGCCGCTATCTTCCTGCTGGAGAGTGGCTTC
Source organism: Burkholderiaceae bacterium (assembly GCA_035254005.1). Taxonomy (GTDB): domain Bacteria; phylum Pseudomonadota; class Gammaproteobacteria; order Burkholderiales; family Burkholderiaceae_D; genus Rugamonas. Next base: position 11,059 of record DATFBD010000073.1, on the reverse strand, counting down.
CAGGCTGACACCGGCGCCATGGGGCAGGGCGGCCTGCTGTTCGGGCGCCAGGCTTACGTGGGCCTGCAAAGCCGGGCCGGCACCGTCACGCTGGGCCGGCAGTACACGCCGCAATACCTGGCGGTGGCCGCCGTCGATCCCTTCGGCTCCGGCCTGGCGGGCGACACCAAGAACCTGATGGCCGCCACCGGCAACAGCGCCAGCCGCATGGACAACGCGATCAAATATGTGAGTCCGCTGCTGCACGGCGTGAGCGCGGAGCTGGTGTATGGCGCGGGCGAGGTGGCGGGCGACAATGCGGCGGGCCGCCAGTTTGGCGGTGCGCTCGGGTACGCGGCCGGGCCGCTGGCCGTCAAGCTGGCGTACCACAACCGCAACAACGATACGGCGAGCGTGAAGAACGCCAGCAGCGCGCGCAACACCGTGCTGACGGCCACCTATGACTTCGGTCCGGCCAAGGCGCACCTGGCCTATGGTAGCGACAAGGGCAGCAACAGCGCGCCGCTGCGCAATGCCACCAACCCGTTCGGCTACACGGTGGCGCCCACCCCATCCACCGACAGCGCCGACCTGCTGCTGGGCGTGACGGTGCCGGTGGGGGTGCAGACCTGGATGGCATCCTACATCCGCAAGAATGACAAAACGGCATTCAACCAGGATGCCGAACAGTTCGCGCTTGGCTATCGCTACTATCTTTCCAGGCGCACCGATGTCTATACTGCGTATGCGCGCATCCGCAACAAGAACGGCGCCGGCTACACGGCCGGCAGCGCGCTCGAGGGCGGCACGGGCGACCGCGCCGTCAACCTGGGGCTGCGGCACGTGTTCTGAGCCGGCACGCCACACTGAAAACAACACAGGGGAGGGGCATCATGGGTAAGGTTTTCAAGAGTATCGTCGTGGCGCTGGCCGGGGTGGCCATGGTGTTGCTGTCGTTGACGGCCAGCGCGGCCGACAAGGGCACGGCCGACGAGGCGGTCGCCATGGTCAGGAAGGCGGCCGAGTACCTGAAGAAGAACGGCAAGGACAAAGCCTACGCGGAGTTCAACAATCCCAAGGGCCAGTTCATCGACCGCGATCTGTACATCTTCAGCTTCTCGGCCAACGGCGACGGTATCGAGACGGCCAATGGTGCCAATCCCAAACTGGTGGGCAAGAACGTGCTGGAATTGCGCGATGCCGACGGCCGTTACATGATCAAGGATATCCTCGCGATCGGCATGAGCAAGGCCGGCAAGGGCTGGGTTGACTACAAGTGGCCCAATCCCAGCACCGGTAAGCTCGATGCCAAGCGCACCTACGTCGAGCGCGTCGATGACGTGATCATCGGCTGCGGCATCTACAAATAGGCGCGCGTCAGGGCGTGGCTGGCTGTTCGAGATAGCGTTCCAGTTCCCGGATCGGCGCCGCGTCGCGGTACAGCACGTCGCGCCGCGCCGCGATGGCGGTGCGCACGGTGTCGCGCAGGGCCGGGTCGGCGGCCAGCCGGCACGCCAGGTCAACGTAGCCGGCGCTGTCCGGCTGCACCAGATGGTCCAGCCCCATGCGGCGCAGGATGGCGCTGCCGAACCGGCCGCGCATGAAGCGGCCTTCCACCGTCACCATCGGCAGCGCGCAGTCCACGGCCTGCATGGCCGTGTTAAAGCCCGAGAAGCCTATGGTGTCGAGGAACACGCCGGCCTGGCGCAGGATGCTGTAGAAGCGCGCCGGCGGCTGCCACGCGGTGCTCACCAGGTACTGTTCGGGCGCCAGTCCTGCTTGTGTGAAGGCTTGCGCCACGCGTGCATGCAGCAGGTCCGTCAGGTGGCTGGCCTGGGGATTGGCGAAGAACAGGAACTGGCAAGGGCCGCAGCGCAGCGCGATATCGACCAGCACATGGTCGTATTCGGGCGCGTACTTGAACGGCGAGCCGGGGCACACGAACAGCGGCACGCCGGGCCGCACGCCCAGCGCCGCCAGGTCGACATGCTCCGTTTCGGCCTGCGGTGGCTCATAGTGGCAGCCCAGGTTGGGCAGGCGCACCAGTTGTTCGGCATAGTGGTCCTGCGCGTCGTCCGCTTCCAGGCCGGCGGCCGACAGGTAGGCGTCGATGGTGGGCAGGCCGGTCGTTTCGGGATGGCCCCAGGTGGCCAGCTGGCGCGGCGCCAGCCGCAGCGCGGCCAGCCGGGGCGCCATGGCATCCATGCCCAGTTCCGGGTAGATCAGCACATCGAGATTGGCGCCCGCGATCAGCCGCGCCCATTCCGCCTCCGAGCGCGTGCCCCCATGCATGGCGCTGGCACGGCTGCGCGCGTAGGCCGTTTCGCCGTCCTCCTTCCCGCCCAGGTAGAACACATGCAGTTCGAAGCGCTCCCGGTCCAGTTCACTGAACCAGCCGCGCACGATGGCGCGCCATACCGGATGCTCGACGATGTGGGCCGACACCACGCCCACGCGCATGGGGGCGCCGGCCTTGCGCGCGGTGGTGGTGGCAGTGGTGGCTGCGGTGGGCAGGCCGCGCTGCGTGGCCCACTGGGCCATCAGGCGCGCGCACATGGCGCCATATTGCGCCAGCAGGGCGCGGTTGTTCTGTTCGTGGTAGCTCAGGTAGAACGGGTGGCAGCCGCCCACCACCGCCAGCGGATTGGACACTTTCTGCTGCGGCAGCCAGGCGTCGAACGCGTCCAGGTCGCGCGCGAAGGCGTCGCGTTCGGCCGCCAGGTCGTGTCCGGCCGGGCGGATGATGTGCAGCTTGACCACTGCTTGCTTGAGGCGGATGTCGGCCGCCTGTGGCGCCAGCGCGGCCGCTTGTCCCAGCGCGGCCAGCGCCGCGTCGCGCCGGCCCATCAGGTACAGCGCGCCGGCCTTGTGGTTCCAGGCCGTGAGGTGGGTGGGGTCGCAGCGCAGCGCTTCCTCGAAGCAGAGCAGGGCGTCGTCGCGCCGCTGCAGCGTTTGCAGCACGGTGCCGCGCGCGTTGTGCAGTTCCGGCGTGGCTTGCAGCGCCAGTGCGCGGTCGATGGCGGCCAGCGCGTCCTGGGTGCGGCCCAGGCGATTAAGCACGTCGGCGCGGGCGGCCATGGCCAGCGCGAAGCGGGGCCGCAATGCCAGCGCGCTGTCGTAGTCGGCCAAGGCCTCGTCGAGGCGGTTCAGGTCGCGGTGCACATTGCCGCGATTGTTGAGCGCATCGGGATGGCGCGGATTCAGGGCCAGCGCGCGCGCATAGCTGTCGAGGGCCAGTTGGTGGCGGCCATTGCCATGCAGGGCCAGGCCCAGGTTGGAATGGGCTTCGGGGTTGTTCTTGTCGAGATTGATGGCCTTCTTGATCAGGTCCACCGCCTCCTGGTGGCGGCCCTGCTGGTATTTGATCACGCCCAGGTAGTGCAGGCATTCGACTTGTTTGGCGTGGCGGGCCAGGATGGCCGTGTACAGGCTTTCGGCCGCATCAAGCTGGCCTTGCTGGTGCAGGCCCAACGCCCGCTGCACTTGCAGATGCAATGGCACGCCGGGCTGGAAGCCGGCCGCCGCCTGATTCGCTGGATTGCCAAACATGGTACACCGCCCCCTGTTGTCGCAGACCGGCAAGGCAGTGCCGAGGCTCGCTCAGGCGCGCGTATCTTGCCAAGAATGCATGTGATTGGAAGGCGATTGTAAGCGATCCATGCGGCGGCAAGCGCATGGCGCGCCGGCTTAGAGGAGTTGCTCTAGCGCCGGCGCAACAGCGGACCGGTGGCGGTTCCGCCTCAGAAGCCCAGCTCCCCCAGCAGGTCGTCCACGCTGGTCTGGTCGAGCGCGACGCTGCCATGGGCGCCCGGGCCGGCCGTCAGCTCCTCGCGGGCCTGGGTGACGATGGCACCGGGTGGGGCGGCGTCGATGAGCAGCTTGAGCAGGTTGTCTTCGGTGCTCTCCATCAGCACCACCACTTTCTTGATCAGTTGCCCGGTCAGGTCCTGGAAGTCCTGGGCCATCATGATGTCCGACAGCGCTGCGCGCGTGCTGCCGCAGCCGGTGGCCACGTTCGCCAGGAACGACGTGATGCGATCGGCCGGCAATGCCCCCTCGTCCAGTTCCCGCAACAGGGACTGTGCTTCGCGCGCCAGGTGTTCCTGCGCCGGGCCATGCTCTTCCACCTTGCTCAGCACCACGTTGGCCGCGTTCTCCGTGAGGTCGGCGATGTGCAGCAGGCGCCCGCGCGCGCACGGGAACTGGCTGGCCGCGTCCGCGAGCACGCCGTCCGCGCCCAGTTCGCGCAAGGTGTCGTGCAGTTCGCGCACGATCACGCCCAGCCGCTCATAGACGGCGCTGGTGGCGGGCGCGCCGGGCTGAAGGTGGATGGATTGCGGCCGGTGCGCTGGGAGAATGGCGTTCATGCGGGTACTCCTTTACGTTGCAGGATGAATTGCAGTTTTTGCTGCAGGGTCGTCGCGTTGAACGGCTTGACGATGTAGCCGTCCGCGCCCGCGTGGGCAGCGGAGATGATGTTTTCCCGTTTCGCCTCGGCGGTCACCATCAGCACGGGCAGGCTGGCCAACCGTACGTCCTGGCGTATGGCCTGCAGCAGTTCCATGCCATCCATTTCTGGCATGTTCCAGTCGGCGATCACGAAATCGACGGGCGTTGCGCCGTCCAGTTCCGCGTGCAGGCATTGCAGCGCTTTTTTGCCGTTCTCCGCCTCCAGCACTTTGGTGTAGCCCATTTCCCTGAGCAGGGTGGCCAGGATGCGGCGCATGGTCTGAAAGTCGTCAACGATGAGAAATTGAAGTGCGCTTGCCATGGATGGTTCCTTATTTGCGCGTGGCCGCCTGTGTTCGGCTTTTCGCGATGTTGCATTCTGTCAAAATCAATTACCTGAAACCAATTATAGCGAATTATTGCCACAAATGTCGAATTTGACGAATTCAATTCTTGATTTGTTATTTTCGTTGATTTGGGGCGAGGCTGGCCGTGGCGCGTGCGCCGGCCGATTGTTGCTAGGCGGCTACAGACTTGATTTGGCTCATAGAATTTTCTTCCGGCATCAACCATACTCGCGGGAAACTTTCTGGGCGCCAACAAGGTGCAAGGCCATGCTTCTCAGCTGTGAATTCCCCATCAAGCGGCTCGTCACGCGCGACCTGCTCGCGTGCGCGCCCGATACGTCATTGCTCGAAGTCGCCAGGCTCATGGCGGCGCGCCGCTGTAGCTCCATCCTGGTGCTCGACGGCGAAGCGGCCGTCGGTATCTTCACCGAGAGCGACGTGCTGGGCTTCGACTTGTCCAACCCGTCGCTTGCCGCCATGCCCGTGTCATCGGCCATGAGCGGACCGGTGCAGACCATCCAGGGCGACCTGCTGGTGGGCGAGGCGGCCGTGCAGTTCAAGCGCAACGGCATCCGCCACCTGCTGGTGGTGGACGAACGGGGCCAGCGCCTGGGCATGCTGTCGCAAAGCGACGTGGTGCTGAACCAGGGCGCGGAATTTTTCCTGCGCATGCGCGCCGTCAGTTCCATTCCCTGCCATACACCGCTGGTGCTGGCCGAGGAGATGGCGCTCGATGAAGCGGTGGCCGAGATGCGCCGCTGCGGCCGCGACGCCGCCATCATCTCGTACGCGGACGGTGGCCACGGCATCTTCACCCAGCGCGACATCGTGCGCCTGATCGCCAACGGCGGCGGCGCCGTGGGCATGGTGGGGCAGCATGCCAGCCGGCCGCTGCGCAGCGTGCAGGCCAGCCAAAGCCTGTACCTGGCCCGCAAGATGCTGGCCCAGAACAAGATCCGCCACCTGGGCGTGCTGGACGATGACGAGCGGCTGGTGGGCCTGCTCAGTTTCGACGATATCCTCAGCAGCATCGAGGACGAATACGTGTCCGAACTGGGCGCCGCCTTGCGTGAGCGCGACCAGGCGTTGTGGGAGTCGCGCTACCACCTGCGGCTGGCCGACCGCGTGTTCGAATCCACGCTCGAAGGGGTGATGGTGACGCGCGCGGACGGCACCATCGAGCGCGTCAATCCAGCCTTTGAAACGCTGACCGGCTACAGCGCCGAGGAAGCCATTGGCCGCAACGCCAGCATGCTCAGTTCCAAGCGCCAGACGCCCGAGTTCTACCAGCAGATGTGGAGCCAGCTCAACGAGACGGGCTGCTGGCAGGGCGAGATCTGGAACCGCCGGCGCGACGGTGAGCTATACCTGGAGCACCTGACCATCTCCAGCATCTGCGACGACGCCGGCGTGTGCACCCATTACGCAGCCATCTTCGCCGACATCACCCAGCGCCGCATGGCCGAGGAAAGGCTGAACTACCTGGCCACCCACGACGCGCTGACCGGATTGCCCAACCGTTCGCTGTTCGGCGAGCGGCTGGAACACGCGCTGCGCTGCGCCCAGCGCACCCAGCACCGCAGCGCCGTGCTGTTCCTGGACCTGGACCGCTTCAAGCTCGTCAACGACAGCCTGGGACATGGCGTGGGCGACGAGCTGCTCAAGATGGTCGGCGAGCGCCTGCGCGCCTGCGTGCGCGAGACGGACACCGTGGCCCGCCTGGGCGGCGACGAATTCACGCTGCTGCTGGAGGACGTGGGCGATGCGCGCCACGTGGCCCACATCGCGCAGAAGCTGCTGGAGGCGATCGGCGCGCCGTTCCACATCACTGGCGAGGAAATCTACGTCACCCCCAGCATCGGCGTGAGCATGTATCCGGACGATGGCGAGGACGCGCAGACGCTGGTGCTGCACGCGGACCGCGCCATGTACGAGGCCAAGGGCGCCGGCAAGAACAACTTCCAGTTCTTCATCGGCCAGATGAACGCGGACACCAACGAACAGCTGCAGATCGAGAGCGACTTGCGCCAGGCGCTGGAGCGCGACGAACTGGTGCTGCACTACCAGCCCAAGGTCGATCTGGCCGACGGCACCGTGGTGGGGCTGGAGGCACTGGTGCGCTGGCAGCATCCGCAACTGGGCCTGCTGGCGCCGGGGCGCTTCATCCCGATCGCCGAGGAGACGGCGCTCATCATCCCATTGGGCCAGGCCGTGCTGCGTGAGGCCTGCCGCCAGGGGCGGGCCTGGCTGGACGCCGGCTATGTGTTCGGCACCATGGCCGTCAACTTGTCGCTGCGCCAGTTGCGCTGGGAAGGCTTCCTGCACGACGTGGACACGATCCTGGCCGAGACGGGCTTCCCGGCCGAATACCTGCAGCTCGAGCTGATCGAAAGCCAGGCCATCGATGGCTGCGCGCTGTGCGAAGGCGTGCTGCACGCGTTGGCCACGCGCGGCATCTCGCTGGCGATCGACGATTTCGGGGTCGGCTATTCATCGTTCGTGTACCTCAAGTCGCTGCCGTTCGATACGCTCAAGGTGGACCGCTCGCTGCTGGCCGGCACCGGCCACAGCCGGCGCGACGTGGCCGTGCTGCGCGCCATCCTGGCCATGGCCGACGCGCTCGACATGACGGTCGTGATGGAAGGGGTGGAGACGGAGGACGAAGCGGCCATGCTGCGCACCATCGGCTGCCCGCAGGTGCAGGGCTGGCTGTTCGGGCGCGCGCAACCGGCGCACGAGGTCGAACCCAGGCTGGCCCATCTGCCCCCCGGGGAAACCGGTGTCAGGTCTGTCATTCGGACAGCCGTCGCGCATCATTGAGAATTCTCAATACGCGCAACCCCCACATTGGGTAGCTACAACGAAAAAACGCCTAACACATCCAACCTTGACACCGATTGATTGGGCTCAAGGATAGTACCTGCGAGTCCAAATGACAGACCTGACACCGGTTTGTGGTACGAATCAGAGGATCGCGCGCTGGTGCAGGCCGGCCAGTTGGTCCTGGTCCAGCCGCAGCCATTCGCGCAGCACTTCGTCCGTGTGCTGGCCCAGCGTGGGCGGCGCCAGCCGGTAGGCGACGGGCGAGGCGGCCAGCCGCATCGGGTTGGCCACCAGCGGTACGGCGCCCAGCGTGGGATGCTCGACTTCGATGCGCAGGCCGCGCGCTTGCACGTGCGGGTCGGCGAATACCTGGTCGATGCGGTTGATCGGGCCGCACGGCACGCCAGCCGCTTCCAACGCCGCGATCCAGTCGGCCGTGTCGCGCGTGATCGTGACCTGGCGCAGCTGTCGTATCAACACCACCCGGTTGGCCACGCGCTGCGGATTGGTGGCGAAACGCTCGTCACTCGCCCATTCCGGATGGCCGGCTACGGCGCAGAATTTGGCGAACTGGCCGTCGTTGCCGATGGCGAGGATCATGTCGCCGTCGGCCGTGGGGAAGTCCTGGTAGGGCACGATGTTGGGATGGCTGTTGCCCATCCGTCCGGGCAGCACGCCGCCGGCCAGGTAGTTCGAAGCCTGGTTGGCCAGCCCCGCAATCTGCACGTCCAGCAGCGCCAGGTCGACATGCTGGCCGAGGCCGGAACGGGCCCGCTCGGCCAGCGCGGCCTGGATGGCGATGGCTGCGTACAGCCCCGTCATCACGTCCGTCAGCGCCACGCCGACCTTTTGCGGACCGGCGCCCGGCTCGCCCTCGGCCGCGCCGGTGACGCTCATCAGGCCGCCCATGCCCTGGATCAGGAAGTCATAACCGGCGCGCGCCGCGTAGGGGCCGTCCTGCCCGAAGCCGGTGATCGAGCAGTACACCAGGCGCGGGTTGAGCGCCAGCAGGCTGGGGGCGTCCAGGCCGTAGCGGGCCAGGCCGCCGAGCTTGAAGTTTTCCAGCACCACGTCCGCTTCCATGGCCAGCCGGCGGATCAGCGCCTGGCCTTCCGGCTGCGCCATGTCGATGGTCACCGAGCGCTTGTTGCGGTTGGCGCACAGGAAGTAGGCGGCCGCGTCGCGGTGCTCGCCGCTGGCGTTGTTCAGGTAGGGCGGCCCCCACGAACGCGTGTCGTCGCCTTGGCCGGGACGCTCGACCTTGACCACGTCGGCCCCCAGGTCGCCCAGCACCTGCCCGGCCAGCGGGCCGGCCAGCACCCGCGACAGGTCCAGGACCTTGATGCCGCGCAGCGGCGCGGCCCGTTGTGCGGTGGACTCCATGGGATCAGGAGAAGGCGGCCAGGCCGGTGATGGCACGGCCGATGATCAGCGCGTGCACGTCGTGCGTGCCTTCGTAGGTGTTGACCACCTCCAGGTTGACCAGGTGGCGCACCACGCCGAATTCGTCGCTGATGCCGTTCCCGCCCATCATGTCGCGCGCCATGCGGGCGATGTCGAGCGCCTTGCCGCAGCTGTTGCGCTTCATGATGGAGGTCAGTTCCACGGCGGCTGTGCCTTCATCTTTCATGCGGCCCAGGCGCAGGCACGATTGCAGGCCCAGCGTGATTTCGGTCAGCATGTCGGCCAGCTTCTTCTGCACCAGCTGGTTGGCGGCCAGCGGACGGCCGAACTGCTTGCGGTCCAGCGTGTACTGGCGGGCGCGCGTGTAGCAGTCCTCGGCCGCGCCCAGGGCACCCCAGGCGATGCCGTAGCGGGCGCTGTTCAGGCAGGTGAACGGGCCTTTCAGGCCACGCACGTCGGGGAAGGCATTCTCCTCGGGGCAGAACACGGCGTCCATCACGATCTCGCCGGTGATGCTGGCGCGCAGGCCCATCTTGCCGTGGATGGCGGGCGCGCTCAGGCCCTTCCAGCCTTTCTCCAGCACGAAGCCGCGGATCGCGCCTTCATCGTCCTTGGCCCAGACCACGAACACGTCGGCGATCGGGCTGTTGGTGATCCACATCTTGGCGCCGGTCAGCTCGTAGCCGCCGGCCACCTTGCGGGCGCGGGTGATCATGCTGCCGGGGTCGGAGCCGTGGTTCGGTTCCGTCAGGCCGAAGCAGCCGATCAGTTCACCGGTGGCCAGCTTGGGCAGGTATTTCTGCCGGGTCGCTTCCGAGCCGAACTCGTAGATCGGCACCATCACCAGCGACGATTGCACGCTCATCATCGAACGGTAGCCGGAATCGACGCGCTCCACTTCGCGTGCCGCCAGGCCGTAGCACACGTAGTTCATGCCGGCACCGCCGTAGGCTTCGGGGATGGTCACGCCCAGCAGGCCCAGTTCACCCATCTCGCGGAAGATGGCGGGATCGGTCTTCTCGTGGCGGAACGCTTCCAGCACGCGCGGCGCCAGCTTGCCCTGGCTGTAGTCGCGGGCGGCGTCGCGCACGGCGCGTTCGTCGGCCGTCAGCTGTTCGTCCAGCAGGAACGGGTCATCCCAGTGAAATGCGGCTTTGCTCATGTTTGTCTCCTGGTGGGGTAGGCCGGCGCGGGGCCGGCATGGAATTGGATGGCATCATCTTAGTGGTGGCGGGACTGGCGGGCAAACGATTTATTCGCACTCAGATATGCATGGTGCTCATATCTTGAGGCATACTGGCGACATTTTTTCCCTTGGACGCGTTCAATCGCACCGGCAAGACATGACTAGAAAAATCCCCATGCTGCAATCGCTGACCTGTTTCGAGGCCGCCGCGCGGCACGAAAGCTACACCCACGCGGCGCGCGAACTGTCGCTGACGCAGGGCGCCGTGTCGCGCCAGGTGGCCAGCCTGGAGAGTTTTCTCGGCGTGCGGCTGTTCCAGCGTACGCGGCACGGGGTGGCGCTCACGCCGGCCGGCGCGGCTTATGCGCAGCAGGTGGCGTTGCGGCTGGCCGGGCTGGAACGCGATACGCTCGACACCATGGCGCGCCAGGGCAGCGGCGGCGTGGTGCGGCTGGCTTCCGTGCCGACCTTCGCCACGCGCTGGCTGCTGCCCCGCTTGCAGGATATGCAGCGCGTGCATCCCGACATCACGGTCCATATCGACGCCCAGACCCGGCCCTTCATGTTCACCGAGGCCGAATATGACGCGGCGCTGTACGCCGGCAGCCCGGAGCAGATCGCCAACTGGCCCGGCACGCGGGCCGTGCAACTGATGCACGAGACGGTGGTGCCGGTGGCCAGCCCGCGCCTGCTGGCCGCGCGCAAGCGCTGGACGCCGCGCGATATCGCGGCCCTGCCGCTGCTGCAGCAGAGCACCCGTCCCGAAGCGTGGCGCCAGTGGTTCGAGGCGATGGAGGTGAGTACGGAGCAGGCCATGCAGGGGCCGCGCTATGAACTGTTTTCGATGCTGGCCACGGCGGCCACGCACGGC
>DATFBD010000072.1:0-4158 GCA_035254005.1 Burkholderiaceae bacterium | reverse complement strand
CAAGAACACCAAGTTCACCTTCGGCGGCACCAACATCTTCAACGTCAAGCCGACCGCGCAAGACCCGAACGAAACCGACAACGGCTTCAAGTACGACAGCGTGCAGTTCGGCCTGAACGGCGCTTCCTACTTCGGCCGCCTGTGGGTCAAGTTCTAACATAATCGGGGACGAACCCCGATTTTGGGACCAGACAAAAACGGCACCCCATGCGCAGGCAGGGGGTGCCGTTTTTTTATCACGACAGGCTTAGAACTTGTAGTTCAGGCCCACGTTGTAGAACCGGCCAACCGCGCCCGTCTCGTGCAGCGACGGGTTGTAGGCCGCGCCGGTGCCGTTGCTGCTGGCGTTGATGCCGTTGCCGCCATAGGTTTGCGCGTCCACCGGTGGCGAGCGGTCGAACAGGTTGGTGATCGAGCCGCTCAGGGTCCAGGCCTTGTTGATCTGGTAGCTCATCGACAGGTTGGTGTAGGTGAACGACGATACCTTGCAGTATTGCGCCGGTGCCTGACCCGCCTTCCAGCGCGAGTTGTTCGCCTGCAGGCTGCTGTCGCAATCGGTCAGGCCGTTGGACGGGTCGGTCACATCGAAGCCACTGACGTAGTTGGTGGTGGCACTGATGGTGAACGGCCCCTGGTCGTACGACAGCGTGAACTGCGCGCGATCCTTCGGATTACCGGTATCGCCCGAGACGATGGCCGGGCCGTGGGTGCCGGCCAGGTTGTAGGTCTTGCCGTTCAGGGTCATGTTGTAGTTGAACATATGCGACCACTGCAGGCCCACCGTCATCCTGGCCGCCTCGTTGAGCTTGAAGCGGTAGCGCGTTTCAAACTCGGCGCCGGCGGTGGAGGTGGTCTGGCCGTTCACGTACGGCGTCGAGATGTACTGGATGGTGCCCACCGGCGAGGTGCCGGTGCTGCCATCGCCATACGTGACCGTCTCCGGCCCGCCCCGCACGGCATACAGCAGCGGGTCGAAGCTGGCCAGCGCCGAAGCCGAGATGATCTGGTTGTCCACCGTGATCTTGTAGTAGTCCAGGGTGGTCGACCAGTTCTTGATCGGCTCGATGATCACGCCCAGCGTGTAGGACTTCGACTTTTCGGGCTGCAGATCCTTGGTGGTCGTTTGCAGGTAGGTGGGGCTCAGTTCGCACTGGGCCGGCACGTTCCTGGGCGAGTCCGTGTTCGGCGAGCCGTCCGGGTTCGATTCCGGGCACAGGACCGGATCGCGGATGGTGTTGAACGCGTACAGCAGGCCGCCGGTACCGTTTTCCGTGGCCGACGGCGCGCGGAAACCGCGCGATGCCGTGCCGCGCAGCGAGAACATGGAGGACGGCGTGAACTTGAAGCCCACCTTGGGCGTGTAGGAATGGCCGTAGGTGTCGTAGTGGTCGGCGCGCACGGCGGCATCGAGCTCCAGGGTCTTGAGTACCGGCGCGGCGAGCTCCGCGTACAGCGCGGTGTTGTTTTCCTTGCCGATGGCATAAGCATTCGGCAGCGCGTTGACGCTGCCATCCTGCGCTTCGGCCGGATCGGGGGCATTGAGCGACTTGTGCACGAAGCTCAGGCCCGTACCGAGGCTGAGCGGCCCGCCTTCCAGCTTGGCCAGCTCGCGCGAGGCACGCAATTCCACGAAATTCAACGTATCGGTGGCCTTGCCGCGCACGGTGGGCGTCACCTTCGCCATGACGGCCGGGCTGTTGCCGCCGGTGAGCTTGAACGGATTGGCGGTGTCATTGAGGGCCTGCTGCAGCGCCGTCGGATTGAGGTAGCCGTGGTAAATGGTCTCCGTCTCGACCCGGGTCAGGCCCAGCGAGGCGGCGATGTCCCAGCCAGCCACCGTGCCATTCAGGTCGGCCACGGCCCGATACGACTTGGTGTCGATGTCGGTGCGGCGGAACGGCGTGTCCGGCACCATCGCCCGCACGTAGGCCGCGTGGCCGAACGGATTGCCCGGATAGCTGGCCGGCACGGTGTAGGCGCCGGGATCGATGGTGCCGACGATGGCCGGCGCCCGGTTCGGGCCGATGGCGGTGACGCCGGCGAAGCTGCCGACCGGGATGGTGGAATCGCGGATGGTTTGCTGGCCCTTGCTGTCGAAGTAGGACGCTTTCAGGCCCAGCGTCCAGTTCTCGTTCAGGCGGCTGGTGAGGCTGGCCAGCAAGTCCAGGTTTTCCGTGGTCGGCTGCACCTGGGACCAGGTATTGGTGAACACGCACTGGTTGGCGTTGCGCCGCGCGAAATCGCAGCCGTTGTCGAGGAAGGCATAGGCGCTGGCCACACCGGCCTGGGCCGGATCCTGCAGGTAAGGCGTGAGCGTGACGGGATTGCTCACGATGCTGTTGCGGGCGCCGGGGCGCAGGTCGCGCCCGCCCGGGTCACCCGACCAGTCCATGCGGGTCCAGGGGCCGTTGCGCTGGTCCAGCCGGATCTGGTCCTGGTGGCGGTATTCCACGGCCACGTAGCCGTTGGTGTTGTCCGACAGGTCGAAGCCGCGCATCAGCGACAGGTGGTGGGTGGCGCCGCCGCCATGCTGGGTGGTGCCTGTTTCGGCCAGCACGCTGGTGCCCTGGAAGGACTTCTTGAGGATCACGTTGACCACGCCGGCGATGGCGTCCGAACCATACACGGCGGAGGCGCCATCCTTCAGGATTTCGATGCGCTCGACCGCCTCCATCGGGATGGAGCTGATGTCGACGAAGGGCCGCTGGCCATCGTCCGACAACGGGTACGGCGCCATGCGGTGGCCGTCGATCAGCACCAGGGTGGCGCCCACGGTCATCCCGCGCAGCGACACGCCGCTGGCGCCGGCCGCGAACGAGTTAAAGCCCTGGCTCAGGGTACCCTGGCCGTTGGCCGTGATGTCGCGCAACGCTTCGGAAACGGTGGTGTAGCCCGATTTTTTCAGGTCGGCGGCCGTCATCACTTGCACCGGGCTGGGGGTCTCCTGGTCGGCGCGGCTGATGTAGGAACCCGTCACCACCACGCGCTTGATGGCCTGGTCGTCGGCCTGCTTGTCACCCGCCGCATCCTGCGCCTGGGCCGTGTGGGTCACCAGCGCCGTCAGCGCGCCGGTGGCCAGGATATGGGCCACGGCCAGCGGGATCGATTTCATTCTTAACCTCATCAAATGCTCCTTCAGGTGTTTTGAGTGTTGCTATTTAGTGTTGCCATTCGATTAGCCATATCAATATGCTAATATCGCTACTCGCATGGCGTGCGCCGGGTGGGATGCCGCCGGGGCAGCCGGCATCCGCAGGGACAGTCTGGTCCGGGGGCCGGGCGCGCATCGTCTGAGCGGATCGGCGCGCACCCGTGCGGCGGCTGCTTGTATCAAAAACGCAACGCGTCGCGCGGCCGCCCTGTCTGAACGGATCGGCGCGGACCCGCGCCGGAACATCGGCGGCTGCGATGGATAGCCGCCGTTGAATGTAGTTGTTGGCAAGATTGCGGTATTTTTAACGGAAGAAGCCACATGAGCCTCATATTGCTTGGGAACCTGTCCCTCGGGACGGGGGTGCTGGGTCTGTTCCTGGCCATGCCGCTGATCGCGCTGGCCCGGCGGCGCCCGGCCAGCATGTGGCTGGCGCTGTACGTGCTCACCCTCTCGGCCGCCTCGCTGGAGGACTATGCCCGCTACCTGAACATGCCCTGGATCCACGGCATGGCCTGGCCCAACCTGGCCGTTGACGTGCTCTATTACTGCTATGTGCGCAGCATGACGGGCCTGGGCAATGGCCGCTTCCAGGCCATCCATTTCGTGCCGCTGGCCGCCTACCTGTTGGCCGCGCTGGCGGCGCTACTGCCCGGCAGCACGTTCGCGCCGACGTTCGCGCACTGGGAGCGTGGCGCCGGCGCGGCCCTGTTCTACCAGTGCCAGGGCGCCTTCTATCTGGGCGCCGTGCTGCTGCGGCTGCGCCAACACCGGCAGCGGCTGCGCACCGGCGACGCGGCCGCCGGCACGGACGAGCTGCGCTGGCTGACGACCCTGTCCTATGTGCTGGCCGCCCTGTGGATCAGCTGGGTGCTGGCCATCGAGCTGCACGGCAACTGGACCGCCTGCTTCGTGGCGGGGCGACTGGCCACGTTCTACCTCGTCGGCTGGTATGGCCTGCGGCGGGCTACCGTGTTCATCCCCGCCACGGCCGCGCCGGCCACGCC
>DATFBD010000071.1:0-21332 GCA_035254005.1 Burkholderiaceae bacterium | reverse complement strand
GTCGACGCCCAGCCAGGCCGCATAGGTGCGGAAATACTGGCGAACCTGTTCCAGGGCGTCGGTGTCGTTGGCGGTGAGGGTGCGTAGGGTTACGGTCATGCTGTTGAGCTCCGGGTGCAACGCCCCCGTTCCGGAGGCGCCGGCGGGAGCTGTTTATGCGGTTTCGGCGAAAAGTTCGCGACCAATCAGCATTCTACGGATTTCGGAGGTGCCGGCCCCGATCTCGTAGAGCTTGGCGTCGCGCCACAAACGGCCGGTCGGATATTCGTTGGTGTAGCCGACGCCGCCCAGGGTCTGGATCGCCTCGCCGGCCATCCAGGTGGCTTTTTCGGCGGAATAGAGAATGGCGCCGGCGGCATCCTTGCGCAGCGTCCGGGCATGGTCGGTGGCATCGCAGGCGCGGCCGACGGCATAGACGTAGGCGCGGGTCGCCTGCCAGGTCGAATACATGTCGGCGACCTTGCCCTGCATGAGTTGGAACTCGCCGATCGCCTGGCCGAACTGCTTGCGCTCGTGCAGGAAGGGCACGACGACGTCCATGCAGGCGGCCATGATGCCGAGCGGACCGCCGCAGAGCACGGCGCGCTCGTAGTCGAGGCCCGACATCAAGACCTTGGTGCCGTTGCCGACGCCGCCCAGGACGTTTTCTTCCGGCACTTCGCAATCGTCGAAGAACAGCGGGTAGGTGTTGGAGCCGCGCATGCCCAGCTTGTCGAGGTGGGTGCCGTGGGTGAAGCCTTTCATGCCCTTCTCGACGATGAAGGCGGTCATGCCCTTGGCGCCGGCGGCGAGGTCGGTCTTGGCGTAGACGACCAGGGTGTCGGCATCGCCGCCGTTGGTGATCCACATCTTGGAACCGTTCAAAACGTAACGGTCGCCCTTCTTCTCGGCCTTGAGCTTCATCGAGACGACGTCGGAGCCGGCATTCGGCTCGGACATCGCCAGGGCGCCGACGTGCTCGCCGGAGATCAGCTTGGGCAGGTATTTGTCTTTCTGCGCAGCGTTGCCGTTGCGGCGGATCTGGTTGACGCAGAGATTGGAGTGGGCGCCGTAGGACAGGCCGACCGAGGCCGAGGCGCGCGAGATTTCCTCCATCGCCACGATGTGGGCCAGGTAGCCCATGTTGGCGCCGCCGTATTCCTCGCCGACGGTGATGCCCAGCACACCCAGCTCGCCCAGCTTGCGCCACAGGTCCATGGGGAACTGGTCGTTGCGGTCGATTTCAGCGGCGCGCGGCGCGATTTCGGCGGCGGCGAACTGTTGCACGGCTTCGCGCAGGGCGGCGATGTCTTCGCCATGGTCAAAGGTCAGGCCGGGGAGATGGAGCATGTCATCCTCTATTGTCGTTTGGGTGGCTGGGTAGTGATGCGGCAATGATACGCTTGTGTGACGTTAACGTAAACGTCAAGTGAAACGCGCGGGGCGGCGGCCCGTAGGCCCGGCCCGCTCTTATGGGGCGGCGCCCTCCTGCTGCTCGCCGGCCTGGGCCGCCAGCAGGCGCTTGCATTCGTCTTCATGGGCGGTCAGCTCGGCCAGCGCCATTTCCAGGTCTTCGCGCTGTTGTTCCAGCGTCTCGCGGTGCTGCGACAGCACGTTCAGGAAACGGTGCATCTGGGCCGCCGTGTCCTTGGGCGATTCGTACATGTCGACCAGGCTCTTGATCTCCGACAGCGACAGGCCCAGGCGCTTGCCGCGCAGGGTCAGCTTGAGCCGGGTGCGGTCGCGCGGCGTGTAGACGCGGTTGCGTCCGCCCGCGCCTTCGCGCGACGGGCTCAGCAGGCCTTGGTCTTCATAAAAGCGGATGGCGCGCGCCGTCACATCGAATTCGCGGGCCAGTTCGGTAATAGTATAGGTCGGCATGGTTGGGCTTGCGGTAAAGTGGCGGAATCAGAGTGACGGGGGCGGTTTGCGCCGCTTACAATCGTCGCTCAGCTTCCGTTTACGTCAACGTCAATTACATTGTAGCGCGCCCGCACCGAAAGATCGCCATGAATCCACTTGAATCGCAATTGCAGTATCCGTTGGGCGACACCGTGCCCGCCACCGGCACCGTCACCGCCGTGGCCGACGGCATATCCTGGCTGCGGATGCCGTTGCCGTTCGCGCTCGACCATATCAACCTGTGGCTGCTGGACGACAACGACGCGGACACGGGCGCGCCCGGCTGGACCGTGGTCGACTGCGGCGTGGCCACGGACGCCACCAAGGCCGGCTGGGAAGCCATCTTCAGCGGTCCGATGGCCGGCCGGCCGCTGCAACGGGTGCTGGCCACCCATTGCCATCCCGACCACATCGGCCTGGCCGACTGGCTGGGCCAGCGCTGGCAGGCGCCGCTGTGGGCCACGGCCGGCGAATATGCGTTCGCGCGCATGATGTCGGCCGCCCTGCCCGGCGTGGACGGTTCGTCCGCCGTGCCCCATTTCCAGCGCCACGGCCTGCGCGACCCCGAGATGCTCGACAAGATGGCCAGTCGGCGCCAGTACTACCCGTCGCTGGTGCCGTCCGTGCCTGACAGTTACCACCGGATCCAGGATGGCCAGCTGCTCACCATCGGCGCCCACCAGTGGCAAGTGATCACCGGCTTTGGCCATGCGCCCGAGCATGCGTCGCTGTATTGCGCCGCGCGCAACGTGCTGATTTCGGGCGACATGGTATTGCCGCGCATTTCCACGAATGTGTCCGTTTTCGCCGTCGAACCGGAGGCCAACCCGCTGGGCCTGTACCTGGACTCGCTCGGCAAGTTCGCCACCCTGCCCGACGATGTGCTGGTGCTGCCGTCGCACGGCAAGCCGTTCCGGGGCTTGCACACCCGCATCGCCCAGCTGCGCCAGCATCACGTGGAACGGCTGGCCGAAGTGATGGCCGCTTGCGCCGACTGGCAGTCGGCGGCCGACATCGTGCCGATCATGTTCAAGCGTGCGCTGGACGCCCACCAGCTCAGTTTCGCGCTGGGCGAAGCACTGGCCCACCTGCACAAATTGTGGCAGGAAGGTATCGTGCGCCGCGAAACGGGACCCGACGGCATCATAAGATTCCAGCGGCGATAAGCTGGCTCGTTACGCGCGCCCGTAGTTTTATAACGGAATGTGTGCGGGTGGGCTGGCCGGGGACGGGCATAAAGTGTTATGGTATCAATCTTGCCATTTAACCTCCATTCGCATTCCAATTGCCCTGGAAGACATGCTGCCCGTGACCAAATTTAGTTTGGTGGCGGTGTCGGTCATTGGTGTGACGCCTGCGAGATAGAATGTCAAACGTTAAATCAATTTGTGTCACAATTAGTGTTTGCATACTAGAGACTGACTTTCATGCGGCAACGTGAAATAGTGCAATTATGAATTCTTCCAATGAACGCGAAAGCTTTAGCCAGCGCCTGCAACAGGCTCTCAAAAATGCTCACTACTCTCCCGATAGCCCCACCCGCCTGGCCAGGGAATTTAACATTCGCTTCGATGGCCGTCCGATCACGGTCCATGCGGCGCGCAAGTGGCTGGTAGGCGAGGCGATTCCCACCCAGGAGAAGCTGCGCATGATCGCGCAATGGCTGGGCGTGCCGGCGGAATGGCTGCGTTTTGGCGGACCGGAGGCGGGCGCGCCCGCCAGCGAGGGCGGCAATGGCTTGTCGCGCTTCGAATCGGCCGACGTCAAGCTGATCGCCGATTTGCAGCGCCTGGACGAACATCATCGCCAGATCGCACGTGAATTTATCCGCATGCTGGTACGCGTGAACTACCAGAAGTAACAAACCGTCTTCGATTGTCCTGAACAAAATCATGGCCAGACAGGCCGGCGTTTCCGCATTAATTTAAGCGCACTTAAATTCTCTTCGTTTTTTATTCGGTTCTTTGCCTCATAGCAAAAGCCCGGGAAGCTTTTCCCTGCCCTGGCGCGCTGTCGCCGGCCATTGCGCTGTGTCATACGCGCGACACGCGGCCGGCGCACAATGCCTGACAGACCATTGTATTTTTTGGCAATGACTCGCTTCTTTACAGCGCAGTTGCCAATAGTGGCTCATAATTGGGTAAGTTTCGCGTCACAGCAGTCTTCACTACGGAGTCAGCATTTGAGCCGCCTTATCAAAAGTAACTACAGCAACGTCGCACAGCTGAAAGACCTGATGACCGCACCGCCCATGACGGCGGCCCAGCATGCGGAAGTGATGCGCAAGCGCATCGCCCAGCGCCGCATGGTGGAAGAAGCCCGGGAGTTGAAACAGGTTTGCGGCGCCCAGTTCGACAAGCGCTAGGGTGTCGCGCCGGGGCCGCCACGGCCCGGCCGCTTGTGCAGGAAGTGCTGTCGCCGCCGCAGCCACGGCGTCGGTGCGGGCGGACTGACGCCGTGCTATCAGTTTCGCAGGGCAAGCTGACGGCCTGTCAGGCGTCCGATGCCGGCTTCATGCCTTGCCAGCGGGGGGCCAGCGCATGGTCGATGCCAAACAGGTCGATAACGCGGGCCACTGTGTGGTCGACCATCTCGTCTATGCTCTTGGGCTGGTGGTAAAAGCTGGGCAGCGGCGGGAAGATGATGCCACCCATTTCCGTCACGGCCGTCATATTGCGCAGGTGGGCCAGGTTGAACGGCGTCTCGCGCACCATCAGCACCAGGCGGCGGCGCTCCTTGAGCACCACATCGGCCGCGCGCGTGATCAGGTTGTCGGACAGGCCATGGGCCACGGCGGCCAGCGTCTTCATCGAGCATGGCGCGATCACCATGCCATCGGACTGGAATGAGCCGCTGGCAATGGACGCGCCCACATCGCGCGTCTTGTGCACGACGTCGGCCAGCGCCTCGACGGCGCGGCGCGTCATGCCGGTTTCCTGTTGCAGAGTCAGTACGGCGGCGTCGGAGATGAGTACATGCGTCTCCACGCCGGGCATGGCTTGCAAATGTTGCAGCAGCCGCACGCCATACACGGCGCCGGTGGCGCCCGTGATGGCGATGATGAGCCGCTGCGGACGATCAGGCACCGAGCAGGGCTTTCAGTTCGCCCGACTCATACATTTCATTCATGATGTCGGAACCGCCGATGAATTCGCCCTTGATGTAGAGCTGGGGAATGGTAGGCCAGTTCGAGTATTCCTTGATGCCCTGGCGCACTTCCGGATCGTCCAGCACGTTCACGGTAGCGATGTTTTCCACGCCGCAGGCTTTCAGGATCTGGATGGCGCGGCCGGAAAAACCGCACTGTGGGAACTGGGCCGTGCCCTTCATGAACAGCACCACGGGGGTGTTGGTCACGGTCTCTTTGATCCAGGTTTGTACGTCGCTCATAGCTGCCTCAGGGGAAAAAAATAAAGATGCCTGTATTTTATAAGAAAACGGCGGGGTGGGTACGCCGGGGCAGCGCCCGGAGATCATGGTTTTGGCGGAAATCGGGCTGTGCGGGGTGGCGCATGGGCGGCGAGACGCCTCTTGCAATCGTCGTGCGGCATGACTGCGGGCGCATCGCAGGGCATCAATTGACATGCTCCCGACCGTGCAGCATGATCGCATGAACATGTGGAGGCAGCCATGCTGAAAGAAGTGGGTGCCAGCGGCCAAATATCGCTGGGCAAGAAGTATGCTGGTCGGCTGTTTGACGTTATTCATCATCCAGGTGACCGGTTCGAATTGATCCCGGTTCGTGTCGTCGCGACCGCGCCTCCCCCGGCGCCGCAAATCGTGCAGGCGCCCGACGGATGGGTGCCGCCCGGCGGCTATGACGGATGCACGCAATGGGCGCTGGACAACCGCGATGCTTTAGAGCAATACGCTCGTCAGGTTGAGGAATCGGGAACTGCAGCGGAGCAACTGCAGCGCTATCTGGCCGAGCATCCGGAACTGATGTCGGACAACCATGGCGAAATTTGACATTTACGTCAATCCGAACAAGGCCGCGACGCATCACCTGTACGTCGATGTCCAAAGCGATTTTGTCCGCCTGAGCACCAGGTGGTGCATCCCGCTTTACCGCTATTTGCCACCCAGGCCCATCATACAGGGGGCGCAGGCCCTGATTGAGGTCGATCGGCAACAATATGTCATGGACGTACCCAACCTGCTGGCGGTGCCGGCGAGTCTGCTGCGCCAGCAGGTGGGCCGGCTGTCGTCGAGTGACCAGTTGGTCGCCGAGTCATGCATCGAGTTCATGTTGCGTGGCTACTGAACGTACTTTGCAGATGCCCGCGTGCTGGTCGCCGGATAGGCGTATCCTTAGCGAATGTTTGCTCCCCCTGCCCCCACCGCTCACCATTTCTGGCGCGACGCCAGCTTGCCTTTCATCGAAGCGCGCGCGATCGTCGACGGGCGCAAGGTGCGCTACGCCAGGCACGCGCACGAGACATTCTCGATCGGCGTGATCCGCTCCGGGCGGACCGATTACATTAACCAGGCCAAGCGACAGGCTGTCGGCCCCGGCAGCGTGGTGCTGATGAACCCCGGCGACGTCCACGGCTGCAATCCGATCGCCGACGAAGCCTGGTCATACCGGATGGTGTATGTCGATCATGCCTGGCTGGGCCGGCTTCAGCATGGCTGGGGCTTCAGCGCCAACCAGGATTTTCGTCCGTTCGCCGCCACCATGAGCACGGCGCCGGCGCTCTACGACGGCTTCAACCGGTTTTTTGACGTGCTGACGGACGAGGCCGCCGATCCGTTGTTGCGGCAGTGCGCGTCCGTGGCGTTTTTCGAGCAGGTCCAGTCCAGTCTGGATCCCGCCACCCGCACTGCGCGCGAGGCCAACCACAAGCTTGAACGCGCGGCCGAATACATCAGCGACAACTGCACCGCCGCGCTCAAGCTGGAAGACATCTGCGCCGCGGCCGACCTGTCGCCGTCCTACCTGATCCGCGCGTTCAGGAAGCACTATGGCATGACGCCGCACACCTACCTGTTAAACCGTCGGGTCCAGCGCGCCCGTGGGCTGCTCAAGGGCGGCGGGACCATCGCCGACGTGGCGCTGGCGACCGGTTTTTCCGACCAGGCCCATTTCCAGCGCACTTTCAAACAATTCCTGGCTGCGACGCCGGGCCAATATCGCCGCTGAACAGCAGGTAGATGGCGCTGGCCGCCAGCAGCAGCGCCATGGCGCGGTTGAACAGGCGCATGCCAGCCGGATCGGCCAGGCGGCGCTGCAGGAACGTGCCAGCATAGGCCCAGCACGCGATCGACACATAGCAGACCGCGCAATACAGGGCGGCGAAGCGCCACACCAGCGCCGCATCGCCATTGGCGGCGAACGCGCTGACGCCGGCCACTGCCGCCACCCAGGCTTTCGGATTGAGCCACTGCATCGCCGCGCCCACCACCAGCGACGGTCCCTTGCCGTCGCTGGTGAGGGTGAGCTTGCCGTCGTCGCGGGCGAGTTTCCACGCCATCCACAGCAGGAAGGCGGCGCCGGCCAGCTGTGTCGCCTGAGCCAGGGCGGGTGCGCGCGCCAGCAATGCCTGCAAGCCCAGGCCGGTCAACAGCAGCAGCAAGGTGAAGCCGACGGTGGCGCCGGTGACATGGCGCAAGCTAGCCCGCAAGCCGTGGCGCGCGCCGCTGCTAAGCGCGACGATGTTGACCGGGCCGGGGGAAATCGAGGATGCCAGCGCGAAGGCGGCCATGGAAACGAGGATATTCATAGTTGCGGATCTCCGGTGAATTAACGCTATCGGAGCGCAAGATACGTGGGGAGGGCGCGGCTGTATTGAAGAAAATGACCCTGATGCAAAGCGCCGGGCAGCCAAAGCCTGGCATGTTGATGCCGCTTCCCAACGCGCAGCACAGCAGTGCCGCGGCGCGCAAAAAAGCCACCCGGAGGTGGCTTTCCTGAATGTTCCGTACCGGCCCGGCGCTTAGCCGCGCAACTTGGCGAACGCCGCTGCCATGCTGCCGCCCATAGCTTCCGAGCGGGCCGCTTGCTTCTGGTGCTGGCCCAGGCTCTTGCGGTCGTTGCGGTCGCCGCGCTGCTGCGGGTTGGCGCCCGCTTGCGGCGCGCTGTCGGTCAGGCGCATGGTCAGGGCGATGCGCTTGCGCTTCTCGTCCACTTCCAGCACTTTCACCTTGACCACCTGCCCGGCCTTGACCACCGTGTGCGGGTCCTTGACGTAGTTGTTGGACAGGGCCGAGATGTGCACCAGTCCATCCTGGTGCACGCCGATGTCGACGAAGGCGCCGAACGCGGCCACATTGGTTACCACGCCTTCCAGGATCATGTCCGGACGCAGGTCGCGGATCTCCTCCACGCCTTCCTTGAAGGTGGCGGTGCTGAATTCGGGACGCGGATCGCGGCCCGGTTTTTCCAGTTCCTTCAGGATATCGGTCACGGTGGGCACGCCGAACTGCTCGTCCGCGTACTTGGCCGGGCTCAGCGTCTTGATCAGGGCCGTCTCGCCGATCACGGTGCGGATATCCTTCTTGATATCGCCCAGGATCTTTTCCACCAGCGGATACGATTCCGGGTGCACGGCCGAGGCGTCGAGCGGGTTTTCGCCGCCGATCACGCGCAGGAAGCCGGCCGCCTGCTCGAAGGTCTTGTCGCCCAGGCGCGGCACGGCCTTGAGCGC
Source organism: Burkholderiaceae bacterium (assembly GCA_035254005.1). Lineage (GTDB taxonomy): Bacteria > Pseudomonadota > Gammaproteobacteria > Burkholderiales > Burkholderiaceae_D > Rugamonas. Next base: position 12,804 of record DATFBD010000071.1, on the reverse strand, counting down.
CGCGCGCGACGGGAACGCGCCCTTCATGTCGCGGTAGGTGACGATGGACTGGGCCACCGAGGCCGACAGGCCCGACACGCGCGCCAGCAGCGGCGCCGAGGCCGTGTTCACGTCCACCCCGACCGCGTTCACGCAATCTTCCACCACGGCGTCGAGCGAGCGGGCCAGCTGAGTTTGCGACACGTCATGCTGATATTGGCCCACACCGATCGATTTGGGGTCGATCTTGACCAGTTCGGCCAGCGGGTCCTGCAGCCGGCGCGCGATGGAGACGGCGCCGCGCAGCGACACGTCCATGTCCGGCAACTCGCGCGAGGCGAATTCGGAGGCCGAGTACACCGAGGCGCCCGCTTCGGACACGACGATCTTGGTCAGTTTCTGTTCCGGGTGGCGCTTGATCAAGTCCTGCGCCAGCTTGTCCGTCTCGCGCGAGCCGGTGCCGTTGCCGATCGAAATCAGCGACACGTTGTGCTTGGCCGCCAGTTTCCCCAGCGTATGCAGCGATCCTTCCCAGTCGTTTTTGGGCTGGTGCGGGTAGATCACGGCTGTATCGACCACCTTGCCGGTGGCGTCCACCACGGCCACCTTCACGCCCGTGCGCAAGCCAGGGTCCAGGCCCATGGTGGCGCGCTGGCCGGCCGGCGCGGCCAGCAGCAGCGCCTTGAGGTTGGTGGCGAAGATGTTAATCGCGTCCAGTTCGGCCCGTTCGCGCAGCGCGCCCATCAGTTCCGTTTCCAGGTGCATGAAGCTTTTTACGCGCCAGGTCCAGCGCGCCGTGTCGGCCAGCCATTTGTCGGCCGGGCGGCCGGCCTGCTTGATGCCGAAGCGGGCCGCGATCCGGCTTTCGCAGGGATTGTGGGGCGCATCCCACTTCGGTTTTTCCGCTTCCGTGTCCAGCCGCAACGTCACATCGAGGATGCCTTCGCGGCGGCCCCGCAGCAGCGCCAGCGCGCGGTGCGACGGCACGGTGCCCAGGGTTTCCGAATAATCGAAGTAATCGGCGAACTTTTCGCCCTCTTCTTGCTTTCCTTCAACGACTTTCGATTCCACCACGCCATGATCGAGCACATATTCGCGCAGCGATTGCAGCAGCGTGGCGTCCTCGGCGAAGCGCTCCATCAGGATCTGGCGCGCGCCGTCGAGGGCGGCCTTGATGTCGGCCACGCCGGGATTGTTGCCGTCGGCCGTGGTGAACGGTTCGCGCAGGAACTTGTTGGCTTCCATTTCCGGCGTCAGTTCCGGGTTGGCCAGCAGCGCGTCGGCCAGCGGCGCCAGGCCGGCCTCGATGGCGATCTGGGCCTTGGTGCGGCGCTTTTGCTTGTAGGGAAGGTACAAGTCTTCCAGCCGGGTCTTGTCTTCCGCGTGCATGACTGCATCTAGTAACTCAGGCGTCATCTTGTTTTGCTCGGTGATCGAGGCAACGATGGCGGCGCGGCGCTCCTCCAGCTCGCGCAGGTAGCGCAGCCGTTCTTCCAGCAGGCGCAGCTGGGTATCGTCCAGCCCGCCCGTGGCTTCCTTGCGGTAGCGGGCGATGAAGGGCACGGTGGCGCCCTCGTCGAGCAGGGCGATGGCGGCGGCGACCTGGACGGGCTTGGCGGCCAGTTCGAGGGCAAGACGTTGTTCGATGGAAGGCAACATAAGGGGTGGTTCCTAAGCGGTCAAGCCCGGAATGATACGCAATCGTGGCAATTGCGCCAGTCTTGACAGTCCAATTGGACTGTGCCCGCCCCTACGCGCCGTAAAGCTTGCTGAAGATTACGCAAACACGAAGCCGCGTATCGCGGATAATATTGCCTGTTGCCGTTTTTGAACCATCTTTGACCAACAATGCGCCCTATGGATATCACCCGCGACGACGCCACCGATGCCCCAGCCGTACCGGCACGCCCCGCGCCGCCCGCGACCCAATTGTCGTACGCTGTCGCCACCTGGCTGCAGCGGGTGGATGCGGCCGCGCATCCCAAGGCCAAACTGCCCGCCGTCCCGGTCGATGCCGATCCCAAGCAGCCCCAGTTCCGTTTGATCTATGTCATGGCGCCCACCAGCGGCGGGCGCCACGTGGCCCTGTGCCTGTACAAGGCGCGCCTGCGGCCCAATGGCGACGTGGCCGCCGCCAGTCCCGTCAGTGAAATATTCTCGCTGTTGTCGGCCCCGCCCACCTTCCTGGCGCCCGGCGACGAGGACTTGATCCGTTTCTTCGTGGCCATGCGCAGCGGCGCCGCCTCGCAGACCGGCAGCGCCACCGAGCCGCGCGGCAAGATCGGCGCGGCCCTGCTGCAAATGCTGTCTGACCAGGAAAAATTGCTGTGGGCTAACTCCTGGGCCGATGTCGGCAATGGCCTGGTGTATCCGCTCAAGGCAGGACCGTTGCGTCCGGCCAACCTCGTGTGGCGCGAGGAAGGCAAGGGTTTGCGGCTGGGCTGGCAGGTGGAGGCGCCCGAAGGCGCGCGCCACCATGGCGCCGACCAGATCGATTACATGCTGCCGACCGATCCACCGTGGTATATCGACAACCTGTCCTGCGGCGTGCTGCAACTGAACCAGGGCGGCGCCGCCATCCCGCTGGCCGAGCTGCAGGCGCTGGTGGCGCAGGCGCCGTTGTTGACGGCCAACGACAAGGTGCGCGTGTCGCAACTGTTGCTGGCCCATGGCTTGCAGCAACTGATGCCGCTGCCGCAACCGCTGCCCCAGCGCGTGCGCGAGGATGTGCGTCCCCGTCCCGTGCTGCTGCTGGACGCGGCCATGCTGGCCGATGGCAGCTTGCAGCGCTGGCATGATTTCGCCGTGCTGTCCTTCGATTACGACGGCGAGCGCGTCTCGTTCGACCCGTCCCAGCGCGTGGTGCGCCAGCGCGGCGAGGTGACGGAAATCATCCAGCGCGACACGGCCGCCGAGACGGCCGCGCTGGAATTGCTGCAAGCGATGGAATTCCGCAAGCCGACGGCCTTGCCGCTGAGCAGCGTCAAAGGCGGCCAGTTGCTGCCCGGCCAGGCGGACTGGATACGCTTCGCCGGCGACGGCCTGGCCTCGCTGCAGGCGCAAGGCTGGAAAGTGGAGAAAAGCCCGCGCTACCGCTATGACATGACGGCCGTGGACGACTGGTACGCCGACGTCGAGCTGGACAGCGCCGACGGCGGCCACGCCTGGTTCGACCTGGAACTGGGCATCGTCGTCAACCAGCAGCGGGTGCCCTTGCTGCCCGTGCTGGTGCAACTGATCCGCAGCGCACCCAACGATTTCAATCCGAAAGCCATGGCCAGCCACGCGGCCCACGACCAGATGCTGGCCACGTTGCCCGACGGCAGCCGGGTGGCGCTGCCGTGGGGACGGGTGCAACCCATCCTCAACACGCTCGGTGAGTTGTATTTCAGCGACAAAATCAAGACCTCGCTGCGCATGGCCACGCTGGACGCGGCCCGGCTCGACGAGTTGTCGCGCAACGTGGACTTGCGCTGGACGGGCGGCGAGGAATTGCGCCAGATGGGCGCGCGCCTGAACCAGTTCGGCGCCGTCAAGCGGGTCGCCACCCCGGCCGGCCTGCAGGCCACCTTGCGCGATTACCAGGCCGACGGCCTGGCCTGGATGCAATTCCTGCGCGAATACGGTTTCGCCGGCATCCTGGCCGACGACATGGGCCTGGGCAAGACGGTGCAGACGCTGGCCCACATCCTGGTGGAAAAAGAGGCGGGCCGGCTGACGGCCCCCACGCTGGTGATCGCACCGACCAGCCTGATGGGCAACTGGCAGGACGAGGCGGCCCGCTTCGCCCCCGGCCTGCGCGTGCTGCTGCTGCAAGGCAAGGACCGCATGGCCCAGTTCGACCAGATCGCCCAATCGGACCTGGTGCTGACCACCTACGCGTTGTTGCCGCGCGACGAGGAAAAACTGCGCGAGCATGATTTCCACCTGGTCATCCTGGACGAATCGCACTACATCAAGAACACCCGCTCCAAGGCGGCCCAGAGCGCCGGCCTGTTGCGCGCGCGCCACCGGCTGTGCCTGTCGGGCACGCCGCTGGAAAACCACCTGGGCGAGCTGTGGTCGCAATTCCACTTCCTGCTGCCCGGCCTGCTGGGTGACGAAAAGACTTTCAACACCCAGTTCCGCCACCCGATCGAGCGCCAGGACGATCCGCTGCGGCGCGCCCTGCTGAACCGCCGCATCAAGCCATTCCTGTTGCGCCGTACCAAGGACAGCGTGGCCAAGGAATTGCCGCCCAAGACGGAAATGGTGCGCAAGGTGGAACTGACGGGCGCCCAGCGCGACCTGTATGAAACCGTGCGGCTGGCCATGGACCAGAAAGTGCGCGAGGAAATCGACCGCAAGGGCGTGGCGCGCAGCCAGATCGTGATCCTGGAAGCGCTGCTCAAGCTGCGCCAGGTGTGTTGCGATCCGCGCCTGGTCAAATCGCTGCCGGCCAAGAAGCAGACGGCCGGCTCGGCCAAGCTGGCCGACCTGATGCAGATGGTCGAGGACTTGCTCGAGGAGGACCGCAAGATCCTGGTGTTCTCCCAGTTCACCTCGATGCTGGAGTTGATCGAGCAGGAACTCGAAGCGCGCGACATTCCGTACGCCTTGCTGACGGGCGACACCAAGGACCGTGGCGCCCAGGTGGCCGCGTTCCAGCAGGGCGCCGTGCCGATCTTCCTGATCAGCCTGAAGGCCGGCGGCGTCGGCCTGAACCTGACGGCGGCCGACACCGTGATCCACTACGACCCGTGGTGGAACCCGGCGGCGGAAAACCAGGCCACGGACCGGGCCTGGCGCATCGGCCAGGACAAGCCCGTGTTCGTCTACAAGCTGATCGCCAAGGGCACGCTGGAGGAAAAGATCCAGGTCTTGCAGCAGAAGAAGTCGGATCTGGCGCAATCCATCCTGGCCGAAGGGGAATCGCAGAAGATGGCGCTAACGCAAGAAGACTTGCAGCAGATCTTCGCCCCGCTGGTCGATTAAGGCCGGGCGGGCTATACTCGCCCATGTTGCTTTATAAATGTAGTTTCATTCATGCAAACAGCTCAGGAACTCGACACAGCGCTGCGCGAGGCCCGTTTGAACGAGGCCCGCTACCGGCTGCTGCTCGAGCACAGTAGCGAAGTGAGCTGGATAGCCGACTGCGCCAGCGGCCGGCTGACTTATTTGAGCCCGGCGGCCGAACGCCAGTTCGGCTACCGGCTCGACACGGTGCAGCCGCTGGCGGCCGCCCTGCTGGCTGATTTGCCGGCCCGGCTGGCCCGGCTGGCGGCCGGTGACCTCAGCCGCATGCGCGTGGTGCGCCAGTCCGAGCAGCCGCATGCCGACGGCCACCGGGTGCCGGTCGAAATCGAATCGACGGTGGTGCTGGGCGACGATGGCCGCCCCGCCAGCCTGGTCGGTGTGGTGCGCGACCTGAGCGCGCAGCGCGCGCTGGCCGAGCAGCAAAAGAAATTCGCGTCCATGGTGTCGCACGAGTTCCGTAGCCCGCTGGCCACCATCGACGGCGCCATCCAGCGCCTGGAAATGACGGGCGCCCACCACGACGAAGCCACCCGCAAGCGTTACACCAAGATCCAGGCCGCCGTCGACCGCCTGCTGGCCATGGTGGACGACTACCTGTCGCCGGAGCGGCTGGCCAGCATCGGCCGCGCCCGCCAGCCGAATGAAATCTCGCCGCAGGCCCTGCTGGAGACGGCCGCCACCCAGGCCCGTTCCCGGCGCGCCGCCATCACCGTGCGTTGCGAGGGCTTGCCGCAATGGATACGCTGCGAGCCCGATGGACTGCGATTGGCAATAGAAGTTTTACTCGATAATGCAATTAAGTACACAAAGCCCGATACCGCGATAGAATTGATAGGTAAAAAGGCAATGGAAGGCGGCATCGAATTATTGGTGCGCGATCGTGGCGATGGCATCCCCGAGGCGGACCTGGCGCGCGTCTGCGACAAGGGCTACCGGGGCGCGAACGCGGCCGCGAGCGCCGGGTCGGGCCTGGGCCTGTACATGGCGCGGGCCGTGCTCGACGTGCACGGCGGCACATTGGACATAAAGAATCTTCCTGAAAGCGGCGTGGAATGTCGGATTTGGTTGCCGGCCCCTGCTGCGGCCGGGAAAAGCCTTGCACAAGCACTAGGCAGCAGTGATAATTCCCCGACGCAAGTTCACTCTGCCACGGGGCAGAACTGAGCACGATTGCTCACTCATCGGACCAAATGGCGCATCAATGACGCAAATACTCATCGTGGAAGACAATCTGGACTATGCCGAGGAAATGGCAGAGTTTTTGACTGAGCTTGAACACGAGGTGCACATCACCAACAACGCCAGCGAGATGTGGTCGGCCCTCAGCCAGGGCAAGGTGGGGGTGGTGGTGCTCGACCTGGGCTTGCCCGATGAGGACGGTTTTAATGTGATTCCCCGCATGCGCCAGCTGTATCCCCAGATCGGCTTGCTGGTGCTGACGGGCCGGGTGGCGTTCGACAACCGCATCCTGGGCCTGCGCCTTGGCGCCGACCATTACCTGACCAAGCCGATCAAATTTCCCGAGCTGGCCGCCCACATCGAGGCGCTGGACCGGCGCGTCGGCCCGCAAGACCCGGTGCCTGTACCCAGCAAGTGGACGTTGCGGGTCTCGGCCCGCCAGCTGGAATTGCAGGGCCTGGCCATCACGCTGACGGAAAAGGAGTGCAACTTCCTGCACTTGCTCACCATTAACACCCGGCCCGTGCCGCGCCAGGTGATCGTGGCCGGCATCGGCGGCGACGATCCCGACGCCGGCCGCCGGGTCGACATGCTGGTGTATCGCTTGCGCAAAAAGGCGCGCACCGGCCTGGGACAGGATCTGCCGCTGCGCAGCGCCTACGGCGAAGGGTACAGCCTGTCGGCCAGCTTCAACCTTTCTTGACTTTTAGTCAATAAAACTACATATATTTTTGTTGCTTGTGGGAATATGTGAGTTTTCTCCCGCTATCCATCACGTAGTATGAACTTTCCACGCACCATCTAGCCAGTTCACCGGACAACAGATGGGCGCCTTGTCCACGGCTGGGAGTTCGCGATGAAGATTTCCGATTTAAAGATTGGGGTACGACTAGGGGGCGGTTTCGGCCTGATCCTGGTGTTGATGATGGCGATGGCGGCGGCCGGTATCTGGCGCCTGCAGGAAGTGGGGCGGCTGACCGAGAAAATGGTCAGCGAAGCCATGCTCAAGGAACGTCTGACGGCCGAATGGCACAACCTGATCAGCATTTCCGGCATCCGCGTGATCGCCTTCGCGCGCAACTCCGACCAGGCCGAGTCGCCCACCGAGGCGCAACAGGCGGCGGCCACCCGGGCCCGCGTGAACGCGATCCAGAAACAGCTGGAACCCATGCTCGATAGTCCAGAGGAAAAAGTCCTGCTGGAAGCCGTGGCCAACGTACGCAAGAATTACGCGGCCACCCGCGACGCCGTGTTCAAGCTCAAGAAGACCGACCAGGAGGCGACCCGCCAGCTGGTCGATACCAAGCTCGAAGGCCAGTTCGCGGCCTACCTGAGCAACGTCGAAAAGATCGGCGCCTACGAGGCCGAGGTGGGCCGCACGCTGGCGGCGCAAGTCCAGCAGCAATACCGCGATGGCCAGCGCTTCCTGCTGGCGCTGATGGCCGGCGGCCTGATGCTGGGCAGCTGGTTCGCCTACCTGATCGCCACTTCCATCACGCGGCCGCTGCACAAGGCGGTGCAGGTGGCGCAGACGGTGGCGGCCGGTAACCTCAACAGCAAGATCGACGTGCGCAGCGCCGACGAGACGGGCATGCTGCTGCAGGCGCTGAAGGACATGAACGCCAGCCTGGTCAACATCGTCGGCCAGGTACGCCAGGGCACGGAAACCATCGCCACCGCTTCCAGCCAGATTGCCAGCGGCAACCTGGACCTGTCGGCCCGCACCGAGCAGCAGGCCAGCTCGCTGCAGCAAACGGCATCCTCGATGGAACAGCTGACGGCCACCGTCAAGCAGAATGGCGACAGCTCGCGCCAGGCCCACACGCTGGCCTTGTCGGCGTCGGAAGTGGCGGTCAAAGGCGGTACCGTGGTCGAGGAAGTGGTCGATACCATGGGCATGATCAACGCGTCGGCGCGCAAGATCGTCGACATCATCGCCGTGATCGACGGCATCGCGTTCCAGACCAACATCCTGGCGCTGAACGCGGCCGTGGAAGCGGCCCGCGCCGGCGAACAGGGGCGCGGCTTCGCCGTCGTCGCCACCGAAGTGCGCAACCTGGCGCAGCGCAGCGCCGCCGCCGCCAAGGAAATCAAGGAACTGATCGGCGATTCCGTCGACAAGGTCGAGGCCGGCGCCCGGCTGGTGGACGAGGCCGGCAGCACGATGAAGGAAATCGTCATCAATGTGCGGCGCGTGACCGATATCATCGGCGATATCACGGCCGCCAGCTCGGAACAGACGCTGGGCATCGAACAGATCAACCGCGCCATCTCGCAGATGGACCAGGTGACCCAGCAGAACGCGGCCCTGGTGGAGGAAGCGGCGGCCGCCGCCGCCTCGCTGCAGGACCAGAGTTCGGCCCTGGCCGACGTGGTCAGCGTGTTCCAGCTGACGGGGCATGGCCACGCGGCTCCCCGCGCCCTGCCAGCTGCGGCGCCGCGCACGACCCTGCCGGCCGTTCGCCCCGGCAAACAAGCGGCGGCGCCGGCCTGGGAAGAATTTTAAGGGGCGGGGCGGCGCCGGGCCGATATCCCCGTGTTGAAAAATAATCAGGGACAGAGTGGCGTCCGGCGGGTAAGATAAGCGCGTTCGCCGCGCTTGCCGGCATCACTGTTCCCTGAGTTGCACATGGCCCGCTTACCCCGCCTCATCATTCCCAACCAGCCGCACCACGTCATCCAGCGCGGCAACAATGGCCAGCCGGTGTTCCAGGACACGGCCGACTACCTCGCTTTCCTCGGCTGGCTGCGCACGGCGGCCCGCAATGACAAGGTCGCCATCCACGCCTATGTGCTCATGCCCAACCACGTGCACTTGCTGGTCACGCCGTCCGACGAGGATGGCCTGGGCCACATGATGCAATGGATAGGCCGCTACTACGTGCCCTACTTCAACCAGAAGTACGGCCGCAGCGGCACGCTGTGGAATGGCCGTTACAAGACTTCGCCGATCGATGCCGACCATTTCTTCCTGCAATGCAGCCGCTACATCGAGTTCAATCCGGTGCGGGCCGGGCTGGTGGCGGCGGCGGCCGACTACCCGTGGTCGAGTTACGCCCACCACGCGGGCCAGCAGGTGGACCCGCTGATCACCGACCATCCGCAATATTGGGCGCTGGGCAACACGCCATTCCAGCGCGAGGCGGCCTACATCGCGCTGGGCGAGACGGCGCTGACGGCGGAGCAGGTCGACACCATCAACCGCGCCGTGCTCAAGGGCTGGCCGCTGGGCTCGGACCAGTACCAGCGCGAGCTCGAACAGAAGATGAAGCGCCAGGTGCTGCCCGCCAAGCGCGGCCGGCCGTTCAAGAAGCCGGCGGCGGCGGATGCGGTGACCGCTACCGCAGGGTCAGACCCTGGGGGCTGACCCTGGCCGTGGGCAGTTAGCCTCATAGCCTGCACGGCCCAAGGCGCAACCCAGGGTCAGACCCCAGGGTCTGACCCTCCGGACGCCCTGCGGAATACGTTGGAAACACGCGGCAGCGTGCCGGAAACGGCGCCCTGCTGCGTTTCTTTTTCCCGCCCATCACTCTGTCCCTATTTAATTTTTTGGCCGAGTTTTAAAAATTTAATTCGACTCCGACCCTAATTGTTATTGTTGAAGTTTCTGCTGCATTGCACTACTCTAGTGTTTCGATATTCCAAATTGCAGTGGAGAAGCCCATGAAAGCCCAAGGTCTGTACGATCCGTCCAATGAACACGACGCCTGCGGCGTCGGTTTCGTCGCCCACATCAAGGGCAACAAGAGCCATTCGATCATTGAACAGGGTCTGCTGATCCTGAAGAACCTCGATCACCGGGGCGCCGTCGGCGCCGACGCGCTGATGGGCGATGGCGCCGGTATCCTGATCCAGATTCCCGACCAGTACTACCGCGACGAGATGGCCAAGCAAGGCATCGAACTGCCGCCACCGGGCGAATACGGCGTCGGCATGGTGTTCCTGCCGAAGGAAAACGCGTCGCGCATCGCTTGCGAACAGGAAATCGAACGCGCCGTGCGCGCCGAAGGCCAGGTCGTGCTGGGCTGGCGTAACGTGCCGGTCGATTGCGACATGCCGATGTCGCCCACCGTGCGCGCCAAGGAACCCGTGATCCGCCAGATCTTCATCGGCCGCGGTGCCGACATCATGGTGACGGACGCGCTGGAACGCAAACTGTACGTGATCCGCAAATCGTCGGGCCACGCGATCCAGGCTCTGAAGCTGATCCACGGCAAGGAATTCTTCGTGGCCTCGATGTCGGCCCGTACCATCGTCTACAAGGGCCTGCTGCTGGCCGACCAGGTGGGCGTGTACTACAAGGACCTGCAGGATGCGCGCTGCGTGTCGGCCCTGGCCCTGGTGCACCAGCGCTTCTCCACCAACACCTTCCCCGAGTGGCCGCTGGCCCACCCGTACCGCCTGATCGCCCACAACGGCGAGATCAACACCGTCAAGGGCAACTTCAACTGGATGCGCGCCCGCGAAGGCGTGATGAAGTCGGCCGTGCTGGGCGACGACCTGAACAAGCTGTTCCCGCTGATCTATGAAGGCCAGTCCGACACGGCTTGCTTCGACAACGCGCTGGAACTGCTGCTGATGGCGGGCTACCCGATCGCCCAGGCCATGATGATGATGATTCCGGAAGCGTGGGAAAACCACAGCCTGATGGACGACAACCGCCGCGCCTTCTACGAATACCACGCCGCCATGATGGAACCATGGGACGGCCCGGCCGCCATGGCCTTCACCGACGGCCGCTACATCGGCGGTACGCTGGACCGCAATGGCCTGCGCCCTGCCCGCTACATCGTCACCGACGACGACCTGGTGGTGATGGCCTCGGAATCGGGCGTGCTGCCGATTCCCGAATCGAAGATCATCCAGAAATGGCGTTTGCAGCCAGGCAAGATGTTCCTGATCGACCTGGAAGCGGGCCGCATCATCGGCGACAAGGAACTGAAGGACACCTACGCCAACGCCAAGCCCTACAAGGCATGGATCAACGCCGTGCGCATCAAGCTCGACGAGATCAAGCTGAGCGAAAGCCAGCTGGGCCACAACCGCGCCAAGTACGCGGCCGCCCCTGGCGAGAAGCCGGTGCCTTCGCTGCTGGACCGCCAGCAAGCGTTCGGCTACACCCAGGAAGACCTGAAGTTCCTGATGGCGCCGATGGCCGTAGCCGGCGAAGAAGCCACCGGCTCGATGGGCAATGACTCGCCGCTGGCCGTCATGTCCAACAAGCTCAAGCCGCTGTACAACTACTTCAAGCAGCTGTTCGCGCAAGTGACCAACCCGCCGATCGACCCGATCCGCGAAGCGATGGTGATGTCGCTGGTGTCCTTCATCGGCCCGAAACCGAACCTGCTCGACACCAACAACGTCAACCCGCCGATGCGCCTCGAAGTGTCGCAGCCTATCCTGGGCTTCAACGACATGGCGCGCCTGCGCGGCATCAGCGGCCACACCGGCGGCAAGTTCAAGTCGTATGAACTGAACATCTGCTACCCGCTGGCCTGGGGCAAGGATGGCGTGGAAGCCTGCCTGGCCTCGCTGTGCGCGGAAGCCGTGGATGCCGTCAAGTCGGGCCACAACATCCTGATCGTGTCGGACCGTTCCGTGTGCGCCGACCGCGTCGCCATCCCGGCCCTGCTGGCTACCTCGACCATCCACCAGCACCTGGTGAGCAAGGGCCTGCGCGCCTCCACCGGCCTGGTGGTGGAAACCGGCTCGGCCCGCGAAACCCACCACTTCGCGCTGCTGGCCGGCTATGGCGCGGAAGCCGTCCACCCTTACCTGGCAATGGAAACCCTGATCGAACTGGCGCAGGACATGCCGGGCGAACTGTCGGGCGACACCGCCATCTACAACTACACCAAGGCCATCGGCAAGGGCTTGATGAAGGTGATGTCCAAGATGGGCATCTCGACCTACATGTCCTACTGCGGCGCCCAGATCTTCGAAGCCATCGGCCTCAACAAGTCGCTGGTCGACAAGTACTTCAAGGGCACGGCCTCCAACGTGGAAGGCATCGGCGTGTTCGAAGTGGCGGAAGAGGCGCTGCGCCTGCACCACCTGGCCTTCGGCGACGATCCGCTGCTGGCCAACCACCTGGACGCGGGCGGCGAGTACGCGTTCCGCGTGCGCGGCGAAGACCACCTGTGGACCCCGGACGCGATCGCCAAGCTGCAGCACTCGACCCGCGCCAACAACTATTCCAGCTACAAGGAATATGCGCAGATCATCAACGACCAGAGCAAGCGCCACCTGACCCTGCGCGGCCTGTTCGAGTTCAAGCTCGATCCGAAGAAAGCCATTCCGCTGGAGGAAGTGGAACCGGCCAAGGAAATCGTCAAGCGCTTCGCCACCGGCGCAATGTCGCTCGGCTCCATTTCTACCGAAGCGCACTCCACGCTGGCAATCGCGATGAACCGCATCGGCGGCAAGTCGAATACCGGTGAGGGCGGCGAGGATGAAAACCGCTATCGCCAGGAACTGAAAGGCATTCCGGTCAAGAAGGGCGCCACGCTGGCATCCGTGATCGGCAAGGATCGTGTCGAGGTCGACCTGCCACTGATGGATGGGGACTCGCTGCGCTCCAAGATCAAGCAGGTTGCTTCGGGTCGCTTCGGCGTCACCGCCGAGTACCTG
>DATFBD010000070.1:0-19267 GCA_035254005.1 Burkholderiaceae bacterium | reverse complement strand
ATTGCCGCAAACGGCGCGGCGCACAACAGGGCGGCAAGCGTGAGGGAATGGGAAAGGTGGGAATGGGACATCGGCAGCTCCTCGCAAAGATGGGGTCATGTGCACAGCGCACGGACCGCATTCTGGACGCGCCGGCCCCATTTGATAATCGGGCTGGCGCTTGAAGGAGCTGCCTGTTTAGTTTGAAGATCAGCGCGCGCCGGCGGCGTCGATGAAGGTGCCGCTGACGTAGGACGACTGTGGACTGAGCAGCCACAGGATGGCTTCGGCCACTTCTTCCGGCTGGCCGCCACGCTGCATGGGCACGGTGGCGGCCATGCGTTCGACGCGGCCGGGATCGCCGCCGCTGGCGTGGATTTCCGTATAAATCAGTCCAGGCCGCACGCAGTTGACGCGGATGCCCTCGGCCGCCACTTCCTTCGACAAACCCAGCGTCAGCGTATCGACGGCGCCCTTGGAGGCGGCGTAATCGATGTAGACATTGGGCGAGCCCACGCGCGAGGCGCCCGACGAGACGTTGACGATGCGCCCGCCCTGCCCGCCGCGCGCGGTGGACATGCGCAGCACGGCCTCCTTGCAGCACAGGAAGTAGCTGATGACGTTGGTGGTGAACACGCGGTGCAGGCGCTCGACCGACATGTCGGTCAGCTTGCACTGCTGCTCCAGCACGCCCACGTTGTTGACCAGCGCCGTGATGGGGCCCAGTTGGGTGTCGATGGTGGCGAACAGGCGCTGCACGTCCGCCTCCACGGCCACATCGGCCTGCACGGCGATGGCCTCGCCGCCGGCCGCCAGGATGCGGTCGCGCAGCGCTTCGGCGGCGCCGGCATCGGAACGGTAGTTGATGCAGACGGCGTAGCCGCGCTGGCTGGCCAGCAGCGCCGTGGCCGCGCCTATCCCCCGGCCGCTGCCGGTAACGAGCAAAACTTCTTTCATCGTGGCCGACTCCAGGTTCTACTCAGGTTTAACATGACGCAAGGCGTACGCCACGTGCTGCCACCAGTGTTCGCGCGAATGCACCGTCTTCAGGCACTTGGTGTCGATCTCGCCCTTGAAGACGGGATCGGCGCACTGCCGGTTGACCAGCGCGTTGCGTTGGTTCTCCGCGTTGGTCAGCGCGATCGTGAGCCACACGATCATGCCGATCGCAATCAGCAGGATGCTCCACGCGATGTGGTTGACGTAGCTGTATTCGTACAGGGTGCTGATGTCCGGCTCGGACTCCCTGTACATCTTCATGACGCCTTTTTCTACTTCGTTTTCTTCCATTTTATTTCTTGGCTGCTTTCTCCGCGCTGGCCTTGGCGACCAGCATGTCCATCACCTGGAACAGCGCCGCGTGCGCGGCCGGGACGCTGGACTGGCCGTGGCCGGCCAGTGCTGGCGAGGTGGTGTAATGGCCGTCGATCACGAGGCTGGGCGAGCTGTCGAGCTTATACTCGTTGATCAGCTGCATCGAGCGCTTCATCTTCGTTTGGACCGCGAACGAGTTGAAAAATTCCAGGTACTTGGCCTTGTCCACGCCGTTCTTGGTCACAAAATCGAGCAAGCCCTGGTCCGTGTTCAGACGATTATGCTCCACATGGATGGCGTGGAAGATTTTTTCGTGCAGGCCGTTGCCCAGCGCGTTCATCGCTTCCAGCGTGGCGAACGCGTGCGCCTGCGGCTCGGTGACATTGGGCGCCATGTGCAGGCGGCGGAACACGATCTTGTCGCCCTGCTTCTTGACCCAATCGTTGAGTGCCGGGTCGAGCGCGTTGCAATGCGGGCAGTGGTACATGAACACTTCCACCACTTCCACTTTCTTGCCGGTGTCGGCGCGCACCGGGGTATCGAGCGTCATGTAGTCGACGCCGCTCTTGAAATCGGCGGCAAAGGCGCCGGAAGCGGAGGCCACAAAGGCGACGGAAGCAAACAGGAGACGCAGTAAGCGCATAACGATCCTTCATGAATGAGTAGCAAACGCCGGCAGATTACCACTTTTTCCCCGACCGAATTGCAAAAAACGGCGCTCCGCGCCGGAATTAAGCCTGTCCTAAGGGCGGTGGCGGCGCGCCGTCTCCAGTTTTTCACACAGCTGGGTGGCCGCGTCGGCGATGCGCGGCGTGGCGCGGGTCAGCTTGTCGCCGTCGAGCGCGAACAGGTTGCCGCGCTTGACGGCCTGCATGCCCGGATACTGCTTCCACAGGTAGATGCCGGCTTCGGGCTCGCCAGCCCGCTCGCTGCCGACGATGGCCTCGGGATTTTCCTGCAGCACGGCCTCGGTGCTGACGGAGGGCGCCACCACCTTCTGCCCGGCGAACACATTCTGGCCGCCGCACAGGCGCATCACGTCGCTGGCGATGTGCTCGCCGTTGAGGGTGAACAGCGGCTTGTCCCAGATCTGGTAGAACACCCGCACCGGCGGGCGCCGCGCGTAGGCCGACGCCAGTGCGGCGATGCGGGCGCGGTAGTCGCGCGCAGCGGCCTGCGCGGCCGGCTCCGTGCCCAGCAACTGGCCCAGCCGCGTGAGGCTGGTGGCCACTTCGTCGAGCTTTTGCGGTTCGCTGTAGAACATGGGCACGCCCAGGCTCTTGAGCTGCTCCAGCTGGCGCGCCGTGTTCCCGCTTTTCCACACCACCAGCAAATCGGGCTTGAGCGCCAGGATGCGCTCCATGTCGATCTGCTCGTTACTGCCGACCTGCGGCACACGCCTTGCGGCCGGCGGGTAGTCGCTGTAATTCATGGCCCCCACCACGCGCTCGCCGCCGCCGGCCGCGAACAGCAGCTCGGTGATGTGCGGCGCCATGGCGATCACGCGCTGGGCGGGACGCGCCAGCGTGACGGTGTTGCCGGCGTCGTCGCGCACGGTGATGGCCGCGTGCAGCGGCGTGCACAGCAGCGCCAGCGCGCAGGCCAGGATTCGGTGGGGGAAGTGCATGGCGGGTATCCGTGGATGAAAAAAGCGCCGGATGGGCAGGCATCCGGCGCTGACAGCGCGCGCTTAGAAGTCGTAGCGCGCGGCAACCTTCAGCTGGCGGCCATCGCTGGGATAGATGCCGCCGCGGCATTGGAACGCTTGCGTGGTGTAGTGCTTGTCCGCCAGGTTCAGGCCAGCGACGGACAGTTCCCACTGGCCCAGCTTGCGGGCATAGCGGGCGTCGAAGGTGGTGAACGACGGCATCTGCGACGCGCAATCGTTGCTGAAGTCCGAACCGTAGCGCTGTTGGTCCACCCACTGGGCGCCGAAGTCGGCGCTCTGGCCATCGGCCGGGGTCCAGGCCAGGCGGGCCGTCACGATATTCTTCGGCACCATCACCATTTCACGGCCGGCGTTGACGCCTTCGCGGAAGGTGGCTTTCACGTGCTGGTAGTGGCCGATGACGGTCCAATCGGTCGCCACGCGCGCTTCGCCATCGAGCTCGAAGCCTTCGCGGCGGGTTGGGTCCAGGTTGGTATTGAAGCCGTAGGGTTTGAGCGTCGGATCGAAGAAGATTTCGTTGCTCACGTTGCTGCGGAAGATGCGCGCCGTGATCTTGCGCGCCGCGTCGCCGTAGCTGGCGCCCAGTTCCAGGTCGTGCGCGCTCTGTGCCTGGAGCGGTTTGCCGGTCGCCGTGTAGGCGTTTTCATCGGCGTTGGCCACGCGGTAGCTCTGGCCAGCCTTGGCGAACGCTTCCAGCGCCGGCAGCACGGCGTAGCTGCCCTGCAGCTCCCATGCGTTCAGGCCTTGCACGACGTTGTATTGGCCGCCAAAGCCATCGTGGAAATCCTTGTCGAACAGTTCGCGGCGCACACCGGCGGCCAGCCGGCCGTTATGGGCGGGATCGAACTTGATCTCGTCGCGCACGTAGAGGGCCTTGGAACGCTGGGTCGCGTCGGCCTGCGCGTAGGCGTCGGTGGTGACGCGGTTCCAGCGCACCAGGTCCAGGCCGGCCACCAGTTCGTTGGTCATGCCGCCGATCTCGCCCAGTTGGCGCACGCGGGGCGAGAACTGGGTCTGCTTGCTGGTGGCGTCCGACGCGTAGCTGCCGAAGGTCCCTTTCGCGGTCTTTTCGCGGTGCGACAGTTCGGCCGCCAGGTCCAGGTTGCCGATGCGGCGCGTGATGAAGCCGGTGAGGCGGTCGCTGTCGAGCGAGCCGAAATCGTTGGGCGAGGTGGTCTGGCGCGGGTTGGCGTCGAACTGCGCCTGGCTGAGCGAGCCGGCGAAGCGCATGTCCTCGCGCGCGCCCTCGTAGCGGAAGCCCATGCGGCCTTCCTTGCTGAACCACTGCGCGCCAGCGCTCACGTCGACCTGCTTGTAGTTGTTGTTGGCGCGGTAATTGTCGTTGTGGCGCGCGTCCACGGCGCCATCGGCCGCGAAACCGTCCCAACCCTGGTGCACGGTGCCGCGCAGTTCGCGCTCGCGGAACTGGCCCACTTCGGCCGTCATGCTGCCGCCGGCGCTGTGCGCCACGGGACGCTTGGTGACGATGTTGATCACGCCACCGGTCGCACCCTCGCCATACAGCACGCTGGCGCCGCCGCGGCTGATCTCGATGCGCTCCACCGTATCGACCGGGATGGTGGACAGGATCACGTTGGACAGCTCACTCTCCGAGACGCGCACGCCGTCCACCACCACCACCAGGTTCTGGCTGCTGTTGGTGCCGAAGCCGCGCAGGTCCAGGCCGAAGTCCGGGCTGCCATCGAGGCTGTTGCGGCCGTACACGCCGCCGATCTTGCGGATCGCGGCGTTGACGTCGGTGACGCCGGCGCGGCGGATTTCGTCGGCCGTGATGACGGTGGCGCCGATCGGCGCCATGCCGGCGGCGGCGTCGAAACGGGCGCCCGTGATGACGATGGGCGCCAGCGACTGGCCAACGGCCGTTTGCGCCAGCGCGGGCACGGCAGCGGCGAAGCAAAGGGAAACGGCAGCGGCCAGCAGCAGCGGCTGCGACGCCGGCAGGCGGGGGGTAACGGAGATTTGCATGTCAGATCTTTGTTGAATGGGCATCCGCCTGCGTCCCCGCAAGCCGGAATTAACCGGATGGCGCGCCGGCGCGTTGGGCGCGACGCTCATCCACCTGTCTGGCCGGTATCCGGGCTTGCAAGTCGGACTGGCCCACCTTCCTACGCCACGCGTAGTGGTTATTGAGCCAGCCTGCCGGCCGCGGGGAGCGGTCGGCGCTTGTTTACCGTTGCGGGGGCAGCACACCTTGGCCGTGATCGCTGGGAGCGGCCTCGTGTTTCCCGTTTAACTGCGCACGTGGTCACGCGCGCGGGCACCAAAACCCCGGCATTATACCCGCGGCAATGATGCAACCGCTCATCATTAACAAAAGCTGAATGGTCCATCCACAGTTGGACGATTGAATACTTGAGTACGCAAGCATATAGTGAAGGCTAACCAAGTCTGGAGACTGACCATGCAAGCGCACGCCCTACCCACCTATTTCCTGTCCCACGGCGGCGGCCCCTGGCCGTTCATGAAAACGGAATTCGGCCACACCTACGACGCACTGGAAGCATCGCTGCGCGACATTCCGCGCCAGCTGGGTACCACGCCCAAGGCCGTGCTGGTGGTGACGGCGCACTGGGAGACCGACGCATTCACCGTGTCGGCCAGCGCCCGGCCGCCGATGATCTACGATTACTACGGCTTCCCTGCCCACACCTACGAGGTGCGGTACGACGCGCCCGGCTCGCCGGCACTGGCGGCGCGCGTGAAGGCGCTGCTCGACGGCGCCGGCCACGCCACGGCACTCGATACCGAGCGCGGTTTCGACCATGGCACCTTCAGCGCGCTGTATCCCGTGTACCGGCAGGCGGACGTGCCCATCGTCCAGCTGTCGCTGCGGCACGGCCTCGATCCGCTTACCCACGTGGAGGCGGGACGGGCGCTGGCGCCATTGCGCGAGGAAGGGATACTGATCGTGGGCAGCGGCCTCAGTTACCACAACCTGCGCGCCTTCAATGCGCAGGGCGCGGCCGCCTCGCACCAGTTCGACGCCTGGCTGCGCGCCACCATGGCGCTGCCGCCAGCCGAGCGCACGGCCCGGTTGCTGGAATGGGAGAAGGCGCCGGCCGCGCGCATGGCGCACCCGCGCGAGGAACATCTGCTGCCGTTGATGGTGGCGCTGGGCGCGGCCGAGCAGGAAGCGGCGGCCATGCCGTATCACGAGGATGCGTTCTTCGGGGCGCTGGCCGTGTCGAGCTTCCGCTTCGGGCCAGCGGCCGATTGATATCGGTGCACATGGCGCCCGATTTCAGGGTCAGCCCCCAGGGTCTGCCCCTTCAGCCACGCGCTCAGGTGCCGCGCTTGCCGTTGGCGGCCGCTTTGGCTTTTTCGGCCGCCAGCGCGGCAGCCTTTTCCGCCTTGGCCGCCATCTCGACGGCGTGCTGCTCCAGCCGCACCTTGCGCGTGTCCGGCGTTTCCAGCGACACGCGGCCCAGCGCGCCGCTGCGGTAGTCGCCCAGGAAGGTGTGCGCGGCCTTCTCGAAATCGAGGTCACCGCCCTTCTGGCGGAAGCCGCGCCGGGCGGCCACGCCTTCCACCACACCGATGCCATCCATCTGCTCGATATCCTTGAAGCCGTAGCGCGCCACCAGCAACTGCGGATAGTGCTTGAGCATTTCCTCACCCAGGAACACGGCCACCTCCTCCTCGATCAGCGCGTTGGAGCCGATGGCGTGGCTGGCGGCCAGCATCAGGCCATCGCTGGCCAGGGCGATCTTGGGCCACAACATGCCGGGCGTATCGACCAGGATGGTGTTCTTGTCCAGGTATAGCTTCTGCTGCTGCTTGGTGACGGCCGGCTCGTCGCCCACCTTGGCCACGCGCTTTTTCAGCAGCGCGTTCATCAAGGTCGATTTACCGACGTTGGGAATCCCCATGATCATGATGCGCAGCGGCTTGGTCGGCACGCCGCGGTGCGGCGCCAGCGACTTGGCCAGCTCCGGAATGCGCGCCACTTCGGCCGGTTTCTTGGTCGTCATGGCGTAGGCCGTCACGCCTTCCTGGGCGTTGTAGTAAGCCACCCAGGCCGCCGTGGCGGCCGGATCGGCCAGGTCGGTCTTGTTCAAGATCTTCAGGCACGGGCGCTGGCGGAACTTGCGCAGCTCCTCCACCATCGGGTTGCAGCTGGCCTCGGGCAGCCGGGCGTCGACCACCTCGATCACCAGATCGGTGTTCTCCATCTGCTCCGCCGCCTTCTTTTTGGCGGCGTTCATATGCCCCGGATACCATTGGATTGCCATGCTGTTGCCTTCAAAATCGTTCGAACAATCCGCTATTTTACAGGCTGCTCCGGCCGCCGCCACAAAGTCTGCTTGCCGTGGCCATCACAGTTGTATAGATTAGCCGCAATGTCGGATATGATGTCGGCTTTTCTTATCGTTTGATAAATATTTACACAACCATCGGAGTGTTGAAGATGAGCGTAGCTGCACCATCCAATCCCACGGAAATCACCCTGCGCGGCGTGATCCTGGGCATCCTGATCACCCTGATCTTTACCGCCGCCCAGGTCTACCTGGGCCTCAAGGTGGGCCTGACGTTCGCCACCTCGATCCCGGCAGCCGTGATCTCGATGGCGCTGCTGAGCGCCTTCCGCGACGCGTCCATCCAGGAAAACAATATCGTCCAGACCATCGCCTCGGCCGCCGGCACGCTGGCTTCGGTGATCTTCGTGCTGCCTGGCCTGCTGATGATAGGCTGGTGGGCGCACGTGCCGTTCTGGCCCACCTTCGGCGCCTGCGCCATCGGCGGCGTGCTGGGCGTGATGTACACCATGCCGCTGCGGCGCGCGCTGGTGACGCAGTCCGACCTGCCCTATCCGGAAGGCGTGGCGGCGGCCGAGGTGCTCAAGGTGGGCATGGCCTCGCGCGCCGGCGCGGCCGAGGGCAAGGCCGGCCTGTGGGCCATGATCTGGGGCAGCGCCGCATCGGCGCTGTTCGCCGCCGGCAGCGCCGTCAAGGTGATGGCCGGTGAAGTGGCGATCTACTTCCGCACCGGCGGCGGCGCCACCGGCATCGGCGCATCGAGCTCGCTGGCCCTGATCGGCGCCGGCCACCTGATGGGCATCACGGTCGGCATCGCCATGCTGGCCGGGCTGGTGATCGCCTGGGGCATCCTGGTGCCGCTGATGACGGCCGCCCAGCCGGCCGTGGCCGGCATGGCCGCATCCGACCTGGCGCTCAAGGTATGGTCGTCGGACGTGCGCATGATGGGCGCGGGCGTGATCGGCGCGGCCGCGCTGGTGACGCTGGCCGGCCTGGCCAAGCCCGTCATCGGCGGCCTGAAGTCGGCGCTGGAAGCGTCGCGCCGCGCCAAGCAGCAAGGCGCCGCGATCGAGCGCGCGGAACAGGATCTGCCGATTTTCATCGTCGGCCTGGTGACCATGCTGTCGATGGTGCCGGCCGGCTGGCTGCTGGCCAGCTTCCTGCAAGATGGCGTGCTGGCATCGCTGTCCACGCCGCTGGTGGTGGTGGGCGTGGCCTACATCCTGATCGCCGGCATGTTCGCCGCCGCCGTGTGCGGCTACATGGCGGGCCTGATCGGCGCTTCCAATTCGCCCGTGTCGGGCATCGCCATCCTCACCATCCTGGGCGCGGCCGTCAGCGTGGGCGCCGTGGGCCGTGGCCTGATGGGTCCGGACGCCGCGACCGCACTGGTGGCGTACTCGCTGTTCGTCACCACCGTCGTGATGGCCGTCTCCGTGGTCGGTAACGACAACCTGCAGGACCTGAAGACGGGCCAGCTGGTCGACGCCACGCCGTGGAAGCAGCAGGTGGCCCTGATCGTGGGCGTGATCGCCGGTTCCTGCGTGATCCCGCCCGTGCTGGAGCTGCTCAACCATGCCAACGGCTTCACCGGCGCGCCCAACCTGGACGCCATCTCGTCCCAGCCGCTGCCGGCGCCGCAAGCGACCCTGATTTCCACGCTGGCCAAAGGCGTCATCGGCGGCAACCTGCCGTGGAACCTGGTGCTGTGGGGCGCGCTGATCGGCCTGGGCCTGGTGGTGGTGGACTTCGCGCTGAAAAAAACCAGCAACGGCAAATACAGCCTGCCGCCGCTGGGCGTGGGCCTGGCCATCTACCTGCCCAGCTCCGCCACCTCGCCCGTCGTGGTGGGCGCGGTGGCCGGCTACCTGTTCGACCGCATGGTCGAGCGCAAGGCCGGCGGCGAGACGGCCAAGCGGCTGGGCGTGCTGGTGATGTCCGGCTTCATCGTCGGCGAGAGCCTGTTCAACGTGGCGCTGGCCGGCCTGATCGTCCTGTCTGGCAAAGGCGAGCCGCTGGCCATCACCAACGGCCTGAGCGAAGCGCAGGGCATGCTGGTGGCGCTGGCGGTGGGCGCCATGCTGGTCGGCGGCCTGTATCGCTGGTCCGCTAAAAACGGTAAGCAAGTCACGGCCTGATTTCCGCTCCCGCATAAAACCGGGGTCAGGTCATTCCCTCAAGCAAGATGCGCGCATCTTGCTTGAGGGAATGACCTGACCCCGATTTTCTTTGCGCCGCGTTATAGCTCGGCCAGCGCCTTGACGTGCGCCACCACGCTGCGGCCCAGCGCCGACAGGTTGTAGCCGCCTTCCAGCGTGCTGACGATGCGCCCGCCCGCGTACTGGCGCGCCACCGCCATCATCTGCTGCGTCATCCACGCGTAGTCCGCCTCCACCAGCGCCATGCCGCCCAGGTCGTCCTCGCGGTGGGCGTCGAAGCCGGCCGAAATGAAGATCATCTCGGGCTGGAATGCGTGCAGCGCCGGCAACCATTGTTCCGCCACCAGCTTGCGGATCACGTCGCCACCGGAGCGGGCCGGCACCGGCACGTTGATGCAGGTGGGCGTGATCGGCTCCGGTTCGGTGTACGGATAAAACGGGTGCTGGAAGAAGCTGGCCATCAGCACGCGCGGGTCACGGGCGAACGATTCGGCCGTGCCATTGCCGTGGTGGACGTCGAAATCGACGATGGCGACCCGCTTCAGCCCGCGCACGTCTAGCGCGTGGCGCGCCGCGATGGCGATGTTGTTGAACAGGCAGAAGCCCATCGGCTCGCTGGGGCGCGCGTGGTGGCCAGGCGGGCGGATGGCGCAGAACGCATTGTTGATTTCGCCGTCGATCACGGCGTCCGTCGCGGCCACGGCGGCGCCGGCGGCGCGCAAGGCGGCTTGCCAGCTCCAGGCGTTGAGCAGGGTGTCGCCGTCGATCGGGTAGCATTCGCCACCTTCCGCGGGCACGTTGTCGCGCACCATGGCGATGGCGTTGGCGCTGTGGTTGCGTGCCAGGTCGGTCACTTGCGCCAGTGGCGCCTCGCGGTGCTCGACCAGGTCATGCAGCTGGGCGCTGATCAGCTGGTCGGCGATCGCTTGCAGCCGCGCGGGGGATTCGGGGTGCCAGTCGCCCATGTTGTGGCGCTGGCAATCGGGATGGCTGTAAATTGCTGTACTCATGTGTCTCGTTCCTGCCGCCGCCATCATTGTGTATCCCACGCGCGGGTTCTCGCATAGAATCTGATGATCGTCTGGTTCTCTTGATCTGGCATGTTAAAAATTACACGCATGGCGCTAGCCTACCACGTCGCCGCACTTCGCGGAGGCGCCAGTGCGGACCAATCAACCGGTAGAGGGCAACCCCATGTACGCTAAACTGCACGCGGTGGCCCGCCAGGTGGGCCAGGTCGTGGTCGGCAAGGACTTGCAGGTGCGGCAGGCGCTCACCTGCCTGCTGGCCGGCGGCCACCTGCTGATCGAGGACGTGCCCGGCGTGGGCAAGACCACGCTGGCCCATGCGCTGGCGATCTCGCTGGGCCTGCGCTTCAACCGCATCCAGTTCACCAGCGACCTGCTGCCGGCCGACGTGGCCGGCATCTCGATCTACGAGCGCGAGAAGAACGGCTTCGTGTTCCATCCCGGTCCCATCTTCACCCAGGTGCTGCTGGCCGACGAGATCAACCGCGCCACGCCCAAGACCCAGTCCGGCCTGCTGGAGGCGATGGAGGAACGCCAGGTGACGGCCGACGGCGTCACGCGCCCGCTGCCAGAACCGTTCTTCGTGATCGCCACCCAGAATCCCACCCACCAGGTGGGCACCTTCCCGCTGCCCGAATCGCAACTGGACCGCTTCCTCATGTGTTTATCGCTGGGCTACCCGGATGCGGCGGCGGAACGGGCGCTGCTCATGGGCGAGGACCGGCGCGTGCTGCTCAAGTCCCTGCCGGCCGCCATGACGCCGGAAGAACTGGCCGCGGCCCAGCACGGCCTGCGCCAGATCCACGCCGCACCCGCGCTGATCGACTACGTGCAGGCGCTGGCCGCCGCCTCGCGCCAGAGCGGCGCGTTCGCCGAGGGCATGAGCCCGCGCGCGGCCATCGCCCTGTTGCAGGCGGCGCGCGCCTGGGCCGCGCTGGAGGGGCGCGACCACGTGCTGCCGGAAGACGTGCAGGCGGTGCTGGTGCCCGTGTGCGCGCACCGCTTGCGGCCCTTGAAATCGGCCCACGGCGTGGCGCTGGCCAGCCGTGAACTGGTGCTGCAATTGCAGCAGTCGGTGCCGGTCTAGCCGCGCCCGCACCAAGCGCCTACGCCCCGCCATGTTCGCCGCGCCGCGCCGCTGGTATCGCAAGCTGGCCGACCAGTGGCTGTTCCAGCTGCGCGAGCGCGAACCGGGTACGGTGGTGCTGGTGATGCGGCGCGTGTTCATCGTGCCCGGTGGCCCTGGCCTGGCGTTTTCGGGCCTGCTGCTGGTGATGCTGATCGGCGCCCTCAATTACAACCTCGGGCTGGGCTTCGCGCTCACCTTCTTCGCCGGCGCCTGCGCCGTGGCCGACATGTATTTGACGGCCAAGAACCTGGCTGGCCTGCGGCTGGCGCCGGGCCGGGTGCAACCCGTGTTCGCGGGACAGGAAGCGCGCTTCGAACTGCGGCTGCAGAATCCCGATGGCCCCGACCGCTACGCCGTCTGGCTCGGCTTCCAGCAGGATGGCGAACCGCGCCATGTGGCCGACGTGCCGGCCGGCGGCGATGCACTGGCCGTGCTGTCGTGCGCCACGGCGCAGCGGGGCTGGCTGGACGCGCCCCGCATCCGCCTGCTCACGCGCTATCCGCTCGGCCTGTTCCGCGCCTGGGCCTACTGGAAGCCGGACCTGCGGGCGCTGGTCTATCCCGAACCGGAGCCGGACGCGCCGCCGCTGCCCATGCAGGGCGCGGCCAGCGAGGAGGGCCACGGCCAGGTGGGACTGGACAATTTCGCCGGCATCCGCAGCTACCAGCCGGGCGATCCGATGCGCCACCTGGCCTGGCGCCAGATCGCGCGCCACGACCCGGCCCTGGGCGGCCAGCTGGTCACCAAGCATTTCGACGGCGGCGCCGTGGCCGAACTGTGCCTCGATTTCGCCGCACTGCCCACCTGGATGGAGCGGGAACACAAGCTGTCGCGCCTGACCAGCTGGGTGCTGGAAGCGGAGCGGCGCGCCCTGCCCTACGCCTTCCGCCTCGGCCACCACCAGTTCGACCCGGCGCTGGGCGACGCCCACCGGGCCGCGTGCCTGCAGGCGCTGGCCCTGTTCGGCGCGGAGCGGCAATGACGCGCGCCGCCGACCGCTGGCAGCTTCTGGCCCGTCGCCTGCCGCGCGACAAGGCCGACACCTTGCTGCTGCTGGGCGCGGCCGTGATGGTGCTGGCGCCCCACTTCGCCCACCTGCCGCTGTGGACCAGCACCGCCGTCTGCGCCACGCTGCTGTGGCGCGCCGCCATCACCTGGCTGGGCAAGCGCATGCCGCCCATATGGCTGCTGCTGCCGCTGTCGATGCTGGCCATGGCCGGCGTCTACCACTCGTTCCACACGCTGCTGGGGCGCGACGCCGGGGTGGCCATGCTGGCGCTGCTGCTGGCCTTCAAGCTGCTGGAGATGCACGCGCGGCGCGACCTGTTCGTGGTCATCTTCCTCAGCCTGTTCCTGCTGCTGACCACCTTCTTCTACAGCCAGACCATGCTCACGGCGCTGTCCATGCTGGCCACGCTGGCCCTGCTGCTGACGGCCCAACTGACGTTCCAGTACAGCGGCGCCGTGCCTCCGCTGGCCCGGCGCCTGCGCACGGCCGGCCACATCATGCTGCTGGCCGCGCCGCTGGCGCTGCTGCTGTTCGTCGCCTTCCCGCGCATCCAGGGGCCGCTGTGGGGCTTGCCCGGCGACGCGCGCGCGGGGCGCAGCGGCATGTCCGACAGCATGGCGCCCGGCAACGTGTCCAGCCTGGCCATGTCGGACGAGGTGGCGTTCCGGGTACGCTTCCTCGATCCACGGCCGGACCAGTCGCAACTGTACTGGCGCGGCATCGTGCTGGGCGACTACGACGGCCGCACCTGGACCCGCGTGCCGCGCCGGCGCGGCGCGCGGCACGACCTGCAGTTGCAGGTGCGCGGCCCGGCCGTGCGGCACCAGGTCACGCTGGAGCCAACCGGCAAGCGCTGGCTGTTCGCGCTGGAACTGACGGCGCCGGACCTCGACCTGCCCGGCTACCTGGCCACCAATTCCGAGCAGGCCGAATACTTCGCCACCGCCCCGATCAACGACAGGCTGCGCTACGACGCCGTGGCCCACCTCGATTACCGCATCGGCGCCAACGCGCCGCCGCCGGACCTGGCCCGCTGGCTGGCGCTGCCGGCCGGTTTCAACCCGCGCACGGTGGCGCTGGCGGCCAGCTTGCGCCAGCCGCAGCCAGCCGATTCCGTACGCGCCGTGCTGGCGCTGTTCCGTAACGAGAAGTTCTACTACACGCTGCAACCGCCGCTACTCGGCCGCGACGCCGTCGACCAATTCCTGTTCGACACCCGGGCCGGCTTTTGCGAACACTACGCCGGTGCCTTCGTGGTGCTGATGCGCGCCATGCAAGTGCCGGCGCGCGTGGTCACCGGCTACCAGGGCGGCGAATACAACCCGGTGGACGGTTACCTGACGGTGCGCCAGTCGGACGCCCATGCCTGGGCCGAAGTCTGGCTGGCTGGCCAGGGCTGGCGCCGGGTGGACCCGACGGCCGCCGTGGCGCCCGAGCGCATCGCGCACAACCTGGCGCGCGCCCTGCCACCAACCGCCTTGTTTGGCCTCGGTCCCTTGCTGGCGTTGCAGAACGACCCCACCTCGTGGCTGGCGCGTTTGCGATTTACCGTGGCGGCGATGAATAATGCTTGGAATCAATGGGTCCTGGATTACAATCCAGACAGGCAGCGGAGTTTCCTTGAGGAATTAAGCGCGGTCCTGTTCCAGTGGCGCAGCATGGCCGGCCTGGCGCTGGCGACGGCGCTGGCCCTGCTGCTGCGCCAGCGCGGCCTGCAACGCCGGGAAGACCCGCTGGAGCGGCTGTACCGGGCGTTTAGCCGGCAACAGGCCCGCTACGGCTACGCGCGCCGCCCCGATGAAGGGCCGCTGGCCTACGCGGCGCGGCTGCGTGACATGCCGGCCAGCAAGGAAAAACATGCTGCCATGGACCAATTTTTGACGGTGGTGGGCGCGCTGCGATATGGCCGCGCCAGCCCCGCGACTCACGCGGCGTCGCTGAAGACGCTGCACACCCTGCTACCAAGATGCCGATGAAGATGATGCCGTCCCTCAACCGTTCCCCCGCCCGCTGGGTGCTGGCCCTGCTACTGGCGGTCGCGCCGCTGGCGCAAGCCGCCGTCGATCCCTACGGCTACAAACTCCCGCCCAGCCAACGCCACAAGAAAGACAAGGTGATCAAGAAGAAGGGGCCGCCGCCCGTCGACTACGTGGGCGAGTTCGTCAACTTCGGCGAATGGAAGGACGTGCGCGCCTTCCTCGACGACCTGGCCGTGCGCGACGGTTTCGACCGCGCCGCGCTCGATACCCTGATGGGCCAGGTGCGCTACGTGGACGCAGCGGTACAACTGATCAAACCGGCGCCGCCGGGCAAACCCAAGAACTGGCAAGCGTACAGCAAGCTGTTCATCGACCCGGTGCGCATCGACGCCGGCGTGAAATTCTGGAACGAGAACCAGGACGCGCTGGCGCGGGCCGAAGCCTTGTATGGGGTGCCGGCCGAAATCCTGGTCGGCATCATCGGCGTGGAAACCGTGTACGGCCGCAACACGGGCCGCTTCCGCGTGCTCGACGCGCTGACCACGCTGGCGTTCTCGTATCCGGAAGCGCCGGCGCGCGACGAGCGCATGGCCTTCTTCCGCGGCGAGCTGGAAGCGACCTTGCTGTTCGCGCGCCAGAACGGCATCGACCCGCTGTCGCTGCGCGGCTCCTATGCCGGCGCTGTGGGCATGCCGCAATTCATGCCCAGCAGCATCATCAAATACGCCGTCGATTTCGACGGCAACGGCAAGGTGGATTTGCTCGGCTCCAGCAGCGACGCCATCGGCAGCGTGGCCGCGTTCCTGACCGCGCATGGCTGGCGGCGCGACGATCCCGGTCCGCTGGTGTACGCGGCCGAGGTATCGCCCAACCGCGCATGGGAAGGCATGATCAACCAGGGACTGGCGGCAAAATTTCCGGCCCAGGACTTGACGGCAGCCGGTATCAGCACCACATCAGCATTGCCGCCGGGCATGGTCTTTGGCCTGGTGGACTTACAGAACGGTGCCGATCCGACGGAATACTGGGTGGCGACCAATAATTTCTACGCCATCACGCAGTACAACCGCAGTTATTTCTATGCGATGTCGGTGGTGGAACTGGGACGGGCCGTGCGCCTGTCGCGGGGCGGGGGAATGTAAGGAAGCGTAAAGATAGTTGCTCTGTGGACTTGCTCGCAGTATCTTGTAATTGACGCTGGGAAACTGCGCTTTTGTGCCGTACAGGAATTGCATTTCGTGCGGCAACAAATAAAAATTGCATTATAATCAACTACAGCGATACAATTGAATTGAGGCACAGGCAGCTTAACACAGGAGAAGGTGTATAATTCTCACACAATGTTGCAGCGGGACAACAATAACCTGTGGCAACGCATTTTTATTGTTGCTTTTAAGCATAGAAAAGCTCGCTGTTGTACAATTGTGTATATATTATGAAACTTGTTGTACCGGAATCCGTCCGTGTGTGAATTCGTTCCTTGGTGAAGGATGAACATTAACGCAGCAAGAGCGAGCTCCGAGTGTTTTTTACTTTGCAGGACTACTTTCAGAAGGAACAAACATCATCATGACAAACCAAGTCGGCATCGATATGAATAACGATTCGGAAGGCGATGATCTGCTGCAGTACAACCCGAACCGTCTGCTGGATACGCTGATCGAAAACCTGCGTCTGAAGAATGACGCGGCCCTGTCGCGCGCGCTGGAAGTGGCGCCGCCGGTGATCAGCAAGATTCGTCACCACCGTCTGCCGGTCGGCGCTTCGCTGCTGATCCGCATGCACGAGGTGAGCGATCTGAGTATCCGTGACCTGCGCTACTTGATGGGCGACCGCCGCAACAAGTTCCGCATCAGCGACAAGCAGTTCAAGCCTAAAGAAGGCGAATCGGGCGGCGGCAACAACAACCAGGGCTGATCGCAGTCCCTGGTTGTCGTCACCGTAGGCGACCCCTCCCCTCGCGTGGGGGCGAGGGCAGGAATGGTTGTCGTCAGGCCGGGAATACGCCTGTCGACAGATAGCGGTCGCCGCGATCGCACACGATGAACACGATGGTGGCGTTTTCCACCGTTTGAGAGATCCGCAACGCGATCTCGCAGGCACCGGCTGCCGAAATCCCGCAGAATATGCCTTCCTCCGCCGCCAGGCGGCGCGCCATGCGCTCAGCCGCGGCTTGCGTCACATACTCGATCTGATCGACCCGCGACTTGTCGTAGATTTTCGGCAGGTAAGCTTCCGGCCATTTGCGGATGCCGGGGATTTGCGAGCCTTCCTCCGGCTGCGCGCCGATGATGCGCACCTCCGGATTCTGCTCCTTCAGGTAGTGGGACACGCCCATGATGGTGCCCGTGGTGCCCATGGCGCTGACAAAATGGGTGACCTGGCCGTTGGTGTCGCGCCAGATCTCCGGGCCCGTGCCTTCGTAGTGGGCGCGCGAATTGTCGAAGTTGCCGAACTGGTCCAGGATGACGCCCTTGCCATCCTTTTGCATCTGCTCGGCCAGGTCGCGCGCATATTCCATGCCGCCCGTCTTGGGCGTGAGCAGGATCTGGGCGCCGTAGGCGGCCATGCTCTGGCGCCGTTCCAGGCTCAGGTTTTCCGGCATCAGCAACAGCATCTTGTAGCCACGCAGCGCGGCCGCCATGGCCAGCGCGATGCCGGTGTTGCCGCTGGTCGCTTCGATCAGCGTGTCGCCCGGCTTGACCTGGCCCCGCTCCTCGGCGTGCAGCAGCATGGACATGGCGGCCCGGTCCTTGACGGAGCCGGCCGGATTGTTGCCTTCCAGTTTGCCGAGAATGATGTTGTTGCGCGCCGCCGCGTCCGCGCCGGGAATGCGCGTGAGCTGCACCAGCGGCGTATTGCCGATTGTGTCTGCCAGAGTCTTGTAAGCCATCGTCTTGAGCCTGAGTTCACTAAAACAAGCATTTTAATCCGAGATGGCAATACGCGTATTTTCGGCCCGGCCGGCCTTTACGCGGCAGCGCGCGCGCAGCGCCAGTCGCTTGCACAGGCTGCAAGTTTTTGGCGCGGACGCGCCGCTTGCGCTAGACTGGATGCACCCCTTCCCCACCATCCGGAACCGCCATGGCCGCCAATCCGCTCGATTTCACGCCCGACAACGCGCAGGACGACACCGTCCCCACCGGCAAGCTGGACATCGAGTCACGCCGGCACCAGATTTTCCCCGTCTTGAGCGCGGCCGACATCAAACGCACCATGCGCTTCGGCCATATCCGCCACTTCGCGGACGGCGAGCGCGTGTTCGAAGCGGGCCGCACCAGTTTTGGACTGATGCTGGTGCTGGCCGGGCGCATCGCCGTGAGCCGCTACGATGGCCTGGGCAACACCTCGCTGATCACCGAACACGGGCCCGGCCAGTTCAGCGGCGAAGTGGCGCAACTGTCGGGCCGCCCCTCGCTGGGCAACGGCACCGCCATCGGCGCCGTGGAAGTGCTGGTGATTCCGTCCGAAGCGCTGCGCGCACTGGTGATCGCGGAAGCGGAACTGGGCGAGCGCATCGTGCGCGCCCTGATCCTGCGCCGGGTCGGCTTGATCGAAGTGAATTCCGGCGGTCCCGTGATCGTCGGCCCGCGCGGCCATGGCCGCGTGCACGCGCTGCAAAGCTTCCTGGCCGCCAATGGCCATCCCCATTCCGTGCTGGGCCTGGAAACGGACGCGCAGGCGGCCGCGCTGGCAGAGCATTACCATCCCAGGCCGGAGGACTGGCCGCTGGTCGTGTGCCCGGACGGCGTGGTCAAGAAGAACCCCACCGTGGTCGACCTGGGCCGCTGCCTGGGCATGCTGCCGGAACTGAGCAGCGACAAGGTATGGGACGTGATCGTGGTCGGCGCCGGGCCGGCCGGACTGGCCACGGCCGTGTATGCGGCATCCGAAGGCTTGTCCGTGCTGGCGCTGGAAACGCGGGCCTTCGGCGGCCAGGCGGCGGCCAGCGCCCGCATTGAGAACTACCTGGGCTTCCCCACCGGCGTGTCGGGCCGCGCGCTGGCCGGACGGGCCTATGTGCAGGCCCAGAAGTTCGGGGTGGAAGTGGCCATCCCAGCGCCGGCCGGCAAGCTCATTTGCGACACCTACCCGCTACAGGTGGAGATGTGCGGCAGCGGCCAGCGCCTGCAGGCGCGCACGGTGGTGCTGTCGTGCGGGGCGCGCTACCGCCGGCCGTCGCTGGCCAACCTGCGCCAGTTCGAGGGACGGGGCGTGTACTACTGGGCCTCGCCGATCGAGGCCAAGCTGTGCAAGACGGAGGAAATCGTGCTGGTGGGCGGCGGCAATTCAGCCGGGCAGGCGGCCGTGTTCCTGGCCGGGCATGCGTCCAAGGTGCACATGCTGGTGCGCGGCGAGGGACTGGCGGCCACCATGTCGAGCTATTTGATCGAGCGGATAGCAGCCACACCCAACATCGTACTGCACACGCATACGGAAATCGTGGCGCTGGAAGGTGATGACGACGGCCTGCAGCAGGTGCGCATCCGGCACCGGCTGAGCGGCGAGGAAAACGATTACGACGTGTGCCGGGTGTTCCTGTTTATCGGCGCCGATCCCAACACGGACTGGCTGGGCGACTGCGGCGTGGAGGTGGACCAGCACGGTTTCATCCGCACCGGCTTCGACGTGGACCGCGACCAGTGCCGCGCCAACTTCGAAAAAGGCATCTACCCGCCCGAACTGCCCGCCCGCGCGGCGCTGGAGACCAGCGTGCCGGGCGT
>DATFBD010000069.1:0-8242 GCA_035254005.1 Burkholderiaceae bacterium | reverse complement strand
CACTTCCATCAAACGTCCACACTTATCGACTGTGAATTGTTAAAGAACTTTATTCGGCACTGCGTTGCTGCGAAGCGTTTTGTTCGTCAGCAGAGAGATGAGATTATGCGGTGTTTCGTGCAGCTCGTCAACCCCTCGTTTCCTACCCCGCTCAACTCGCATTTGCGTGCGCCGTTTTGCGGGGAGGCGAACTATAGCAAAAGCGGTCGAACTTTGGCAAGCCCCGCCAACCGGCTGGCACCACACTTGCTTACTAGAGCTTAAGCAACAGTGTCCGCACGGGTGGGACAACTGATTTTGCTCAAAATTTGCGCAGGTGTTACATTATGGAACACCTGATGCTAGAGAGAGCCGTCAATAACGGCCTAACGGAGATATTGAGAACGCCATGCACCAACAGACTGCTCCAGATCTGCACAGTGCCCCTTCGTCCGCATTAGGGGCAACCTCCGCAAACGCGTGGGCGGAAAAGATGCCGCTTATCATTGAAACATCACATCAGCGCTCTCTGTCCTACGGCCTCAACCGCGAAGGCAAGCCGGACTTCAACCCGCTGGCGCGGGGCGACCTCAACGCGCTGATCGAACAGAACCGCCTGCTGCACGCCCACGCCCTGCCGGCCATGGAGACGCTGTACCAGCAAATCGTCAACACCCACAATATGGTGATCCTGACCGATGCCAACGGGGTGATTGTCCATTCGCTGGGCGACGACGACTTCCTGGAAAAGGCCAACCGCGTGGCGTTGCAGCCCGGCGTGGCCTGGTCCGAGCAAAGCCGCGGCACCAACGCGATTGGCACCGCCATCGCGGAAAAGGCGCCCGCCCTGGTCCACGCCGACCAGCATTACCTGTCGGCCAACCACTTCCTGACCTGCTCCGCCGCCCCCATCACCGACCACCTGGGCAACGTGATCGGCGTGCTCGACGTGTCTGGCGACCAGCGCAGCTTCCACAAGCACACCATGGCCCTGGTGCGCATGTCGGCGCTGATGATTGAGAACCAGCTGTTCTCCGCCACCTTTGAAGATGCGATCACGCTGCACTTCCACGTACGTCCCGAATTCATCGGCACGCTGATGGAGGGCATCGCCTCGTTCAGCCCCGGCGGCCGCTTCCTGTCCGCCAACCGCAACGGCCTGTTCCAGCTTGGCCTGTCCTACGCCGCGCTGCAATCGCACACCTTCAGCTCCCTGTTTGGCTTGCCGGTGTCGGCGCTGTACGAACATTACCGCACCGCCTCGCCCGGCCTGCTGAACCTGTGCATGCATAACGGCGTGCGCGTGTTCGGCCGCGCCCAGCTGCGCCTGTCCAACAGCGTGTTCCAGCAGGCGCTGACGGAACCGCATGGCGCGCCGTCCAGCGCACCGGTCCAGCCCAGCCGCGCCGCCGCGGGCAACGCGCGCCGCCTGTCGGGCCTGCGCTACCTGCGCACCGGCGATCCGCAGCTGGAACTGGTGATCGAGAAGGTCAGCAAGGTGCTGGGGCGCGACATTCCCATCATGATCATGGGCGAAACGGGCACCGGCAAGGAATTGCTGGCCCAGGCCATCCACAACGATTCGCCGCGCGCCATGAGCCCATTCGTAGCCGTGAACTGCGCGTCGATTCCCGAGACCCTGATCGAATCCGAACTGTTCGGCTATGAAGACGGCGCCTTCACCGGCGCACGCAAGAAAGGCGCGGCCGGCAAGATCCTGCAAGCGAACGGCGGCACGCTGTTCCTCGACGAGATCGGCGACATGCCGTTCAGCCTGCAGGCACGCTTGCTGCGCGTCTTGCAGGAACGGATGGTGACCCCGCTCGGCAGCGACAAGTCCATCCCCGTCAATGTGGAACTGATTTGCGCCACCAACCACAACCTGCGCGAGCGCATGGCGCAAGGCCTGTTCCGTGAAGACCTGTATTACCGGCTCAACGGCCTGGTGGTCAAGCTGCCGCCGCTGCGCGAACGCACCGACCTGGAGACGGTGGTCAAAAAAATCCTGGCGGCCGAATCGGAACATGGCGGCTACGAAGTCTCACCCGAGATCCTGCAGCTGTTCCGCCGTCACAAATGGCCGGGCAACTTCCGCCAGCTCACCAACCTGCTGCGCACGGCCATCGTGATGGCGGGCGACGAGCAGGAGATCGGCCTGCGCCACATGCCGGACGACTTCCTCGACGATATCGAACAGACCCAGGCCATGGACACCCAGACCACCACGGCGCAAATGATCGCCACCGGCGCCAACCTGGAAGAAATGGAGCAGTCGGTGATCCTGCGTTCGCTGGAGGCCAACGGCGGCAACGTGTCGGCCACGGCGCGCGCGCTGGGCGTGTCGCGCAACACCATCTATCGCAAGGTGCCTAACCTGAAATAGTGGCGCCATCACGCCGGCGGCGGGAAGTTGCGCGTCTGCCAGCTGCGGCCCTGCTTATCGATGCTCATCAGGTCCACGCCCGGCAACTGGGCGGCCAGGGCGGCCGCCCGCGCCCGCCCCATCACCATGAACGCGGTCGACAGGCCATCGGCCAGCATGGCGCTGGGCGCGAGCACGCTGACGCTGGCCAGTTCCGCCGGCGAATCGCCCAGCGCCGGATCGAAGATGTGATGGTGGACAAAGTCCGGCGTGAACGTGGTTTCATAGTCGCCAGACGTGGCCACCCCACAGCCCTCGATGTACAAGGTGGTGGCCAGCGCATCGGCGTTCCGTGGCGCGCGGATCCCGAGTGTCCATGGCTGCTGGTGCTGCTTGCGGCCGCGCGCGACGAATTCCCCGGTGTCGAGCAGCGCGTGCTGGATGCCCCGTGCCTGCAGCGCGGCCAGCGCGCAGTCGGCCGCATACCCCTGGGCCAGCCCATTGAGTGTGATGGCCATGCCGGGCCGCGCCAGCCGCACGGCCTCCTGGTCGAACGCCAGCCCTTGCCAGCCAACCAGCGCGCGCGCCTGCCGCCGGGCCGACTCGGTGGGCAGCGTGCCGCGCGCCGCCGCCTCGCTGAACGCGCGCCACAGCGGCTGGACCGTGATGTCGAACGCCCCGTCACTGAGCCTGGACAATTCCTGCGCCTGCGCCAGCACGGCCAGCAACTGCGCATCGGGCTGCGCCAGCCTGCCATCGCGATTGAGTTGATACACCTGGCTGGCCGGATTGTAGATGCTCATCAGCCGATCCACCCGCTGCGCCGCATGCAAGGCCTCATCCACGGCCTGCCGCGCCACGCGCTCGTCGGCGTGCAGCACCGCGATCGAAATCGTGGTGCCGAACGCCAGCGCGGCACCGGTATGCAGGGGCTGGTCCGAACACAAGGCCAGGCCGCTGGCACCCGCCAGCACGCCCATCGAAGCACCCAAGAATGTACGGCGTTTCATCACTGTCCTCCGGCCATCGGCATGATGGGAATGGTACGGTTTCGCTTCGCCTCCATGATCCGGGGCGCGCACTTCTCGTCGCTCTCGTAGATCACCACGCAGTCCATGCACTGGAAGCATTCCGCATAGTCGATGTCACCGGCCGGCTTGATGGCCTGGTAATCGCAACTGTGCCGGCAGGTCTGGCATGGCTTGCCGCATTCGCTGCGCCGCGCGATCCACGCCAGCAGCCGGAACCTGCCCAGCAGCGCCAGCCCGGCGCCGAACGGGCACAGGTAACGGCAGAAGAATTTGTAGACGTAGGCGCTGGCCGCCAGCAACGCCACCGCATAGGCCACGAAAGACCAGGAGCGGACGAAGCCCAGCGTGATCGATGTCTTGAACGGTTCCAGCTCCACCAGCCGGTCGGTCCACACGTCCGACAGCACGGCGCTGGTGAGGATCAACGCCAGCAACACGTACTTGATGCGCTTCAGGCGCGCATCCGTCGCGCTGCGCAAGCGGTGCTGCGGAATGCCGAACTTGCGCGCGGCCTTGCCGATGAACTCCTGCATGGCGCCGAACGGGCAAAGCCAGCCGCAGAAAGTGCCCCGTCCCCACGCCAGCAGCGAGACCAGCACGAACGCCCACAGCACCACCGTCATCGGATCGAACAGCATGAACTCAAGACTGCGATGGGCCAACAGCGCCTGCAGCACGCCCGTGATGTTGACGATCGACAGTTGCCCCTGCGCGTAATAGCCAATGAAGGCGATGGTAAAGAGCAGGTAAGCGCGGCGGAACCAGGCGAAGCGCTCGCTGTTGGCGACCAGCCGCTTTTGCCGGATCAGGGCGAACGCCAGCACCGCCAGTCCTGCCGCCAGCACCAGCAAGTCAACGGCCCGGCCACGCCAGATCGCCCGCCAGGATTTGTCGTTGCCCTCCGGCGCCACGTAGAAGCGTTCGGGCAGCCGGTATTCGATATCGAAGCTGCGCGTGATCCGCTCCGGGTACACGATGCCCTTGTTGCGGGTGATCGGCAGCGAGAAGTGAAATACGCCGGCCGGGTCCAGCCCCGCCTGCGAAATCACGCGGAACGCCGTCACCGTATAGCCGGGCAGCTGTTCGCGCGCCACGGCCAGGTCCAGATCCAGGTCGCGCATATCGATCGGCAGCTGGTCCTGCTTCAGCAACAGCCGCTCGGACAGGCTGCCGCGCACGAAGTCGTCTCCGGTCACGCTGTAGCGCCCCGTCGACATCACGAGGATCGCATGATCGCCCTCCTCCAGCCGGCCCTTCAGCTTGCGCCAGCCGCGCTCCGTGAGCAGGTTGCGGCCCACCGAGGGCACCGACACGCAGGCCACGTACAGGTCGATGAACAGGTCATCGGGGTGCGCCAGTCCATCCGGGTCCAGTCCAGCGCCATCGCCGCCGATGAACAGGCGCTCGACATCGCGGTTACGCAGGCGCAGATGCTGCACCAGCCCTTCCGACTGCATGCGCAGCAAGTCCATCGTCTCGAACAGATCGGGCTTGATCCGCGCGATCTGGTCCGGGTCGCGCCCCTGCGCGAAGCCCAGCTTCTTGCGCGACACCTTGAGCGCCGCCGCCAGCACGCTCTGGTTGATGATGCGCACCGAGGCCGTGGCCTTCGATACGCCATCGATATACGCATGGGCGGCATCGGCATGCCGCTCACGCTTGGTATTGGTTTCTATGCTGATGTTCTGCTTGAGCGACAAGCCCTTG
Organism: Burkholderiaceae bacterium; assembly: GCA_035254005.1. Classification (GTDB taxonomy): domain Bacteria; phylum Pseudomonadota; class Gammaproteobacteria; order Burkholderiales; family Burkholderiaceae_D; genus Rugamonas. The sequence continues at coordinate 3,163 of DATFBD010000069.1, read as the reverse complement.
TACTGCTTGACGAACTGGATCAGCGGGCCCTCGCCCAGGCCATCCAGGAACACCGGCTCGTGCTGCGACAGCACGGCCACATCGAGGAAGCCGCCCTGCGGGTCGATCGCCACCAGCAGGTTGGGCGGTACGCCCGCGAAGCCGGGCACCGGTGCCAGGTCGACCGACTCGAACACATAGGCCACCAGCTCGGTGGCCGTCGCGTTCTGCTTGAAGATGGGCCACACGGGCAAGTCCGCGTCACGCTCGCCCACCATCAACGGCGCCGGAAAGCGGCGCTCCAGCTCCGCCTTGTCCAGCACACCGGCGCGCGCCGGCGCTACCGCCAGCAACATGGCCAGCAGAAGGGGCAACAACGTCGCGCTCCAGATTGAATTCAACACACGCATGGCTGTCATCTCGTCTCGTGACGTGACGCGGCGCGGCCCTCCACGCCGCGCCGCGATCTGTAAGGCGCTATCAGAAGAAGATGATGCCGCCCACCGAGACGCCGTTCATCTTCGCCTCGCCACCGTTGAAGCCCTTGGAGCGGGTCTGGCCCACTTCACCCACCAGCGAGATCGCGCTGGTCAGCGAGTAGTACATACCGGCCGTCAGGTTGGCGTTCGACTTCAGGCCGCCCGTGCCGACGGTGTTGTCGTCGTTCTTGCTGATGCCATAGCCCAGGCCCAGCTTGAGCTTCTCGGTTGGCTTGTAGGTGGCCTGCACGAAGTAGTTCTTCGATTTGACGTCACCCTGGTCCGCGTCCGACAGCACGCCCAGGCCTTTGCCGCCCTGGAAGTTGGCCAGCAGACCGGCCGCGCCAGCTTGGTACGACAGACCCAGTTCCACGGCCGACATGGTGAAGTCATTCACGCCCGGCGTGACGGACGAGAACTTCTGCGACTTGGCGCCCAGCCAGCCCTTGAAGCCGTCGGCCGCAAAGGTCACCTGGCCCTGCACCTGCGGGCTGTTCTTGGCCGAATAGGTCGAAGCGGCCACCACCGGCGTGTCGGCCACCGGGCTGACCAGCGCCACGTCGAAACCGAGGCCGGACGCCGACTTCGGTGCGCTGTACGCGATCTGGCCGTAGTAGCCCAGGTAGCTGTAGCCGGCGCCGATGTGGCCCAAGGTGACGCGGCCGCGCTGGGTGGCCTGCACTGGCGCGCCCGAGCCGATCAGCGTCATGTCGCCGAAGATGGCGCCGGCGCCGAAGATGCCGTTGTCGCGGCCCAGCTTGATGGTGCCCATCTCGGCGTTACCGAACGTGAAGTAGGCCTGACGAACGTCCACGCCGCTGTTGGCGGCGATGGCGCTGTCGGTGGCCGTGTGGTTGTAGATGCCGATCAGCGCTTTGACGTCATACTCGCCCTGGCGCGTCGTCGCCGACGTCACCAGGCCGTTTGGCAGCAGGCCATTGCCGATGGTGGTGCGGTTCGATTCGCCGCCGCAGCCCAGGCCCTTACCGGCCAGCGCCAGCCCACCTACGGCATCGCCGGAGCACGACACCTGCGTGTAATAGGCATTGACGATGCCGCCGACATTGACCGTCCAGTCGCCGGCCTTGATGTCCACCGCCTGTGCCGATTGAGTACCCGCAGCTGCCAGTGCGCCCAGCAAGAAAATCTTCTTCATCACATTCTCCATATGTTGTTCTAGGTTTGGTCAGACACATCACGTTTGATGTAAGCGTGTAGTGGCAATTTGCGTGCCTGTCGCGTCACAGAGGGAGAACGGGCCAGATCGCCGTGCACGCTGTGCTGTATCGGATCAGCGTGCGCGCGCACTGTCCTAAATTTGATCGCCATTTGATCGTCACGCATGCCGCGCGAACGGGCCGCACAAAAAAAAACTGACGGCCGAGGCCGTCAGTAAAAAGAAGCGTTCAAGCGCCAAGGGGAGACTAACCGCGCATGATATGAACGCTGCCGACGTAAATCATTTTGCTGGCAGTTTGAACACCCACACCGAACCGCCCTGCTCCAGGAAGTTGACCTTCTTGGCTACCTCGCCGCCCCACAGCGGCACCGCGCCACCCCAGCCGGAAACAACGGCCACGTACTGGGTGCCACCATCCTGCCACGTCACAGGAGGCGCGACCACGCCGGAGCCGGTCTGGAACTTCCACAGCTCCTTGCCGCTCTTGGCGTCAACCGCCTTCAGGAAGCCTTCAGGCGTACCGTAGAACACCAGGCCGCCGGCGGTGGTCATCACGCCGCCCCACAGCGGAGCGGCGTTCTTGTCTTCCCAGACGATCTTGCCGGTCTTCGGATCGATCGCGCGCATGGCGCCGATGTAGTCCTCGTTCAGCGGACGGATGGTGAAGCCAGCGCCCAGGTAAGCGCCGCCCTTCTTGTAGCTGATCGGCTCATTCCAGATGTCCATGCCCCACTCGTTGGCCGGCACGTAGAACAGCTTGGTCTGCGGGTTGTACGCCATCGGCATCTGGTTCTTCGCGCCCAGGAAGGCCGGCGCCGCGAACACGGTGCTGCCCTTCTTGCCTTCAGGTCCGGTGGTCGGATCGCTCGGACGGTTTTCCTTCACGAAGTTCGGACGGCCCGTCTTGAGGTCGATGCTGGTGGCCCAGGTGATCTTCTTCACGAACGGGAAAGCGTTCTGCAGCTTGCCGTTGTTGGCGTCGATCACGTAGAAGAAGCCGTTACGGTCAGCCTTGCCGCCATAACGCTTGCCGTCCATGTCGAAGGTGACGAACTCGTTGGCGCCGTCGAAGTCCCACGAATCGTTAGGCGTGTTCTGGTACGCCCACTTGATCTGGCCGGTCTTCGGATCGATCGCCACGGTGGACGACGAGTACAGGTTGTCGCCGGGACGCAGGTGGCTGTTCCATGGCGCCGGATTCCCGGTGCCGAAGTAGGCCAGCTTGGTGGTGTGGTCGTAGGTGCCGCCCATCCAGGTCGAGGCGCCGCCGGTCTTCCACAGGTCGCCCGGCCAGGTCTTGTTGACCGTGCCCGACACGCCGTTCTCGATGGCGTTGCCGTCCTTGTCGTACTTGTAGCCCATGTGGCCTTCGACAGTCGGACGAGTCCACAGCAGTTCGCCGGTCATCGGGTTGCGCGCCTCGACGCGGCCCACGATACCGAACTCGCCGCCCGACACGCCCGTCAGCAGCACGCCGTCAGCGATCAGCGGTGCCGCCGTCATCGAGTAGCCAGCCGCGTAGTCG
>DATFBD010000068.1:0-29538 GCA_035254005.1 Burkholderiaceae bacterium | reverse complement strand
TGGCCCAGTGCCTGCCGCCGTCCTCGGTGAACAGAATCACGTTATCGTTGCCGACTGCCACGGCATGCAGCGCGTCGAACGCGGCGATGTCCTGCAACGACAGATCGACCGGGGTCGCCTGGCGCGTGATCTTGCGGCCCTGGTCGATGGCCAGAATCTTGCCGTTGGATGCGGCGGCCAACAGCGCACCGCCGTCGCCGTGCGTGATGCCGTAGACACGGTCGCGGCGCTCCAGCACCGGCGGGGTGACACTGCCGCCGACGGCCTTGGGTTTGACGAACAAGCCGGCATACAACAGGCCGGCGATGATCGTCCACGGCAGCGCCGACACGAGCAGACTGCTCAGGCGCCGTTTCTCGTTCGATCGGCTCGGGCTCTCTATGCGAAGACTGGCGGGATGGTTCATAAAGTGATCCACAAAGTTGACATGCAAAAAAAACTGCGACGAAAGGATTTTCTCGATCCGGGTCATGCCCGGCTATCCCGGCACTGCCGGCTTATCCCCGGCCTGCAACATTCATGACGGCACCGTCGCAAATGGGATAAGCGTGCGCACAGCGACGCGCCGACGTGTTGTGGCGCGCCCAGGCGCGGTACATGACGGCGCGGTTTCAGGCCGGGGCTATGCGGCCGAGCACGGATTCGATGGCGATGCCGATCGCCAGCAGACGGCGATCGCTGCCTGCCGGCGCATCCAGTTCCAGCCCGACCGGCAAGCCGCTGCGCCGGCCCAGGCCGACCGGCAGCTGTATGCAGGCCAGGCCCGCACTGGCGGCAGGTTCCGTATTGCGAATCAGGCCTTCGAAATTTGCCGGCTCGTTGACCTCCGGACGGGCCAGAGGCGCCACGATGGTGGTCGTGGGAAAGGCCAGCGCATCGATCGAGTAGCTGTCGTACAGGGTGTGATAGCGCTGTTTCAGCGCGTTCCTGCCGTGCTTTTCGGCCGCCTCGTACAAGGGCGCGACCTCGGCCATGCCTTGCGGCGTAGGCATTTTTCCGGGAAGAACCCACTGCTCATAAATGGCTTTCACGTCCGGGCTATTGATCTTCTCGACCATGGCTTCGATGGCTATCCGCGGCCCCTGCTCGCGCAGATAGGCCTGCATGCCGACGCGCGCTTCATGGATGACGACCGGGAAACCAATGGGTTGATTCAACTCGAACAGTCCCGCATCCGGGATATCGATCAGCGTTACGCCGTGTTCGCGCAACCTGGCCAGCGCGGCCTCGGCGCATTCCCGGGTTTCCTCGTCCAGCCTGGTCCAGAACTCCGCCGGGATGCCAAGCCGCAAACCGGCCAGCGCGACAGGCGGCAAGGCATAGTCATCGGTGATCAGCGCATCGAGCAGGGCCACATCCGACATGCATTGCGCCATCGGCCCGACGGTATCGCGGCTGGTCGAAATGGGAATCGTGCCCAGCCGCTGGTAGCGGCCGCTGCTGGGCCGCAGCGATGCGCAGCCGTTCAAGGCACAGGGAATGCGCATCGATCCGCCCGTGTCCGTGCCTAGCGCCGCCAGTGCCATGCGTGCGCCCATCGCCACCGCGCTACCCGAGGAGGAGCCGCCGGCGATGCGTTCGCTGTCATAGGCGTTGCGGACACCCACCATGGCGCCGGTATTGAATGAGGGGTTATAGCCAGTCGCGCCAAAGGCCAGCTCGTTCATGTTGGTCTTGCCCAGCACGATGGCACCGGCATCGCGCAGCTTCTGCAATGTCGGGGCATCCTGTTCCGGCACAAAATCGGCCAGGGCCGGGGAACCTGCCGTGCACGGCAGGCCGGCGGCATGGATATTGTCCTTGACGACGATGGGAATGCCGGCCAGCGGCTTGCCCGGCCTGCCGGCCGCGCGCTCCCGGTCGGCGTGCGCGGCCGCCTTGAGCGCGCCGGCCGCGTCGACTGTCACGAAGGCATTGAGATGCCGGCCTTCCTCGATGCGCCGCAAACAGGCCTCGACCAAGGCCGTGCTGGTCAGCGTGCCGTCACGGAAGGCTGCCATCGCTTCATAAATGGTGAGATCGGTCGACAGCGTAGCGGCTGCCGCTTGAGACGTTTTCATGGGCTTACCTTGTCAAATGCCGAATCAAATACGGAAGGCCTGATCCTTGATCACTTCCGGACTGGGGAAGGCGGTCTTGCTGTGCGCGATGCCCAGGTCGAGCAGCATTTCGCACATCTTGTAGGCGATCACCCCGGGGTTGAGGACCGGCACCGGCAAGTTGGCCGCCAGATAGGCATGCGACTGATGCATGGTGGTGGAACCGAGCACCAGCACATCCGCGCCGTCTTCCTCGATGGCCAGTCTGGCCTGCTCCAGCAGCTTGCCGAACACCACTTCCTCCTTGCCTTGCAACAGGGATTCGGTGTCCGGACGCACGTTGATGGCGCGGATCGATGCCAGGCGGGACTCGAGGTTGTATTCCTTCAGCGTCTTGCGGTAGAGCGCGAACCACTGCGGCCACATGGTCAGGACGGAGAACTTGTGCCCTAGCGTGCAAGCCAGGTGGAACGCACTCTGGCCCGGCGCCATCACGGGAATCGACAGGCGCGAGCGCAAGCCGTAGAGGCCGGAATCGCTGACGGTATTGATGCATACCGCGTCGAACCCCTCTTCCTCGGCCTTCATGCCGGCGGCCAGCACCGCGGCATCCATCAGGGTCGTGTCGTAGTAACTGTCGGCCAGGCTGAGCACGCTGCCGGCGCCCACGAACTCCACTTCGATGTCGTCACGCACCATGCCTGCCGGCAGTTGGGACGCGAACATGGATTTGGTTTGCTCGCTCATCGGCACGGGAACAATGAGCTTGATGCGTTTCTTTTTCATGACTGGTCTCCTTTTTGTTTGTTATCTGGCCCTTACAAACCCATTTCGCCGCGCTCGCGCGTCAAGGTATCGATGAGCGCATACATGACTTTTTTGGCGCAGGGGATGAGCTCGGGGATGTAGGTCGCCCCCATGCCGCCCAAGCCTTCGGCCACCGGCAGCGGCGCACCTTGCGCCGGCCACGGCCAGCCGATGCGCGCGGTCGGCACCCCCCAGCGGCGCAAGGCCGCGCCATCGGTCTGGCCGGCCAGCCAGTCAGGGGTGCCGTGCGGCCGGCCTTCGATATGTTCCCAGCCGCGTTTGCAGGACTGGATGATCCAGTTTTGCGGATCGGTGGTGCCGCCGGGCGTGGAGCCGTACATCTCCCAGTCCATGTCCAGTTCTGGGCGACGCGCCTTGAGCTCGGCGACGAAGGCCGCGAACTGCGCTTTCACGTCGGCCGGCGAGGTGCGCGGATTGACGCGCACATCGAAGAACAATTCAGTCAGGCAGGATGGGAAGGCCGGACGCTCGGGATCGCCGCCACGCACGCCGGCAATCCAGCCGTGCGGCTTGATCACGCCGGAAGTGTTTTTCTCGGCATAGTCGAGGATCCATTGTTCCAGCTCGGGAATGACGGTGGCGGTGGCGCCGACCGCACTGCGGAAACCGGGAAGGTCATGCGGTACGCCCGCATAACCCAGCGTGCCGTACACGCGCAGCTTGAACCAGGCCATGCCGGGCTCTTCGTGATAGACCCAGTTCCACGGCTTCATGATGATGGCGAAGTCGGGATACATGCCGCGGTTCAGCAAATGCAGCACGCCGCCGGACATGCCGGCATGCTGGCGCGTCGCGATATCGACCGGCATGCCGCCATCGGCCATGCCCATCAGCAGGTCGCCGCGCAGCGGCACCTGCGCTTCGATCAGCGCGGTGGCGACTTCGGTCAGGGTGGCGATCATGCCCTTGGGATTGGATGCGCCCAGGCCGAACACCCAGTTGTCGATCTGTTGCGCACGCGGCTGCATGTCGGCCTCGGTGGCCGGGCCAGTCAGCAATGCGCGTTCTTCCGGCGTGCAGTCAAGGTGGGTGTCGATCGGCGCGTACAGCATCACCGAGGCGCCACCACCCGAGCCCTGGTACTGCGCCTTGACGTTGCCGCTGATCTCGGTCAGCGGCTGGTAATCGGCCTTGAAGCCGACCTTGCCCAAGTGCGCGACCATGAATTCGCTGGCCGCGCGCGTCGCGCCGGTCGGACTGTGGAGGTCGGTCAGATCGAACAGCAGTTGTTGCAGGCGCTTGGGGTCGATCTTCGCGCAAGCCTGCTCATACCATTTCTGCTGTTCCGCGGAAAACGGGACGGGGGTGGTAGCGTGCAGCATGGTGGATTCCTTGTGCTCTTAATTGCTCGGAGTGAATTGTTCGCTGTGGATGTTGGCCGGATCCGCGCCCAGCTCGATCAGACGCCTGGTGGCGGCATCGATCATGACTTGCGGGCCACAGAGATAAGCCACGGTGTCGGGCCTCACATCGCCTTCCCGCAACGCGCTCACCGGATTACCGTGATGCATGCCATCGCGCGGATCGCGGTCCACGCAGATACGCGTTTCGAGCGTCGGCAGCCATTGCTTGCGCAGTTCGAGGTCTTCCAGGCAGAACAGCGCGTCCGGTGTCGCGCAGCCGAAGCTGAGCAGCATCGGCGGCTTGCGTCCGCCGCTCTGGCGCAGGGTGTCGATCATCGACAGGATGGGCGCGAGCCCGGTGCCGCCGGCCACGAAAATATGCGGCGCGCGCTTTTTCTCTTCGCGCAGGAAGAACGAGCCGTAGGGGCCTGTCAGCTTGAGCACCTGGTCCGGCCCGGCCACCTGCGACAGGAAGTTGGACATCGCGCCGTCGGGCAGGATACGGATCAGGAACACCATCTTCGGCACATCAGTGCCCACGCTCGATGGTGAATAGCTGCGCAGCACGCCCAGGCCGGGCACTTCGATCTGCATGAACTGGCCGGGGCGGAATTCCATCCACTCGCCGTCCGCCAGTTCCACGGTCAGACGCACGGCATTGCTGGCGATGTTCTCGACTGAGTCTATGAAAGCATGGACTTCGTGCGCCACATTGGCGCCGGCTTCGCTGGTGTAGGCGACATCGAAGCTGCAGTCCGAATTGGCTTCGCACACGCACAACAGGCGCGTGCCGGCGGCCACTTCGCTGGCCAAGAGGGTTGAGCTGGCGCCGGCGCGGGTTTGGGCGTCGCCGGAAGACAGTTTGGCCGTGCAGGTGGAACAGCTCCCCGACTGGCATTGGTACAGCACTGGCATCTCGGCGGCTATGGCGGCATCGAGGATGAGCTCGCCGGGTGCGACCTCAAAACTGCGGCTGACGCCGTCGGCATAGTTAAGTGTGACGTTACGCATGGTATTTCTCATTACGGTGAAAGTCAGATTCCGGGCGGATGCTGCTTGTGCCAGTCGCTCGCGCGCTGCACGGCCATGCCGGCGCGGCACAAGACGGCTTCCGCGCCTTTTTTTCCGATAAATTGCACGCCCAACGGCAAGCCTTGCTGGGTGCAGCCGTAAGGCAGGCTCAGACATGGATGGCCACTCACGTTGAACGGCGCGGTGAACTGAATCAGGCGCCGATTCGCCTCGGGATCGAGCGCGAGGTCGGCCAGCTGCTCGTAGGTCGGCGCGGCATAGGGCTGCACCGGCGCCAGCACCAGATCGACCTGACTGAGCAAGGCATCGACTTCGCCGGTGAAGCGCTGTGCGGCCAATAAGATGCGCTGGTAATCCAGGCCACTCAGTTGGCGCCCGCCATCGATCAGGCGGCTCAAGGCCGGGCCGTATTCGGCGGCGCGGCGCGGGTAAGTGGCTTCGTGCGCGATCGCGGTCTGCACGCCGCAGTGCTGTTCCCAGTTGGTGCTGACAGCACGGGCATCGGGCACCCGCACGCTGTGCAGGATGCCACCGTCTTCACGTATGAGCGCCATGATCTGTTGCAGGCCGTGCTGGATGGCGGGATCAACGCCATCGCTCAGCCAAGATTCGTCCACGCCGACGCGCAGGCCCTTGAACGTTTCATCGATCTCGGGAATTTCCAGGCATGCGCCGGGCAGCGAAGTGGGGTCCTTGGGATCATGTCCGGCGATGGCGCACAGCAGGTAGAGCACATCCTTGGCGCTGCGCGCCATGGGGCCAACATGGTCAAGGCTGGCCGCAAGCTCGAACACGCCATGCCGGCTCACGCGGCCCCAGGTCGGCTTGAGGCCGGTCAGGCCATTGGCGGCACAGGGGAACCGGATCGAGCCGCCCGTGTCGGTGCCCAGCGCCGCATAGCAGAGGCCGGCCGCCGTGGCCACCCCGCTGCCGCTGGACGAGGCGCCAGCCCAATGCGCGGCGCCCCAGGGGTTGCTCGGTGCCGGCAAGTCGGGATGATGGATGGCGAACGCGCCCTCGGTCATGCGCAACTTGCCGAGTATCACGGCGCCCGCGTCCTTCAGGCGCGCCACCACTGTCGCGTCTTCCGGCGGCAGGAAGTCGCGGTGCATGGTGGTGCCGGCCGTCGTCGGCATGTCTTGCGTCCAGAACAGGTCTTTGACGGCAATCGGCACGCCGTGCAAGGGGCTACGATACTCGCCGCGCGCCAGTTCAGCCTCGGCCCGGCGCGCCTGCGCCAACGCCTGCTCCGCGGCGACGTACGCATAGCTATTGAGTTGGCCATCGAGCTTCTCGATGCGCGCCAGTTGCGCCTGCGTGACTTCGACCGGCGAGATCTTGCCGCTGCGGATCATCCGCGACAGCTCGGACATTTCCAGATAGTGCAATTCGTTTTCCATGCTCACTCCATACCATGGAAGAAGACAGGCTAAGACCAGAGCAACAGGGCCGCGCCCGATGGCGCGCCCCTGTGCGTGGCTTACGCCTCGTCCGGGATCTTCGGGACCTTGTAGCCGGGGCGCATGCCGTCGGCGGTGTCCTTGAAGCGCAGGCTGGTCGTCTTCAGTGCCCCGGCTACGCCACGTCCAGGCTTGGCGATGCCGCGGTTCCAGCGCGATGCCAATTTGCGCCAGGTGATGGGGGAGACATCGGTCGCCACCAGCTGCTCGTCATCCCAGCCGGTGCCGTCGGCATAGAAATTCTGCATCGCTTCACGGGCATACAGGTCGCAGTCGTTGAAGCCGTGCAGGCAGAGCGACTTGTAGACGCGATCAAAGCGATATTGATACTTCTTGCGGTCTGCCTCGGTCGGGCAGACGCGCACCAGCACTTCCCAGTATTCGTGCGTGTCGTCGGTGATCGGCACGTACCATTCGTACTGCACCACATGCTCTTCCGGCCAGTTCTCGACCATCAGCACGCCCGGCAACACCACCGAAGTGCGGTAGTAGCGGCCCTTGAGGCCTTCCACCTTGAGTCCCAGCTTGTCGTTCTCGAGCACGGGCGCCCACTTTTCGGTGAACAGCCACTGCATCAGCCCCTTCGGCCCCTTGTCGTCCTCGACGGTGGTGATGCAGTCATCGCTGGTCGGCAAGATGCCCAAGGGCAGCACCCAATCCAGCGCATGGACGATCGTGTTGTCCTTGTGGACCAGGATGTGGGCATTGTCGAAGCCGTTCTCGCAGGCGATACGCCAGTTGCCGAAGCCGGTGCGGTGCATCCCCAGCGCCACGGCGTTGTCGTCCAGGATGCTCGGCGCAGCTGGCCACAGCGGGTGCGGGAAGCGTTCGCTGTTTTCCGGGAAGCGGAACGGCAGGTCGTCCGACAGGGGCGGCACATCGGTGTCAGGGAAATCGTCTTCACGCACGAACACGAAGATCATGCCGGCCACTTCCCGCACCGGATAGGTGGTGATGCCGGTCGTGCCGATCAGCTTGTCTTCGGGATTGGCCACGATGGTGGACAACACGCCGGAATCAAGATCGAACGTGAACCCGTGGTACCAGCAGGAGATCGTTTCCTTGTTGAAGCACATCGGCTTTTCCGACAGGCGCACGCCGCGGTGCACGCATTGATCCTTCAGCGCGTAAATCTTGCCATCCACACGGCGCAACACGATGGGAATGCCGCATATCTGGATGCCTTCGACATGGTCTTCCGGCAGTTCATTGCTGAACAGGGCCGGGTACCAATGATTGATGAAGCCCCATGCCGCATCCTTGTACGGCTGATACTGGCTCTGGACTTTGCTGCTGTTGGTGCGCTCTTCGCTGATGCCGGTCTTGACGACGCGGCGCCGGACAACGGGTTTATCTGCCATGGAAGTCTCCTGCTACTGTATGGGAAAAATGCTTCGTCGGTTGCGAAGCAGTGATTCCATCTTACGTAGCACCAACCCGGCTGGCGCTCCCGCAGGTGAACCCACTATCCCGTCAACGCAGAAAAGCACTGGCGCCGTTTGCATCGTTGTGCCAGGCGATGACGGGACGGCGGCGATCGGCAACGCCTCCCTGTTGGGACGTGCTATGGAATGGGTTCCGTCACGTTGGAGAGTTCAATCAAGCCAGGAAATGAATCAGGGCCGGGTTCTGTATTGCACAGGACCCAGCCCTTGAGTTTCATGCGTTATGCACTGTGCACTGTGCACTGTGGCACGGCCACGCGCACAGGCGCTGCCGTCCACCGCTGTCAGGCCGTCATGCCGCCATCGACCGACAGCGTGGTCCCCGTCACGTAGGCCGATTTGTCCGACAGCAGGTACAGCACGGCCTCCGCCACTTCCCGCGGCTGGCCGATGCGGCGCATGGGAATCATGTCGTCGAGCAGATGGACGTCGCCGCCCGTCGAGCGCAGGTAATTCGGCGTTTCAGTGGCGCCCGGGCACACCGCGTTAATGCGGATATGCTGGCCCGCATACTCTTGCGCGACCGCCTTCGTGAGACCGACCACCGCATGCTTGGCCGCCACATAGTGGGCAATGCCATGCATGCCACGCAAGCCAAAGATCGACGCATTGTTCACGATCGCACCGCCACCCGCCCGCAACATCGCCTCGACCTGATATTTCACACCGTAATAGACCCCCTTGAAGTTGAGGTCAATGATCCATTCGGACTCCTCGGCGGAAGTCTGATGGATCGGTTTGAAATCGGCGTGACCGCCCGCATTGTTGAACGCGAAATCGAGACGGCCGAAACGCCACTCGATGTGCTGGACCAGCGCTTCGTTGTCTTCACGGCGCGCGGCATCCATCACCTTGATCTCGGCCTTGCCGCCCGACGCGACGATTTCGCGGCGCACCATGGCAAGCTTGTCTTCGGTGCGGCCGGCAAGCACCACCGTCGCGCCTTCGGCCGCCAGCGCCAACGCAGCCGCCCGCCCCATGCCGGAGCCGCCGCCCGTCACCAGTCCTACCTTGCCCTTCATCAGCATACGCCCCTCCCTGAGGACACCACTCTCATCATCTCGCTGTGCTACCGCCAGCCGTCGATCAGGCGAAGACCGACGCGTGCTGTGGACCGGCACTGATGTCGCGCCGCAGAACCACCGGTGCGCCACCATGCTTGCGTTTGCTGATCCATGTGGACAGCGCGGAATCGAGGTAAGTGACGTGCTTGGGGAACCAGTCGGCGAGCGCGGCGGCAAGGCGCCGCACGTCGCGCAGGCCAACTTGCCCAGCCTTCGCAAGCTGGTTCACCTCTGACACGCTGTCGAGTACCTTCCGATGTTCGTCGAGATGGCAATCCATATTCGGATACGCGGTCCGCACCATCCACTCCCGCTCGGACGCGAAATGCGACAGCAGGTGGTCCTCGACCGCCTGCAGGCAGCCTAGGGCGGTGACGACATTGCATGCGTCAAGGGCCTTGACGACATGGACAAATTCTTCATGCGCGTCGTCGGTCGGCCCATGGCCGAGCAACATCGCGTCGTTCCACTCGAGTTGCCCGGCGGCGTGCTCATCGAATCCACCCTGGCGTGCATGTGCGTGATGATGTGACATGTTAAGACTCCTGCGTCGAACTGTTAGGGTTTGGCGCCGATCAACACGGACAGCATCACGCTCGGCGTTGCTGTCCGGTTGCGCCATGCGTGGCGGGTGCCGTTCTGGATCACGATGTCGCCGGCCTTCAAATGGCGCACTTCGCCATCGTCAAGCTCCAGCCAGAGCTCGCCAGACAGGATCACGTCATAGTCCACCGTCGCGGTGCGGTGAAAGCCGGAACCGTCGGTATCGAAGGTCTCGGCGAGACCCGGCAGGTACTGGGCGTATTCCGCGCCGGCCGCGGCACCGTCGAAGCCTGGCGCAGCCATCACGCTGTCGGGTGGAAACTGCACGACAATCACGCGCGTGCCATGTGGCGCGGGCAGCATGGATTGGATGCCGACGACCGGGTCGCCCCCGTCAAAGGGCAAGGTGGGCTCGGCCTCGGTGGTGGCCCATGCCAGCGTGGTGCGGAACCCGGGCACGGACGCGTAGTCGTGCGTGTTCTCCACTTGCCCATCGGATACCACCACCGACTTGCCGTTGCGCTCACCAGTTACGATACGTCTGACCATTTCAAACTCCTCATCTTGGTTGTAGGTGGCCCGCGCGCTTATTGCACGATGACCACGTTGACGAAACCGCCCTTGCGCTGCTCGGCGTCGGCGAGCGCCTCGTTCGCCTGCTCCAGCGCATAGCGGTGATGATCGAACACACTCAAGTCCAGCGTGCCCGCCGCGGCCATATAGGCGAGATCCTGGCCCTCGCCTACCGTGAACCACAAGGACGTCATCAGGCTGATCTGCGAGCACATGATTTCGTGCAGATTCAACGGCAGCGGATCGGACATCGCGCCCACTTCGACCAGGCGGCCGCCACGGGCCAGCGACCGCAGGCAGTCGAGCGTGACCTGGTGCGACGCCCCCGGGCCGATCGCATCGAGCACCGCATCGGCACCGAGGCCGCCCGTCTCGCTGCGTACCCATGCACCGAGATCACCGGACCCGTACGAGAAGGTGCGAATTCGCTGCGGATCGAGCGCGCGCACGCGCTCGAGCAACGCAGGGTCGCGCGCGACGCAGAAAATCTTGACCGCGCCCATCGCCCGTGCGATCTGCACCGCGCACAAGCCGAGCGTGCCGCTGGCACCACTGATCAGGACAGTCTTGCCGGCGCCGACACCGGCCTTGCGCAAGCCTGCATAGGCCGTCCCCAGATAGCCGAAGCGGGCGGCCTGCTCGAAGCTGACCGCGTCCGGCAGCTTGACCAGACCGTCAGCCGGCGCGGTCGCATACTGACCGAAGCCACCGTACGGATATTGCTTGTAGATCTGCTTCGAGCGCGGCCCGAAGCCGAAATAGCCCTGGAAGGTGTATGCGACACAGTTGGTCGGCTCGCCGCTACGGCAGGCATGGCACGATCCGCACGAGCGGCCCGGATTGATGTACACACGATCGCCTGGCACGATGCCGGTCACGGCCGTACCGACCTGGGCCACGACACCGGCGGTATCGAGACCAAATATCGCGGGCAAGTCCGGCAGCGTCAGGTAAGCACGTTCGCCATAGTGGCTGATCACGTTGCGCAGGTTCGGCACGACGCCGGACGCCTTGACCTCGACGAGCACATCCGTCGGGCGCAACAGTTCCGGCAGCGGTACCGTGTCAAGCTGAAAACGGCCACTGGCATCATGTACACGCATTGCTTTCATCTGCTTCGAAGCAGTCATTCCGGTCTCCTTGATCTCTGATAGTAGGTTCGAGCCCTGCCCGCACCGCGGCAGGTCGCGGGGGGCACCGCGCGCGGTGCGGCGGCAGCCCCGCCTGGGATTCGATGCTATGGCACGCGGCGCCGGCTGACGCTCCCGCAGGCGAAACCACTATCCCGCCAATGCAGAAAAACAGGCGCTGGCCGCAAGGATCGGCATCGCCGATGCTGGCTGGTCAGCAATCAGGAACGCATCCGTATTTCGGTGGGAGGTCGCCGCTGCGGCGCTGGTGGTGGGAGGTGAAGTGATCCGGGCGGCGGTAGCCCGGCGGAAGGGGGCCGTCACCGCCCCGCTGCCAGCCTGGTCCGACAGGAGTTCGCCATGCAAGCGAACTTCCTACAGGTCATGCCCCGGCGGGAGATGGCGTATCAGGAACGCATCAGTGTTTCGGACGGGGTTTCGCCAAAGCGACGTTTGTAATCGGTCGTAAAATGCCCCAAATGACTGAAGCCCCAGCGGAATGCGACCGCGGTCACGGTCGTGCTGGAAGATGGCGTATGCAGGAGTTCGTCATGCACCCGGCGCAAGCGAACTTCCTTCAGGTAGTGCATGGGCGAGATATTGCGGAAGCGGCGAAAACCGGAGAACAGGGAACGCGTGCTCACGCCGGCATGTTCCGCCAGGTCGCCCACCGAAATGGGCTCATGCGCATGCTCTTCGATGTAATGCTCGATGCGCTTGATGAAGGACGGCGCAATGGACTGCCCTTTATCTTCATGCAATTCCGCGCTGTAGTTGTTCTGCTGGCAATTCAACAACATGCCCACGAACGTGGTCTCCAATTGTTTGCTCAACAGTGGCGACAGCTTGTCCGAGCCGGACAGGACATCGCACATCCACGCCAGCGCCTGGACAAAGTTGCGGCCATCGGGGGTATCCAGCGCGATTTCCATTTTGAACTCGACGTCCTTTTGCAAGGTGCGGCCAAGATGCTGCTGGCACTGGTGTTTGATCACGTCCTTATCGACCCGGACGATGATTTTCTCGGTGTTCGGCATGTGGTGGATGCGGGTGCGTGTATGCGCATTCAGCACCGCGCCCTGTTCCGATTCGAACAACATGGGCTTGCCGTCGCACTCGATAAGCTCCCGCCCCCTGATCGGAATCTGGATCAGCGCAAACGACTCCATCACATCCGGATCGATGATGGTCTCGCCACCATAGGTCATACGCCCCACACCCAAATTGCCCGCGCGCCGGTAATTGACGCGCGTATTGAACTGGGGGTCTCTCGAATAGATGGTGTTTTTACAAAAAATGTGCTCTCCAACCGAGCGCGCCTCTTCCACATCAGACGTTTGGCATAGACCATAGGCTGACAGCACAGAGTCGGCTGGAGTCACAGAAGGAAAAATGCAATGCGCCATAGTCTCTCTCCCGAGTACATGATGAACTACCAACTATGGGTTTAGTGTTCCGGGCATATTGCCATACCGTCCTCGATCCGCCGCACATAAAAATGACAACAAAATGTGGCATGCGGATTCACTGCCCGGACTGTCTCCCCCACTTCGCAGCGCGTCTGATGTGAGCAGTATTTTTCTGCTTCTTTATTGGTCTAATCCGCGCGATTGCGACGAAAATACTATCATATGCAGCGAAAATTCCCTTACGAAATCAAGGGTTGTTGCGCCAATGACGACGCCGCGATGGCGTGGCTAGTGGCCGACGCGTCAAGCTTGAACACGCTGACCACATGCGCCAGATTCGCCACCTGCGCTTGCATGGAGCGGGCCGCTGCCGCCGCTTCCTCCACCAGCGCCGCATTCTGCTGCGTGACCTGGTCCATCTGCCCGATGGCCTGATTGACCTGTTCGATTCCTGCCGTCTGCTCCTGGGCGGCGGCAGTGATCTTTCCCATGATCTCGCCTACGCGCTTGACGCTGTCGACGATCTCGTCCATCGTCGCGCCGGCGCGTTCGACCAGCTTGCTCCCCGCATCCACTTTGCCCACCGAATTGTCGATGAGTACTTTGATTTCCTTGGCCGCCGCCGCACTGCGTTGCGCAAGCATGCGTACTTCAGCTGCCACCACGGCGAAACCGCGACCTTCCTCTCCGGCGCGCGCCGCTTCCACCGCGGCGTTCAGCGCCAGGATATTGGTCTGGAACGCAATCCCGTCGATCACGCTGATGATATCCACGATCTTGCTGGACGACTCGTTGATCGAACTCATCGTCTCAACCACCTCCAACACCACGGCGCCACCCTTGACTGCCATTTGGGAGGCAAGCAGCGCCAGTGCATTGGCCTCGCGCGCGTGGTCGGCGTTCTGCCGGACGGTAGAGGTCAGTTCTTCCATCGAGGAAGCGGTTTCTTCCAGCGAGCTGGCTTGCTGCTCCGTGCGCGAGGACAAATCGAGATTGCCGGTCGCGATCTGGCTGGAGGCGCTGGCGATCGCCTCGGTACCGTTGCGCACTTCAGCGACAATCTTCATCAGGCTATCGTTCATGTTCTTTAACGCCGCCAGCAGCTGCCCGGTTTCTTCGGTGGTCCGGGCTTCGATGCGGCTGGTCAGGTCGCCCGCTGCAACCGTATTGGCCAGCGTCAGCGCCCGGTTCAGCGGACGGGTGATCGAGAGCGTGATCCAGACGCCCATGCCAGCGGCAAACAGCAACGCTGTCGCGCCCAGGACTAGCATCATCAGGCGGCTGTTCGCATAGGTTGTCGCGGCATGGTCGCTATACGCGTTCATGCGCTCCACCTCGAAGGCGATCATGTCGTTGATCGCCGCCTTGTAGGCGACCAACGCCGGACGAAACATTTGGTGCAGGTAAGCCTTCTGCACTTCCGGCCTGTCGGTCGCAAGTAGCGTGAGCAGCTGATTGGTAGTGATCGCGTAACGCGCATCAGCATCCAGCGATTTCTGTAATAGCTTCTTGCCTTTCGGAAGCTCGACCGTGCGTCTCAGATAGCCTAGTTTTTCCTGCAAGCCTATGCGCGATTTCTCGATGTTCGCTTGCTGCGCTTTGCGCACCTCACTGTCCTCGTTGAGCAACATGCTGCTCAACGCAATCGCGATGTCATTGATATCCCCCATCGCCTGGGTGGCTTGCGCTGCCTTGGGCACAGAGTCCGTGACGATGACCGTGGTACCACCATTGACACGGCCCAGCATGGTAATGCCCAGGGAAATACAGACCAGTAGCAGGAGGCCCATCACCACATTGTTGGCAATAAGGCGCGTACCGATTTTCAAATTCGTGATATTCATGCTTCTTTCCGACAATTGCTATGAAATGAAGGGCTATGCAACGATCTGATCTCGGGATGGCTCAAACGGATCGCGGACGGGTAATATCAGTTTGCAAGGACGCGTGGTTGCCTCCGGCTCTGGACGAAGTTCTCCGGACGGTCACGCTGCCGGGATGATTTTTTCAATTGATGAGATGACCGCATGCCATCGAGTTTGAACACGCTCACCGCCTGCGACAACTGCATTGCCTGCTCGTCCAGGCAGGAAGAAACCGCGACCGTCTGTTCCACCAATCCGGCATTTTGCTGAGTGACTTCACCCATACTGCCGATTGCCCGGTTGACCTGGTCAATGCCACTGCTTTGCTCACGGCTGGCCGAGGCGATTTCATGCATGATGCCGGCCACGCGCTGCACCGACGCCACGATGTCCCTCATGGTTTGCTCGGCGTCGCCGACCAGGCGGGTTCCCAGTTCGACTCTCGCAACCGAGTCATCGATGAGTCCTTTGATTTCCTTGGCCGCGGCGGCGGAGCGCTGCGCCAGGCTGCGCACTTCGGAAGCGACCACCGCAAAGCCACGCCCCTGCTCGCCCGCGCGTGCCGCCTCGACAGCGGCATTCAGCGCCAGGATGTTGGTCTGGAACGCGATACTATCGATCAGGCTGATGATGTCGGCGATCTTCTTCGCCGAGGCACTGATATCGCCCATGGTCGCTCCGACGCTGGACACAGCTTGGCCCCCCTTGACCGCAACCGTCGAGGCGGACAAGACAAGTTCGTCGGCGCGCTGCGCATGGTCCGCATTCTGTTTTGCGCTCGCGGAAAATTCTTCCATGCTGGAGGCAGTTTCTTCGAGACAGGAGGCCTGCGATTCAGTGCGCCTGGAAAGTTCCGTATTGCCCGCGGCAATGTCCCTGGTGGCGGCGTTCACCGCATCGACATTGGTGCGTACGTCGCCGATGACAGCCAAGAGATTCACATTCATTTGTTGCAAGGCACGCAGCAATTGGCCCATGTCGCCACCGTGATGCGTCTCAATCGTGCTGGTCAGATCGCCGCCGGCAATCGTGCGCGCGGCGCGGATCGCCCCGCGCAAGGGTATCGCCACGGACTGGTGGAGAGCGTGTCCCATCAACAATGCACTCACTACGCCGAAGCCAGCGGCGCCGGCAAATCCCCACGCCGCGCTGCCGCTCGACGTTGCGAAGCCAAGAACGCCCATACCGAGATACAGGGCACATAGTGTGAGGATGCCCAGCGCGATGAGCACGCTAATCGGCAGATCATAGAGTGCCGGGAAAATGCCAGTCAGCCCCCTGCGCACCACTTGGCCCTCGCGGATCACGATACGATCGGCATTGCCAGCAGAAATGCTGCGGTAAGTCCGGTCTGCCGCCTCAATCTGCGCGCGGGTTGGCTTGGTACGCACCGACATGTAACCACTCGCACTGCCGTTTTCCATGATGGGGGTCACGTTCGCCACGACCCAGTAGAAGTCGCCATTCTTGCGCCGGTTCTTCACCGTGCCAGTCCAAGGCTGACCAGCCTTGATGGACTTCCACAAGTCTTCGAACGCTTCAGGCGGCATATCCGGGTGGCGCACCAGGTTATGCGGCGCACCGATCAATTCCTCTTTGCTGAATCCGCTGACTTCAACGAAATAGGGATTGACATAGGTGATCTTCCCCTTGAGGTCGGTCTTCGACACGATCGGCTTGCAGTCCTCCATGTGGTACTGCGTATCGGTGACGGGCAGATTTTTACGCATGCTATTTCTTGCCTGGGCCCTCGAGTTTATCGAGTTGGTCGCATTCTTCCTTGGAAGTGATAAGCACCGCCTCCGGCATTCAGCCGACGATGCGCTTGGGCTTCGGCAGTCGTTACAATCTGCGAAGTTGACATGCTAAGAAACACTGCTACATCAGCATTCTCTCGATCATGAACCCGTGCGACTATCCGGATAACGCATGCTTATCCGTTGCCTGCAATCTTCGTTAAAACCCCGAACTCATGCCTGATTCAATACACGGCGGGTGAACATCCCGAGGTGAGGAAGACTTGCGAAATACTTAACCTTGCCTGTTGATTTGCACTGAAGATTGACCCGCCCGCCGCGCGAATTTGCAACGGAATCCGCCCCACGGTGCGTGCGGCATGCAGGGCGGACGCGCTGCCGCCCATCCGCCCCGCTCCGCGCGCCGCCGCTAGCGCCGGCCCCGCTCGGCCCGCTCGATGGTCTCCAGCGTGGCCTGCGCCTCGGCGCGCCACGGGCCGCCCAGCGCCAGCGCCCGGCCGGCCGCCGTGCGCGCTGCGCCATAGTCACCGAGTTCACCCAGCACCACCGCCAGGTTGTTGAAGGCGGGCGCGCTGTCCGGATGGGCCTGCGTGGCGCGGCGGAAGGCGTCGGCCGCGCCGGCCCGGTCGCCGGCCGCATAGGCCGTGTTGCCCAGTCCCAGCTGCAAGCCCAGTTCGCCAGGCCAGCGCCGGTCGGCGGCCGCGTAGCTTTGCCGCACGGCGTCCGGCTTGCCGCTGCGCTCCCACGCCACCAGCGCGTCGAGCACGGTCTGCCGGTCGCTGGAGACAGGCAATTGCCCCGGCGCCAGCGCCACCATGGCCCAATAGCCACTGCGCGCCCAGGTATGTTCGAAGGTCGACATGGCCATCACCATGTGTTCCGTGGTGCCGGAATTGAGGACGATATCGCCCTGCGCCAGGTCGTAGCCGGTCACGACGGCGTAATGCCAGCGCGGAAAGATCGGCAGGCTCAGGTTTTGCAGCACCAGCACTGGATGGCCGGCCTGCAATTCGGCCAGCAAGGCGTCCAGCCGTGGGGCGATGGTCACGCCCAGCGCGCCATTGCGGCGCGCCGCGGCCAGCATATCCACTTGCAAGCTGCCTTCGCGCTCGGGCAGGTAGACCTGCGGCACCAGCGCGTCGGGCTCGACGGCGACGCCGGCCGCACCCAGCGCCATGGCCAGCGCGGCCGGGCCGCACTGGTAGCGTTCCTGGGCGAAAAATGGCGTGGCCGCCAGTTCCAGCCGCGGCGCCACGCCCGGCGGCGCGGCCGCGCGCAGCGCGGCCGTCTGCGTGGCGCAGCCACCGAGCAGCAGCGCCGACAGCAGCAGGGCCGGCAACAGCCGGGCCCGGCCCGCGCCGCGTGCCGCCATCAACGATGGCGGGTGAACGGGAACACCTTGGTCAGGCCCAGGATGTCGGTCACCAGCAGCAGCACGAAGATGAATACCAGCGCCCCCACCACACCGTCGCCGCCGGCCGGCAGGCTGTCGACCTGGTGCGCCAGGGAGGCCACTTCGGCATCGCTCAGGGCGGCGATGCGGGCCTGGGCGTCGACCGGGTCGATGTGGTAACGCTGCAACTCGGTCTGCACGTCGGCCCGGTTGAGGGCGGCCGCCAGGCTGGCGCGCGCCTGGTCGGCGTTGGCGGCAGCCACCACTTGCGCGGTACCCACGAGGGCGGCCTGGGCCGGCTGGGCGATGCCCACGCTGACAAAGGCGATCATGGCGGCATGGACGCACAGCTTCTTGAACGGATGGGGCATGTTGTTCTCCTTGTTAGGCAAATAATCAAGCGTAACGGAAATTAAATTTCCGTGACGCACGAATGGTCTTGCGGGAGCATGGTGCGGGACCGGCGCCGTGGCGCTGGCCATGCCATTGTACGAAGCGGGCCGGTCCGTGTCGACCCGCGCCCGCGCCACTCGCGCCGGCGCCGGCAGCCGACCATGCTGGCCATTACTCACACGTGGCGGGCGATCGAGGACGGTGGCCATCGGCGCCCGCCCCATGCCCGCCGTGATCATCCGTGGCGCCGGCGGGATCTGCCGTCACGGATGTTGCGGCACAGATACAACCGGCCCCGGCGCACCGGCCGGCGCCACCCGCAATATACGGAACGGTCCCACTGCCCCCACTTGCCGGCTGGACTGGAACAGCCGCTCCAGTGCCGGTTCGCGGCCGAAGTAGCGCAGGTAGTCGAAGCCGGGCGGCAGGCTGTCGGGATCGGATTCGACCACGATCAAGCGCGGCGGGCGGGCCAGTACATCCTGCGCCAGCGTGCGGCGCAGGTAGCCGCCAACGGCCTCGTCGCCGGTGCGCCAGGCGGCCGCCACCATGCCCATGCTGGGGAAGCGGGCCGTGGCGCTGAGGCCCGCTTCCGTCACCAGCGGATAGGCCACCCGCAGCGGGCTGGCCAGGACCAGCACCGGGCCGCCGCCCAGCGCATGGATGGGCGGGCCCAGCAGCGCCGGATAAGGGTTGGCGCGCTGGCCGTCGCGCGGCGCCGTCAGCAAGGCCAGGCCGGCCAACAGGATGGCCAGCGCGCCGGCCAGCGCCGGCGCCAGCGGCCGGCCGCGCCAGGCGCGCCGCGCCACCGCGTGCGCGCCAGCCTGTGCGAACAACAGCCAGCCCAGCGCCAGCACCGGATACCAGTGATAACTCCAGCCCTTGTGCTGCACCACGGCCGCCACCGCGAACCCCAGCGCAGCGGCCGACAGCACGTGGCCAGTCGCGCGCGGGGCCGGGCGCAGTGCCCAGTGGCAGGCCACCAGGATCAGCGCGCTCTGGCATTGCGCCACGCGCAGGAAGTCGAACCAGCTGTCGCTGCCGTAATGCCAGTAGGCGCGCGCGAACAGGCGCATCATGGGCAGATAATCGGGCGTCAGCCACAGCACGACCATCCCATAGGCCGCCAGCAGCGCCGCCATCAGCGCCAGGCCGGCGCCAGGCCGGCGCCGGCCATGGGCCAGCACCACCGCCTCCACCAGCAGCGGCACCAGCACGAAGTGCGGTTTGAGCGCGATGCCCACCGTGGCCCAGGCCGCCACGGCCAGCCGGGCGCCGGGCGAGGCCGGGGCGCCGCCGGCCCGCCCTGCCGCCTCGACCAGATAAGGCAACGCGAACAGCAGGGCCAGGTGCTCGCGCTGGCCGAAATCGTAGCCGGGCAGCGCCACCAGCACATAGGCAGCCAGCGCCAGCATGGCGGCGCCGCCGCCGGCCGCGATCGGGCCGCGCGCCAGCAGCGCACTGGCGCCCAGCGCCAGGCCGGCCAGCGCCACCACCGCCAGCCGCACCGCGGTGGCCGGTGTCAGCCCGGTCAGCTGCGCGGCCCACGCCACCGGCAGGTTCAGCCACACGATCAGGGGTGGATTGACTTCCGGGTAATCCACATACAGCCGCGCCCCCTCCAGCACCCGCCCGGCCAGCGCCAGCAGCCAGGCCACGTCGTGATTCAACGGCAAACGGAACTGGGCCAGCGCGCCCAGCGCGACGGCCAGCGACAGCGGCAGCGCCAGCAGCGGCCACGGCCAGGCCGAACCGGGCGCAGGCCCGGGCCCGTGCGCCGGCGGCGCGGCGGGACGCGCGGCGTCAGCGGCCCTGCTCACAGCACGGTCTCGATGAAAAAGCGGGGCCGGCGCTTGGTTTCCAGGTACATCTTGGCCACGTACTCGCCCAGCACGCCGATGCTCAGCAATTGGGTGCCACCGAGAAAATAGATGGGAATGACGGACGAGGCCCAGCCCGGAATTTCCGTGTTGAGGAACCACTTGCCGTACAAGACCCAGCCCACCATGGCGAAGCTGAGCACGAACACGACCAGGCCCATCAGCGCGATGGCGCGCAGCGGCGCCACGCTGAACGAAGTCACGCCGTCGGCGGCCAGCGCCAGCATGCGTACCAGCGGGTACTTGCTGGTGCCGGCGTGGCGCGCGGCGCGGTCGTAATGGACCACGGCGCTGCGCAGGCCCAGCAGCGGCAGGATGCCACGCAGGTACAGATTCACTTCCGCGTATTCGAGCAGGTGCTCGACGGCGCGCCGGCTCATCAGGCGATAATCGGCGTGGTCGTGCACCACTTCCACCCCCAGCAGGCGCAGCAGCCGGTAATAGGCGCGCGCCGTGCCGCGCTTGAAGGCGCTGTCGCTGCCGCGGTCGCGCCGCACGCCATAGACGATGTCGCAGCCTTGCGCGTGGTGGGCCAGCATGGCGCGCATCGCCTCCGGATCGTCCTGCAGGTCGGCATCGATGGTGACCACGGCGTCGCCCCTGGCCACCGACAGCCCGGCCAGCAGCGCGCGCTGGTGGCCGCAATTGCGCGACAGCTTGACGCCATGCACGCGCGCGTCGCGCGCGCGCTCGGCCTCGATCAGGGCCCAGGTGCGGTCGGCGCTGCCATCGTCGACGAAGTAGACGGCGCTGTCGGCGCTGGCCTGGCCCTCCGCGCACAGGCGGTCCAGCAAGGCCAGCAGGCGAGCGGCCGCCTCGGGCAACATCTCCTGTTCGTTATAGCAGGGCACGACGATGGCAAGCGTGACACTCATCTGGACTCCATGGCATTGACGGTACGGCGAAACACGAAATGGCGCTGCACCAGGTAAGACAGCACGGCCTGCGGCGCCAGCCACAGCGCGCCGGCCGCGTAGGGTCCCAGCCCGGCCCGCAGCAGCACGGCGATGGCCGCCACGTTGACCCCGTACAGCACCAGCCAGCCCAGCACATAACGCCCAAACAGCACACCGGAGCGCGCACCGGGCCGGGCGCCAGACGGGCGGCCGTGGCCATGGCCGAACACCAGCGTGGCATGGGTGCGGAAGCTGAAGCACACGCCCAGCGCCAGCGCCCCCAGGTTGGCCAGCGCGTAATGCAGGCCCAGCGCCAGCAGCAGCGCGTAGGCGCCATAGCCGAACGCCGTGTTGAGCACGCCGGCCAGGCCGAAGCGGAACCAGCGCCGCCGCCACAGGCCCGTCCATAGGGTGCGCAAGGCGCACGCCGCGCGCGCCCACGTGCTCATGGTGACCATTTTCCGCACCTGCCGCAAGAGGCTGCCATCATGTCCGCCTCAGTCCAGCAACAGGCGGTAGAACGCCAGCCGCAGCCAGCCATTCAGGCCCGCCATCAGGCGCCCGGCCAGGGTGCCGGCCGGGCCCAGCGCATAACGGGGGTCGGCCGCCAGCCGGTCCATGAAACGGCGGAAGTCGGCGCTCTGGCGCCGCTCCAGCGCCACGCTCCACGCCGCGCGCGACAGCCGGAACGAGGCCAGCGGCTGCGGCAGGCAATAGGCGTCGCCATGGCGCAGCAGGCGGCACCAGTAATCGAGGTCCACCACGTAGGGCAGGCTGGCGTCGAACCATCCCACGCTACGCGCCAGCTGGCGCCGGAACAGCACCGCGCCCGGTTCACCGATCAGGTTGGTGCCCCGGCGCAGGCAGCGCCGCACCAGCGCCGGCCCCGCGACCACGCCGCCGCGGCGGGCGCCGCCGCGCACCATCACGGCGCGTCCGCCGGCGTCGATCACGGTGCGCGCGCAATAGACCAGCGCGATCGCCTCGGCCTGGTCGCGCTCGAGCACCGCCACCTGGCGCGCCAGGCAGTCGGGTGCGATCAGGTCGTCGTGCGGCAGCAGCTTGAGGTAGCGGCCGCGCGCCTCGCCCAGGCAGCGGTTCCAGTTCGCCTCGGCGCCCAGGTTGCGGTCGTTGCACAGGTAGCGGATGCGCGGGTCGGTGTAGCTGGCCACCAGCTGCCCGGTGCCGTCCTCGGAATGATTGTCGATGATCAGCAGCTCAAAGTCGGCGTAGCTCTGGGCCAGCACCGAATCGATGGCCTGGCCCAGCAAGGCCGCGCCACGGTAGGTGGGAATGCAGACGGAAACGGTGGGAGCGCCGTTCATGGCCGGACGGCGCGGCGGGGTGGTGCCAGCGGGTAAGCGTGCGTCACGACGGGGCCGCCCTTTCGGTGGAGCGCCCGGCGGCGGGAATGCCGGCGCGCGCCGCCATGGTAACCCGGAAGGGGCCGCTGGCGCAAACGCCGGCGCGGCGGTGAACTCTCGCCACCCGCGCCGTCGTTGCGTCGCATGAAACCGTCGATAACTGGGAAGACCGGTGTTACGGACCGGAAACGGGGGCAGAGAGTCCAGCGCCATGGTAGCGCCAACCCGCCGCCATGGTTTGCGCCAAATCAAGCCATGGCTAAAAAGTCAGCGCGCGCGCGCCGCCACCACCGCGCGGTACAGGGCCGCGTAGTTGGCCGCCATGCGTTCGGCCGTGAACAATTCCTGGTAACGGGCCGCCGCGCGCCGGCCCATGGCGGCGGCCAGTTCCGGCTGTTCCCACAGCGTGCGCATGGCGGCCCCGAACGCGGGCGGATCGTTGGGCGGCACCACCAGCCCCGTGTCCTGGTCGATGTTGATGTAGGTGGTGCCGGTGCCGATCTCGCTCGAAATCATGGGCTTGCCGTACATGGCCCCTTCCAGCAGCGAGATGCCGAACGCTTCCGAGCGCAAGTGGGACGGGAACACCATGGCGTAGCACAGTTGCAGCAGCGCCACCTTGTCCTCCTCGTCCAGCGCCCCCACGAACTGCACGTGGTGCAGCCCCAGGCGCGCCGCGTGGGCCTTGAGTTCCTGCTCGATCGGGCCGGCGCCCACGATCACCACCGGATAGTCCACGCTGGCCATGGCGTCGAGCAGGATGTGCAGCCCCTTGTAGTAGCGCAGCACGCCGACGAACAGGAAGAAGCGCTCGCCGCAACGGGCGCGCCACTTGTCGCGCGTGGCCTGGGATGGTTCCGGATAGATGGCCTGGTCCAGGCCATAGGTGATGGTGTGGGTCTTGTGCTGGTAGCGGCTCAGCACCGGCGACGAGGCCAGGTAGTTGGGCGAGGTGGCCACGATGGCGTCCACGCTGCGCAGGAAGCCGCGCTTGAGCGGGGTGTACAGGCGCAGCAGGTTCTTCTGGCGCACGATGTCCGAGTGGTAAGTCACCACGCTCGGCTTGTCGACCCGGGCCAGGAAGTGGGCCAGGTCCATGAACGGCCATGGGAAATGGTAGTGGATCACGTCGGCCTGGCGCGCCAGCCGTGCCAGCTTGCGGATCGCCGCCACCGAAAAGCCGGTCGAGGCGATCTCGAAATCGAGCGGCACGCGGTGCACCTGGTGGCCCTCGAACGCCAGTTCGGCCGGCTCGGGCTGGCGGGTCAGCGTCAGCACTTCATTGCGCACACCCAGCCGGCCGGTGCCCACGCACAGCTGGCGGATCACCTGTTCGATGCCGCCCCACGTGTCGGGGTAATAGGTCTTGTAGAAATGAAGCACGCGCATGGGGAATCGGACGCTCGCGCGTCACTGGGTAAGGATGGATTGGTAGACGGCCACCGTGCGGCGCGCCGTCTCGGCCCAGGTCAGTTGCAGCGCACGGCGCTGGCCGGCGGCGATCAAGCGGGTCCGCAACGCCTCGTCGCGCACGATGGTGTGCATGGCGGCGGTCCATTCTGGCACCGACAACGGGTCCGCCTCCAGCGCCGCGCCCTGGCAGGCTTCCGGCAGCGAAGTCGCATTGGACGCCACCACCGGCACGCCGCTGGCGAACGCCTCCAGCACCGGCAAGCCAAAGCCTTCGTACAGCGACGGGAACACGAAGGCGCCGCTGCCCGCGTACAGCTGGCGCAGCTCCGCGTGCCCGGTCACGGCCGACAGCCAGCACACGTTCTCGCCCTGCTGGCGGGCGGCCTCGATGCGGCGCACCAGTTCCTCGCTGCGCCAGCCCGGCGCACCGACGATCACCAGCTGGCGCGCCGCCCGCACCACGGGCGGCAGCGCCAGGTAGGCCTCCAGCAACCGCCCGAGGTTCTTGCGCGGCTGCAGGGTGCCGACGGTGAGGAAGTAGCCCTGCCGCAGGCCATGGCGCGCCAGTGTGGCGGCCACCTCGGCCGCGTCGGGCGCATCGAACCAGACCGGGTCCACGCCGTGGTACACCACGCTGATGCGGCCCTCGTCCACGCCGAAGCATTCGACCAGTTCGCGCACCGAGTACTGCGAACCGGTGATCACATGGTCGGCCTTGCGGGCGGCCTTGGCCTGCAGCCAGTTCTTCAGGCCGCGCAGGCGCGGGCTGCACCATTCCGGATGGGCGATCGGCAGCGCGTCGTGCAGCGTGGCCACCACCGGGCAATCCATGCGCACGATGCGGTAGTCGGTGGCGTGGTACAGGTCCAGCGGCTGGCCGGCCGGCCCCAGGTCGCGCACGGCCAGCCGCGCGCTGGCCGGCAGGATCAGGTCGCCGATGGTGGCCAGCGTGAACGACAGCGGCAGCGCGCGCCCCACGCGCAGGCGCTCGGGCGCGCCCGGGGGCGCGAACGACAGCGGCTGCACGCTGCAGCCGGCGGCCGGCAGGTTGGCCAGCAAGGCCTGGGTATAGACGCCGATGCCATCCAGGCGGCCGCCCGTCAGCTCGGGCTCCATCGTGGTGGTGGACAGGCCGATGCGCAGCGCGCTCACGCCTCGTACATCCAGCGCAGCGTAGCGGCCAGCGGCGGCGGCGACAGCGCGCCCACCACGGCGGCCAGGCGGCGGTTGTCGCCCGTCAGGCGCTCGACCTCGTTGGCGCGCACGAAGGCCGGATTGACATGCACGTTGATGCGGTAGCCGGCGATCTCGGCCATCATGTCCAGCGCCTCGCCCAGCGAATGGGCGCGGCCGGAACAGATGTTGAAGGTCTGGCCGGCCGGCGCCGCCGCCAGCAGCGCGCGGTAGCTGGCCGCCACCATGCGCACGTCGGAAAAGTCGCGCCACACGTGCAGGTTACCCAGCTCGATGTCGGTGGCGCGGCGGCGGAAGTGGCCGACGATCTTGGGCAGCAGGAAGTTCTCGTGCTGGCCCACGCCCGTGTAGTTGAACGGCCGGGTGATAATCAGGGGCAGCTTGTCCTGCCACAGCCGGGCCATGTATTCCATGGCCAGCTTGCTGACGGCGTAATCGTTGGCCGGCGCGGCCGGCACGTTCTCGTCGATGACGGGCACGCTGGTGTTGCCGTAGATATTGGCGCTCGACGCCAGCAGCACGGCCGAGGGCTGGTGCGCCAACCCTGCCAGCGCTTCCAGCAGGTGGCGCGTGCCAACCACGTTGACGCGGTAGAACTGCTCGACGTCGGCGTGGCCGACGAAGGCGATGCCGGCCAGGTGGGCCACCACGTCCGGCCGTACCTGGGCCACCATGGCCGCCACGGCGGCACGGTCGGTCAGGTCGACCGAGTACAAGTTGGATGCGAGGCCGGAAGCGGCCGGATGGCCCGGCGTGGTGGTGCCGTGCACCTCGTAGCCGGCCGCGCGCAGCTCGCGCTCCAGGTAGCGTCCCGTGAAGCCGGCCAGGCCGGTGACCAGGGCGCGCTTGCCGGCGCCTTCCTGCGCGGGGGCCATCAGGGCCAGTGCTGCGGTCGCCATGGCGCGCGCTTAGAACGAGAAGCCGGCCGCGTTGCGGCGCAGATCGGCCTCGACCATCATCTGGCACAGCTGCTCCAGCGTGGTCTGGGGCTTCCAGCCCAGTTCCGTGACGGCCTTGCCCGGGTCGCCGATCAGCAGCTCCACTTCGGCCGGACGGTAGAACTTGGGGCTGACCTTGACCAGCACCTTGCCGGTGCGGCTGCAGTGGCCCGTTTCGTTGTCGGCCGTGCCCTGCCATTCGATGGCCACGTCAATGGCCTTGAACGCCATGGTGACGAAGTCGCGCACGGTCTCGGTGCGGTTGGTGGCCAGCACATAGGTGCCCGGCTGGTCGGCCTGCAGGATGCGCCACATGCCTTCCACGTATTCCTTGGCATAGCCCCAGTCGCGCTTGGCGTCCAGGTTACCCAGTTCCAGCACCTCGAGCTTGCCCAGCTTGATCTTGGCCACCGCGTCGGTGATCTTGCGGGTGACGAATTCACGGCCGCGCAGCGGCGACTCGTGGTTGAACAGGATGCCCGAGCTGCCGAAGATGCCGTACGACTCGCGGTAGTTGACCGTCATCCAGTGCGCATACAGCTTGGCCACGCCATACGGGCTGCGCGGGTAGAACGGCGTATCTTCCTTCTGCGGGATGGCTTGCACCTTGCCGAACATTTCCGAGGTCGAGGCCTGGTAGAAGCGGATCTTCGGATTGACGATGCGGATCGCCTCGAGCAGGTTGACGGGGCCGATGCCGGTGATCTCGGCCGTCGTCACGGGCTGCTCGAACGACACGCCGACGAAGCTTTGCGCGGCCAGGTTGTACACCTCGTCCGGCGCCGCGTTCTGCAGCAGGCGGATGCTGGAGCCGAGGTCGGTCAGGTCGTACTCCACCAGCTTGAGGTTGGGGTGGGCGGCGATGCCCAGTTCCTCGATGCGCCAGAAATTGACCGAGCTGGTACGGCGATAGGTGCCCGTGACTTGATAACCCTTCTCCAGCAGCAATTCTGCCAGATAGGCGCCGTCCTGGCCGGTAATGCCCGTGATGAGCGCTTTCTTCGTGTTTTGCATGATATTCAGATCCGATGCTGGGAATGGCGGGAGGACGTCCTGCGCCCTCGAACAACCCGGTATTGTAACAGAGCGTCAGTGGCGCACTTCTCACCAATTATGGCGATTACAACACTTACATCTTGTTACAAGGCAATTTTTAGCGTCAAAACATCCCTTGCTTGATTTGCCTCAACAGCAAAACAAACCGGGGTCAGGTCATACCCTCAAGCAACATGCGCGCATGTTGCTTGAGGGTATGACCTGACCCCGGTTGGGCGGTACGGCCGGAAAAGATCAGTTCTTGCGTTCAGCCACCGCGTCCACCACGCACAGGGCCGTCATGTTGACGATGCGGCGTACCGTGGCCGATGGCGTGAGGATGTGCACCGGACGGGCGCAACCGAGCAGGATCGGGCCGACGGCGATGCCGTTGCCGGCCGCCGTCTTGACCAGGTTGTAGGCGATGTTGGCGGCGTCGATGTTGGGCATGACCAGCAGGTTGGCGTCATGCGTCAGGTCGGAGCCGGGCATGATCTTGGCGCGCAGCTTGGAGTCGAGCGCCGTGTCGCCGTGCATCTCGCCGTCCACTTCCAGGTCCGGCGCCTGTTCCTTGATCAGGGCCAGCGCGGCGCGCATCTTCTGCGCCGATTCGCTGTTGGACGAGCCGAAGTTCGAGTGCGACAGCAGTGCCGCCCGTGGCGACAGGCCAAAGCGCACCATCTCGTCGGCGGCCATGATGGTGATGGCGGCCAGTTGCTCGGCGTTCGGGTTCTCGTTGACGTGGGTGTCGACCATCACCAGCTGGCGCTCGGGCAGGATCAGCACGTTCATGGCCGCGTACACCTTGGCGCCGGCCCGCTTGCCCAGCACCTGGTCGATGTACTTCAGGTGCAGGTCAGTGGTGCCGAAGGTGCCGCAGATCATGCCGTCGGCGTCGCCCTTGGCGATCATCATGGAACCGATCAGCGTATGGCGGCGGCGCATTTCCAGCTTGGCGTATTCCTGGGTCACGCCCTTGCGCGCCGTCAGCTCGTAGTACGACTTCCAGTAATCGCGGTAGCGCTCGTCGAAATCGGGATTGATCACGTCGAAGTGCACGCCCTGCTTGATGCGCAGGCCGAACTTCTGGATCCGCGATTCGAGCACGGCCGGACGGCCCACCAGGATGGGACGCGCCAGGCGCTCGTCGACCACCACCTGCACCGCGCGCAGGATGCGCTCTTCCTCGCCCTCGGCGTAGACGATGCGCTTGAGGTCGGCATGCGTGTTCTTGGCCACCTGGAACAGCGGCTTCATGAAGGTGCCGCTGCGGTACACGAATTGCTGCAGGCTGTCGGCGTAGGCTTGCAAGTCCTTGATCGGACGGGTGGCCACGCCGGACTGCTCGGCCGCCTTGGCCACGGCCGGTGCGATCTGGATCAGCAGGCGCGGGTCGAACGGCATCGGGATCAGGTATTCCGGGCCGAACGACAGGTTGCTGATGCCATACGTCGTGGCCACGATGTCGCTCTGCTCGGCATGGGCCAGCTCGGCGATGGCGTGCACCACGGCGATTTCCATCTCGCGGGTGATGGTGGTGGCGCCGCAATCGAGCGCGCCACGGAAGATGTAGGGGAAGCACAGCACGTTGTTGACCTGGTTCGGGTAATCCGAACGGCCGGTGCAGATCACGGCGTCGTCGCGCACGGCCTTCACTTCCTCGGGCAGGATTTCCGGGGTCGGGTTGGCCAGCGCCAGGATCAGGGGCTTGGCGGCCATCTGGCGCACCATGTCCGGTTTCAGCACGCCGCCGGCCGACACGCCCAGGAAGATGTCGGCGCCGGGGATCACTTCGGCCAGGGTGCGGGCCGTGGTGTCGCGCGCGAAGCGTTCCTTGTCCGGGTCCATCAGTTCCGTGCGGCCCTTGTAGACCACGCCGGCCAGGTCGGTGACGAAGATGTTTTCCAGCGGGAAGCCGAGGTCGACGATCAGGTCCAGGCAGGCCAGCGCGGCCGCGCCGGCGCCCGACACCACCAGCTTGCAATCCTTGATGTTCTTGCCGACGACCTTGATGCCGTTCAGGATGGCCGCGCCGACGATGATGGCGGTGCCGTGCTGGTCATCGTGGAACACGGGGATCTTCATGCGGTCGCGCAGCTGGCGCTCGATGTAGAAGCACTCGGGCGCCTTGATGTCTTCCAGGTTCACGCCGCCGAAGGTCGGTTCCAGCGCGGCGATGATGTCGCACAGCTTGTCGGGGTCGGATTCGTTGATCTCGATATCGAACACGTCGATGCCGGCGAACTTCTTGAACAGCACGCCCTTGCCTTCCATGACCGGCTTGGCGGCAAGCGGGCCGATCGGGCCGAGGCCGAGCACGGCAGTGCCGTTCGTGATCACGGCGACCAGGTTGCCACGGGCGGTGTATTTGAAGGCGTTGGCCGCGTCGGCGACGATCTCTTCGCAGGCGGCGGCCACGCCGGGGGAATAGGCCAGTGCCAGATCGCGCTGGTTGGTGAGCTGCTTGGTGGGGGTGACGCTGATTTTTCCGGGAGTGGGAAACTCGTGGTATTCCAGTGCCGCTTGGCGCAATTGTTGACGAAG
>DATFBD010000067.1:0-56270 GCA_035254005.1 Burkholderiaceae bacterium | reverse complement strand
TCCCTGCTCACCACCTTCTCGCCCGGCCCCGGCGTGCTGCTGGCCATCGCCAACTGCGCCACGCTGGGCCCGCGCATGGCCTTGTGCAGCTCATTTGGCAACGCGCTCGGTATCCTGGTGGTGGCCACGCTGTCGGTGACGATGGTGGGGGTGCTGTTCAAGACCTCGACAACGGCCTTCCTCTTGCTGCAATTGGCCGGTGGCGCCTATCTGATCCTGCTGGGCTGGCGTCAATGCGGCAAGCGCGGATTCGGCGCGGCCGTCCCCGGCCAGTCCACGCCAACGGTCAGCACGGACGCCCAGGGCGGCTGGCAAACGCTTCGGCAAGGGCTGCTGGTGGCGCTCACCAATCCGAAAAGCCTGATGTTCTTCATCGCCCTGTTCCCCCGCTTCATGGGCGGCGGCGACGGCGGCAGCTTGCGCTTCATGCTGCTCACGGCCACGTTCGCCGCCTGCGCCATGCTGTCGCACCTGACCTACATCGCACTGGCGCGCCCGGTGTTGCGCTTCATGGCCAGCGAACGCCGCGCGCGCCTGTTCAACGGCGCCACCGGCTTGCTGCTGATCGCACTGGGCGTGTCGATGTTCACGCTGCAGCGCCAGGCTTGAACGCCGCCTCACTCAGGCGTGAACACCCGCAGGCGGTGGCCGTCGCGGTCCAGCGCAACGAAGGTATAGCCGAAATCCATCTGCACCGGACGCTGGGCGATGGTCACACCACGCTCCACCCAGTCGGCATAGAGATCGTTGACGGCGCTGCGGTCGGCCTGGGCGAATGCGATCTCCGCGCCGCCGCCGGACGCCATGGCCACCGGCTGCACCGTGTGGCGCGCCCACAGGCCCAGCTTGAGGCCGGACTTGAGCGCGAACAGCGCGAAAGTGGGCGACGCCTCCACCGGCGCCACGCCCAGCAGCTCGGAATAGAAGGTGGCGCTGGTTGGCGGGTTGTCCACATACAGCAGGATGAAATTGGGGTCGATCATGGTGCTCTCCGCATAAGTTCAAAATGTTGCGCGCTTGTGATGGCGCGAAACGTTATGCTAAGGGCAAGCGCTGACAGTTTCTGTCAGTAGCGTTTCAAAAGGCAGCCCACCATTCAATCATGCTTGTTGGCGAAGAAGTGCTTGCTGACATTAACCAGCTTTTCCGCCTGCAAGGTAACCGGCGAGCGCTTGCGGCCGCCGTGGGCGATCTCGTCCTTGCAGCGCGCCAGCGCCGCGCCAAACTCCTGCTGGTAGTCGGCTGGCCCCAGCACGTCAAACAAGTCCGCCTTCTCCAGCTTGGCGTAGACGCGCTCGTTGGCCTCGCACAGCAGCACGCGCACGCCGCGCGCCTGCATCTTGCGCACCACTTCCTCCAGCGTCTGGATGCCGGTGATGTCCATGAACGGCACGTGGCGCAGGCGGATGATGAGGATGTGCGGTTCCGTGTGGGTCTGGATCAGGGCCCGCTCGAAATTCTCCACGGCGCCGAAGAACACCGGCCCCTCGATGCCATACACCAGCACACCGGGCGGCAGCGCCGGCAAGCCCTGTTCGGCCAGTTCCTGGGCCAGCTGCTTGTCCGTTTGTGGATTGACTTCCACGGAACTGGACATGCGGCGCAGGAAGTGCATGGTGGCCAGGATCACGCCGATGTTGACGGCCACCACCAGGTCGGCGAACACCGTCAGCAGGAAGGTGATGACGAGGATCACCACGTCGGCCCGTGGCGCGCGCCGCACCATGCGCGCGAAGTGCTTGATCTCACTCATGTTGTAGGCCACCACGAACAGGATGGCGGCCAGCGCGGCCAGCGGCACACTGGCCGCCAGCGGCGCCAGCGCCAGCACGATCAGGACCAGCGTGATGGAATGGACGATACCGGCCAGCGGGCTGGAACCGCCATTGCGGATGCTGGTGGCCGTGCGCGCGATGGCGCCGGTGGCGGCGAACCCGCCGAACAGCGGCGCGACGATATTGGCCAGCCCCTGCCCGATCAGCTCCTGGTTGGAATCGTGGCGGGTGCCGGCCATGCCGTCGGCCACCACGGCCGACAGCAGCGATTCAATCGCGCCCAGCATGGCGATGGTGAACGCGGGGCTGATCAATTCGACGATACGCGCCAGCGACACGGTCGGCAGCTTGAAGCCGGGCAGCTGCTGCGGAATGCCGCCGAACGCGCTGCCGATGGTGGCCACGCCGTCGAAACGGAAGATCACATAGACCACGGTGGTGACCACCATCGCCACCAGCGGCCCCGGCACGTGGCGCAGGCCGGGGATACGCGGCGACAGCAGCACCAGCAGCAGGCTCAATACGGCCAGCCCGGTGGTGGCCAGGTGCAGCTGCGGCAGGACCTGGATCAGGTTCCACAGCTTTTCGTGGAAATGGCTGGCGTCCACCGGATGCAGGCCGAAGAAATATTTCCACTGCCCGACCCAGATAATCACGCCGATGCCGGCCGTGAAACCGACAATGACAGGCGCCGGAATGAAACGGATCACGGCGCCCATGCCGGCGAAGCCCATGGTGACCAGCATCAGGCCGGCCATCAGCGTCGCCACCTGCAGCCCGTCGATGCCGTAGCGCGCCGTCACGCCGGCCAGGATGGCGATGAAGGCGCCCGTGGGTCCGGCGATCTGGGCCCGCGTACCGCCGCAGGCCGACACCAGCGCGCCGGCCACGATGGCCGTGTACAGGCCCTGCTCGGGCCGGGCGCCGGAAGCGATGGCGAAGGCCATGGCCAGCGGCAGCGCCACCACCCCGACGATCACGCCGGCGATCACGTTGCGCAGAATCTGGTTGCGTACAAATAAGCCGGCGCGATGCGCCGCGACGATGCTGATCATGCTCATCCTTGGCTGTGGCCGGACTGCGGGCCGTTGCTGCCCATGATACGACAGCGGCACGCAAAATGGGACCGCCCGTTGCCACGGCCGCGCACGGTAGGCAGCCCCGGCGCGGCATGCCGGCTCCCATTCTGCTAGCATGAGGTCATCTGAACAAGCATGCGAACGCGATCAAGGGCAGCGCCGGCAGGCGCCGGCAGCGGCCAGGAGGAACCGAACATGAGAAACCGGATACTGCTGTGCTGGCTACTGGCTGGCGTGCCCTTGCTGGGTGGCGCGGCCACGTATGTCAGCGTGAACTTCAACGTCTCCACCTATCCCGAACTGGTGCCGGTGCCGGGCTACCCCGTCTATTACGCGCCCCGGCTGCACGCCAATTTCTTCTTTTATGATGGCCTGTACTGGCTGCTGATCGGCGACAGCTGGTACGTCAGCTCCTGGTACAACGGTCCGTGGTCGTACGTGGGGCCGGACGCGGTGCCACTGTTCATACTGCGCGTGCCGGTGCGCTACTACCTCGCCCCGCCAGTCTATTTCGTGGACTGGCGCCGCGATGCGCCGCCCATGTGGGGCCGCCACTGGGGACCGGACTGGGAGCGCCGCCACGAAGGCTGGGAACACTGGAATCCGCGCGCCGTGCCGGCGCGCGCGCCACTGCCCACCTACCAGCGCCCGTACGCGGGCAGCCGCTACCCGCAGCCGGCCCAGCAGCAAGCCCTGCAAAACCAGCATTACCGCTACCGTCCACACGACGCGGTGGCGCAGCAGCACTTCCAGGCTCCGGCGTCCGACGCGCGGCCCGCGCCGTTCATCGCACAGGAACGCCAGCACGCGCCGCCCGGCCGGCAGGAACATGCACAGCCGGAGCGGCGGGAGCACGCGCAGCAGCAGCAGCAGCAGCAGCGTCCACCACAGCAGGAACATCCGCAACAGCGGCAACAAGCGGTCCCGCACTATGGCCCGCCAGCCCAGGTGCAACCGCCTTTGCCGTCGCCGCCGCCCCATCGCATCGACACCAACCGACCGCCCCCGCCGCGCGAGCAGGCCCCGTACCAGCAGGCGATGCCGCCAGGACATGCGGCGCCACCACGCGAGGCGGCGCCACGTCCCGAGCGGGGCGAGGAGCGCCGCGGGCCACCGGGCCGGCAGAACGAAGGCCGGCGCGACAAGGATCAACATGACGAGCGCTGACGGTTTGTGGCGTCCTGTCGCAGTTTCCGAGCCTGAAATCCTATTGTTGACTGGAAAGTTCGCAAGCCGTCCAGTAAGATGGGGTTTCCGGCCGCCCAGGAATTCGCATGAGAATCACCACCTTCGCCCTGTCCATGATCGCCCTGCTGCCTGGCTGGGTAGGCGGGGCTGCGCACGCCACGCCACTGGCGCCGGAACAAGTGATCCGGGTATGCGGGCAGATCGCCGAATGGCCGCCCTACCTGTTTTTCAAGCGCGACATCGGCGGGCCGACCGATGAGGTGACCGGCTATTCCGCCGAGATGCTGCAACTGAGCCTGGAACGCAAGGGCTTGCGCTACACGTTCGACATGCTGCCGTGGCGGCGCTGCACGGAATCGGTCCGGCTCGGCATGCACGACATGATGACCGACCTGGCCAGGAATCCGGACCGGGACCGCACCTACCTGGTGAGCAAGCCCTACTACAGCCAGCACCTGGTCTATTTCTACGACATGGCGCGCCCCCGGCCGGCCGTGGACACGGCGCCCGACCTGAAAAAGCTGCGGCTATGCGGCATCAATGGCTATACCTACGCGGCCTTTGGCCTGAATCCGGCGCACATGGACACCGGCTCGCAAGACCTGATCCAGTCGCTGCTCAAGCTCAAGAACAACCGTTGCGACGCCGTACCCGAGCGGCTGGAGATCGCGCTGGGCTACCAGGCGCTGGGCAAGGTCGATTTCAAGGTGCTGGGCATCGCCTACAGCGCCCTGCCGGACCTGGCGCCATCGCCGTTCCACATGATGGTGAGCCGCAACGTGCCCTACGGGGCCGAACTGCTGGAAGTGATCAACGAAGGCATCGATGCGCTCGGCCGCAGCGGCGAAGCGAAGCGGCTGGCGGCCAAGTACGGCGTCGCCGATCCCGGCCTGGGCAAGCCGCCGCGCCGCCCCACTACACCCGTTCGATGACGATGGCGATGCCCTGCCCCACGCCGATGCACATGGTGCACAAGGCGTAGCGCCCGCCGCCCCGCAGCAGCTGGTACATGGCCGTGGTCACCAGGCGCGCACCGCTCATGCCCAGCGGATGGCCCAGCGCGATCGCGCCGCCATAGGGATTGACGCGCGGATCATCGTCGCGCAGTCCCAGCGCGCGCAGCACGGCCAGGCCTTGCGCGGCGAACGCTTCGTTCAACTCGATCACATCCATCTGGTCCAGCGTCAGGCCCAACTGGCGCAGCAGCTTCTGGCTGGCCGGCGCCGGGCCGATTCCCATCACACGCGGCGCCACGCCGGCCGTGGCCATGCCGACGATGCGGGCGCGCGGCGTCAAGCCATGCCGGCTGGCCGCCTGCGCACTGGCCAGCAACAACGCACAGGCGCCATCATTGACGCCAGAGGCGTTACCGGCGGTGACGCTGCCATCGGGCCGCACCACGCCCTTGAGTTTGGCCAGCGCCTCCAGCGTCGTCTCGCGCGGATGCTCGTCCTGCGCGAAGATGACGGGTTCACTTGCCCCGCGCCGGCTTGGCGGCAGCGATACCGGCACGATCTCGTCGGCGAACAGGCCGTCGCGTTGGGCGCGTGCCGTCTTTTGCTGGCTGGCCAGCGCGAAGCGATCCTGGTCGGCGCGGCTGATGCCGTAATCGTCGGCCACGTTCTCGGCCGTCTCCGGCATCGCGTCCGCGCCATACAGGCGCTGCATCAGCGGGTTGGGGAAGCGCCAGCCGATGGTGGTGTCGTAGATCGCCGCGCTGCGCGAAAAGGCGGCATCGGCCTTGCCCATCACGAACGGCGCGCGGGTCATGGACTCGACGCCGCCGGCGATCATCAGGCTGGTGTCGCCCGCCATGATGGCGCGTGCCGCCGTGCCCACCGCGTCCATGCCTGAACCACACAGGCGGTTGACGGTGGAGCCGGGCACTTCCTGCGGCAGGCCGGCCAGCAGCGCCGACATGCGCGCCACGTTGCGGTTATCCTCGCCGGCCTGGTTGGCGCAGCCATAGATCACGTCGTCCACCTCGTGCCAGGCCAGGCCGGGATGGCGGCGCATCAGTTCGCGCAGCGGCACGGCGCCCAGGTCGTCGGCCCGCATGTCCTTGAGCGCGCCGCCATAGCGGCCGATGGGAGTGCGGATGGCGTCGCAGATAAAAGCTTGTTGCATGGTGTCCTCGTTCATTCGTTGGGGGGCAGCAGCGGCGCGCCGGTGACGGCCTGCAGTGCTTCAAAAGTAAGGCCGGGCGCCATCTCGCGAACGGCCAGGCCGGCGGGGGTGACGTCCAGCACCGCCAGGTCGGTGTAGATGCGGTCCACGCAGCCCACGCCGGTGAGCGGGTAGGTGCATTGGGCCACCACCTTGCTTTCGCCGTCCTTGGTCTGGTGGTCCATCATCACGAACACCTGCTTGGCGCCGATCGCCAGGTCCATGGCGCCGCCCACGGCGGGAATGGCGTCCGGCGCGCCGGTGTGCCAGTTGGCCAGGTCGCCGTTGGCCGCCACCTGGAACGCGCCCAGCACGCAGATGTCGAGATGGCCGCCGCGCATCATGGCGAACGAGTCGCCATGGTGGAAATAGGCGCCGCCCGTGAGCAGCGTGACGGGCTGTTTGCCGGCGTTGATCAGGTCCTCGTCCTCCTCGCCGGGCGCGGGCGCGGGGCCCATGCCAAGCAGGCCGTTCTCGCTGTGCAGGAACACTTCGCGCTCGGGCGGCAGGTAGTTGGCGACCTTGGTCGGCAGGCCGATACCGAGGTTGACGTAGGCGCCTTCGGGAATGTCCTGCGCCACGCGGGCGGCGATCTGGTCGCGGGTGTATCGGTTCATCATGCGGCCTCCTTGACGACGCGCTGTACGAAGATGCCGGGCGTGACGATCACTTCCGGGTCCAGTTCCCCCAGGGCCACCACCTGGTGCACCTGGGCGATGGTGGTCTTGGCCGCCATCGCCATGATGGGGCCGAAGTTGCGGGCCGTCTTGCGGTACACCAGGTTGCCCCAGCGGTCGCCGCGCAACGCCTTGATCAGCGCGAAGTCGGCATGGATGGGCGATTCGAGCACATACATGCGGCCATTGATTTCGCGCGTCTCCTTGCCTTCGGCCAGCTGGGTGCCGTAGCCGGTGGGCGAGAAAAAGCCGCCGATGCCGGCGCCGGCGGCGCGGATGCGCTCGGCCAGGTTGCCTTGCGGCGTGAGTTCCAGTTCGATCTTGCCAGCCCGGTAAAGGGCGTCGAAATGGTGCGAGTCGGCCTGGCGCGGGAACGAGCAGATGATCTTGCGCACCCGGCCGGCCGCCAGCAGCGCGGCCAGCCCCGTGTCGCCGTTGCCGGCGTTGTTGTTGACGATGGTGAGTTCGCGCGCGCCCTGCTCGATCAGCGCGTCGATCAGCGCCGAGGGCATGCCGGCATTGCCGAAGCCACCGATCATGACCGTGGCGCCGTCGTGCACGTCGGCCACGGCCCCCTGTAGTGATGCATAAGTTTTGTCGATCATAGTTCCACCTTGTTTATCCCGGTTGTGCGATTATCGCACTAATGATTGATAACCGCACAGCCAGTGTAGCGAGAGCCCGATAGCCAGGTCAAGAAAAAAACAACTATCGAAACTGCCCGCTGCATTAAAATCACGCCATGCCCAAGACCACCACCAACGACCACGCCCTGGCCGCCGCGCCGGCGCCAGAGCGCGAACCGACCATTTCCGAACAGATCGATGCGCTGACCGATCCCAGCTTCATGACCTCGCTGGCGCGCGGCCTGGCCGTGCTGCAGGCGTTCAGCGACGCGCGCAAACCACAGACCATCGCCAGCATCAGCCAGAAGACGGGCATCCCGCGCGCGGCCGTGCGGCGCTGCCTGCACACGCTGCGCGAGCTGGGCTACGTGGACGCGGAGCTGAACAACTTCACGCTGCGGCCTAAGGTACTCACGCTCGGTTACTCCTACCTGTCCTCGACGCCGCTCACGGTGTCGGCCCAGCCCTACCTGAACGACATCAGCCGCACGCTCAACGAATCGAGTTCGCTGGCCGTGCTGGAAGACGGCGAAGTGCTGTACGTGGCGCGCGCGGCC
The DNA here is from genome assembly GCA_035254005.1 of Burkholderiaceae bacterium. Lineage (GTDB taxonomy): Bacteria > Pseudomonadota > Gammaproteobacteria > Burkholderiales > Burkholderiaceae_D > Rugamonas. The sequence continues at coordinate 48,202 of DATFBD010000067.1, read as the reverse complement.
ACCTCGCGCGTGATGTCGGTGGCGCTCAATACGGGCAGCCGGCTGCCGGCCTACTGCACCTCGCTGGGCCGCGTGCTGCTGGCCCACCTGCCGCCCGCTGAACTGGACCAGTACCTGGCCCGGACCCGGCTGCGGCCCATGACGGACAACACGGTCACCTCCGTCAAGCGATTGCGCGAGATCCTGGCCGGCGTGCGCCAGGCCGGCTACGCCGTCAACGACGAGGAACTGGAACTGGGCCTGCGTTCGATCGCCGTGCCCGTGCGCGGCGCCTCGGGCAAGGTGCTGGCGGCGCTCAACGTGGGCGCGCAGGCGGCCCGCGTCAGCGTGCGGCAACTGGAACAGGAGTTCCTGCCGGTGCTGCAGCAAGGCGCCCAGGCGCTGGCCATCCTGCTGCCCTGAGCGGCGCCGGCCCGCGCCGGCGCCAGTCTTCCCCTTTCCTCAGAACGTGTGGCGCAGGCCGGCCATCACGCCGTTCTGCGATTTCCCCACCCCGACCGTGCCGCCCGCATCGAGCGCGATGGCCGATGCGCCGCTGTTCTTCATGTGGCCCACGCTGCCATGGATGGCCGTGCGCTTGGACAGGTAGTAGCTCAGGCGCGCCACCAGCATGGTGGCGTCGGCATCGCTGTGTTTCACGTCCCGCCTGGCCACCTGCACATCCAGCGTGGCCTGCGGCGCCACCGGATAGCTGCCGCCGAAGTAATACAGGTCCGAACGCGTCACGCCGGTGACCGCGCGCGTGGTGCGCTCGATCACGCCGCCCGCCAGCTTGCCCGCGCCCGCCATCAGATAGCCGTTCACGGTCACGCGCCGGTCGCTGTTGTCGCTGCTGGTCAGGCCATAGGCCGCGCCGGCGTTGCCATACATGATGTCGTAGGAAGCGTTGAGGCCGAAGGGCTTGGTCTCATAGCCGATCAATCCCGTCACCTGGCGGCAGGCCTTGGCGTTGCCGGGCACCTCACCAGGGCAATTGGTGGCCGACGGGCCGCCGGCGGCCGAGCCGTCGCGCCCCGTGCTATAGGTCGCGCCCAGCACCACATCCTTGAAATTGCCCAGGTAGCCGATGGCGTTATCGCTGCGCGCGTTGGGCAGGTAGGGATCGATGCTGTTAATCGAGAACAGGTTAGGCCCCAGCACATCGGACTTGGTCAAGGCCACGTAGGTCATGTTGATCTGGCGACCCAGCGTGACCGTGCCGAACGCGCCCTTCAAGCCCACCGACGCCTGGCGCCCGAACAGGCGGTTGCCCTGCCCCATGGCGCCGGTATCCATCGCCAGCCCCGATTCCAGCGTGAAGATGGCCTGCAAGCCATCGCCCAGGTCCTCGGCGCCACGGAAACCCAGCCGCGACGGGAAGGAACCGGTCAGCGATGGCATCTTCGTCACCGCGTCGCCGGCGGCGTTGGTGTTGGTCATATGGGCCAGTCCCGTATCGAGCAGGCCGTAGACCGTGACCGAACTTTGCGCCATGGCGCCACTCGCGGCGCCCATTGCCAGCAGCGCGCAGGCGCGGCGGATCGTGTTGTTCATTGTTTGCTCCTTTGATTATTATTTTGTGCGATAAACGCCCAATTGATTGATAATCGCACACGCCTTATATACGATGTGCGGGTAAAACATGTACTGCCCTTTTATTCACCACCGCAGCCCAACAGGAGGACCACCATGACGATACAAAAACTACTGGCCATCGCCACCCTGGCCGCCGTCGGCGGCGCCAGCGCCCCGGCGGCAATGGCCACGCCCGAAGACAACGCCCGCCAACTGGTCAAGAAGGCCATCGCCCACTTGAAGGCCAGCGGCCTGCAACAGGCTTGCGCCGATTTCGGCGACCCGGCCAAAGGCTACATGGCCGGGGCGTCCTACGTCTTCATCCAGGACCTGCACGTCAAGATGGTGTGCAATCCCTCCAACCCGCGCATCGTCGGCAAGGACCTGGCGGAGTTGAAGGATGCCAATGGCTTCACCTTCAGCCGCGAGATGGTGCGCATCGCCAGCACGGCCGGCAGCGGCTGGGTCGAATACAAATGGATCAACCCGGCCACCGGACAACTGCAACAGAAAAAATCCTATGTCGAGCGCAGCGACGAGTACGTGGTCGGCGCCGGTTTCTACAAATAATCCAGCCCTGGCGGCCGCCCTCAGCACTCTTTAAGCGGCCGCGGTGCGCAAACCGGCCGCCGCCTCGCCGCCGGCCTGGATGGCCGATGCCGAGCGGCCGTGCCGGATCAACGCCACCGCGATGGTGGCGATCACGGCCGGCACGGAGATCGCCATGAAGTTCTGCTCCAGCGGCAAGGCCAGGCCGACCAGCGTGCCAATGGCGATCGGGGCGATGATGGCGCCGCCCCGGCCCACGCCGGAAGCCCAGCCGATGCCGGTGGCACGCACGGCGGCCGGATAGAACTGGCCCGCGTAGGCATAGGTGACGATCTGGGTACCGATGGTGGAAGCACCGGCCAGGCCGACCAGCACGAACAGCGCGGCCGTGGGCACCTTGAAACCGAGCAGGGTGATCGACACGGCAGCCAGCGCATACATGCCCACCAGGACGTACTTGATGTGGAAGCGGTCAGCCAGCCAGCCGCCGCCGATGGCGCCGATCACGGCGCCAAAATTCAGCACCAGCACGAAGGTCAGCGCCGAACCAAGGCTGTAGCCAGCGCTGGCCATCAGCTTGGTGAGCCATGAACTGAGCGCATAGACCATGAACAGGCACATGAAAAAGGCGACCCAGAACATGGCCGTGCTGAAGCCGCGGCCCTCCTGGAACAACTGGCCGATGCCGCCGGTATCCGAGCGCTGCTGGCCCGCCGCCACGAACTGGTCGCGCGCGCCGGGCAGGTATTGCGGCTCGATGCGAGCCAGGATGCGCTTGAGTTCATCGAAGCGCTGGCGGCGAATCAGGAATGGCATCGACTCCGGCAAGCTCCTGAGGATGAACGGGATCAGCACCACCGGCACGCCAGCGGCCAGGAACACGGACGACCAGCCGTAAGACTCGATCAGCCCCTTGCCCAGCAGTGCCGCCAGCATGCCGCCCACCGCGTAGCCGCTGAACATCAGCGTGACCATGGTGGCGCGGATGCGGCGTGGCGAGTACTCCGTCATCTGCGCCACCACGTTGGGCATCACGCCGCCGATACCGAGGCCGGCCAGGAAGCGCATGGCGCTGAACAGGTAAGGATCGTGCGCCAGGCCGGCGGCGGCCGTGAACACGCTGAACAGCGCCAGGCAGATGGCGATGGCGTAGCGGCGGCCGATGCGGTCGGCCACGGAACCGAGGAAGATGGCGCCGAACATCATGCCAAACAGCGCCGAGCTGACCATGAAGCCCGCGTTCTGGGCTGTCACGCCCATGGCCTTCATGATCGAAGGCAGTGCGATCCCGGCCACGGCCAGGTCGTAGCCGTCACAGATGATGATGATGGCGCACCAGACCAGCACGCCGGCATGGAAGCGGTTGAAGCGCGCTCCATCCGACAGTTGTTGAACATCGATTTGCTGCATGTTTGTCTCCCTTTGGGTTTTAGGTGTGGGTACTGCGATCGAACGAGGTTGGAACAGGTGAATCAGTTTTGTTTTGGCGTGGCCGGGGCGGGCGTATCGGCTGGCAGCAGGCGGTGCGCGATCACGCCGATCAGGATGCCCCAGAACGCCGAGCCCAGGCCGAACAGGGTCATGCCGGACGCCGTGGCCAGGAAGGTCAGCACGGCCGCGTCGCGCTCCGGCGCGCCGGCGATATGGACCAGGTTGACCGTGACGGGACCCAGCAGCGCCAGGCCGGCCAGGGTGACGATCAGTTCATGCGGCAAGGCGCCAAACAGCATCACGACCGAGCCGCCGCAGGCGCCGGCCAGCAGGTAGAACAAGCCGTTGGCGATGCCGGCCACGTAGCGCCGGGCCGGGTCCTCATGGGCGTCGCGGCCGGTGCACATGGCGGCCGTGATGGCGGCGATGGCGATCGTGATGCCGCCCGCCAGCGCCGTGACCAGCGAGGCCAGGCTGTTGACGACGATGATGGGACGCACCGGGCTGTCGTAGCCGCTGGAACGCAGGATGGCCATCCCGGGCAGGTACTGGCCCGTGAGCGTGGTCAGCACCAGCGGCAAGGCCAGGCTGAAGGTGCTGGTCCACGACCACGCCGGGGCGATGAAGTGCGGCGCGACCAGTTCCAGCCGCACGCCGTCGAAATGCGTCAGTCCGGTGGCGCCGGCGATGGCGGCGCCCGTCGCCAGCAACAGCACCACGCTGTAGCGCGGGAACCAGCGCTTGTAAATGAGGAAGGAGACGATCATGCCGCCGGTGAGCAGCGGCAGCGTGCCGCTGCCCTTGAACGCGTTCAGCCCGAATGGCAGCAGGATGCCGGCCATCATGCCGCTGGCGATGCCCTTGGGGACGTGCGCCATCAGCCGGTTGAAGCCCCCCGACAGGCCGATCACCAGCAGCAGCACGGCAGCCGTGATGTAGGCGCCGACCGCCTCGTGGATCGACAGGCCGGGGAACAGGGGAATCAGCAGCGCCGTGCCGGGCGCCGACCAGGCCGTGATGACGGGCGCCTTCAACACCCAGCTCAGGAATATCCCCGCCACGGCGGCGCCCACGCAAATGCCCCACACCCAGGAGGCGAACATCTCGTTCGACATGTGTGCCGCTTGGGCGGCCTGGTAAAAGATGGTGAGCGGGCCGGACAGGGACACCAGCACGGCCAGGAAGCCCGCCACCATGGCCGACAGCGACCAGTCGGCGAAAAACAGGCGCCAGGAACCGCTGGCCGCGCGCGGCGCAGCCTCCGCTTCGCGTGCTGCGTCCGGGCGTGACGGGTCCTGCTGATGGCGGGCAGCTTGGTGCATCGTGTCTCCTGTTGTGTGAAATGCGGCCGCTCTTATCGGTGGCGGTCCGTCATGGGGTGCCGCAAGCGCGGCGGCGCGCGCCGTTCAATCGGCCAGGAAGCTGGCCAGGGCCTCGTTGAACGCCCCCGCCGCCTCGATGTTCGAGATGTGCGAGGCGGCCAGCGTCACCAGTTCGGCGCGCGGGATCAGTTGGCGCATGGCCTGCGCGTCGACCACCGTCGTCACCGGATCGGCGGCGCCGGCGATGATCAGGGTGGGCGCGGAGATCAATGGCAACTGCGCGCGCAGGTCGGCGCCGGCCAGCGCATCGCAGCAGGCCGCGTAACCCTGCGCGCTGCCGGCGCGCAGCGTGGCCACCAGCGCCGCCACCGCCTGCGGTTCGGCTGCCGCGAACGCGGGCCCGAACCAGCGCGCCGGGGCGCCATCGGCGATGCCGTCCAGCCCTTCCCGGCGCGCCAGCGCGGCGCGCTCGCGCCAGCCCGCCTCGGTGCCGATGCGGGCTGCCGAATTGGCGATCACCAGCTTGCGCAACCGCTGCGGCGCGTAGATGCCCAGCCACTGCGCCGTGGCGCCGCCCATCGAGATGCCGCACACGTGGGCGCGCTCGATGTCCAGGTGGTCGAGCAGCGCCAGCGCGTCCTGCCCCAGTTGCGCCAGGCTGCCAGGCCCGGACGGCGTGCCCGATAGTCCGTGGCCGCGGGTGTCGTAGCGGATCACGTGGAAGCGCCCGCGCAAGTACTCGGCCTGCGGCTGCCACATGCGCCAGTCGGTGCCCAGCGAATTGGAGAACAATAGCGCCGGCAGATGCCGATCGCCCTCGGTCTCAAAATGAATGTCGATATCGTTGCTGCGTACTACAGGCATGGCCTGGCTCCCGGTATGGTGTGAATCAACCCTGGTCGCCGCCACCGACCGGCAGCACGGTGCCGGTGATGTACGACGCTTCGCTGGAGGCGAGGAACAGGATGGCGCGCACCTGCTCGTCGATGGTGCCGTAGCGGTGCATCAGGCTGCTGGCCACGGTCTGGTCGATGATGCCCTGGTACCATGCCTGCTCCTGCGCGCTGAGCGGCTGCGCGTTGCGCGGGATGCGGCGCGGCGGCGCGTCCGTGCCGCCGGTGGCCACCGCGTTGACGCGGATGCCGTCCTGCGCGTGTTCCATCGCCAGGCTGGCCGTCATGGCGTTCACCCCGCCCTTGGAGGCGGCATACGGAATCCGGTAGATGCTGCGGGTGGCGATCGACGACACGTTGACGATCACGCCCTGCTGGCGCGCCACCATGTCCGGCAGCACGGCACGGCAGCACCACAAGGTGGGGAACAGCGAACGCCGCACTTCGGCCTCGATCTGCTCGGGCGTGTATTCCTGGTAGGGCTGGGCCCAGATGGTGCCGCCCACGTTATTGATCAGCACTTCGACCCGGCCATATTCGGCCAGCGCGGCCGCCACCAGTTGTTCGGCGCCAGCCCAGGTTTCCAGGTCGACCATGGCCACCAGCACCGGCGCGCCCAGCGCCCGCGCCTCGGCCGCCACTTCCTCCACCAGCGGCGAACGGTCGGCCAGTACCAGCCGCGCGCCCTCGCCGGCCAGCGCCAGCGCCACGCCGCGGCCGATGCCCTGGGCCGCGCCCGTCACCACCACCACCTGTCCTTCAAACCGGCGCGCGCTCATGCTGCCACCTCGCTGCTGGCCGAGAACTTCTCGAAGTAGAAATTGGCCGGCGTCACGCCGCATTCATCCAGCCAGCGCCGCACCGCCTCCACCATGGGCACCGGGCCGCACAGGTAGAGATCGACGTCGCCGCCATTGAGCCAGGCCGGGTCCACATGCTGGGTCACATAACCCTTGCGCGGATGAGCGCTGTCGAGCGAGGCCACCACCGTGCGGTAGCTGAACTGGGGATGGCTGGCCGCGATCCGTTCCAGGTGGTCGAGCGCCACCAGGTCCACGTCATTGGTCACGCCGAACACCATGCGCACCGGCTGGCGGAAGCCGCTGGCGGCCAGCACCTGCAGCATCGACAGGAACGGCGCGATGCCGGTGCCGCCGGCCAGCAGCAGCAAGGGGCGCTTCACCTCGCGCAGGTAGAAACTGCCATACGGGCCGGAGAAGGCGATCGGCTGCCCCACTTTCGCATCTTGCGCCAGGAAGGTGCTCATGCGGCCCTGCGGCACGTTGCGCACCACGAACTCGTAGCGCCGCGCGCCGGGCGCGGAACTGAACGAGTAGGAGCGCGTGAGGCCTGTGCCCGGCACTTCCACGTTGACGTACTGGCCGGACAGGAAGCCGACGTCGGCGCCCTCCTCCAGTTCGATCGCGAAGCCCAGCGTGGTCTCCGACAGGCGCTTGACTTGAGCCAGGTTGCCGGCGTAACGGGACACGCCCGTCTTGCAGGCGGCCGACGTGGCGGGAATGCGCACCACGCAGTCCGAGGTCGGCTTCATCTGGCAGGCCAGCACGTGGCGCTGGGCCGCCTCCTGCGCCGTCAGCGCATCCTCGATGTAGCTCGACTCGGGCATGTCGTAGCTGCCCGTCTCGCACAGCCCGCGGCAGGTGCCACAGGCGCCGTCGCGGCAATCGAGCGGTATGTTGACTTGCTGGCGATATGCGGCGTCGGCCAGTTTCTCGTTGTCGTTGCACGAAATGAAGCGGGTCACCCCGTCCTCAAACTGCAGTGCGATGCGGTAGCTCATCGTCTCTCTCCTGGTTCTGTTGCGGTAAAGCGCCTGTGGCTTGCCTTGCTACAGGTGGTAAATGTCGATCACTTGCTGGATGTAGTCGTTCTTGAGCACCACGTACTTATTGGTGATCAAGGGCTGCGGGCCGCCAAAATCGATCTCGTAGCGCATCATCCCGAAGTGGCTGAAATCGGTCTGGTAACGGTGGCTCAGCGTCTGCCAGTTGAAGCGCACCGTCACGCGCGAACCTTCCTGCCGCTCGATCTCCACATTGGAGATGTTGTGGCTGGTGCGCGTATCGGGCATGGTGGCGCTGGAACGCTCGGTCTTGATGCGGAACACGCGATCCTCCAGGCCCTGGCGGGTCGGATAGAAGATCAGCGAGATCTCGCGCTGCGGATCGGTGACCAGCTGGCCATCGTCGTCCCACGACGGCATCCAGTACTGCACTTCGGGGTGGTAGCACGCCAGCCACTCGTCCCACTGCTGGTCGTCCAGCAGCCGGGATTCGCGGTACAGGAAGGCGTGGATCTGCTCGATGGTGATGGTGCTCATGCCTGTTCTCCTTTACCGCCCACGGCGCGCCGCATCACGTCCAGCCAGTAGCGGTGCTGGATGGTGTACAAGCCCTCGTCCTCCGTCTTCAGGCCACTCATCACCGGCTTCAGGCCGATTTCACGGGCGGCGGCATCGGCGCCTTCTATCCAGTGCTTGCTGCCGCGGCACATGTCGTTCCATTCCAGCGCGCTGCCCAGGTAACCCTGCTGGCAGGCGCGGAACTCCTCCAGGTCGTCCGGCGTGGCCATGCCGCTGACGTTGAAGAAGTCCTCGTACTGGCGGATGCGGCGCGCGCGCGCCTCGTCCGGCTCGCCCTTGGGTGCGATGCAGTAGATCGTCACTTCCGTCTTGTCCACCGACAGGGGGCGCAGCAGGCGAATCTGCGACCCGAACTGGTCCATCAGGTACACGTTCGGATACAGGCACAGGTTGCGCGAGCGGCCTATCATCCAGTCGGCCGTGGCGCCGCCGAAGCGCTGCGCGTATTCCTCGCGGCGCGGGAAGTTGGGCCGGTCCTGCGGATTGGCCCACTGCGTCCACAGCAGCATGTGGCCATGCTCGAAGGCGTAGAAGCCGCCGCCCTGCTTGCCCCATTTGCCCGCGTCCATGGCGCGGATGTTGTCGGGGCGGGTCTCGGTCTGCTCCTTGCGGCGGCTGGTGGTGGCCGCGTAGTTCCAATGCACGGCCGAGACGTGGTAGCCATCGGCGCCGTTTTCCGCCTGCAGCTTCCAGTTGCCCTCGAAGGTGTAGGTGGACGAGCCGCGCAGCACTTCCAGTCCATCAGGCGACTGGTTCACGATCATGTCGATGATCTTGCCGGCCTCGCCCAGGAATTCGGCCAGCGGCAGCACGTCCGGATTGAGGCTGCCGAACAGGAAGCCCTTGTAGCTCTCGAAACGGGCCACCTTCTTCAGGTCGTGCGAGCCTTCCTTGTTGAAGCAGTCCGGATAACCGGCGTCCTCCGGGTCCTTCACCTTGAGCAGCTTGCCGTTGTTGCTGAAGGTCCAGCCGTGGAACGGGCAGGTGTAAGTCGCCTTGTTGCCGCGCTTGTGGCGGCACAACTGCGCGCCGCGGTGGGTGCAGGCGTTGATGAAGGCATTGAGCTCGCCCTGGCGGTTACGGGCGATGAACACCGGCTGGCGCCCGATGTGGGTGCTGTAGTAGTCGTTGTTGTTCGGGATCTGGCTCTCGTGGGCGAGATAAATCCAGTTGCCCTCGAAGATATGCTTCATCTCCAGTTCGAACAAGGCCGGGTCGGTGAAGGCGCTGCGGTGCAGGCGATAGTCGCCGCGCTCCTTGTCCTCGACCAGGAAGCCGTCCAGGCTCTCGATCGTGGGCGCGGCGGCGGGATGGATGGGGATCATGATGGCACTCTCTCTCAGGCGGCGGCGCGCACGCGTTGCACCACCGTGGCGGGTGCCACTGGCGTGTCGGCATACAGCTGGAAGTCGAAGTCAATCTCGGCGTATGGCGCCTGCAAGCCCTTGGCGGCGATGGCGGCCGGCTCGCTGACGCGGCGCACCGGCGGCACCAGGCCTTCGCGGCTGGCGAATGCGAAGTCGTCCCACAGGTACTTGTCGCCGTCGATGTTGATCTGGGTGGTCAGCTTGCGCTGGCCGGCGGCGCTGACGAAGAAGTGGATGTGGGCCGGGCGGTTGCCATGGCGGCCCAGCTGGTCCAGCAGGCGCTGCGTGGTGCCGTCCGGCGGGCAGGAGTAACCGACCGGCAGGATGCTGCGCAGCTGGTAGCGGCCTTCGCCGTCGGCGATGATGGTGCGGCGCAGGTTGAAGTGCGACTGGGTCTTGTCGAAGAAGGAGTAGTTGCCCAGCAGGTTGCAGTGCCACACTTCCACCTTGGCGCCCGGCAGCGGGTTGCCATCCTGATCACGTACCGTGCCCTGCATGAACAGCACTTCGGCGCGGTCGCTTTCGGTGCCATCGTCCAGGCGGGCGTAGCCCTTGCTCTCGGGGGCGCCGGCCACGTACAGCGGGCCTTCGATGGTGCGCGGGGTGCCGCCGGTCAGGCCGGCGCGCGCCTCGGCTTCGTCGGCGCGGATGTCGAGGAAGCGCTCCAGGCCCAGGCCCGGTGCCAGCAGGCCCAGTTCATTGCGGGCGCCCGCCTCGCTCAGGTACTCCAGGCCTTTCCAGAATTCGCTGGGCTGGATGTCGAGGTCCTCGATTGCCTTGCACAGGTCGCCCACCAGGCGCAGCATCACCTGCTGCACGCGCGGGTTCACGGGGCCGGTGGCTGGTGCGCTGATCCAGCTGCTAACCAGGGTGTCGATGTCGGTATGGGTCATGCTAGTCTCCTTCGTGGTGATGGTGGTGGTGGTCGGTTGAAAGCTGGGGTCAGGCGTCGCCGTCGCGCACCGACGAGGGGTGGCGGCACAGCGGCATGATCTGGATCTGCATGTATGGGAACAGCGGCAGCGACGTGAGCAAGGCGTGCAGCGTGTCGACGCTGTCGACGTCGAAAATGCTGACGTTGGCGTACTGGCCGGCGATGCGCCACAGGTGGCGCCACTGGCCGTCGCGCTGCAGGCGCTGGGCCAGTTCGCGCTCGGTGCGCTTGAGTTCCTCGGCCTGCTCATGCGGCATGGCCGGCGGCAGGTTCACATCCATACGTACGTGGAATAACATCGTGTCTCTCCTTGGTGGGCTGTTGGTTCAACGGCGGGACAGGTCGCGCAGCTTGTCCAGGTCCGGCTCCACGCCCAGGCCGGGGCCGGTCGGCACCTGCAGCATGAAGTCCTGGTAGACCAGCGGCGTGCGCAGCACTTCCTGGGTCAGCAGCAAGGGGCCAAACAATTCGGTGCCGAAGGCCAGTTCGCCGAACGTGGAGAACAGCTGGGCCGAGGCGGCCGTGCCCACGCCCCCTTCGAGCATGGTGCCGCCATACAGGCCGATGCCGGCCAGCTGCGCCAGCGCCGCCACCTGCGCCGCCGGCAGCAAGCCGCCGGACTGGGTGATCTTGACGGCGAAGACGTCGGCGCCGTCGTGGCGCACGAACTCCAGCGCATCGAGCGGGCCATGCAGGGCCTCGTCGGCCATCAGGGCCACCGCGTAGCGCTGCGCCAGGCGGGCCATGGCGGCCTTGTGCTCGGCCCGCACCGGCTGTTCGATCAGGTCGATGCCGCCGGCCTCCAGCGCCGCGATGCCGCGCACCGCGTCCAGTTCGGACCAGGCCTGGTTGACATCGACCCGCACGCTGACGGCGTCGCCCAGCGCCTTCTTGATGGCCAGCACGTGGGCCACGTCGTCGGCCACGGGACGGGCGCCGATCTTGAGCTTGAAGATGTTGTGGCGGCGCAGTTCCAGCATCTGCTCGGCTTCGGCGATATCGGTGGCCGTGTCGCCGCTGGCCAGGGTCCAGGCCACGGGCAGCGCGTCGCGCACCCGGCCGCCCAGCAGTTCGCTCAGCGGCACGCCCAGCCGGCGCGATTGCGCGTCCAGCAAGGCCGTCTCGATGGCGCACTTGGCGAAGCGGTTGCCCTGGATGACCTTGCGCACCTTGGCCATCGCCTTGGCCACCTGGCGCGCGTCCATGCCGATCAGCAGCGGCGCGATATGGTGGTCGATGTTGGCCTTGATGCTGTCCGGGCTCTCCTCGCCGTAATTGAGGCCGCCGATGGTGGTCGCCTCGCCCCAGCCGTCCACGCCATCGGCGCAGCGCACCCGGACCAGCACCAGCGTCTGGGTATGCATGGTGGCCACGGACAGGCGGTGCGCACGGATGGTGGGAACCTCGGCCAGGATGACTTCGATGTGGGTGATCATATTTAGTTTGTATAATGGGTCGCAATGGATACACGATATGCCACGTAAAACGGCGCGTCCAACACTGAGTTAGTATTGTTTAAATACCTTAAAGGTATAGTATGGAATTACGTCACTTGCGCTACTTCGTCGCTGTTGCCGACGAGAAAAACTTTACCCGTGCCGCCAAGCGGCTGTTCATCGCCCAGCCGCCGCTGAGCCGGCAGATCCAGTTGCTGGAGCAGGAGCTGGGTGTGGACTTGATCGAAAAGGGTTCACGCCCACTGCGCCTGACCGAGGCCGGCCACTTCTTCCACGCGCACGCGCAGGAGCTGCTGGCCAAGGCGGCCGAGCTGAAGACCATGACCCAGCGCGTGGGCAAGATCGAGCGCAGCCTGTCGATCGGCTTTGTCGCCTCCACCCTGTACGGCTTGCTGCCGCAGATCGTGCGCCGCTTCCGCGAGCGCAACACCAACGTCGAGGTGACGTTCCACGAACTGACCACCATGCAGCAGATTCAGGCTTTGAAGGATGGCGTGATCGACGTCGGCTTCGGCCGCGTCAAGAGCGAGGATCCGAATATCCGCCGCATCGTGTTGCGCGAGGAAAGGCTGATCGTGGCTCTGCCCTCGAATCATCCGCTGGCCAGTTCCACCGATCCGGTCAAGCTGCTGGACCTGCAGATGGAATCGGTGATCGTCTATCCCAAGACGCCGCGCCCCAGCTTCGCCGACCAGGTGCTGGCCGTGCTGACGGAACGGGCCATCGCGCCGCACAAGATCCTGGAGGTGCGCGAACTGCAGATCGCCATCGGCCTGGTGGCGGCCGGCCAGGGCGTGGCCGTGGTGCCGGAAAGCGTGAAGGGGATGCGGCGCGACGACGTGGTCTACCGCGATATCGCGGACCGCCACGCCATCTCGCCGGTGATGTTCAGCGTGCGCAAGCTGGACCGCTCGGACGAGCTGCAAAGCATGCTGGCGGTGATCTACGAAATCTACGACGAGGTGGGATTCCAGTACGTGCGCGAGACGCTGTGAGCGCGCGCGGGCCGGATGGTCAGGGCACCAGCAGACTGCGGATGTCCGGCCGGTCCAGGTTCTCCAGCGTCACCGCCACCGCTTGCGTGTAAATGGCCGGCTCGCGGGCATGCTCGCCCCGCGCCGCCGCGACGGCGGCCTTCATGCCCAGGTAACCCATCTGGCGCGGGTTCTGGATGATGAGGCTCTGGATCTCGCCCTTGCGCACCCCGTCGAGCAGGAAGTCGGTCGTATCGAAGCCGACGAATTTCTTTTTTCCGGCCAGCCCGGATTGCCGCAGCGCCCGCAGCATGCCATCGCTGGACGACTCGTTGACGGCGAAAATGCCGTCCACGTCGGGCCATTGTTCCAGCATCGCCAGCGCCTTGTGGTACGCCTTGCCGCGCGTGCCGCCGCCATATTCGTCGGCCACCACGCTGAGCTGCGGCGCGAACTTGCGCAGGTAGGCCAGGAAGCCTTCGGCGCGTTCGTCGGTGGAGGCGCTGCCCGCCACCGTGCGCAGCACGGCCACGGTGGCAGGGCCGTTCAGTTGGCCCGCCAGGCGCTCGGCCGCCAGCCGGCCGGCGGCCACATTGTCGGTGCTGATGAAATTGACGGGGGTTTTGTCGGCCAACCCGGAATCGACGACCACGATCTTGATGCCCAGCGCCGCCGCCTTGCGCACCGGCTCCACCAGGCGCAAGCGGTCGGTCGGCGCGATGATAATGGCGTCCACGCCGGGCCGGGTGTACACGCCCAGGATCTGGATCTGCGAATCGATGTCATCGTTGTTGGCCGGTCCGCGCCAGGTCAGCGACACATTGCCCGCTTCGCGCACGGCCTGCTCGACACCCTGGCGCATGAAGGTCCAGAAGTCCTGGTCGCGGGCCTTGGGGATGAAAACGATATTGAGATCACGCGCCGCGGCGCCAGCGATGGGCGGCGTCAGCAAGGCGCCAGCGCATAACAGCAACAGGCGGCGTTTCAGGTTGATGTGCCTCATGTGCCTCCACTCACAGGTTGTCGCGCTCGGAACAACGATTCTACTCCCGATGGCGGCCGTCATGGTGCGGCGAGTTTCCCTGTCCCGTTCGCGCCCTCACCTATCGCAATGGCTGCAACATATTGCCTTATCTGCACACCGATCGACTCAAGCAACGACACCGGCCAGCCGGCGCCGACTTACCCGCATGGAAAGCCGATGGGCACCCAGCCATGCCTACGGTTGACGCGCCAGGCTGGCCGGGTCGACGAGGATCTTGGCGTGGCGCTCGGGATCGCGCAGCGCGTCGAAGGCGGTGGCCACGCCATCCAGTCCCACGGTGCCGGTAATCAGGTGGGCGCATTGCACTTTGCCCTCGGCCATCAGGTGCAGCGCGTCGCGGTATTCGAGCGGCGAGTAGCCCATGCAGAAGCGCAGGTCGATTTCCTTGTTGTTGCTCATGGCCGGCTCGATGCGGTCCGGCTCCATGCAGTAGCCCACCACCATGATGCGCGACAGCAGCGGCGCGCCCTCGATGATCCGCTGCAGCATGCCGGGCACGCCCACGCATTCGAAGATGATGGGACGCTTGGGCTGCAGGCCCAGCTTCTCGGCCAGGCGCCATACGTGCCACCACGGCAGCGGCAAGCTGCCCAGCTTCTCGCGCGTGCCCACGCCCAGCTCCAGCAATCCCGGCAAGCCGTCGAGGAAACCATAGCGTTCCGGCTGGTCGAACGGCGAATTCTCGGCCGGGTTGATGACCACGTCCGCGCCGCACAGGCGGGCCAGTTCGCGCCGCTTGGGCGAAAAATCGCTGGCCACCACGGTGGCCACGCCACGCGCCTTGAGCATGGCCACCACGGCCAGCCCCACCGGGCCGCAGCCGACCACGATGGCCACGTCCTTGCGCATGACCTGGCTGCGGTTGACGGCGTGCAGGGCCACGGCCATCGGTTCCGTCAATGCCGCCTGGTCGCTGGGCAAGCCGTTCGGGACCGGCATCAGCATGCTCTCCGCGACCACCACGCGCTCGGCGTAGGCGCCCGGCGAACGCGCCGACAGGCCGATCATGTCGATCTCGCTACCCTGGCGCATGACGGGCATGGCGCACACCCGCGTGCCCGTCTTGAGCTTGCGCGAGGTGCCCGCGCCCTGCTCCAGCACTTCGCCGCAGAATTCGTGCCCCATCACGAGGGGCTGGCTCGATTTCGGAAAATGATGGTAGCCGGTGCGCGCCATCAGTTCGCCCATGTGGTCGCAATGGTGGCGCATGTGCAGGTCCGAGCCGCAGATACCGCAGCGCAGTACCTTCAGCAGCACTTGCCCCTGCTGCGGCACGGGATCGGGAATCTCGCGAACGGTCAGTTCGGCGTTCTGGCAGACGACAGCTTTCATGGTTCAGTTCCTCGCATCGGCAGGGGCGGACGACAGGCGCGCGCTGCGGTACCAGCCCAGGCCCAGGAAGGACAGCAGCAGCACGGCACCGGCGGCCAGGCGCAGGTCGGGCAGCACCACGTCGCCATCGGTCGGCACCAGCAGCACTTCCAGCGCGCGCAGCTTGTACGGCTCCAGCGGCGCGTAGTTCGGGTCGGCCACCAGTTGCAGGAAGGCGCGGCGGTTCGGGTAGCGCACCAGCAGGATGCGCGACCAGTGGTCGAACGATGCCTGGTCGCCGATCGGGATCAGCGCATCCTTGAAGTGGATGTCGCTGCCGTAGGGCAGGCTGGCGGCGTTCGGCACCAGCAGCTTGAACGCCTGGTCCTCGTAATAGGCATTGGCCTGCTGCGGCGTCATGTTCAGCGACGCCACGCCCTGCGGCTCGACCAGCTTGGGGTAGTGGCGCATCAGGTTGAGCATGTAGAACGGCTTGCCGTCGTCGGCCTCGGCCCAGGTGCGCAGCCGCTGCATCACGCGCTGCTTGACGGCCGCATCGGGCATCTCCAGGTTCTTGTCGGCGGCCGCGAGGTAGGTGTCGATTTCCGGCTTGGCCAGCTTGCCGGTGATGATGCCGGGCGTCTGCCACAGGTAAAAGGCGATGAAGACCACGCCGAAGGCTGCGCCAAGGCGGGCCATGAAAGTGCTGTTGCGCATATTGTGCTCGTTTTAGTGAGTGGGAGAAGGAACCTGGCGTTCCAGGTAGGACAACAACAGGGTGTTGACTTGTTCGGGCGCCTCGACCGTCATCCAGTGGCCCACGCGATCGAGCCGGCTGTAGGACCAGCCGCGCTTGCAGTAGCGCTGCGAGTTCGTCATCTGGCTTTCCACCAGAAAGCGGTCGCCCGTGGAGTAGATGCCATACACGGGCACCAGCGCGTCGCCGTGGCTGAACGGCAGCAGCAGGTCGGGATTGGCGCGGTAGTAATTGATGCCGGCCGTGAGCCGGCCCGGCACCGACAGCGCCTTGCGCCACTGCGGCATTTCCAGCGGACTGCCGCCCAGCACAGCCAGTCCCTTGAAATTTCCCAGCGTGAGCAGCCATTCGGGCAGCCAGGGCAGCTGGAACACCAGCGTGTAGTAACCCTTGAGCTTTTGCAGCAGGCCGGCGCGCGCGTAGCAGGTGGGATGGCCGACCGACATGGCCACGTAGCAGGACACGCGCTCGGGATGGCGCAGCACGAACGCCCAGCCGATCACGGCGCCCCAGTCGTGCGCCACCAGCCGCACCTGGCGCAGCTGCAGCGCGTCGAGCAAGGCGCTGACGTCGGCCACCAAATTCTTCAAACGGTAGGTCCAGCGGCTGCGCGGGATGTCGCTCTGGCCGCAGCCGCGCAGGTCCGGCGCGATCACGCGGTAGCCGGCCTTGAGCAGCGCGGGAATCTGGTGGCGCCAGATCGCGTGCGTATCGGGGAAGCCATGCAGCAGCAGCACCGGCTCGCCCTGCCCCACGTCGATCACGTTCAGCGTGATGCCGTTGACGCACACCCGCTTGCTGGCGAATTCCTGCTTCAATTCCTGGGTCAGTTCCATGCGCCCGCCCTCGCTGGCACCTTACGCGGCATGATCTTCATCGCTTCGTCTCCTTGATGGTCACGGTCCTCGACGGGACCTTTTGTGGGAGACATTGTCGGGCAGGCGGCGCGGCAGAACTTGTTAATTCCTGCCAACCCGCTATCATTTTCCGCCACCCGCCCGTAGCGGCCATCAGGCCTCAAGGGTGGCCGCGTGCCAGCCGCGGTGCGCCGTTACGCCGTTGGCAATGATGATGGCGATGGCACCATCGGGCGCGGGTGGAGACCGGCGGCATTGGCGCCGCTCAGGAGGGCGTCGCGGAACTGGCGCGGCGTCTGGCCGTGATGGCGGCGGAAGGCGCGGATGAAGTTGGAGGTATCGCTGTAGCCCGCGTGGGCGGCGATTTCGTCGATGCTCAGCGCCGATTGCCCGAGCAGCAGCCGGGTCGCATCCATGCGCACCTGGTCGAGCAGCTTCTGGTACTGCTGCCCTTCCTGCTGCAGCACGCGCCGCAGCGTGCGCGGCGACAGGCAGAAGTGATCGGCCACCTGGTCCAGCGTCGGGTAGCTGGCGCTATGGCCGGCCAGCCAGGCGGCCACGCGCTCCGACAACTGGGCCGAACTGGTGCGCAGGTCGAGCTGGCACTGGCGCATGGCCATCGCGTGGGCATGGGCGTCGGCCGTGGGCAGGTCGCGGTCGAGCAGGTCGGCCGGTATCCTGGCGGCCAGCATGGCGGCGTCAAATTGGGCGTCGCACGGGCAATGGCCGGCCCGCTGGGCGGCCCATGCGGGCGGCGCGAACGGATATTCGATGCACACCCGGCCGATGCCGCCGCTGACCAGGCCACGCAGCACTTCGATCACCGTGAACGCGACGACCGTGGCGATGAATGCATCGAGCCCGTACAGCGGCACGACGGGCACGCATTCCAGCCGCGCCAGGCCGCCCGTCTCGCGCATGGTGAGGCGGATGCCGGAGCAGCGCAGGCTGGCCAGCCTTTCCGCCGTGCGCAAGGCTTCGCGTACCGTCTTGCTGGAAAAGATGGCGTTGCCCACATTGCCATGCACGTTGGCGCGGATGCGCCGGCCCCATTCGATCGCCAGCAAGGGGTCCGGGCATTGCTGTACGGCCAGCCGCAGCAGGGCCAGCAACTGCGAAAACGGGATGGGGCCGGCCGCCTCGCTAAGTGCTTCCGGCCCCAGCCCGGCGGCCTGCAGCAAGGCGTCCACCGCCAGCCCGCGCTTGCGCAAGGTGGCGCACAGCAGCCGCACATAGGCCGGGTGGATGCTGGGTGCCAGGCGGGCGCGCAATGCAGGGGTGGCGGCGGCGGGGACGGCGGTGGTGTTCATGCCGCTTAGCATAACGCAAGTTGGCCTGAAATGACTATCGAATGTCCATCTCGGCCCTGTAGCCCGGCGCGCCGGGGCGGCGACAATAGCCGGGATGCGTTAGCAAGCGGCCATCGCTGAACGGCATGGTTGTCGAATCGAAACACCACTTTAGACACGGAACGTCATGAAAACGAAAATCACGGAATTATTCGGCATCGAACACCCCATCATCCAGGGCGGCATGCACCACGTGGGCTACGCGGAAATGGCGGCCGCCGTCTCCAACGCCGGCGGCCTGGGCATGATCACCGGCCTGACCCAGCGTTCGGCCGACGATCTGGCGCGCGAAATCGCCCGCTGCCGCGAGATGACGGACAAGCCGTTCGGCGTCAACCTCACCTTCCTGCCCATCATCAACACGCCGGACTACCCGGCCTACATCCGCGCCATCGTCGAGGGCGGCGTCAAGGCCGTCGAGACGGCCGGCAACAACCCGCAGCAATACCTGCCCTTGCTGCATGAAGCCGGCGTCAAGGTGATCCACAAATGCACCTCGGTGCGCCACGCGCTGAAAGCCCAAAGCATAGGCTGTGACGCCGTCAGCGTGGACGGCTTCGAATGCGCCGGCCACCCCGGCGAGGACGACGTGCCCAACTTTATCCTGCTGCCACGCGCCGCCGACGAGCTGGAAATCCCCTTCGTCGCCTCGGGCGGCATGGCCGACGGGCGCAGCCTGGTGGCCGCGCTGGCGCTGGGCGCGCAAGGCATCAACATGGGTACCCGCTTCATCGCCACCAAGGAAGCGCCGGTGCACGAGAACGTCAAGCAAGCCATCGTCGCCGCCAGCGAACTCGATACCCGCCTCGTCATGCGCGGCCTGCGCAACACGGAACGGGTGCTGCGCAACGCGGCCGTGGACCGCCTGATGGAAAAGGAACGCGCGCTGGGCGCGGCGCTCAAGTTCGAGGACATCATCGAGGAAGTGGCCGGCGTCTATCCCCGCATCATGAAGGAAGGCGACATGGAAGCGGGCGCCTGGTCGTGCGGCATGGTGGCCGGCCTGATCCACGATATCCCCACCGTCAAGGAACTGATTGAGCGCATCATGACCGAGGCGGACACCATCATCCGCCAGCGCCTGGCGGGTTTCCTGGCCAACTAAAGCGACCATGAGAGCGGTGGTCGCCGGCTGACGGCCGGCGATACCGCATCCTGCCCAGCCCATCCAGGTTGACCCGCAATATTGCGACAAAACAACGATCCTCTGGGGAAATGATGAGAAAATGCAAAAATAATGCATTTTAGTAATGACAATTTGATATGATTGGTGCTGTTTCGCCACATTAGTCATTCACCAATACCAGGGATAACCATGAAATTGCATCCAATCGCCAGCAGCATCGCCATTGCCGCCGCCTTCCTGTGCGGCGCCGCCCATGCGGACACGACCTACACCAACACCGCCGCCGTTGGCGCCCCCATCTACCAGTTGGGCGCCCCCGACACGACCAGCTACGGCGAGTTCTTCACCGCGCCCGGCGGCGTGCTGAAAAGCTTCACCTTCCAGGCACTGTCCGGCCAGAGCGGCAATGTCGACCTGACCATCGCCGCCTGGGATGGCAGCAAGCCGGTCGGCCCCGCCTTGTACACCAGCGCCCCGATCAGCTACAACGGCGGCGTCCAGTATCTGGGCGCGAGCGGCATCAACCTGACCTTGACGGCCGGAACCAACTACATCGCCTACCTGACGGTGGCCGGCGTGTCCTCGCCCATCAGCAACGTCACCGTCGCCGGATCGAACTCCGATGGTGGCCTGGGCGGCGGCTTCCGCTTCCTCAATTCGGCCGGTGCCGATCCTCTGACGCAAGCGTCGTCATGGTCGAGCTGGGGCACGCCAGCGATGGCCTACACCGCGACCTTCGCCGCCGCCGTACCTGAACCAGAAACCTACGGCATGCTGCTTGCCGGCCTGGCGCTGGTGGGCGTGATGGCACGCCGCAAACGCGCCTGAGGCACAAACGCGCATGCGACCGCACGAGTAGCGATCCGGCGATCGCTGCTCATGCATCACGGCTGGCGCGCACGCCAGCCGTGTCATCGCCCCCGATCAGAAGCGGCGGGTATAGGCGAACACCAGGTTGTCCTGGGCATGGCTGGTATCGATCGGCACGGCCGTATTGGGCAGGCTGGCATTCGCCATGGTTTCCTTGAACGCGTGCGCATAGGCCACGTGCACCGCATCTTCGCTGGAAAACGCATACGAGAAGCCCGCCGAGACATGCTTGCTGGGCGTGGCCGGAATCACCGCGAACAGCAATGCCGGGCGCAACGCCGTGGAAGCGACGCGGGCGCCGCCACGCCAGGTCCAGTTGCCGGTCCGGTAAGCCGTGCCGAGCGCGACGATGGTCTGGTCCCTGTAGTTCTGCGGCAACAGGATATTCAGGTTGCCGCCGCCGTTGGCCACGAAGCCGACGTTGATGTCCTCCATCGCATTCTTCCAGAACACGCGCGACAGGTCGGCCGCCACCATCCACTGCGCATCCACGTTGTGGCTGATCCCCAGGCTCAGCGAGGCCGGCATCTGGAAGTCGCGTATCGCGATCGCGCCCCGCAGCGGCACCTTGCCAACCACCGTATCGACGGCCGTCAGCGTGGCATGGCCCGTCAGGTCACTGACCCGGCTCTTGAACGCATACGCAGCGCCCACGGTGGTGTCGCCCGACAATTTATAGACCATGCCCAGCTTGCCGGCCACGCCCCAGGCGTCCACGCCGCTGGCGACAGGCTGGTTCCTGGTCAGGCTGAAATGGGCGCCATCCAAGCCGGGCAGGCCACCGAGCACCGGCAGCAGGCTGCCGTTGACGCGGCCGGCGCCGACCAGGGAACCCACCTGGCTGGCGCCCAGCAGCAAGTCCAGGTTCAAGCCCATCCATACGGCATCCAGGCTGCCCCCAACGCTGAGCTTGTCGTTGACATCGTAACTGGCCGCGAACGGTATCCGCAGCACCAGCAGGCGGCTGGCGTTGTCCAGTTGCGTGCGCGCGCCTGAACTCGCGTTGGACAGGAAACTGTCACGGCCATACTCGGTTCCCAGTCCGCCCTCGGCGAACGCCCCCACGCCCAGCGTCCATGCGTCCACGCGCCGCGTGTAGGCGGCTTCCGGCGCCACATAGGGGCCACGGTTGTGCGAATGCGAACCGGACGATGCGCGCTCCCCGGTGGCGCGATGATCGACCGTGATGTCGGTCGTGATGACATCGAGCCCAAGATGCAGCTCAGTGCCCGGCGCCATCAGCGACAGCGTGGCGGGATTGCTCATCATGCCGGCCGCGCCGACGTCATACGCGGCCGCCGTGCCGCCCATGGCGCGCGAGACCGGGCCAAAGCCTTCCAGCCGGAACACGTCCGTGGCGTGCGCCGCCACGCTGCTGGCGGCGCACAGGATCGCGGCGGCGATCTGGTTCAGTTGTAGTTGTCTCATGTCTCTCTCTTTGGATTGGGTGTGTTGTTGTTCTGTTTTGAGGACGCAGCGCCGTCAGAAGAAGCGGTCGAAATGCACCTGGTCGAAATTCACCTTGCACTCCAGCAGCAGCATCGATTGCAGCGATTGCGTCATCGGCGGCGGACCGGCGAAATAGAACTCGCAGTCCGGCAGGCGCGATCCCAGCACGCGTTTGACGGCCTCATGCACGAAGCCGGTTTCCCCCTGCCATGGCGCATCCGGTTCGGCGTCCGGTTGCGACACCACCGGGTGGTAGTGGATGCGCTCGCCAAAGCCCGGCAGCGCGCGCAGGAACTGCTCGCCGCACACATCGCGCGGGGTGCGGGCGCCGTAGAAGAAATGCAGCGCGCGGTTGTGCAGCATGCCGGCCTGTGCCGCCCCGCGCGCGATCGACACCATCGGCGCCAGTCCCGAACCGCCAGCCACGCACACGATGTCGCGCGGACACTCGTCGCGCAGCCAGGCCATGCCGTAAGGCCCATCGATTTCGATCTGGTCGCCCGGCGCCAGGTGCTGGAACAACTGTGCCGTTCCCTCGCCGTGCGGCACGCGGCGGACCTGGAAATGCCACTCGCCGTCCGCGTTGGGCAGGTTGGACATGGAATAAGCGCGCGGCGCGTTCACGCGGGGAAGTTCGAGCATGGCGAACTGCCCCGGTTTGAAGTCCGCCCGGCCCTCGACCCGGAACCGGAACTCGCGGATGTCATGCGTGATGTCGGACACGCCTGTCAGCACGGCCTTCTGGCGGCGCGGGCTGATGACGGGCACGTAGGCCTCGCTGACGCGGGCCTTGATGCGCAGGTCGGTCCTGGCCCGGCATTGGCAGGCCAGCAGCAGCTTTTTGCGGTGGTCGCGTTCCGTCAGTCCCGGGGCCTCCGGCCACAGGTTGTCCACCTCGCCTTCGACGAGATCGAACTTGCAGCCTCCGCAGCCCCCGGAATTGCACTCGTGGGGAAAACCCACGCCGCCGCGCAAGGCGGCGCGCAGCACGGTGTCCCGGCTGTCCTGGGAAAATTCAGTCGCCCCATCGGCGACAGCGATACGAATTTGATTCATTTGGCTCTATCCAGCTTGTGATGGTCCCCGCCGCCTTGCGCACATGGCGGCGGGAACGGAACAACGTCTCACCGCGCGTGGTCCCGCCCGACACCGGCCTTGGCAAGGCCGGCAACCGGACAGGCCCACACCGGGAGACAGCGACTCAGAGCGGCAGCGTGCGGCGGAACTCGCGTACCGCTTGCTTGGCCTCGGCGGCGGCGTTCGGCGCGTCCGGCAGCGATGCACAGTAAGCCTCGATGGCCTGGTCGGCCAGCGGCTCCCATTTGGCGATCCACTGCTGCAGTTGCGCCGCGTTGCCGTCCTTCTCCACCGCCAGCCTGACCAGCGCCGTGGCCCAGCGGCGGTGGCGGGCCGCGTCGATCAGTTGCGCGTCGGTGAGCAGGCCGAGCAGCAGGTCGCCGTTGTGGCGGGCCGATTCGCCCAGCTTGCGCAGCACGCTTTCCTCGATCGCCGGCTTGGCCACCAGGTTGAGCGCCACGAACGCTTCGGCCCAGTCCCAGGTGGTCAGGACCTTTTCCATCAGTTCACGGAAGCCTTGCCAGATGGGCTCGTTCTCCCAGTATTCGCGCTCGCGCTCGCCAAAGCCGGCTTGCGGCCAGGCGTTCGCCAGCTCACGGGTGCGGTAGGAAGTGTGGGTGACCAGGCGCAGGCTGTCGGCCATCTGGAAATAGGCGCAGTTGGTGATGGTGCTGGCGGGCGCCATCTGGCCCACATAGGCCGAGGCCATCTGCGCCGTGTGGAACAGGTAGCGGGCCGGCGCGTAGCGCAGCGCCAGGGCGCCGAGCCAGCGCTGGTCCAGGCCCTGGTCGTGCTCACGGCTGTTGAACTGGTCGAACAAGCCGTAGACATAGGCTTCCTGGCCGTCCTGCATCATGTTGTAGACGCGATAGACCGTCTCGTCCGGATCACGGAAGGCGTTCCAGTCGTCGTGCGTCACCGGGCTGCCGAAAGTGTGCTGCTTGTACCAGCGGTTCATGAACAGGTTGGGATCGAGCTCGTAGGGCGCGTCCGCGTCGCGGGCGTTGGTGTGCAGGTTGGTGCTGACAATCTCGTACTCGCTCGGCTTGCGGCGGCGGCCGGCCAGGTGGCTCCAGGTCTTGAGCGGTTTCAGTACTTGTACTTCGGACATCGGAAATCTCCTTATGCGGTGGATGGGCCGGGCTTGCCCGGCCCCGGGGCGCTGCTGCGCTCAGACGTGCTTGATGAAATAGAAGCGGACGTAATCGGGCTGGGTATCGATCCGCCCGGCGAACGAGCCCAGATCCACTTCCAGATCGTTGAGCTTGAACGGCCGGCCCAGGGCGCGCTCGATGGTGTCGCGCCGCAGGATCATCTCGTCATCGGTCTCGATGCGCAGGTAGGCGCGCTTGTCTTCCACCCGGATTTCCTTGCCGGGATTGTCTTCCTGGGCCGCCTCCACCACGGCCAGCGCCAGTTCGCCGGCGCGCATGACGGGGCCAACCCGGTTGTTCAGGTGCGCCTTGGTATTGTCTTTACTCATCACAGTCTCCTCGTGATCGTTTTTATGTGTGAATGGTTGTGCCTTGCTTGTGGCTTGGCCGCGCTCAGGTGTGCGCGAACAGGGGTGTGACGCCCTCGCCGTCGACCAGCACGTCCTCGCCCTCGATGCGCACCGGATACTCGGCCAGCGCGCAATCCTTGGGATTGACGCCCTTGCCGGAGCAGGCGTCGAACTGCCACAGGTGGGCGCGGCAGGTGACGGTCTTGCCGTCGAAACTGCCTTCGACCAGCGGAATGTCCTGGTGCGGGCAGATGCCCTGGAACGCCTTGACCACGCCGCCTTCGGCGCAGACCAGCAAAATTTCCTTGCCACCGACCTCGAAGGATTCCATCTCCCCTTCCCACAGGTCGTCCAGTTTGCAAATCTTCTCGAATGCCATGATTTCTTACTCGCTAAAACGTAGAACGCTCAACAATCAGGCGCCGTGGGCCGGCGCTTGCCAGATCACCTCGACGCACTCGGTCGGCTGCAGGCCGGCCTCGGCCACCTTCAGGGTACGGGCGAAGCAATCCTCCGCACCTTGGCGGCGCACCCGCAACAGGTGGCCGGGACGGTCGGCGACGCGCCGTCCGACGGTGTGGTACGCGGCGGCGGCAGCCACCTCGTCCATCGTGTTTTCGGTGTCGACGGGCAGCAATTGCACGACGAAATCACCTTCAAAATTACAGCTCAGCGGAAACAGGGCCATGGTGTCATCCTCTTTTCAAATAGTGGCCGGGCACGCCGGCGCGGCGCGCCCGGTGGTCGGTCAAGCAGTCTTCTTGGCAGCGCGCTGGGCGCGATAGGTTTCCAGCCAGGCGTAGTTGTCGGCATCGTCGCCGATCTCGCCCGGCGCCAGCGACATGTAGTTGAGCGCGCCGCTCAAGTCCATGGGCTGGATGTGGCCCGCCAGGAAACGGTCGACCAGCGACATGTGGCCGGCGTAGCGCTCGGGGTCTTGCTCGAAGCACCAGCGGTCCGGCTCCGAGCCGAAGTGGTACAGGCGGCCCTTGTATTCGAGCGGATAATCCTTGGTCGACCAGCCCTTGCCGGGACGGCCGATGATGGGCAACTGGCTCATGTTGCAGATGTACGGCAGGGTTTCCGGGTAGGTCTTGTCCATGCGGCCTTCCAGCATGTTGTCGACGATGACGTCCCAGGTCTTGCCCCAGCTGTCGTTCCAGCCCGGGTACTTTTGCTCCAGCCAGTCGCGCTCCTCGGGCGAAATGCCGGCGGCCGCGTTCCACCACAGCGTGGGGCGCCAGAAGTAAAAGCCCATCTGGATCGAGTGCGAAGCGGTTTCCGTCTCTTCCAGGAAGATGTCCCAGTACCACGGCTTGTCCAGCCCCAGGTCCTCGATGGCGCGCGCGAACTGGGCGATGACGAACTCCTCCAGGAATTCCTTGAACGAGTGCTTGCGGTGTTCGAGCGGCGTGTAGTAGTCCATGGCCGGGCCGGACAGCGCCGTGAAGATGCGCCATGAGCGCCAGAACGCGATGTCCACCCGCTTCTGGGCTTCTTCCTTCTTGCCGTTCTCGATCAGCACCTTGAGCGCGGCGCCGCCGATCTGGGCATGGCGCGACTCGTCGGTCTGGATGCTGGAGATCAGGCTGGAGAAGGAGAAGTCGCCGTTCTCGGCGGCGTCCGCGGCCAGGCCGAGGAACTGCATGTTGGTGAAGCCGGTCTCGAAGCCGAAGGTCAGCATGATGGCGATGCTGACGGCGTCGCGCGTCATCATGATGTCGTCGAAATACGAGCGGGCCGCGATCGCCGCCCACTGGTTGGTGTCGTAGGACTTGTGGGCCCAGTCGAACTGGCGCGACTTGGTCACGTACTCATGCGGGAAGTACAGCTGCATCTGGGTGTGGCGGATCTCGTCGAGCGAACCGAGCGTGGACATATTGCGCATGCCGGGCGCGCGGCCAAAGCGCATCATGCGGGCCTCGGCGCTGGAGGCGCCGTATTCGGCGCGCGGCGTCACGCCGTAGTGCAGCTTGAGCACCGACTGCCACGACGGCGTGGCGTTCTCGTAGATGTTGCTGCGCTCCAGCGCGGCCTTGACCGAGTAGGCGCCGGCGTCTTTTTCGCGCTGGACCTTGACGTACTCGGGATAGGTCTGCTTGTAGGGTTCGTCGAAGGTGTCCCAGGCGTCCATCGACACGCCCATGTCACCCGACAGTTCCTGCGGAAACAGTTCGCTTTCGGTGACGTACTTTGGGGTCCAGTTGGTGGTCCTGGCCAGGTCGTACCAATCCATGCGATTGAGTAATGCCATTGCTGTATCTCCAAATATTGTTGGCGGCGCGGGGCCGCTTGTTAGCATCGATCCAGCCCGCCTTGCGGCTGAACTGGTCGTACCAAGGCATAGAGCACTAACCGTGCCACGCGGCAAATCGCTGCCGTTTAGCTGGTCATCGCGGGATTTACTGCCTTTTTGGCGGGTTTTATGGGTAGCGAGGTGACGCTTTGGTCAGCTGCCAGGCAGCGCCTTACGGAAACGTCACGCTGCGCCGCAGCAATCAGCAAGCGCGGCCGGCATGGATGGTTACGCCGGCTGTGCGGCGAGGCTGACGGGGGATGGCATGCGGGACAAGGACGGCGGCGTCCGTTCAGTGCGGAACTGACCGGACGTTGGCGGGCGGTGAAAATGCGGGGAGAACGGCGGCGGCTATTCCGGCGTGTCGTTGCGGTTGATGCGGTACGCCAGTTGGCGGCGGGTGATGCCCAGCGTGCGCGCGGCCTGCGTCAGGTTGCCGCCGGCCCGTTTCACGGCCATGTCGAGCAAGCGCTCCTCGTGGCGTTCGAGGTCGAAGCCGTCGCGCAGCAAGCTCTCGTACAGTCGGTCCGTGTCCGCTTCGTGCTGGTCGCTCACCTGCCCCTGGACATCGATCTCGACACCGGCCGCCAGTGGCGGCGGCGTGCCCGAAAACAGATGCTCGATCTCGATCAGGCCGCCGTCCGGCGCCAGCAGGATGCCGCGTTCGATCAGGTTCTCCAGCTCGCGCACATTGCCATGCCAGGGATGCGCCAGCAGCGCCTTCATGGCGCGGTCCGACAATCCTTTGACTTTCTTCTCGTACAGGGTCGAGTATTTCTTGATCAATTCGGCGGCCAGCAGCGGAATGTCGCCTTTCCTGTCGCGCAGCGGCGGAATGGTGACCGGGTAGGTCGCCAGCCGGTAGTACAGGTCGGCGCGGAACTTGCCCTCGGCGATCGCATGCTGCAGGTCGACATTGGTGGCCGCCACCAGCCGCACATTCACCTTGCGGGTCTGCTCGTCGCCCAGCCGCTCGATTTCGCCAGTCTGCAATACACGCAACAGCTTGACCTGGGCCGCCGGCGACATGTCGCCAACCTCGTCAAGGAACAAGGTGCCGCCATCGGCCCGCTCGAAACGCCCGGGCCGCGACTGGTGCGCGCCCGTGTAGGCGCCCTTCTGCACGCCGAACAGTTCCGCCTCGATCAGGTCGTGCGGGATGGCGCCGCAATTCAAGGCCACGAAAGGCTTGTCGGCCCGGTTGCTGTGCTCGTGCAGCCAGCGCGCGAACATTTCCTTGCCCACCCCCGTCTCGCCCAGCAGCAGCACGCTGATCGGGCTGTTGGCCGCCTTGCGGATCAGGTCGAACGCGGTCCGGAAACCGGGCGAATTGCCGATCACATTGCCGGCCAGTGTATGGCTGGGCCCCGCGCCCCGCAGTTCCCGCAGTTCATCTTCCAGCTTGAGCAGATTGATATCGAGCTGCGGAATACTGAACAGGTCCACCTGGTCGTCGTCGTCCCACGCTTCGGCCGGCTTGCCCACGATGACGCACTTGTCGTCGCCCCTGGCCACGCACTTCACCTCATGGAACACGATGAAACGATTGAAGAACTGGCTGACATAGCCCGATGCATGGCCCGCCAGCATCCAGCAGGCCGACGACTCGGACACGCCGAAATGGCGCAAGTGCGATTCAGCCTCCCAGGAACCGACGCACTCCACTTCGCCGACAAAGATGCCGTTCTCCCAGTCGATGTCGGCCTTGGTGATGGTGGCGTTCTCCTGGCCCTCGAAGGCATGCAGCATCGGACCGATCTTGAACACTTCATAGGGATCGCCCTCGCCCGTCATCTTGATGGCCAGCTCGGCGTCGAGCTGGCCGGAGGCGAAGCCCATCTGGAACAGCAGGCTGCGCGCGCGGCGCTCGCCCATCGTCTCCAACAGCCTGCGCCGCAGCACGTCGAGCGAGCGCGCGTGCATCAGCATCATCCGGTTCTCGTCCAGCCAGATGTGGGCGGACTCGATATCGAAACGCAACCGCGAGCGCAGCTTGAATTTCTCAATCAACTGTCGGTAATTTTCCACTGCGTCTCTCTCTCCCGTCCAGCGCCGCACTTCCGCACACGTCCGAGTATGCAACAGCATGCGGCAATATTCCAATACCAAATATCAACTTGCGTCATACCCGGCACGCATGTGCCCGCACGCTGGCTGATCAAAAATTCAACTTTTCGGATGGGAAATGGCCGACATGGCCGGGAGACTGGCATGGCGGCGGCGCGACGGCGCGACGGCCGCCGCTACCGCCGTGCCACCGTGCTTAGACCGGTTCCAGCAGCATGGTCGCCGCCGCCGTGTTGGAGATCGGGATATGGAAGTTGGAATGCACCACCTTGACCGCGCCGGCCACGGTGCCGCGTGCGATCAGCCAGCTGAGCAACTCCACGCCTTCGTTGCCGGCCTGCTCCACCAGGTCGAGATCGGAGAACTGGGTGGCCCACTGCGGATCGTTGACCATGCTGTCCATGAACTTGAGGTCAAATTCCTTGTTGATGAAGCCGGCCCGCTCGCCTTCGAGCTGGTGCGACAGGCCGCCCGAGCCGATCACCAGCACCTTGGCGTCCTCCGGGAAGGCGGCGATGGCGCGGCCGATGGCTTCGCCGAGCTTGTAGCAGCGGCGCGCCGACGGCAGCGGGAACAACACCGTGTTGACGCACACCGGCACGCTCCTGACCGGCCATTTCTGTTCCGGCCACAGCAGCGCCATCGGCAGCGTGAAGGCATGATCGACCAGCATTTCCTGGCAGGTGACCATGTCGAAATCGTCGCGGATCAAGCGCTCGCGGATATGCCAGGACAGGTCTTCGGCGCCCGGGAAGCTGGGCATGGTGGGGATGCCCCAGCCCTCGTCCTCGCTGCGGTATTCGGCCGCGGCGCCGATGGCGAAGGTGGGCTGCTTGTCGAGGAAAAAGTTCAGGCCGTGGTCGTTGAAGCAGGACACGACGATGTCCGGCCGGACCCGGTCCAGCCATGCGCGGATCGGCGGGAAGCCGTCGAAGAACGGTTTCCAGTACGGATCTTGCTGGAGGTTCTGGTGGATCGCCTTGCCGATGGCCGGCACGTGCGAGGTGTTCAGGATGCCTACGATTTTCGCCATGATTTATTTCCCCGCCGCTACAAGTTTCGCTTTGAATTCTTCCTTGGTCATACCGGTCTGCAAGGCGCCGATGTCCTGCATGTCGAGGCCGAGCACCCCGCCGGCCAGCTTGCCGAGGAAGTACACGCCGCCGCCCGCGCGGATCAGCGACAGCACGTCGCGCTCAAGGATGGCGCGGGTCTGTTCCTGGTTGAGGCCGAATTGCTGGCAGTAGGCCCGCTCATCGCGGACGAAGGCGTCGCGGTTGGCCTTGCTGTTGAACGAATAGCACATCTTGTTGAGCGCGTAGCCGTGGCGGGCCGCGTCGCTGTCGAAGATGGGCGCGCCCGGAATCGTGCGCTTCTGCTGGGGAGCAGTCATGTTTGCGTCTCCTGAAAATGTTTCGAGGGTGGCGCGCTGCCGGATCATGCGCTGATCCCGCGTCGCCACTGCATTATTGGCGGCGCAACCCATTAAATACACAGATCATTCCTCATGCAATCCATGAGAATATTCGATCATTTGTGCGCTCTGGGGCACGCGGCCACGGCTATCGCTGTGCGGCATAACAGCTATACCGGCCCAGCCGGCCGCGCGATCGATAAATGAGACAGATTGGTTACAATGAACGCATGAACAATGTCGATTATTTGGACCTGGATGGACGGCTGCTGCGGCTGCTGATCGCCGTCCACGAGGAAGGCTCCGTCACCCGTGCCGCCCAGCGGCTGGGCATTACGCAGTCGGCCGTCAGCCACATGCTCGACAAGCTGCGCGGCATCGTCGGCGACCCGCTGTTCGTCAAATCGGGCCGCTCGGTGGTGGCCACGGCGCAAGCCGACGAGCTGGCGGCGCAGGCCAGGGTGTTGCTCGACCAGTTGCAGCAGTTCAGCAGCAAGCCCGATTTCAACCCGGCCAGCCTGGACCGCACCCTGACCATCGCCGCCAACGACCTGCAGCGCGACCTGCTGCTGCCCGCGCTGTTCGCGCTGCTCAAGCACGAAGCGCCCCAGTTGCGCCTGCGCGTGATTCCCTCCAACATCCCCGGCAGCGAGCTGCTGCGCACCGACCGCTGCCAGCTGGTGATCTCGCCTCGGCCGCCGGCGGGCAGCGACATCGTCCAGCGCCGCCTGTTCAACGACCGTTACGTGGTGTTCTACGATCCGCAAGTGCGCCAGGCGCCGCGCGACCTGCAGGACTACCTGGCCGCCGAACATGTCACTGTGGTGTATGAGCCGCAACGCCATCTCGACATCGACGACTACCTGAAAGGCAAAGGCATAGAACGGCGCTTCGCCGTCTGCGTGGCGGGGTTCGCCGGCATCGAGCCCTTCCTCAAAGGGACCAGCTACCTGGCGACGCTGCCGCACCGCCTTGGCGCCAGCCAGCTGGCCGGCTTCGCCCAGACCGGCACCCCGTTCACCTGCCCCGAGATGCCGATGTACGCGATCTGGCACCAGCGCTACCAGCAGCATCCGATGATGCGCTGGCTGCTCGACAAGCTGTACCAGGTCAGCGCGGCGATCGAAGCCGGCCTGTAGCGCAAACAAAACCGGGGTCAGGTCATGCTGTCGCGCAAGATGCGTGCATCTTGCGCGACAGTATGACCTGACCCCGGTTTAAGCTTGGCTGGATATCAGAAGCGGTAGCGCAGACCGAGCATCACGGCCGTCTGCGCGCCGCCAGCCGGTGGCGCGACACCGGCGCCGACCGAGGCCGCGTACTGGGCCTTGGCGCTGTTGTTGATGTGGGCGAACTGGAAGTACGGCGAGAAGTCCTTGGTCACAAAGTAGAACGCGCGCAGCACGTACAGGTCGGCGTCGCGGTCCTGGTCCTTGTTGGTGATGTGGTGGTAGCCGCCTTCGACCGTGTAGGTCTCATTGAAACGCCAAGCGCCTTCCAGGTAGTAAGCATCGGACTTGACGGTGCCCGAGGCCAGCTCGGCCTTGCGGCCCAGCCAGCCGATGCCGACCTTGCCGCCGGCGCCGCCATTGGCGCTGCCGAGGTTGACGTAGCCGCCCAGGTGGCTGCGCTTGTCGGTGTCCTCCGGCCGCGTGAACGCGAGCGGTGCGGCGCCGTTGAAGAAGTTCGCCAGGGCGCCGGTGCCGCCCTTCTGCTCGTCGTAGGCCGCCGCCACGCCAAAGCGCGCGTCGTCGTACTTGGCCATCGCCGACCAGCCACGGCAGGCATTGCTGCCCGCGCCCGGCAGTTCGCCGGCGCAGGTGCCGGTACCGGGCGCGCCGCCGGCGCTGTCGCGCGCCAGGCTGTAGGTGGCGCCGAACGAAGCCTTGCCGAACTTGCCGCGCCAGGCCAGCGCGTTGTCATAGCGGGCATTCGGCAGGTAGGCGTCGAGCGAGCCGAGCGCGTAGATGTTCGGGCCCAGCAGGTCGGAATCCATGGCGAACACCAGCATCGAATACTGGCGGCCCATGGTGAAGGCGCCGTAAGCCGTCTCGACACCGGCGTACAGTTGGCGGCCAAACAGGCGGCCACCCTGCCCCAGCGTACCGCTGTCGAAGTTGAAGCCGGTTTCGAGTACGGCCACGCCGTTGATGCCGGGCACCAGTTCCTTGCTGACCTTGAAGCCCAGGCGCGACGCCACCGTGCCGGTGATATTGGGCATGCGGGTCACGCTGCCCTCGTTGGCGCCGTTCTTGACGTCGGTGATGCGTTCGACGCCGCCATCGAGCACGCCATAGATCGTCATGCCCTGCGGCAGCGCCGAGGCGCTGGCGGCCGGGGCGGCCGGGGCGGCGGCCACTTTCTGTTCAATGCTGGACACGGCCCGCTGCTGGCTCTCCTGCTGGCCCAGCAGCTTCTGGATCAGTTGGCGCTGTTCGGCCAGTTCGCGGCGCAGCGCGTCGACTTCGCTGTCGGCGTGCGCCGGCAAGGCGCCGGCCAGGCCAAACGCTGCAATCAGGGCGCCAACCATGGTCTTGGTGGCGCTAGCCGGACGGTGCTGAATTACGGTCATGCTTATCTCCTCGTTTTATTATCATTCCCGCTGGACAAGCCGGGGGCATCCCTCCCGGAAAATCCGGGAGGAAAGTCGGTACGCCGGCTCGCCGCGTTCGGGCGGCCAGGCTGGTGGATGGGGTGTGCCCGGTCGGGCTAGTGCGCGCGCGGCTCAGGCATCGGCCGGCTGCAGCAGCACCGGCTTGCGCTCCGGATGGGAGCTGTTCTTGATGAACAGGGCGAGCGCGGCGATCAGGCCGGGGATGGCCAGCACTGCGAAGATCTGGTCGAAGCCGAATTGGCGGCGCTGCAGTTCAGCCACCAGGAACGGCGCGGCGACGGCGCCGATGCGGCCGATCGCCATCATCCACGCTACGCCGGTGGCACGTCCGGCCGTCGGATAGAAATTGGCCGCCAGCGCCGGCATGCTGCTCTGGGTGGTATTCATCACGGCGCCGGCGACGAACACCATCAGCACCAGCCAGCCCAGGTTGCCGGCCGCCTGGCCGATCGCATACACGAACACGGCGGTGATCAGATAACCGAACATGATGACGCGGTTGGCGTTGAACTTGTCCATCAGCAGGCCCAAGGCGATGGCGCCCACGCCACCGAGCGGGAACAGCGACGTCACCAGCATGGCCGTCTTCGGATCGAGGCCGCCATCCTTGAGCAGGATGGGCATCCAGTTGATCAGCGCGTAGAAAATCACGATACCCATGCCATAGGTCAGCCACAGCATGGTCGAACCGACCACGTAGGAGCGCGACAGGATCAGCGCAACGCCGGATTTGTCCTGCCCGGTGGCGCCGGTGCCTTGCGCCTTTTCACCCATGACGAAAGCGCTGGCCTCGCCCACCTTGTCCGAGAAACGGGACAGCACGGCGCGGATGCGGTCGGCCGAACGGCCACGCGCCACCAGGAACTGCACCGACTCGGGCACGATGAACAGCATGATCAGCGCCAGGCAGACCGGCAGCACGCCGCCCAGCTGCAGCACGCTGCGCCAGCCCCAGGCCGGGATCATCCAGGCCGACAGGAAACCGCCCCAGGCCGCGCCCAGCGGGAAGCCGGTGAACATGGCGCTGGTCAGCAAGGCGCGCCGTTTGCCGGGTGCGAACTCGTTGGCCATGGTGACCGCCAGCGGCATGGCGCCACCGAGGCCCAGGCCGGTGATGAAGCGCCAGGCGACCAGTTCATTGAGGCTGCCGGCCGTCGAGGAAATCAGGCTGGCCAGGCCGAACAGACCGACCGCTCCGCACAGCAGGAACTTGCGGCCCAGGCGGTCGGCCAGCGGGCCGATGGCCACCGAGCCCAGCGCCAGGCCGGCCAGCGCGGCGCTCAGCACGGGCGCCAGTTGCGGCTTGGTCAGGCCCCATTCCTTCAGCAGCGATGGTGCGATGTAGCCGATGGCCGCCGTGTCGAAGCCATCGAGCAGGATGACGAAAAAGCAGGTCGCGAATATCAGGAAATGGAACCGCGTGAACTTGCTCTCTTCGACCAACTTGCGTATGTCGATCGTGTTATTGGGTGTCATATTGTGTCTCCTCCACTTGCCGTGGTATGTAGTTGAACCGCTAAAATTTTGTTATTGCATATGACTGATTGTGCAGGCCTGCTATATAGGGTGGAAGAGATCGCGGGCACTAGCAGTTATACCCTTTTGCGATAGAGCCAGCTAAATTCGTCCTACGCGCCGCCCAGCCCCAGCAGACGCATGGCATTGCGCTTGAGGATCAGCGGTGCGACCTCGGGTTTGAAGCCCGCTTTTTCGAAATCGGCCAGCCAGCGGTCGGGCGTAATCAAGGGAAAATCCGAGCCGAAAAGTATGCGTTCGCGCAACAGCGTGTTGGCGTATTGCACCAGCTGCGGCGGGAAGTAACGCGGCGACCAGCCCGACAGGTCGATCCACACGTTGGGCTTGTGCAGGCACAGCGACAAGGCTTCGTCCTGCCATGGCCAGCTTGGGTGGGCCATCACGATCTGC
Source organism: Burkholderiaceae bacterium (assembly GCA_035254005.1). Classification (GTDB taxonomy): domain Bacteria; phylum Pseudomonadota; class Gammaproteobacteria; order Burkholderiales; family Burkholderiaceae_D; genus Rugamonas. Next base: position 13,676 of record DATFBD010000067.1, on the reverse strand, counting down.
ATGTCCGGAAAGTCGATCGCCACGTCTTCCAGCAACATGGGATTGGAATTGGCCACCTTCAGCCCGCCGCCGGCGCGCATGCCGCTGCCGATGCCGGAATGGCCGGTGTGGAAAATCGCCGGCAAGCCGTATTCGGCGATCACTTCATACAGCGGCCAGGCGAAGCGGTCATACGGCAGGAAGCCCTGCACGGTCGGGTGGAACTTGAACCCGCGCACGCCGTATTCCTCGATCAGGCGGCGCGCCTCGCGCGCGCCCATCACGCCCTTGTGCGGGTCGATGCTGGCGAAGGCGATCATCATGTCGCTGTTGGCGCGCGCCGCCTCGGCGATCTCCTCGTTGGGAATGCGGCGCCGGCCAATCTGGGCTTCGGCGTCGACGGTGAACATCACCAGGCCGATCTTGCGCTCGCGGTAGTAGGCCACCGTCTCGGCGATGGTCGGGCGCCGGTCGGAGCCGAAATATTTGTCGGCGGCGCGGTCGAATTCATCGCCGAAATGGTCGTGGCCCTGACAGCAGGACACTTCGGCGTGGGTGTGGAAATCAATGGCGATCAGGTCATCGCAGTGCATGGCGTGGTTCCTTTGAAAATGGTGGTGCGGAGCCGGCGTCCAGCGCCGGCGGCCCCTCAGGCCAGAATGGCGAAATCGTCCTGGCCGCGATACAGTGCTTCGACCAGTTCGGCACGACGGGACAGCACGGCGCGCTGGTTGATCGAGCCCTTGTCGGTCACTTCGCTGTGGTCGATGGATGGCGGGGTTTCCAGCAGGCGGATCCAGGCCACGCGGTTGGCCGATCCCGTGGCCGTGCTGTTGACGCGCGCCAGCAGCTGCTGGAAGTGGGCGCGCACGGCCGGGTGGGTCATCACTTCGAACAAGTCGGCCCGTTCATCGAGGCCGGCCAGTTGCCGGCATTCGGCCGGGCGGGCGAACACCAGCAAGCCGATCTGGTCGCGGTTCATGCCGGCCACCACCACGTCCTGCACATACGGTGCGCCGGTCGTGATGACCTTGGCGCGCAGCGGCCCCACGCTGACAAAGGTGCCAGACGAGAGCTTGAAATCCTCGGCGATGCGGCCATCGAATACCAGCCCCAGTTCCGGCCGCACTTCATCGACGAACTTGAGTGCGTCGCCGGTGCAGTAGTAGCCTTCGGCGTCGAACACTTCCGCGCTTTGCGCCGGGTTGCGCCAGTAGCCGGGCATCACGTGCGGGCCGCGCATGCGCGCTTCCAGCTTGCCGTCGGTGGGCACCAGCTTGACTTCGCAACCGGGCGCCGGCAGGCCCACGTAGCCGGCGCCGATCACGCCGCCGGTCGAGAACAGGCAGGATGGCGCCGTCTCCGTCATGCCCAGGCCCACCATCATGCGGATCAAGTGGCCGCAATGGGCTTCGGTGACGCGGTCGAGCCGGTCCCAGGCCGCCTGCGACAGGCCGGCGCCGGCGAAGAAGAACAGCTTGAGGCGGGCGAAGAATTTGTCGCGCAGCTGGGCGTCGTGTTCCAGCACCACGGTCAGGTCTTCCCACGCCTTGGGCACGTTGAAATAGACGGTGGGCGAAATCTCGCGCAGGTTGCGCAGGGTTTCGTCGAAACGCCTGGCGGTGGGCTGGCCGTCATCGATGTAGAAGCTGCCGCCGTTGTAGAGCGCGATGCCGACGTTATGGCTGCCGCCAAACGTGTGGTTCCATGGCAGCCAGTCCACCAGCACCGGCGGCTCCTCGGCGAAGTAAGGCATGGTCTGCAACAGCATCTGCTGGTTGGCGCACAGCATGCGCTGGGTGGTCACCACGGCCTTGGGCAGCTTGGTCGAGCCGGACGTGAACAGGAACTTGGCGATGGTGTCGGGACCGACGGCGGCATTGGCCGCATCGGCCGTCCGCGGCACCGTCTTCAGCAGTTGCGCGAACGGGGTGCTGGTGCGGTCGGGCAGCTCGCCCTTGCCCAGCACGATCTCGACGTCGGCCGCCAGCGCGCCGGCGATGGCCTTGGCGAACGGCGCGCCTTCGGCCGCGTACACCATGCCCGGCGTGACCGTATCGACAATGTGGCGCAACTTGCCGTAGTCGGTGGCCACCAGCGAATAGGCCGGCGACACCGACGAATAGGGAATGCCGACGTACATGGCGGCGAACATCAGCTGGCTGTGCTCAAGGTCGTTACCGGACAACACCAGCAGCGGGCGCTCGACCGACAGGCCGCGGTCGAGCAGCCACTGGCCAATGCGGCGCACGCGCGCCAGCATGTCGGCGTAGCTGATGCGGATCCACTCGCCGTCCGCGCCGCGCGCTGCCATCAGGGTGCGCTCGGGGAACCGGCGGGCGCCCTCCACCAGGCGGTCGGTCAGGCAGCGCGGGTAGTCACCCAGCGCTTCGAGCGGCCGGATGTGCCAGACGCCGTCGGCGTCGCACCGGATCTCGGGCGGCGGATGGCCGATGCTGACGGGCCGGTAATCCGATTCCACGATAGCCTTGAATGCTGCGGTATTCATCTTGTCTCCTGTAGTCGTATTGTCTGGCGATCGCGCGCGATGTTCAAGACACCTTTGCAGCGCTTCCCGCCGTTGAAATTCAGGCCCAGAGGGCAGCGTCCGGCGCCACGCCGACGCAGGCCGAAGCGGCCACCGTGTCGGCGTGGGCGCGCACCTGGGGCGCATAGGTGGCGAACCAGAAGGCCGCCAGCGCCAGCACGCCGCGCAGGTAGCCGGCATCCTCCGCGCGCGCGCCCGCGCCCGCCGCTGCGGCCGACGCATCCGGCGCATTCGGCGCACTCGACGCGTTCGTCGCGGCCGACGCGCCCGGCGCGGCCGACGCGGCCGAAGCGGCCAGCATCGACTGCGCCGCCCGCGCCGCCTGGGCCACGCGCCAGCCGGCGCAAACCAGGCCCGTCAGGTGCAGGAAAGGCACGGCCGCCGCCTGCACGATGGCGGGGTCGCTGGCGCCGTTGGCCAGCAGAAAGTCCGTGGCCCGTTCCAGGTCGTCCACGTTGCCCGCCAGCGCCTGGGCATGCCGCGCCAGTTCCGCCGCGCCCTTCGCTTGCGCCACGTCGGCCAGGGCCGCGATGTCGGCGCGGATGTCGGCCACCAGTTCGCGCAGCGTGGCGCCGTTCTCGCGCAGGATCTTGCGGCTGACCAGGTCATTGGCCTGAATGCCGGTGGTGCCTTCGTAAATGCGGGTCACGCGCCCGTCGCGATAGTGCTGGGCGACGCCGGTTTCCTCGACAAAGCCCATGCCGCCGAACACCTGGATCGCGTCGTCGCACACCAGATTGCCCGTCTCGGTGTTCCAGCCCTTCAGCACCGGCATCAGCAGGTCGATGTAGCGGCGGCTGCGAGCGGCCGCCTCGGGCTGCGGATGGTGGCGCGCGTGGTCGAACCAGGCGGCGGCCGGATAGACCAGCGCACGCATGGCGAAGATGCGGGTGCGCATGGCCAGCAACTGGCGCTTGACGTCCGGGTGGCCGGCGATAGGCCGGCCGGCCTCGCCCGCCACCTTGCCCTGGCTGCGCTCGTGGGCGTAGCGCAGCGCCATCTGGTAGGCCCGTTCGGCCAGCGCCACGCCATGCAGGCTGACGCCGAAGCGGGCCTCGTTCATCATCACGAACATGTATTCGATGCCGCGATTGAGTTCACCGACGAGATAGCCGACCGCCCCGCCCTGGTCACCATAGGCCATGGTGCAGGTCGGGCTGCCGTGGATGCCCATCTTGTGTTCCAGCGAGACGGCGCGCACGTCGTTCTTCGCGCCCAGGCTGCCGTCAGCGTTGACGAGGAACTTGGGTACCAGGAACAGCGAGATGCCCTTGATGCCGGCCGGCGCATCGGGCAGCCGGGCCAGCACCAGGTGGACGATGTTGTCCGTCAGTTCATGGTCGCCGTAGGAAATGAAGATCTTCTGGCCGAACAGGCGGAAGCTGCCGTCGCCGGCCGCTTCGGCGCGCATGCGCACGGCCGCCAGGTCGGAACCGGCCTGCGGCTCGGTCAGGCTCATGTTGCAGGACCATTCGCCGCTGACGATGCGCGGCAGGTACAGGGCTTTCATGGCGTCGTCGGCCGCCACTTCGAGCGCCTCGGTCTGGCCCAGCGTCAGTTGCGGCAGCATGGTGAAGGCCAGGTTGGCCGAGAACCACATCTCCCACACGGGCGCCCAGAGCGCCTTGGGCAAGCCCTGCCCGCCGTATTCGGCCGGCAGCGACAGGCCCAGCCAGCCGCCGGCCACGAATTGATCCCAGGCTTCCTGCCAGCCGTGCGGCACGAGCACGCGGTCGCCATCGAGGCGGCAACCCTGCAGGTCGCCGGACTTGTTGATCGGCGCCAGCACGCCGGCCGCGAATTTTCCGGCTTCCTCAAGGATGCTGTAGACCAGCTCCGGGTCGGCCGCCTCGCAGCCGGGCAAGGCCGCGATGCCTTCGATGCCAACCAGGTGGTCGAGGATGAAGCGCATATCGCGCAGCGGTGCGCCGTAGGTATCCATGTGTATTCCCAAACTGTGGGCACGGGTGAGGCCCGTGCCAAAAATGCTCATGCAGCGGCCAGTCCGCGGTGGAGCCGGCCGCCCTCCTTGGAAGGCGGTTCAACATGACCATGGCGCGGCGCTACGGCGACGCCATGGTCTGGTGAATCGGCTTCTTACACCGGGTAGTGGCGGTGCGTGGTTTGCACCGTAATCCAGCGCAGGTCGGTGAATTCGGCCATGCCCGCCTTGCCGCCGAAGCGGCCGTAGCCGGACGCCTTGACGCCGCCGAACGGCATCGGCGCCTCGTCATGCACGGTGGACGAATTGATGTGGCAGATGCCCGACTCGATGCGCTTGGCCAGCGCCATGGCGCGTCCGATGTCCTTGCTGAACACGGAGGCCGACAGGCCGTACTCGCTGTCGTTGGCCAGCGCCACCGCCTCGTCGTCGCTGTCCACGCGCAGCACCGATACCACCGGGCCGAACGCTTCCTCGCGGTACAGGTCCATGGCCGGCGTCAGGCCGTCCACCAGCACCGGCTGCAGCAGCGCGCCGTCAGCCTGCACCGGGCCGGTGGCCAGCGTGGCGCCCTTGGCCACCGCGTCAGCCACCAGCCGTTCCACGCGCGCGGCCGCCTCGGGGCTGACCATGGCGCCCAGGATGCAGCCATCGCTGCCCGGCTTGCCCGCCTTCATGGTGGCCACCTTGGTCGCCAGCTTGTCGACGAAGCTATCGGCCACCGCGCGGGACACGATGATGCGGTCGGTGGACATGCAGATCTGGCCCTGGTTGAAGTAGGAACCGAAGGCGGCCGCCGTCACGGCTTCGTCGATATCGGCATCGTCCAGCACCAGCATCGGGTTCTTGCCGCCCAGTTCCAGCACGGCCGGCTTGAGGTATTTGGCCGCCAGTTGGCCGATGATGCGGCCCACGTGGGTCGAACCCGTAAAGTTGACACGCTTGACGGCCGGATTGGCGATCAGGCGATCAACCAGCGCCGCCGCGTCGGCCGGCGCGTTGCTGATCACGTTGACGACGCCGGCCGGGAATCCCGCTTCCTGGAACACGTCGCCGATCAGGCGGTGCAGGCCCGGCGTCAGTTCCGACGCTTTCAGCACCACGGTATTGCCGCAGGCCAGAGGCACGGCGACGGCGCGCGTGCCCAGGATCACGGGCGCGTTCCACGGCGCGATGCCGAGCACCACGCCAGCCGGCTGGCGCACGGCCATGGCCAGGTTGCCGTCCACGTCGGACGGGATCACTTCGCCGCCGACCTGGTTGACCATGCCGGCCGCGTCGCGCAGCATATTGGCCGCCAGCATGGCGTTAAAGCCGTACCAGATGTGCGTCGAAGCCGCTTCGGCCACGCCCATGGCGATGAATTCCGGCGCGCGCCGGTCCATCACTTCGGCCGCCTTCAGCAGCAGCAAACGGCGCGCGCTGGGCGCCATCGCGGCCCAGGCCGGGAAGGCTGCTGCCGCTGCTGCGACGGCAGCATCGGCATCTTCCAGCGTGGCGGCGGCGGCCAGCGTGACCACCTCGCCGGTCACCGGATTCTTGCGCTCGAACGTGGCGCCATTGGTGGCGGGACGGCTTGCGCCGCCGATCAGCAAATCGATTTTATGCATAGTCTCCTCCTCGATAGAATGCCGGCGCCCGCTGCGGGCCACCGGTTGCTTCGCGATGTCCCCGTTTATTTGCGCTGGTAGGTTTGCAGGCCGGGCTTAAGGGTTTTGTCATCGAGAAATTGCTTCATGCCTTCCTTGCGGCCCTGCTCGGGATCGCGGCCGATGCACTGGTCCAGCTTGGCGTACAGGTAGTCCTCGCACTGGTCCCAATCGAGTTCGCGGCAGCGCTTGAAGCCGTTCTTGGCATAGCGCAGCACCACGGGATTTTTTTCCAGCAGCTTGTTGGCCAGCGCCCGCACTTCATCGCGCAGCTGGGCGCGCGGCACGCTCTTGTTGACCAGGCCCATCTGGGCCGCCTTCTGGCCGCCGAACGGCTCGCCCGTCATGATGTAGTACAGCGATTCGCGGTGCCCCACGGTGTCAGCCATGGCCTTGCTGACCAGGTTGCCCGGCGGGATGCCCCAGTTGATTTCGGACAGGCCGAAGGTGGCCTCGTCGGCGGCGATGGCCAGGTCGCAGGCCACCAGCGGCGAGAAACCGCCGCCAAAGCACCAGCCGTTGACCATGGCGATGGTGGGCTTGTTGTACATGCGCAGCAGCTTCCACTGCCATTCGCAGGCGTCGCGGCGCGAACGTTCCTGGAAGATCTCGGGCTTGCCATCCGTTTCGCGGAAATATTCCTTGAGGTCCATGCCGGCCGTCCAGGAATCGCCGGCGCCGGTCAGCACCAGCACCGCCGCTTCCTCGTCCAGTTCCAGCGTCTGCAGCACGTCGATCATCTCGCGGTTGAGCGTGGGGCTCATCGCGTTGCGTTTTTCGGGACGGTTCAGGGTGACCCAGGCGATGCCTGCCTCGACTTCGACCTTCACACAAGTCCAACGTTGTTCGTACTTAGCCATTCTCAGCCTCCTTAATTAGTCAATATCAGGCTACCTGATACATCAATCATAAAGGATAAATGGAAAAACGCAAGCCTGCGTCAAGCTTTTCCGAAAATAATTCCGGTACCGGCCCCGGTTGCGGTAAGATCTGCAACATATATCAGGCAACCTGCCAACTTTCACACACGGAATCACCATGAACGCACTCCCCAACGACACCGCCGCCGGCGAAAAATCCCGGCCGCTCGGCGTCTGCTACCTGATCGGCCGGCTCGACCATGCCGTCAACCGCCGCATCCGCGACGCCCTGACGCCGCTGGGCCTGACGGTGAGCCAGTACACGGCGCTGTCCTTCCTCGAAACGCATGCGCAGATCAGCAACGCCCAGCTGGCCGAGCGCTCGCTGATCTCGCCGCAATCGGCCAATGAGATGGTCAAGCTGATGGAACAAAAAGGCTGGGTCGAACGCCAGCCCGACCCCACCCACGGCCGCATCGTGCGGCTGAGCCTGACGGCCACGGGCCAGGCCCTGCTGGACCGGGCGCACGCGCATGTGGCGCGGCTGGAATCGGGCATGCTGTCCAAGCTGACCAGCGCCCAACGCAGCGCCCTGCACCAGAACCTGCGCCAGGTGCTGCACGCGCTGAGCGCGATCATGATCGACCCCACGCTGGCCGATGAAGTGAGCAACGGCCAGTGAGCGCCAGCGCCAGGACGCAATGACGCCATGATGTTTAGTGAGGGGAGCCACCGATGGACTTGAAACAACTGGAATATTTCGTGCGCGTGGCCGAGCTCGGCAGCTTCACGCGGGCCGCGAGCGTGCTCGACATCGTCCAGCCCGCGCTGAGCCGCCAGGTACGCATGCTGGAGCTGGAGTTCAAGCAGACGCTGCTGGTGCGCAACGGCCGCGGCGTGGTCACCACCGACGCCGGCAAGCTGCTGCTCGAATACGGCCGCGGCATCCTGTACCAGGTCGAACGCCTGCGCGAGGAACTGGGGCGCGCGCGCGGCGCGCTGGTGGGCCACGTGGCGTTGGGCTTGCCGCCCAGCCTGTTGAAGATCCTGGCCGTGCCGATTTTCCGCGAGTTCAAGGAGCGCTTCCCGGCCGCCACGCTGGCCATCCGCGAAGGCATGAGTTCGGGCATGCACGAATCGCTGCTGTCGGGCCGCCTGGACGTGGCCCTGCTCTACAACGCCTCGCCCCTGCCCGATGTGGACCTGACCCCGCTGCTGGAAGAAGAGTTGTTCCTGGTCGCGCCCCACAGTGACGGTGGCCCGGCCACGCCGGTCGCCATCGGCGAACTGCCGGACTACCCGCTGATCGTGCCCAGCCGCCCGAACGCGATCCGCATGCTGATCGAAGGCGAACTGGCCAACCTGGGCTTGCGCCCCACCATCGCCTTCGAGGTGGACGGGGTGAACGCCATCCTCGACCTGGTGGCCGAGGGCTTCGGCTACGCCATCCTGTCGCAGACGGCGGTGGCCAACCTGGCCAGCGCGCGCCAGTACCGGCTGCGTTCCATCCTCGGCGATGGCCTCAAGGCCAAGCTGTCGCTGGCCGTCAATTCGCACCGCCAGGTCACGGCCACCCAGCAGGGGCTGATCGACCTGGTGCGGGAAATGGTGGCCGAACACCTCGACCGGGCGCCGCTCTAGCCCGCCCGAAGCGCCCGCCCTGTCGCGGCGGGGCTTACTTGTGCTGCGCTTACTTGTAAATGCCGGCGCCGATGATGACGTCGTCCACCTTCTCCAGGTAGGTGGACTTGCTCTCGATGGCGCCGGTGGCAGGGCTGGGCCACTTGTAATCGACCCAGCCCCGGCCCTTGGTTTCCACCGTGTTCACGTACTCGCGGAAGATCATCTTGCCATCGACATCCTTGATGCCGGGCGTGGACTTGCCGACCAGCTTGGGATTGGGATGGGCCAGGCCCATGCCGGTCATGTCGAAGGCGACGATGTACAGGTCCTTGACCCGGAACTGGCTGCTTTGCTTGTTGAACTCCGCCAGCGCCTTGTCCCTGCCGTTCTGCTTCCAGTAGGCCACCGCCTTCTTCACCAGCGCTTCTGCTTCGGGCGCCGTGCCCCGCTCCTCGCCGGCCAGGCAGAGCGCGGGCAGCAGCAAGGCCACGGCGATGCCGGTCCTGACGGATTGCATGATCGATTTCATTGTTCTTCTCCTCGTTTAAAAATGGGTGCCTGGGTGCCGTGAACCGCTGGCGCAACCGGGTCGCGCCAGCGAGCCATGGCGTTGATTGCTTTACTGGCAACTGAAGTTCGCCGCGTCCTCGACGCTGCCGCTGCCCTTGTATTTCGCCACCTTCGGATAGGCGCACAACGGCCGGCTGCGGGTCGCGGACCAGGCCGACGGCACGTCGGCGTTGACGCCGCCGCTGTTGCCGGGGCCACGCACGCTGGCCTGCACGGCGTCCGGCGCCTGTCCCTTCTCGACCCAGTTGACGAGCGGCGTCAGCATGTCGAACTGGTCGGCCGTCGGACCGCCGCTGCAATGGTTCATGCCGGGCACGCGGAAGAAGCGGGCGAAATTGGCCGCGTCGCCACCGTTGGCCGCGCGCAGGCTGTCATACCAGGCGCTGGTGTCGTCGCTGGAGAAGATCGGATCGCTGGTGCCGTGATAAGCCAGCAGCTTGGCGCCACGGTTTTTCAGCGTACCCAGGTCGCTGACGTTGGGCGGCAGCATGAACGACAGCGCGCTTTCCGTGTAGGTGGCGTTGGTCGCGGCTATCCTGGCCAGCATGTCGTCCAGGTTGCCGTTCAGGACAAAGCTGGTGCCATCGAAGGTGGCCGCGTTCTCAGGTGGCGCCTGCCACACCAGGCCCACGGCGCCGGCGTCGCGCTGCATCGGCGACGTGAACTTCCACGATGCCCAGCCAGCCGTCGCCAGCCCCGCGTCATACGGGAAGCCGGCGTAGATCTTCTTGCCGGTGGCGGTGGTGGCGCCCGCGAACAACTGGCCGATGGCGGTCTTCTGCGCCGCGCTCAGGCAGGTGCCGTCGCGCGCGCCGGCGCAGGTGGGCACGTCGCGTTCGAGGCTGAACGCGGCCTGGCAGGCGGCGCCGTCCTGCACCATGCCATCCTTGACGCCATCGAACGCGTCGCACTTGTCCAGCACCGCGTTCGACACCAGCGCGCGCTCGGCGGCCGTGAAGCCGGTGGACAAATCGCCCGGCGTGCTGGCCAGCGCGGCATAGGTCTTGCCGCCGGCGATATTGGCGGTCGCCGCCAGCGGCAGCCGGAAGCCCGGATTCCCGACCAGGAAACCGTCGTACTGGTCGGCGTAGCGGGCCGCCGCCACCATCGTGTGCCGGCCGCCGTTGGAGCAGCCACCGATGTAGGAACGGTCGGGTTCCTTGCCGTAGGCGATCTTGATGAGCGCCTTGGCCATCGGCGTGAGCTTGCCCACGGCCTGGTAGCCATAATCGAGACGGGCCTGCGGGTCGATGCCGAAGCTTGGATTTTGCGACGCGTTATGGCCGGCGTCGGAACTGATGACGGCGAAGCCCTGGTTCAAGGCATGGTCCAGCGGGCCACCGCCGCCCACCGGGCCGGTCGCCGTGGCGACCACGCCATCGGTGCCGCCATTGGCCTGGTAGAAGAAGCGCCCGTTCCAGTTGACCGGCAAGCGCATTTCGAAACCGATCGCGTAACGCTTGCCATCGACCGGGCTCACGCGCTGGTACATCTGGCCCGTCACCTGGCAATGCTGCGCCACCGGCTTGCCGGCGACGACCAGCGTGCCGGCGGCGATGTCGTTGGCGGCCGTGATGACGGTGTTGGGATAGCTGATGCGCGTGACCAGGTCCGCACAGGAGGAAAGGGTCGCGCCCGTGGCGGCGGCCAGCCGAGGCAGGGGCGCCACGCTGTCGCCGCCACCGCAGGCGGCGAGCAGCAAGACCGCGCTGACGGCAGCGGCGGTTCCGGTCAGTTGTCGACCATTCATTGGTTTGTCTCCGTATCGATTGTTATGACTACACATGGTTGGCCGGGCTGCTGGTGGCCACGCCGCCTGACGGCAGCCGGCCAGCCGCGGGGCGCCCGGATTTATCCCGCGGCTTGCAAAGCGGTCGGTCCTGGCGCGGAAGCGCGAGGATGAGCATCTCCTTCGGCCGGGGCGCACTGCGCCCCGCCGTTCGCATGGATCGACAAAAATGTTATAGCTGGTTTATATCAGGTTTTATATCAAGTTACCTGATATTTATTACGCCCATACTAACTGTGGAAATTGCAATTTTCAAGAAGAATTTTTGGTCTGGTTTGACGGGCGCGGACAGCCGGGTTCCTGCCTGGACGGCACGATCGGCGCGTGGCGAACCACGCGCCAAGGGATGGCGGAGGATGTTGCGCCGAACGCGGTACGAAACTAGCGGGGCACGGCTTTGAGGCTGGCGTGATAGCGGCGCGCCTCGTGCCAGAAGGCGCGCGCCACCGGCGACAGCCGACCCGCGTTCAGGCACGCCAGGCCGATGCGCCTGGACGTTCCCGGCGCGAGCGGCCGGAACACGACGCCGTCGAAATGGTCAGGCAGCGCCAGCTTGGCCAGGATGGATATCCCCTTGCCGCCGGCCACCAGCGCCAGGATGGACATCAGCTGCACCAGCTCGAAACTGACCTGCGGCCGCAAGCCGTGCCTGGCGAACAGCGTGGACACGAGGGCCTGCGATCCGGCGCGGGTCAGGATGAAGGGATCGGCCGTCATTTCCCGCAGCGGCACCACGTCCAGCCCGGCGAGCCGGTGATGGGCCGGCAGCACCGCGACCAGCTCATCGACGGCCAGCGTCTGCACATCGAAATCAGGCTTGGGCAGGGTGACGGCCGCCAGTTCCAGCCTGCGCTCGGACAGGTCGAGCGTGGTTTGCTCGTCCGGCTTTTCCGTCACCACGACTTCCACGCCCGGGTAGCGCGCCTTGAAGCGTTCCAGCAGCGGCGGCAAGACCCGTATCGTGGCGCTTGCGCCGAATGAACCCAGCCGCAACAAGCCTGTCTTCAGTTCCGCCCCGGCGCGCGCCGTGGCCTGCGCCAGCTGCAAGGACGCGAACATGTCGCGCACATGCGGCAGCACCTGTTCGCCGGTGTAGGTGAGCGCCACCCCGGGCGCGCCGCGGTCCACCAGCCCGGCGCCCAGCGCCGTCTCCAGTGCGCGCAGCGCGTGGCTGGTGGCGGAGGGCGACATGCCAAGCTTCGCGCCCGCGCCCGCGATGCCGTCGGACGACACGAGTGACAGGAAAAGCTCAAGCTGGCGCAAGGTGGGCGTGCTCATGGCGGGCGCTCGCAGTGTGGATGACATCGCCATTCTAGCCGCTGCCGCACCATATTGAATTCCATTTCAATTGTTCATGAAACAGATGAAATCTACCATCTCCGGGTATGACAACACGAGACATGAAGACCACCTGACCATGACGACGATCCTGATCTCACTCTGGCCCCTGTTCCTGCTGATCGTGGCGGGCTATGGCATGAAGACATACGGCTTCCCCGGCGAGCAGTTCTGGCCGGGCGCCGAGCGCTTCAATTACTTCATCCTGTTCCCCGCCCTGCTGCTTTCCAGCCTGTCCACTGCGCCGTTGCGCGACCCGGCGTTGCCGCGCCTGCTGGCGGCGGTGGTGCTGGCGGTCACCATCTGTGTTGCCGGGCTGCTCATCGCCCGCAAGATCAGGCGCTGGCCGGCAAGCCGCTTTGGCGTGCTGCTGCAGGGTATCCTGCGCTTCAACACCTACCTGGGGCTGGCGGCCATCGGTGCCCTGCACGGCAAACCGGGCCTGCAGTTCGCCAGCGTGATTATCGCCGTGTTCGTGCCGATCGTGAACGTGCTGTCGGTGCTGGCCTTGTCGGCGGACCGGCACACCAAGCCCGGCGCGCTGTTGCGGTCCATCGCACGCAACCCCTTGATCCTGTCATGCCTGGCCGGCGCCCTGCTGAACCTCGCCGGCATCGAACTGCGCTGGGGCGCCGACCGGCTGTTGGCGCTGCTGGCCACTACCAGCCTGCCGCTTGGCCTGCTTAGCGTGGGCGCGGCGCTGCGATTGGATGAACTGCGCGGCCAGACCGGCGCGTTGATCATCAACAGCCTGACGCGATTGCTCATCGTGCCGGCCGTCGCCTGGGCGTGCGCGCGGTGGCTGGCCCTGTCGGCCATCGAAACGGCGGCGCTGGTGCTGTTCTTCGCCTTGCCCACGGCCCCGACTTCCTACGTGCTGACCCGGCAACTGGGCGGCGACAGCCACCTGATGGCCGGGCTGATCACGTTACAGACCTTGCTGTCGGCGGCGACGCTGGTACTGGTCATGACGACCCTGGCCTGGTCCGCCCGATAGCGGCGCCAGCCTCGCTCCCGTGCGCGCTACAATACGCTTGACCTTCCCACCATGGCAAGGATCAGACTGGAATCGAAAACACGTCAGGAGCATGTCGATGAACATAGGCGAAGCCGCCGCGATCTCCGGGGTCTCGGCGAAGAAGATACGGCACTACGAGAGCATCGGCCTGTTGCCGCAGCCGGGCCGCACGGACGCCGGCTACCGGCGCTACGGCGACAAGGATGTGGCGCGCCTGCGCTTCATCCGCCATTGCCGCGATCTGGGCTTTGCGCTGGAACAGGTGGGCGAACTGCTCGACCTGTGGCAGAACCGCGAGCGTTCCAGCCGCCAGGTCAAGGCGCTGGCCCAGGCCCACCTGGCCGAGCTGGATGCGAAATT